>CABYFY010000004.1 GCA_902518355.1 uncultured Bacteroidota bacterium | reverse complement strand
TGAAATAATCCCTATAAATTATAAGGATTATAAAGGAAATGAAATATGCATAGATCAAGACGAGCAGATTAGCAAAGTAAATTTTAAAAAGATTCCAAATCTAAAACCTGCATTTGTAAAAGATGGTTCTGTAACGGCAGCAAACTCTTCTCCAATTAGTGATGGAGCTTCCATGTTAGTTTTAATGAGTGAAAAGAAAGCCAATGAATTAAATATAAATCCGATGGCAGAAATAATTGGTTACAATGATTCAGCTACATCGCCGGACTTATTTACAATTGCTCCCGCTAAATCTGTTGAAAATTTAATCAATAAAACCAAGGAAGACTTAAGTAATATTGATTTGTTTGAAATCAATGAAGCTTTTTCGATGGTACCACTCGTGAATATTGATATGTTGTCGATTGATTCTGATAAAGTAAATATTTCAGGAGGGGCTGTTTCTCTCGGTCATCCTCTTGGGTGCTCTGGCGCAAGAATATTAACTACATTAATTCATTCATTACATCAAAGTGGGAAGAAAAATGGTATTGCCACCATCTGTAATGGAGGTGGTGGAGCTTCTTCTATTCAAATAAGGGTTTAATATGGGTTTAGGTATATGCAACTTAAGTATTGTGCCTGTAAGAATATCTGATTCAGATAAATCTGAAATGATTACTCAATTAGTTTATGGTGACTTATTCACAATTGTTGAAGAAAAGGATAAATGGACCAAGATAAAATGTGAGTTTGACAATTATGAAGGATGGATAGATTCAAAACAATATAAAAGACTTGATGAAAGCGATAATATTATAATTGATAATCCAATATATTCTTCTGACTTGGTTGAGTTTATAGAAAATGAAAAAAAAGAATTGATTACCATTTCAATTGGTTCAAATATTTCTAATATTAATCTGCTCAATCATAAGTATGATGGAAAGTCGATGTCTGGAAAACAGAATAGAGATTCAATTGTAAATACAGCACTACTCTTTTTGCATAGCCCATATTTATGGGGAGGAAAAACTCCATTTGGAATTGATTGTTCAGGTTTTACTCAAATGGTCTATAAAATCAATGGATACAAGCTTTTAAGAGACGCAAAAGATCAAGCTACACAAGGCGAAACTTTAAGTTTCATTGAAGAATCTCAACCAGGAGATTTAGCTTTTTTTCACAATAAAGAGGATGTGATAGTTCACGTGGGAATAATTCTAATGGACAACCATATTATACATGCAAGTGGTAAGGTAAGAATAGACAGATTAGATCAAACAGGTATTTACAATAATGAAAAAAATACTCACACACATTATCTCAGATACATAAAGAAAATTATATGATTTATCTGTTTTCTAATTCAGCAACAATAACTTTATATTTATTGTAAGATTCAGTTTCGTCAAGAGCAGAAAATATATTTCTCAATGTCCTTGCAGCATTTAGATTATCACTTTCTAACTCAAAAACCTTTTCCAGATATGGAATTGCTTTCTTATATAAATTTTCTCTTTCAATTTTTAATTCATCATATCTGTTGTAGTCAGCAGTAGAAGTTCCTAGAGAATTCATTTCTTCAATCATGGGACCTTCCCTATCAAGAATAAGAGCTGCTGCGTTTAAATATGCTTTCGTATAGCTTGAATCGATTTCGATTGCTTTATTATAATACGAAATAGCATCATCAAAATTACCTTTGTCCGCGTTTACAACTCCTAAATTGAAGATTAAATCAACGTTGTTAGGTTCGATTTCTAGCGCTTTAGAAATTAATCTTTGGTATTGATCAACTTGACCCATTTCCCATCTCACATTAGATTCGAGAAGAATTAAATTGATATCATTAGAATCAATCAATTTTGCCCGTTCTAAATACTCAATTGATTTTTCTAAATTTTCTTGATTTCTATAAATAGCAGCTATTGATCTTAGCATATCAATTTCAACAGATTTAGCCATTTCATCTCTGGGTGACTCATGAGTTCCAATCACATCAACTGAGAAGTCTCTAGATTTCTTATCCTGAAAAACTTGTTCTTTTCCAGATTCTTTTTCAGTAGCAAAATATTTTATAGAAACTCCAGTATAACCCAGGCTAATCAATCTTTTGTAAAAATTTAATGCTGTTGTGTAATCTTCAGCTTCAGTTGCTACTAATGCAGCATTGTATAAATAAAGAGTATCTTTTTTGGATACTGTGTAAGCCGCTTCTAAATTCTTATATGAATTTTTATAGTTTTTATTTTCAAGTGAAGTCCTTGAATCATCAACAAATGAATTAAAAAGATTGACGAAAATATCATCAACTTTTGTGGAATAAATTTTAGAACTTGACTCTTCTATTTCTTTAACTTTATTAAAATCATCGACACTTAAAAGTTTATTTTCAAATGAGCCAGTTCCATTTTGATACTTTGCTAAACCTTTTAAGTAATAATATTTGGCCTTGGTTTTGTCGTCACTTGTTTCTATTAAACTATTAATTGATTCTAATGTTGTAAGAGCATTTTCATAGTCCCCAGATTTCACCAGTTTGTCAACAGTTTTTAACTCTTTTTTTTGGGAAAATGTAAATTGAAATATACTAAAAACCAATAACGATATAATTATTTTTTTCATTGTTCTAAGTTTGTGTTTTCAGATTCTTCGGATTCAATTTCCTGCTCTTCATCATCTTTTTCGTGTATTACTTTTGCTACAGCAGCAATAGAATCACCATCTTTTATATTAATTAATTTAACCCCTTGAGTTGCACGTCCCATGACCCTTAAATCTTCAACCGCCATTCTAATAGCGATTCCTGATTTGTTAATAATCATCAATCCATTAGAATCATCAACATTTTTTATTGCAACAAGATCACCTGTTTTTTCGGTTATAGAAATAGTTTTTACACCTTTACCACCTCTGTTAGTTATTCTATAATCTTCAAGTTTAGATCTTTTTCCATATCCATTTGAACTAACAACCAAAATATTACTCTCCATATCATTTACAGAAACCATTCCTATCACCTCATCTTTATCGTGTTGAAGTCTTATACCTCTAACACCTGATGCATTTCTACCCATTGGTCTCGTTTTTGCTTCTTCAAATCTAATTGCCTTTCCAGATTTTAATGCTAACATAACCTGACTATTACCGTCTGTTAATTTAGCTTCAAGCAATTCATCTTCTTCTTTAATTGTAATAGCATTAATACCATTTACGCGGGGTCTTGAATATTGTTCAAGAGATGTTTTTTTCACTTGACCTTTTTTGGTAGCCATAATTACATAATGATTGTTTATGTAATCTTCATCTTTCAAGTCTTTAGTACATATAAACGCCTTAACTTTATCATCTTGTTCAATATTAATCAAGTTTTGAATTGCCCTACCCTTCGATGTTTTGCTTCCTTCAGGGATTTCATATACTCTCATCCAAAAACATTTACCTTTTTGAGTGAAGAATAGCATGTATTGGTGATTAGTACCGACAAATAAGTCCTCAAGAAAATCTTCGTTTCTTGTTGTTGATGCTTTTTGACCAACTCCTCCTCTATTTTGAACTTTATACTCGTCTAACGATGTTCTTTTGATATAACCAGCGTGTGAAATTGTTATAACAACTTTTTCATCTGGAATCATATCTTCAATTGACAAATCTCCTCCAGAGTATTCAATAACTGACCTTCTCTCATCTCCGTATTTTTCCTTGATTTCATTAAGTTCTTCTGAAATAATATTCATTCTTCTGTCCTCATTTGAAAGAATATCTTTTAAGTCTTCAATTAATTTTTTAATTTCTTCATATTCACTTCTTAGTTTATCTTGCTCTAAACCAGTAAGTTGTCTCAAACGCATCTCTACAATAGCCTTAGCCTGAATTTCAGAAAGTTTGAATTTTTTAATCAAATTCTCTCGTGCATCTTCGGCATTCTTTGAAGCCTTAATTAGTGCGATAACTTCATCAATGTTATCTGATGCAATAATTAAACCTTCAAGAATATGACATCTATCTTCAGCTTTTTTTAATTCAAATTTTGTTCTTCTAACTACAACATCATGTCTGTGATTAACAAAATGCTTAATCATATCTTTTAGATTGAGCATTTGAGGCCTACCCTTGACAAGTGCAATTGTATTGACACTAAATGAAGATTGAAGAGGACTATACTTAAATAACTTGTTAAGAACAATATTTGGAATTGCATCTCTTTTTAAAACAAATACTATTCTCATACCATTTCTATCTGATTCATCTCTAATAGTTGAAATACCTTCTAGCTTTTTGTCGTTTACCAAATCAGCTATTTTTTTGATCATATCAGCTTTATTTACCTGATAAGGAATCTCAGTTACAATTATTGACTCTTTTCCATCTACTTCTTCAATTTCAGCTTTACCTCTCATCACAACCTTACCTCTTCCAGTATGAAATGCCTCCTTAACACCTTCGTATCCGTGAATAATACCGCCTGTGGGGAAATCTGGAGCTTTTACAAATTGCATAAGACCATCAATGTCAATGGAATTATCCTTTATATACTCAAGGGTTCCATCTATCACTTCAGTTAAATTATGGGGTGGGATGTTTGTAGCCATACCAACAGCAATACCAGAAGCTCCATTAACTAATAAGGCAGGAATCTTAGTTGGTAAAACAGTTGGCTCTTTTAAAGTATCGTCAAAGTTTAGTTTATAATCAACTGTATCTTTTTCAATATCAGAAAGCATCTCTTCAGAGATTTTTTGCATTCTTGCCTCGGTATATCTCATAGCTGCAGGACTATCTCCATCAACGGAACCAAAATTACCTTGACCATCAACAAGCATGTATCTAAGGCTCCAATCTTGAGCCATTCTTACCATAGTATCATAAATAGCTGAATCACCATGCGGGTGATATTTACCCATAACTTCACCCACAATTCTTGCAGATTTTTTGTGCGCAGATGAAGCTTTTACACCTAAGTCGTGCATTCCATACAAAACTCTTCGATGTACGGGTTTCAAACCATCTCTTACATCCGGAAGAGCTCTAGAAACAATAACAGACATTGAATAATCAATGTATGCCGATTTCATTTCATCCTCTATGTTGATTGGTATTAATTTTTCGCCATCATTCATAATAAAAAAATAGTTTAATTATATCATATAAATAGTAGTTAACAAATATATAAATTTAGACGCATTTTTTATGCTAGAATCTTAAGCTGTAAAGTATAATTTATTAACAATTATTAGTATATAAATTTTAATACATTATAGTGTTGTTTTAAAAAATCTTTATGATTATTTTTATAAAAATTATTTTTATGGATGATAATTTTTCTCCAAGAGTTAAAGACGTTATAACTTATAGTAAAGAAGAGGCCTTAAGACTAGGTCATGATTTTATTGGAACTGAGCACCTTGTCTTAGGTTTAATCAGAAATGGTGAAGGCAAAGCAATAGATATATTAAACTTTCTTGGAATTGATCTAAACGAGTTAAGAAGAAAAATTGAATCACTTAATCCTATCAATTTTGACAATGAAGTTAAAGAATCCACAAAAAAAAATCTACATCTTACTAGACAGGCTGAACGTGCTTTAAAAACTACATTTTTAGAGGCAAAGCTTTTCCAAAGCTCAATTATTAATACAGCTCACTTACTCTTATGTATTCTCAGAAACGAGAATGATCCAACTGCTAAAATTTTCAATAACATGGAAATCAATTATAATGTTGTCAAGGACGAGTACAAATCTATAATTGGAAAAGATGATTTTTCTGATGAATCTTTAGAAAGTAGTGATGGAACTGACTTTGAAGAAGTTAAATCTCCTCAAATTGCAAAAACAAAATCTAAATCAAATAAAAAAACCAAAACACCCGTTCTTGATAATTTTGGCAAAGATCTCACATCTATGGCTGAAAATGATGAACTAGACCCTATAATCGGAAGAGAACTAGAAATTCAAAGAGTTTCTCAAATACTAAGTAGGAGAAAGAAAAACAACCCATTGCTTATAGGAGAGCCTGGTGTTGGAAAATCAGCTATTGCTGAAGGTCTTGCAATTAGGATAATAAAAAAGAAGGTGTCCAGAGTATTATACAATAAAAGAATTATTTCATTAGACCTGGCAAGTTTAGTCGCTGGAACTAAATATAGAGGGCAATTTGAAGAGAGAATGAAGGCTGTCATGAATGAATTAGAAAAAAACTCCGATATTATTCTTTTTATTGATGAAATTCATACCATAGTTGGTGCCGGTGGAGCAACTGGAAGTCTTGATGCTTCAAATATGTTTAAACCTGCCCTGGCAAGAGGAACCATACAATGTATAGGAGCAACTACTCTAGATGAATATAGAAATTCTATTGAAAAAGACGGAGCACTTGAGAGAAGATTCCAAAAAATCATTGTTGAACAAACAAACGAAGAAGAGACTCTAGAAATATTAAAAAATATTAAAGAAAAATACGAAGATCATCACAACGTAATTTACACAGATGAAGCTCTCCTTGCATGTGTAAAACTTACCTCAAGGTATATGACCGACAGGCATTTACCTGATAAGGCGATTGATGCTTTAGATGAAGCTGGTTCAAGAGTACACTTAACTAATTTAGATGTACCACCACATATTGATGCGTTAGAGGCTGAGTTAGAAGACATAAAACTAAGTAAAAACAACGCAGTAAAGAATCAAAAATATGAAGAGGCTGCTAGCTTTAGAGATAAAGAAAAAATAATTGAAAACAAACTTAGTTCTGCACAAGTACAATGGGAAGATGAATGCAAAAAAAATAAAGAAATTGTTAATGAGGAAAGCATCGCTGACGTTGTATCAATGATGACAGGTATTCCCTTAAATAAACTAAAACAATCTGAAAGTAATAAATTATCTAAACTTACTTCAATTGTTAAAAAAAGTATTATTGGTCAAGATAAAGCAATTGATAAAGTAGTAAAATCTATTCAGCGAAATCGAGCTGGCTTAAAAGACCCTAAAAAGCCTATTGGTTCATTTATATTTCTTGGACAAACTGGTGTAGGTAAAACTCAATTAGCAAAAACCCTAGCCAAAGAATTATTTGATAGTGAAGAAGCATTAATCAGAGTTGATATGAGCGAATACATGGAAAAATTTGCTGTTTCTAGATTAATCGGTGCACCTCCCGGATATGTTGGATATGAAGATGGAGGACAACTTACAGAAAAAATTAGAAGAAAGCCATACGCAGTAGTTTTGCTTGATGAAATTGAAAAGGCCCATCCAGATATATTCAACATGCTATTACAAGTTTTAGACGATGGTTTTCTCACAGATAGTCTTGGAAGAAAGATTGATTTTACAAATTGTGTTATTATAATGACATCTAATATAGGGGTTAAAAAAATTCAAGATTTTGGTTCAGGTGTAGGTTTTGGCACCACAGCAAAAAAATCTCAAGAGGATTCATTCACAAGAAAAACTATTATAAATGCTCTACAAAAGAAGTTTGCACCAGAGTTTTTAAACAGAATTGATGAAGTAATAATTTTCAATGCACTTTCTAAAGAAAACATTCACAAAATAATTGATATTGAATTATCTAAATTATATCAAAGAATAGAGGAGTTAGGCTATAAGATAAAATTAAGTAAAAAAGCTAAGAACTTCTTAGCTGAAAAAGGATATGATAAAAAATATGGTGCTAGACCCCTTAAAAGAACGATCCAAAAACATGTAGAAGACTTAATAGCTTCAGAAATACTAAATTCTATGATTAACGAAGGAGATACTATAAATATTGATCATTCATCTGGAAAGGAAGAATTAAGTATTAAGATTCAAAATAAAAGAGAATCTAAAACATCAAAAAAATAAACCTACGCTACTCTTCTGTTTTTCTTCAAAAATTTTGAAACTTTATTTATGTCGTTATGAAAAACCCTATCAGATGATATTTTCGGATGAATTTTTCTTATAGTTGAAATAAATTCGTCAATTAAATCTGATGTTTTATGATTATTAAACTCTTTTGCTTGAATAGCAGTTATTAATTCAATAGCAAAAATTTCGTATAGATTATTTATTATATCCCTCAATTGATTTGCTCCATTTGCACCCATGCTTACATGATCTTCTTGTCCATTTGAGGAAGTGATCGAATCAATACTTGAGGGAGCCGCTAATTGCTTATTAGCACTAACTAAACTGGCAGATGTGTATTGAAGAATCATTAACCCTGAATTTAGCCCTGGATCATTTATCAAAAAAGGTGGTAGTCCTCTTTTCCCAGACATTAAATTAAAAACCCTTCTTTCAGAAATACTACCAAGCTCTGAGATCGAAATCTTAAGAAAATCTATTGCGTAAGCTAGAGGTTGGCCATGAAAATTTCCTCCAGAAATAATTTTATCTTCTTTTACAAATATGATCGGGTTGTCAGTAACTGAGTTAATCTCTGTATTTATTATTTGTAAAATATAATTTATTGTTTCTTGCGTGGCCCCGTGAACTTGTGGTACACATCTAAACGAGTAAGGGTCCTGAATATTATCTTTTTTAATTCTTTCTGTTTCACCACCCTTTAAATTATTAATAATTGATTTTGAAACATTTATTTGACCCCAATATGGTCTTATATCAGAAATTAAAGGATTAAATGGTGATAGATTACATTTGAAAGCATCAATAGAAATACTTGAGATAAGATTGGCATATTCGGAAATATTGAATGAATGAATAACAGAATTAATCAGCGATGCCAACATATATTGAGTGCCATTAATTAAAGCTAACCCCTCTTTAGATCCAAGTTTAAGTGCTTTAAGATTAAATTTATTTAGTATTTCAGTAGATTCATATACTTCACCATTATATTCCACCTGGCCTAACCCGATTAAAGGGAGTGATAAATGGGATAATGGTGAAAGATCTCCGGAAGCTCCTAATGAGCCGTATTTATAAATGACAGGGTTTATATTATTATTAAAAAAGAAAAGAAGTCTATTAATTGTTTCAAGTTTAATTCCACTAAATCCTTTAGAAAGTGAAATTATTTTTAATAGAATCATTAATTTGACTATTTCTGAATCAACTTTATCTCCTACACCACAAGCATGTGATTTTAAGAGGTTAGTTTGCAATTTAACCAAGTCATTTTCACCAATCTTAAAATTTTGAAGGTCACCGAAACCGGTATTAATTCCATAGTAACTTTCATCAGAATCTGTAATCTTTTTTTCTAAATAACTCCTCGAACTATTTATTTTATCGATTACTGAAGAGTGAATTGAAAGATTTAAATCCTCATTTATAATTTTGAAGATATCATTAAATGAAATATTAATATCTTTTATAATGAATGAATTCATTTAAATAAAATTTGAACTAAAATTAATTAAATTTGATTTCACAAAAAATTTTAAGATGAAGAAAACCGCTCTTTATGATTCACACCTCGAATTAAATGCTAAATTAATTGATTTTGCAGGTTTCATGATGCCTGTACAATATGAGGGTGTTAATATTGAGCACAAAAATGTTAAAGATAATGTTGGTGTGTTTGATGTTTCTCATATGGGTGAATTTTATGTGCATGGAGATGAAACCGAAATTTTTCTACAATCTATCCTGAGTAACGATATTAGCAAAATTAAAAAGGGGCAAGCCCAGTATAATTGTATTCCTAATGAAAACGGAGGGATTGTTGACGATCTTATTCTATACAAATTTGAAGATAACAGATACATGATGGTTGTAAACGCTTCAAATATTGATAAAGATTTAGACTTTTTAAATAAAAATAATAAGTTCAATGCACAGATAATTGATGTTTCAGATTCTTTCTCATTAATCGCAGTACAAGGCCCTAATGCTTTAAAAGTTTTAGATCCAATTTTTGATATTAATATCGGAGAAATAAATTATTACAATTTTGAATATGTTGACGGAATCATTATTTCAAATACTGGTTATACTGGATGTGGTGGGTTCGAAATATATTGTAAGAATGATATTGCTAAAGACCTCTGGGATAAAATTTTTGAATCCGGAAAAAAATATGATATAAAACCAACGGGGTTAGCTGCAAGAGACACCCTTCGTCTTGAAATGGGATTCTGTTTATATGGCAATGACATTGATGAAACGACCTCACCAATTGAAGCTGGTCTTTCTTGGATTACAAAAACTAATAAAAAATTCACATCCAGTGAAATGTTTAAAAAGCAAAAGATCGAGGGGGTTAAAAAGAAATTAATTGGTTTTACAATGGAAGAAAAAGCAATTCCAAGAAAAAACTACGATATATTAAATCAAAATAATGAAATCATTGGAGCTGTAACGTCTGGAACAATGTCTCCTTCACTCAACATTGGTATTGGTTTGGGTTATGTTAAAGTTGAATATTCAAAACCTGGAATGGAAATATTTATTCAAATAAGAAAAAATATTAAAAAAGCTTTGGTTGTAAAACCACCTTTTAAATAAAAATATGGGAAGAGCATTTGAATTTAGAAAGGCCAGAAAAATGAAAAGATGGTCGGCTATGAGTAAAGCCTTTACAAGGATTGGTAAAGATATTGTAATTGCTGTTAAAGAGGGTGGTCCTGATCCTGATTCAAATTCAAAACTAAGAGCTGTAATACAAAATGCAAAATCTGTCAATATGCCAAAAGATAATATTGATAGAGCTATCAGAAGAGCTTCTGACAAGTCTCTTGGAAATTACAAAGAAATATTATTTGAAGGTTATGCACCTTACGGGGTTGCAATCCTAGTGGAAACAGCTACCGATAATAATACTAGAACTGTTGCCAACATTAGAAGTTATTTTAATAAATGTAATGGTAATTTGGGAACTTCTGGCTCGGTGATTTTTATGTTTGATCACACCTGTAATTTTAGAATTGAAAAACAAAATATTGATATTGAAAATCTTGAATTTGACCTTATTGACTTTGGTGTAGAAGAAGTTTTTGAGGATGAAGATGGAATATTAATTTATGGACCTTTCGATAGTTTTGGTGAAATTCAAAAAGCATTAGAATCAAAGGAAATACAAATAATTTCATCTGGGTTTGACAGGATACCAAATAATCTTAAAAATGTGAATGAGGAAGAAAGGTCAGAAATTGAAAAACTATTAGAAAAAATTGAAAATGATGATGATGTTCAAAATGTTTTTCACAACATGAATGGTTAGTTTTTTTTATAAAAACTATATTCCTTAACCTTTCCAATAACTCCATGAAAATAGCTTTCTATATAATTAAAGTCTGATTCTTTATTACCTGAAGGGTAAAATGGTTCTGAGATTAAAGTTTTTTTATTTTTAAAATCAAGAGTCATTAAGAAAATAGGCACTTTTGATTCTAGTGCTATATAATAAAACCCAGATTTTAGTTTTTCTACTTTTTTTCTAGTACCCTCGGGAGCAAGAGATAATCGAAATTCATCTTTTGAATTAAATATATTTACTATTTGTTTAACCAAATTATTACTGGATTTACGTTCAACAGGGACTCCCCCAGTCCATCTCAAGATTATGTTTAAAGGAAAAATAAATAGTTCTTTCTTTGCAAGATAATTAGATTTAAAACCTATTGAACCTCTAATTAAAATCCCTAAATAAAAGTCTAACCAATGAGTATGTGGAACAGTGATTATAACTGCTTTTTTTATGGTGTCTTTAGATAAAGTTTCATTACCTGTGATTTTCCATCCAATTAGTTTTAAAATAAGCCTATATACTGTCTTTTTCACTGAAAATTTTTATTGCTTTTTTAAGATCATCTTCTGTGTCAATACCTACAAACATTTCATCAGAAATAATCATTTTAATTTTGATATTATTCTCAATCAGTCTTAACGCTTCTATTTTTTCAGATTTCTCCAAATCTCCAATACTCAATTTAGAAAATTCTAGCAAAGATTCCTTTCTAAAAGCGTAAACACCAATATGTTTATGGGGAACTGAAGTATTAATGTTTCTTTTAAAAGGGATGGGGTATCGAGAAAAGTAAATAGCATTATTAGCTTTATCAGTGATTACTTTTACATTGTTTGGATTGTTTAATTCTAAATCATCCGAAATAGGTGTCATTACTGAAACTATTCCTACAGACTTGTCAAAATCGTTTTTAAATACATTTATAATTAATTTTATAGTTTTTGCATTTATAAAGGGTTCATCTCCTTGAACATTAATAATTATATCAGCATTAATATCGGATGCAATACCTGCTATTCGGTCAGTTCCAGTTTCATATTTATTTTTATCAAATAAAAATTTGATTTGGTTATTTTTTAATTCTTTTAAAATTTCTTCGCTGTTTGTAACCACTAAAACATCATCAAAAAGACTAGAGTTCTTTGTTGCCTCATATGTTCTTCTTATTAATGTTTTTCCATAAATATCTCTTAATAGTTTATTTGGAAGTCGGGTAGAATTCAACCTTGCAGGAATAACAGCAATAATTTTCATACCACTAAATTACTATTAAATGATTAATATCATTGATTAAAACCAATAAGATGTAATTTATTTTTAGCTCTTGTTACAGCTGTATATAGCCATCTTAAAAAATCTTCATCCATACCATTTGGTAAGTATGGATATTCCAGAAATATTGATTCCCATTGACCGCCTTGTGACTTGTGACATGTAAACGAATAAGCAAATTTAACCTGAAGAGCATTAAAAAAACTATTATTTTTTACAGCTAAATGTCTTTTATACTTTGTTTTTACATTCATATAGTCTTTTAAAATTTCTTGATATAACTTATTCATTGTATTAAAATCTAACGCGGAACTATTTATGTATAATGAATCGAGGATTAAAACAGTTTCCAAATGATCGATTTTTGGATAATCTACCATTGAAATTTTTACCTCCGCAAATTTAAACCCATAAAGTTGTTTGATATTGTGAATTTCTTCTATTTTAATTATGTCTCCATTTGCAATAAATCCAATATCTCTTTTATTATTCAGCCAAAAATAGTTGTTCTTGATAACCATTAATAAATCACCAATATTTATTGTGTTATCGTTGTTTAATATTTTATCTCTTACGGCTTGATTATAAAGATTAGCTCTTTTATTTGACCTTACAATAAGAGCAGTTTCCTCTAGCCCGTATTTAGTGTAGGAATCTTGGATTAAATTCATTAAATGTTCTCCATCTTCAACATGAACAATATCATTAAAGGGATCAAAATTAAAGCTTATATCATCATAAAAATCATTTTCAATTTTATTTCTTATTGATGTGGCATAAGAAAGGATTCCTGATTCTTTTTCTTGTCTAACAACATCTATAAGTTCAATTGCTGTAGTTTCTTTATTATACTCTTTTTCTAAATAATCCCTATCAAGAGCATATGAAATTTTTGAATTTACTGGAGGTAATTGAGCAGTATCACCAATTATTAATAACTTACATTTAAATCCTGAATAAACATATTTTACTATGTTATCAAGCAAGGATTGTGAAAATAAGCCGATTCCATCATTTCTGCTAGTGCTAATCATTGAAGCCTCATCAACAACAAATAATGTGTTCTTATTCTTATTTACTTTTAGTTTAAATTCTAAATTTCCAGAAAAATTATTTTTTGTAAAAAAAATTTCTTTATGAACAGTAAAAGCTTCTTTATTACAATAAGAAGAAATCACCTTTGCTGACCTTCCAGTAGGCGCTAATAGAATAACACTTTTTTTTATTTTCCATAAATTTTTGACAATATTCGAAATTATGTATGTTTTTCCTGTTCCCGCATATCCTTTTAAAAGGAAAATTTCATTTTTGCTATTACTGTGTATAAAAGTAATTATTTTGTCAAGAGCTAATTCCTGCTTTTGGTTTAATTGATTTTGGAGGTTTTTTTTTATTATTTCTGAGAGATTAGCCTCCATTTTACATTTAAATTAGAATATCAAATATATAAATGTTTTTTATTGTCAATGATTTTTACAAATAAAAAAAAATTGTAGTTTTGTTAATCTCGAAAACACTGATAAACAATGATGAAAATCCTTCTTTTCCTGTCTCCATTTATTGCAATTGGAATTGTATACTACATTAATACTAGAATGCAAGATAAACACAAACCTTATGTATTAGGAAGTTTATGGATGCTAATTCTGATATTTGCTTCCCTCCTCTTTACTTCTATTTATGATGAGATAAAATTTGATGAGATCAAAAATGCTAGATATCAAGTAGTAATAAAAAATCTAAAAGATATTAGGGATACTCAACTTGCTCACAGGACAGTAAAAGGTGTTTTTCAAAATAATTGGGATAGTTTAGTCAAATTTGTTGAAATTGATTCCTTTACCATTACTCAAAGAAGAGACTCTAGCGTTCTTGACAAAGAAATGACAAAAAGATATGGTGGGGTTAAAACTTACAAGGATATTGTCATTGTTGATACATTAGGATTTGTTTCTGTGAAAGACTCCTTATTTGGATTTGACAATAGATATGAAACAATGATGTACGTTCCATTTTCAAAAAATGATGACACAAAATTTGAGCTTAAGGCAGGATTTTTAAATCAAAATGGCATTGATATTGCTGTATTTGAAGCATTGGTTAAAAAGAGAGTTATTCTTCATGACCAATCATTAAATCTTATTTTAAAAGAAAATCAGGTACAATCAGTTGATGGAGTTAACGGAGCTTCTTTAAAAATTGGATCAATGGATGAAGTAAACACCAATGGTAATTGGCCAAAAAACTATTCAAAAGATAAATAATTCAGTTAACTATAATAATAGCTCATCTCTGGTCATTCATATAAATGATAACTGGGTGATTTTTTGTTTGTTCAGTAAAACCAAGTTGATTGATCTTAATAAGGTAAATTTTTTACACGAAAAGAAATCTGCATTTATATTAAAGACCATAAAAAAATATTTGAAATCATTTTCAAAAAAATACACTCCTATTAAGGTAAAGCTCATATATTACAATAAATCATCTGCACTTGTTCCTCATTATCTATTTGATGACAAAAATTCCTTAAATTATTTAAAATATAACACAAGAATTCAAATAAATGATTTGGCTGCAAATGATTTGATTTTAGAAGATCAAATTAATAATGTATATATTCCCTATACGGATATCAACAATTATATTTTTGAGAAATTCAAGGCATTTGATTTTTATCATTATTCATCCGTTTTACTTGAAAAGCTTTCAAATGAACTTACAGATAACTTTTCACAGAAAGTTTTTTTAAATATTAATAACAGTTTTATTGATATACTATATTTTAAAAACAAACAATTAATATTTTTTAATTCGTTTGACTATAAATCTAACGAAGATATACTCTATTACCTGCTATTTACTTTTTCAGAATTAAGTCTAAACCCTGATAATATTCATTTAGTGTGTTGTGGTCTTATTGATTTGGATTCTGAATTATACGCGCTTTTGTATAATTATTTCAGAAACATTGAATTATTAGAATTTCATGAAATTGAAGGAATTGAATCTAATATTCTAAAGTCAAATATTTTGTTAAGTAGTTTTCAATGAGAATAATTTCTGGAAAATTTAAAGGAAGAAGCATCAAAATTCCAAAGAATTTACCCATTCGTCCTACTACTAATCTTGCAAAAGAAAGCATATTCAATATAATTTCGAATAAAATTGATTTTAATAACTTAAAAGTTCTTGATTTATTTACAGGATCCGGAATGATAGGCTTGGAGTTCATTTCAAGAGGTTCTGATGTAACTTTCGTTGAAAATAATATTAAGTGTGTTAAACACGTTTCTAACACAATAAATATTCTTAGTATCAATTCAAAAATAATTAAAAAGGATGTTTTTAAATATCTTATAAATTGTGATGATAAATATGATTTAATCTTTGCTGATCCACCGTATTCTCTTAAGATTGAAAACTATGAGAAATTGGTTAAGTTAGCTACAGAAAATACACTAAAAAATTCTAATGGGTTATTTATTTTAGAGCATTATAAGAAAAACAATTTTAGTAAACATTATAATTTTTTTGAAATGCGCAGCTATGGTGATTGCTCTTTTACATTTTTTAAACAAAAAAGCGGGTAATACCCGCTTTTCAGTGAATCTATAAGCCGAATTCTGTACTTTTTTAAAAGTTCTTGTCATTTATCTTGATATATAGTTACCTATATATTCTAGCTGCCTACCCTCCAACATTGAACGTACAATTCTCAAAAGCTGGTTTACATGGCATTTCACCGCACAGAGTTTACATGATTTCACTACAGCATTACCTGTACATACTTTCTGTTGCACTTTTCCTAACCTTTCAGTTGATGGCCGTTAACCATTGTGCTGTACTGTGGTGTTCGGACTTTCCTCTATATAATAGCGACAAGACGATTCACACTGCAAATATATGAATGTTAATATATATACATAATTAAAATATTTATTTGATAAAAAAATCTTGTCATTTTCCTATATTTAAGATGACATTTAATTCTCTAAATGATATGAGTAATTTTTTGGTTTCTGCAAGAAAATATAGACCTGTTAACTTCAAAGATGTTGTTGGTCAGGAAACAATTACAACTACTCTAAAAAATGCTATTACAAATAATAAGTTAGCTCAAGCGCTGTTATTTACAGGCCCAAGAGGTGTAGGAAAAACAAGTTGTGCTAGGATTGTTGCAAGAGAAATAAACGGTTTTGAAATCAATGATGATAATTCTTATAATATTTTTGAGCTAGATGCTGCATCTAACAATGGTGTAGAAGGAATTAGAAATCTAATTGATCAAACCAGGATTCCACCTCAAACCGGTAAGTACAAAGTTTATATTATTGATGAAGTACATATGCTGTCATCTGGAGCATTTAATGCTTTTTTGAAAACTTTAGAAGAACCACCTGCTCATTGTATTTTTATTCTAGCAACAACAGAAAAACACAAAATTATTCCAACAATACTTTCAAGATGTCAAATTTATAATTTTAAAAGAATAAAAAATAATGATATAGTCAAACATCTTAAAAATATTTGTGAATTAGAGAAAATAGAAAGTGATGATGATGCGTTAAATCAAATCGCTAATAAATGTGATGGAGCTATGAGGGATGCGTTACAACTTTTTGATAAAGTTGTTGGTATCAATAAAAAGATAACTTCAGAAATGGTCTTAGAAAATCTTAATACTGTAAGTTTTGAAAAGTACCTAGAGATTATAAGTGCTATAAAAGAAAAAGACATCCCAAACTTAATTAATCTTACCAATGCAATACTGGATATGGGTATTTCGGGAGACTTATTAATCTCAGGCATCTCGTCATTCTACAGAGATGTTTTGGTGAGCAAAAATGAATTATCTCACAAACTTTTAAATTATGATGAGTCTAAAGTTAAAATTTTGATTGAATTGGGGTCAAAGATTGATTATAACACCATTATTGAATATTTAAATATACTTAATGAGGCTGAAATAAATTTTCAAAAAAGTTTAAATCAAAGGTTATTAATTGAATTAACAGTTTTAAAAATTTCATCACTTGAGTTTGACGACAAAAAAAAAAAATTTGAATATCAATTAATTCCAGTATCAAATTTTCAGGATCAAGTATTTAGGGAGCATCAATCAAAAGTTAAAATACAGAAGGAAAAAAAACCAATAGCAAATATAAATGTTGAAGAGTTTGAAACCTCTACCCTTTCCCTTAAGAGTTTGGAAAAAGAAAAGTCAGAAATTGATCATGAAGTAGTAGATAATGAAATTTATGATGAAAAAAATATTTCATTAGAAGATATAATTGAGATATGGGATGAATACGCTAAAATTCAAGAAGATAAGGGAAAGTATAATTTAGCATCAATTCTAAGAATTTCAACTCCTAGTTTTGAAAAAAACACAATCATATACACTGTTCCAAATAACACAACATCATTGGAGATTGACTTAGAAAAACAGCAATTACTTTTATTTTTTAGAACAAAGCTGAAATCAAAAATAGATTTAACTGTAAATGTTGACAAAAAAATAGAAAATAAAAAAGCATACACTAACAAGGAGAAATTTATGCTACTAAAGGAAAAAAACCCTTTAATTGATAATTTAAAAAATGAATTTAAATTATCTATCTAAGAAGTTGACCTTCATTATTATTTAAATGAATATGCCTTATAACTCCATCAGCTAATCCAATTCTTGGGACTATGAATGATTTTGATTTTGAATATTTTAATGACTTCAAATATATATTTATAGCCGGAATTATAACATCTGCTCTATCCGCATTTAATTGAAGCTTAAAAATCCTGTCTTCAAAAGACATGCCCTTTACAAGCGAATTGATTTCTTCTAATTCATTAATGCTAATTACTTCATTTATATTTTTTTTAGAAATTTTTAAAATTTTACTTGCATTTCCACCTGAACCTATAACAACAATATTTTTATAAAGCTTGGAATTATTTTCAATCCAGTTTTTAAAATTGTGCCACGAGATGTCTTTAGTAATATTATTTAAAGTCCTTACTGTTCCAATTTTAAATGATTTTGTATCAATGATCTTATTTTTAGAAATTAGATTTAACTCAGTACTTCCGCCTCCAACATCTACATACAGGTAATTATTTGCTAAATTTTCCGTACTATTCAAAAAAACATTAGCAATCATTAATGCCTCTTTTTTTCCTGAAATTAAATCAATTTTAATGCTTAATTTTTTAAAAATATCCTCAATGATTTTAGTTGAATTTTCTGCCTCCCTCATTGCAGAGGTTGCTACTGCCTTAAACATATAAACCTCATGCATTTGCATTAAAATTTTAAAAGCTTTTAAGGTTTTTAGAAGTTTTTTTAATTTCTTATCTGAAATTTTTCCTTTAGAAAATACGTCCTCACCCAATCTTAAAGGAACTCTAACAAGACTTATTTTTTTAAATTTCGTGTCAGGTTTATTTGTCCTGATGCTTGTAATGAGTAATCTAACAGCATTCGATCCTATATCAATTGCTGCTAGCTTATGTATATTATTCATAATCAAGGACTTAATCTATCAATTTTCCAAAGATTATTTACAAGTTTATATCTTATTCTATCGTGTAATCTATTTTCTCCTCCTTGCCAAAATTCATATTCGACCGGATTCACAATAAATCCACCCCAATTTTCGGGTCTGGGAATATCTTTATTTTCAAATTCCTTAATAAGTGAGTTAAATTTTTCAATAAGAAAATCTTTAGACGGAATTACTGAACTTTGTCTTTCCGAAACTAATGCTCCTATTTGACTTCCTTTAGGTCTTGAATTAAAATAATTAGAACTTATATCTTCATTGGTTTTTTTAGCATGCCCTTTTATAATAACCTGTCTTTCAAAATCCTCCCAAAAAAAAGATATTGAAACTTTATTATTGATTTCAATTGAAGTTGCCTTATTGCTATTGTAATTTGTAAAAAAAATAAAGCCCTCATTTGAGAAAAATTTTAGCAAGACAATACGGGCATTTGGATACCCATTAGAATCTATTGTTGATAATGTCATAGCATTTACCTCTGATTTACTATTAGTTGATTTTACTTCATTAAACCAATTATCAAATAATATAAATGGACTTGATGGTAAATTAACTTCGTCAAGACTATTTTGTGTGTATGACTTCCTTAAATTACTTATATCTCTTAGCATAATGCAAATTTAACTAATAAATATTCTTAATTCTAAACTTGTATCTTTTTTCCTTCCTCTGATAAAATAACATTATCAAAAATTACTTTCACTTCTTTTAAAAAATTTGAATAATCATCATATCTAGATGAAAAATGACCAATTAATAATTGTTTAACAGCACCTTTATTTGCAAGATTTGCTGCATCTGTAGTTGTTGAATGTAATGTTGAAAGGGCTTTGTCTTTATCCTTTTCAAGAAATGTAGTTTCACAATACAATAGATCCACACATTTAATATAATCAGCTAACTTATCAAAATAAGCTGTATCACTGCAATAGGCAAATGACTTTGATTTAGGACCTTCAGTCGTAACCTTTAAATAATCTATTTCTTCACCATCTTGATTTAAAACATTTTCAGATTTAGTTAATTTGTTGAAATAAACCTTGTCGATTTTAAATTCAATAGCCTTATTAAGTAACAATTTTCTTCTTTTTTTCTTTTCTTCAATACGAAAGCCATTTGTATATACAGAATGTTTTAAAGGAAAAGCTGTAATTATAAAATTAAAATCTTCAAAAATGATCTTTTCGCTTTGATTATTTAAAGATTTGAGTTCTAAATCATAGTTTAATCTCATCTTTGAATGCTTAATATGTGATTGAATAATTTTTAAAACAGAAGTTGGACAAAATACAATTAACTTTTTATCTCTTTTAAGAAGTGAAACTGTAGAAATTAGTCCGATTAATCCAAAATAATGATCTCCATGTGCATGACTGATCAATATAATATCAATTTTTGAAAGTTTGATCTTATACTTTCTTAACTGATGCTGTACGCCTTCACAACAATCAATTAAAATATTAGAATTTGAAATATTTAATAATAAAGAAGTTGAATACTTCCCAAGCTTGGGAATTGCGCCTTGAGATCCTAAAACTGTTAAATTCAACGGTCAAAATTTTTCTTAGCAAGTAAATAGATCACAGCCATTCTGATAGCAACTCCATTTTCAACCTGTTCCAATATTATAGAATTATTAGAATCGGCAACTTCGCTAGTAATCTCAACACCTCTGTTTATAGGTCCAGGATGCATAATTACTATTTTTTTATTTATTTTATCCAATCTCTCCATAGTCAAACCAAAATGCTTTTTATATTCTCTTACAGTTGGGAAAAAGCTATCCGACATTCGTTCATTTTGGAGCCTTAGCATATTAGCGACATCACACCATTCTAAGGCTTTATCTAAATTAGTCTCAACCTTTACTCCAAAATCTATGAGATACTTAGGTATAAGTGTGTTAGGTCCGCATACTTTTATGTTTGCACCTTGCAATTGAAGAGCAAATATATTTGATAAAGCAACTCTGCTATGAATTATATCACCAACAATAAGAATATTTTTGTTTCTTAAATCACCTATTTCTTGCCTCATTGAATATGAATCCAGAAGAGCTTGGGTTGGATGCTCATGAGCTCCATCTCCAGCGTTAATAATTGTAGCATTAACTTTTTCAGATAATAATTGTGGAGCACCAGGATTAGAATGTCTTACAACAACCATATCAACCTTCATTGATAAAATATTATTCACTGTATCGATTAAAGATTCACCTTTTTTAACAGATGATTGTGAAGATGAAAAATTTAAAACATCCGCTGATAATCTTTTTTCAGCTAATTCAAATGATAGTTTTGTTCTAGTAGAGTTTTCAAAAAAAAGATTAGCTATGGTTATATCCCTTAATGAAGGAACTTTCTTTATGGGTCTATTTATAACCTGCTTAAAATTATCTGCAGTTTCAAAAATTAATTCTAAATCATTTTGATTCAAGAACTTTATACCTAATAAATGATCTACACTAAGATTTTCCATTCATCATATTTTCAATATATACGTAATTTCCATGTTTATTATCATTCCATTTTACGTTAACTTTTTGATTTTCATAAACATCAACCTGTACACCCTTGTAATCAGGTTGAATTGGTAATTCTCTACTAAATCTTCTATCGACAAGGATTAATAACTCAATTGTTTTTGGTCTACCAAAACTTTCAATGGCTGTTAAGGCAGCTCTTATTGTTCTCCCTGTATACAAGACATCATCAATAAATACAACTTTTTTATTTTCAACTAATAATTTAAAATCATTTTTATTTGGTAATAGAATATCTTTATTCCTTCTGAAATCATCTCTAAAAAAAGTAATGTCGAGAAAACCATGATCAACTGTGTTAATTTTATATTTTGACAATAGAATTTTTACAATATTCTCGCATAGTGATTTTCCCCGTGGTTGTAATCCCACCAGCACTGTATCCTTAAAATCATCATGATTTTCGGTAAGTTGACATGCTAATCTATCCAGAGATAAATTCAGTTGATCATTGTTTAAAATTATCTTTTTACTCATTGAAAGAAAAAATATCATTTTAAATTAAAAAAAAAGCCTTTCAATTGAAAGGCTTTCTTTATTATTTTCCATCCATTTTATCTTTAAGTTCTTGCAATTGTTCATTTGCATCACCTAATGTGTTTTTGGATGAGAGTTTATCATCTTGCATTTTTTTAGTCATAACTTTTTTATTTATCTCTTCAATATCTTTAAAAGTCTGAGTATGAGATAATACAACTCTCTTTGAATCCTTGTTGAACTCAATTACCTTGAGATCAACCGATTCACCTTTTTGAAGTTTACTGCCATCTTCTTTTACCATGTGTCTAGAAGGTATAAAGGCAATTACATCATCATTAAACTTGACTGTAGCCCCTTTAGGAACAATTTCGAAAATTTCAGAATTATGTATTGTATCTAACGCAAATTCATTTTCATATTTATTCCAAGGATTTTCTGTTAATTGCTTATGTCCTAAACTTAATTTTCTATTCTCTACGTCAAGCTCTAAGACTATAACCTCAATTTTTTCACCAGTATTACAGAATTCTCTAGGATGTTTAATTTTCTTAGTCCATGACAAATCAGAAATATAAATTAAACCATCAACACCCTCCTCTAGTTCAACAAAAACACCAAAGTTTGTAAAGTTTCGCACAATTCCTTTGTGTTTTGAGTCAACTGGGTATTTTTTTGTTATATCTGTCCAAGGATCAGGAGTCAACTGTTTAACACCTAAAGACATTTTTCTCTCCTCCCTGTCAAAAGTTAAAATTTTTGCTTCAATCTCATCACCTACATTGAAAAAGTCTTGAGCTGATCTCAGATGAGTAGACCATGACATTTCAGAAACATGAACTAAACCTTCAACTCCTTCTGAAATTTCAACAAATGCTCCATAATCGGCAATTACTACGACTTTCCCTTTTACTGTGTCTCCAACTTTAACATCATCAGCAAGTGCTTCCCACGGATGTTTACTCAACTGTTTTAATCCTAATTGAATTCTTGATTTATCCTCATCAAAATCTAAAATAACAACTTTTAATTGCTGATCAAGATCAACAATCTCATTTGGATGATTAATTCTAGACCAAGATAAGTCTGTAATGTGTATTAATCCATCAACACCACCTAAATCCATAAATACTCCATAAGAAGTAATATTTTTTACTACACCTTCTAAAATCTGGCCTTTTTCAAGTTGTTTTATAATTTCTTTCTTTTGAAGCTCTATATCAGCTTCAATTAATGCCTTGTGAGAAACCACAACGTTTTTAAATTCATGATTAATCTTAACAACTTTAAACTCCATTGTTTTATTAACATATTGATCATAATCCCTAATTGGCTTCACATCGATTTGAGAACCAGGTAAAAAGGCTTCAATACCAAAAACGTCGACAATCATACCACCCTTGGTTCTACATTTTACAAATCCATTAACTATCTCACCTGTATCATGGGCGTTATTTACCCTATCCCAAGCTTTAATAACTCTTGCCTTTCTGTGAGATAAAATTAATTGTCCTGTAGCATCTTCCCTTACATCAATTAAAACTTCAACTTTATCTCCGACTTTTAAAGCGGGGTTATATCGAAATTCATTTAGAGAGATAACACCTTCAGATTTTGCATTTATATCAATTATAGCTTCTCTGTCGGTCATGTGAATAACCGTTCCTTCTACAACATCATTTGTTAGTGTTTCAACAAAATTTTCTTCAACTAGTTTTTCAAATTCTTTAATTTGTTTCTCATCAACTTGATCAATACCTTCTTCATAATTATGCCAGTCAAAATCTGACAAATTATTAATGTTTTTATCAACTTCTTTGGTATCTTTTTTTGATTTAGCAGCTTTTTTTGAAGATTCTTTTACTGCTACTTTTTCTTCTACTTTTACTTTAGTAGTTTCTTTTTTTTCTGCTTTTTTAGGCATGACAAAAAATTTGTATTCTAAAACCCTAACTGATTTAACACATAAATTTTAGAAGAAATTAAAATTTATTAAAGCCTAATGTATCAGTTATTATGTGACAAAAGGCATGCGAAAATATAAAATTTTATTAAAAAAATGAATGAACAGAGGATTTAATTAGAAAATTTTTCTTCTATTAATTTTGAAATTTTAACGATTTGCTCGTTTATTGACATGTGACTATTGTCGATAACTACAGCATCTTTTTCGATCACCAGTGGAGAATCTGATCTAGTCGAATCTAGCAAGTCTCTGTTCTTTATATTATAAAATATGTCCTCGTAGCTAACCTCTAAGCCATTTTTTACCATTTCCTCAAATCTTCGTTTAGCCCTAACCGAATCTGAAGCTGTTAAAAATAATTTTAAATCAGCATCAGGAAAAACCACAGACCCAATATCTCTACCATCCATTACAACCCCCTTACCCCTATCAATAGTTCTCTGTATTTTTACCATCTCTTTTCTAATTTCTGGAATAGCAGCAATCTCACTTACTAATTTTGAAACATGCATACCACATATCTCATTTTCAATGTTTCTGCTGTTTAAATATATTTCAGAGATAAGGCTATTATCGTTAAATTTAAAATTAATCGAAATTTCCTTGAGCTTATCGATAAATAAATTTATGTTAGTCTTTGTAAGCTTTAACAGATTATTTTCAATTGCAAATAAAGTAACCGCTCTATACATGGAGCCTGAATTGATATATATGTACCCGTATTTAACAGCTAATTCTTTAGCAATTGAACTTTTTCCGGTTGACGCATGACCATCAATAGCTATTGTTAGGTTTTTCATTAATCTAAATCAATTTGCATTCCAATGAAATTCACATTTGAAGCACTTGAATATTTGGAATGACAATAATTAAAACGAAGTTTGTTAAATTTCATTCCAAATCCAAAGGATATTCCTGAAAAATTTCTTTGCTCCAATATTCTCAATTCTTCAGATCTTCTAAAACTAAAACCTAACTGCATCTTAAAAAAAGAATCCGGAAATAACTCGACCCCAACAATTGTATGCCTTAAAATTTCATTAAAAAAAGAAACTTTTTCTTCAGAAATATTTCCGTCTAAATCAGTAATTATTCTTGATGGATTAGACAATCCAATAGGCCATTTTTGAATATTTTCTAAAGTAATATGCCAAGTAATGGGAGCATTTTCAAGTTTCTGAGAAACTCCCAAATTGATTTCAAATGGTAAGGATTCATGAACTTCATTATATGGCTTTAATTGGAAACCTAAATTTCTAAAAACCAAAGAAGCTTTTATATCATTTGTTTCATCAAAAAAGAAAAATCCTATATCTGCTGCTAATCCATAGGAGTTATACTGTTCAAAAGTTGATGTAATAAACTTTAAATTTGTTCCAAAAGTTACAGGTATATTTTTTAATTTAGTGGCATATCCAACAGATAAAGCAGATTCATTACCAGAAAAGTTAGATGTATAGTTGCCAAATTCATCATAACCAATAAAATCTCCATAGTTTATGTAGGAAAAACCAAAGTGTAAGGTGTTTCCTCGATTGTCAAGCCTGTAAGCGTATGCTAAAGAACCGAATGAAATGTCAGAGAAATAGCTAAAATAATTTAGAGATAGCATATTATCCATTTCCTGAGTTATAGATGAAGGATTGAAAAGACCTGATATCACATCATCATCTTGTGTAGTTATGTTTTTACCACCAAGAGCTAATTGTCTGGGCGAACTTGGAATATTCAAAAATTGATAGGTCGATTCACCTGCTACTTGAGTAAAAGATGGAGTAAAATTAAGTAATGAAAAAAATAAAAGTAAAACTAGAATTTTAAATTTCATATTCTTAAAACTACTTAAAAGCTGTTATATTATAATTTCTTTAGATTTTTGACAGGTTTATTTGTCAATGCAATATCAATAACTTCACTCATCTCTGAAACGTAGTGGAATGTTAATCCCTTTGTGTATTGATTATTTATTTCATTAACATCAGCTTTATTTTGTATAGAAAGAATTATCTCTTTTATTTTTGCTCTTTTAGCAGCAAGTATTTTTTCTTTTATTCCACCAACTGCAAGAACCTTACCTCTTAAGGTTATTTCCCCCGTCATAGCAATTCTTGATTTAATTCTTTTTTGAGTAAATAATGATATTAGAGATGTTAACATAGCAATTCCAGCACTAGGCCCATCCTTAGGTGTTGCACCTTCAGGAACGTGAATATGTATATTATATTTATCAAAAATATCAGGATTTATATTGAATTGACTACAGTTTGATTTTATATATTCCAGTGCAATTGTTGCCGACTCTGACATAACCTTTCCTAAATTACCGGTTAAGGAAAGTTTACCTTTTCCTTTTGATAAAATAGATTCAATAAATAAAATATCACCTCCTACTCTAGTCCAGGCAAGCCCGGTTACAACCCCAGCAACTTCATTTGATTCATATTTACCTCTAATTAATTTAGCAGGACCTAAAATCTCTAAAATATTTTCCTCAGAAATATTTGGATTATATTCAATCTCAGTTGCAATATTTTTAGCACAGTATCTTACAATTTTTGCTATATTTTTTTCTAATCCCCTTACGCCTGATTCCCTTGTGTAACCATCAATAATTTTTTCAATTACTCGAACACTTAACTTTAAATCTTTTGTAGACAAACCATGTTCTTTAATTTGTTTTGGTAGAAGAAATTTTTTACCAATCTGAACCTTATCCTCAGTAGTATATCCACTTACATTAATAATTTCCATTCTGTCTAACAAGGCAGGTTGAATATTTGAAATATTATTTGATGTAGCAATAAACATTACTTTAGATAAGTCAAAACCTTTTTCTAAATAATTATCATAAAATTCATTATTCTGCTCAGGGTCAAGAACTTCAAGCATTGCAGATGATGGATCACCAACGCTAGAAGATGTTAATTTATCAATTTCATCTAAAACAAAAACTGGGTTTGAAGTTTTTGCTTTTTTTATATTTTGAATTATTCTCCCTGGCATAGCTCCAATATAAGTCTTTCTGTGACCTCTTATTTCAGCTTCATCACGTAATCCACCAAGTGAAATTCTAACATATTTTCTCCCAATTGCTTCTGCAATTGATTTACCTAATGAAGTTTTACCAACACCCGGAGGGCCTTGAAGACATAAAATAGGTGATTTCATATCATTTCTAAGCTTCAAAACCGCTAAATATTCAATAATTCTTCTCTTTACATCATCTAATCCAAAATGATCTCTATCTAATACTTTTTTTGCTTTAGTAAGATCAAATTTGTCTTTTGAAAATTCATTCCATGGTAATTCTAACATCAAATCCAAATAATTCCTTTGAACAGAATATTCAGATACTTGAGGATTCATTCTTTGTAACTTTGCTATTTCCTTATCAAAATGCTGCTTAATATCTTTGTTCCATTTTTTCTTGGAAGCTCTTTTTCTCATATCTTCCAGTTCTGAATCATGACTTACACCACCAAGTTCTTCTTGGATTGTTTTCATTTGCTGGTGCAAGAAAAACTCTCTTTGTTGTTGATTTAAATCGCTTTGAACTTTAGATTGTATATCATTTTTTATTTCGAGTTTTTTAAACTCAACATTCATATGCTTTAAGGTATCTAATGCTCGTTGCTGTAAATCATTAATCTCAAGCAGTTTTTGCTTTTCGTTAACAGGAAGATTTAAATTTGAAGCAACAAAATTTATAAGGAATGAGTTACTTTCAATATTCTTAATCGCAAATGAAGCTTCCGAGGGAATGTTAGGGTTTCTTTTAATGATTTCTAACGACAAATCTTTAATTGAGTCAATAATTGCATTAAATTCAGAATTTTCTTTACCAGGATTTTCCTCAGGATTATCTTTTATATTTGATGTGATATAAGGGGTTTCTGAAATAACCCTTTCAATTTCAAATCGTTTTTTTCCTTGAATTATGACAGTTGTATTACCATCTGGCATTTGTAAAACTTTAATAATTTTAGCTACAGTTCCAATATTGTAAATATCTTTTAACTTGGGGTCCTCAACACTCTCATCTTTCTGAGCAACTACTCCAATCAATTTATTAAAATTATTAGCATCTTTAATAAGTCTAATAGATTTGTCTCTTGAAGCTGTGATAGGTATTACGACGCCAGGAAATAGGGCAGTGTTTCTTAAGGAAAGTATTGGCAAGGTCTGTGGAAGTTCCTCCTTACTTATTTCCAATTCATCCTCTGGTGTCATCAAAGGTATTAATTCAGAATTTTCATCAATATCCTGAGCTGACAAATTGTCAATGTTAAAAAGATTTTTTCTAGACATATAAAAATTTTAATGTTATGTAAATGATTTTATATCTGTAGATTATATAAAAACATACTTATAACTATTAGTATATTTCAACTACTATGCCATTAAAATTTACCTTTTTGAAATTTGTTCTAGTAAAAAAATTGATGGAATAAAAAACAAAGCAAAAATTAAAATTGCAAGTCGAATACTTCCGGTAAAAACATCCATTGTTGCATACAATGCTGTACCTAAGACTATACTCAGCTTTTGAGAAACATCATAAAAACTAAAATAAGAAGTTGAATATTTTACATCAATCAATTTAGAATAAGTAGATCGCGAGAGAGACTGAATACCACCCATTCCTAACCCGATAAAACCTGCAGCAATATAAAATTCAGTAGGTGTTGTCACAAAATAGCCATAAAAACATATTATTCCCCATAAAATATTTATGCCCATTAATGTTCTGATATTACCAAAAATATCAGAGAGTTTTGCACTTAGGTAAGCTCCAGCTGCAGCTAGAATCTGAATAACAATAATTGCTAATATAAGACCCGTTTGCATGCTTTCTGCATCCCTCCAACCTATTTCATCTAAGTCTGCACCAAAATAACTAGCCAGAAGAATAATAGTTTGGGTTGGAATTGTAAAGATAAAAAATGAAAATAGGAATATTCTAAGTTTTCTATTGACTTTAAGTTGCTTTAAAACATCAACTAACTGGTTAAAACCACTCAAAAAAGTTTCGATTGAATATAGATTGCTTTTTTTAATATTATAATGTTTTCTTCCAGGTAAATAATAAAATGAATATTGACTAAAAACCAACCACCAAAAACCAACAAGAACAAATGAAATTTTGACTGCTTGTTGCTGATTATTCAAGTTTAAAATTTCAGGAAACTGCATCATAAACAAACAAAAAATGAGCAAAATTATACTTCCAAGGTAACCCAGAGAATAACCTTTAGCACTTGTAATATCTTGTTGATCTATATTAGCAATATCCGGTAAATATGAATTGTAGAAAACTAGACTCCCCCAAAATCCGACCACTGCAAAAAAGTAATAAATTATTCCTAAGTCGAAATTATCTAAATCAAAACTATACAACAACATACAAGAAATAGCACCTAGATAACAGAAAAACTTCATAAAGAGTTTTTTATATCCGGTATGATCAGCAATTCCAGATAATAATGGAGAGATAATAGCTAATATCAAAAAGGTAAATGATGAAATATATCCAATAAAAGCATCATTTTCTATTGAATTAAACCATAAAAAATCAACGCTCTCCCCTTTAGTTATTGATTTAAAATAGATTGGAAATATTGCTGTTGAAATAACAAGTGGGTATACAGAATTTGCCCAATCGTAAACAGCCCATGCGTTTAATAACTTTTTATCACCTTTTTTATAAAATCTCATTTAATTAAAATAAATTTGCAATTGATTTCAAACAGATACTAATATTACAATATTTTATCCATTTGATTAATTTTTTAATGATGAAAAAAATCACTTTGTTTATTCTTTTATGTTTTACCTTTTCAAACGTTGTGATTTCTCAAAACAAGAACCATCAAAACAAATATGAAATGAGCAAACAAAAAGTAAATAAAACCGAAAAAGAATGGAAAGATATACTTAGTGACGAAGAGTATAGAGTTCTGAGACAAAAAGGTACAGAATATCCTCATACTGGTAAGTATAATTTACATTTTGAAAATGGAGTTTATAACTGCAATGGATGTAAAACTCCACTATTTAACAGTGACCAGAAATTTGAAACTAATTGTGGATGGCCAAGTTTTGATGAAGCAATTGAAGGAACTATAAAATATGTAGAGGATTATTCACACAACATGATAAGGACAGAAATAGTTTGTGTTAAATGTGATGGTCATCTTGGTCACGTATTTAATGACGGGCCAACTGAAACCGGATTAAGATATTGTGTGAATTCAGTCAGTATTGATTTTAAAAAAGACCCAAATAAAAAATAATATATGAGTAATTATGATATCATTGTTCTAGGAAGTGGACCTGGAGGTTATGTAACAGCTATTAGAGCATCTCAATTAGGATTTAAAACCGCTGTAGTAGAAAAAGAAAGTCTTGGTGGAGTTTGTCTAAATTGGGGTTGTATTCCAACTAAAGCCCTATTAAAATCAGCACAAGTATTTGAATATTTGAATCATGCTGAGGACTACGGTTTAAATGCTGACAATATTAGCCATGATTTTAAGAAGGTAATCGAACGTAGCAGAAATGTCGCTTCAGGAATGAGTAAAGGGGTTAACTTTTTGATGAAAAAGAATAAAATTGATATCCTTAAAGGTTTTGGTAAGATTAAAAAAAACAAGGTTATATCCGTAGATGGAACTGATTATAGTGCCAAACACATAATAATAGCAACAGGTGCCAAATCAAGAGTTCTACCCTCAATTCCACAAGATGGTAAACAAGTAATTGGATATCGTGAAGCAATGACTCTTGAAAAGCAGCCAAAAAGTATAACTATTGTAGGATCTGGAGCAATAGGAATAGAGTTTGCGTATTTTTATAATAGCATCGGTAGTGATGTTACCGTGATTGAATACATGCCAAATATTGTGCCCTTAGAAGATGTAGATGTTTCTAAAGAATTAGAAAAATCATTTAAGAAAAAAGGCATAAAAATCATGACTTCATCCGAAGTAATTTCTGTTGAAAAGAAAAAAAATAAGGTTTTAGTATCGGTTAAATCTAATGGAAAAGAAGAAATAATTGAATCTGAAATTTTACTTTCTGCTGTTGGAATAAAATCTAATATAGAAAATATTGGTCTTGAAGATGTTGGTATTGCTACAGACAGAGATAAAATATTGGTCGATAAATGGTATAACACCAATATTCCTGGATACTATGCAATCGGTGATATTGTTGCAGGCCCAGCATTAGCACATGTAGCATCAGCGGAAGGAATATTGTGTGTTGAAAAAATTGCAGGTCATGATGTGTCTCCTATCGATTATGGAAATATCCCTGGGTGCACATATTGCAGCCCTGAAATATCTAGTGTTGGATTAACTGAAAAACAAGCTTTAGAAAAAGGATATAAAATAAAAGTAGGTAAATTCCCATTCTCAGCTTCAGGTAAAGCCAGCGCTTCAGGCTCCAAGGAGGGTTTTGTTAAGGTAATATTTGATGAAAAATATGGTGAATGGCTAGGATGTCATATGATTGGTGCTGGGGTAACAGATATGATTGCTGAAGCAGTTTTAGGGAGAAAACTTGAAACAACGGGCACAGAGGTGTTAAAGGCTATTCATCCTCACCCAACAATGTCAGAAGCTGTTATGGAAGCTGTTGCAGCAGCTTATGATGAAGTAATTCACCTTTAAAGGAAAGCTTTCAAGGCCAATTCGTAGGATTGAAGACCAAATCCACATACAATACCTTTAACGTTCTTAGATATTAATGAGTTATGTCTAAATTCCTCTCTGGAGTGTATATTGGAGATATGAACCTCAATTACTGGGGTTTTAATTGCAGCTATAGCATCAGCAATCCCAACTGAAGTATGAGTGTATGCTGCAGCATTTAAAATTATTCCATCAAAACTAAATCCAACTTCTTGTAATTTATCAATTATCTCCCCTTCAATATTCGATTGATAATAATCGATTTTAACCGATGAAAACTTATTTTTCAAATCATTAAAAAAGTCCTCAAAAGATTTGTTTCCGTAAATGTCGGTTTCTCTCTGACCTAAAAGATTTAAATTCGGACCGTTAACAATGATAATTTTTTTCATGATTCAAATTTATTAAATTTATTAGAGATTGATACATTATGAAATGGATTCATGCTATTAATGATTATAAAGATTATCTCAAAATTGAAAGGGGGTTAAGTGACAACTCTATAATTAGCTATGAAAATGATTTAAAAAAACTTGAATCATTTCTGACTAATAAATCACAGTTTACTGGTCCCCTAGCCGTTAAACCAGACCAAATAAAAGAGTTTGTTTATCATATTTCAAGAGAGGTTAAAGCCAACTCACAATCAAGGATAATTTCAGGGATCAGAAGCTTTTATGATTATTTATTATTTGAAAAATTGATTAACAACAATCCACTTACGAATATCGAATCTCCAAAACAACAAAGGAAACTTCCTAGTACTCTTTCATTAGATGAAATAAATCTGATGATAAAAAGTATTGACAAAACTAAAAAGGAATCTGAACGAAATATTGCTATTATCGAAACATTATACGGTTGTGGGTTAAGAGTTAGTGAGTTGATAGAATTGAAAATTTCAGATTTGTACTTTTCTGAGGATTTTATAAAAGTTACTGGAAAAGGAAATAAACAAAGATTGATTCCTATAAGTGAAATAAATAAAAAATGTATTAACGGATATATATTAAACTCAAGATCTAAATTAAATATTAATCCAAAATACTCAGACATATTATTTTTAAATAGAAATGGAAGTAGGCTTACAAGGGCTATGATTTTTACAATAGTTAAAAATCTTTCAAAAAAATGTATGATAGAAAAATTAATATCTCCTCATACTTTTAGACATTCTTTTGCAACACACCTTTTAGAAAACGGAGCTGATCTGAAAACTATTCAACAATTGTTAGGACATGAAAGCATAACAACAACAGAGATATATATGCATCTTGATAATACTGCATTAATCAATGTTATGAAAAAATTTCACCCGAGATCTAAGTTTATTTAGCAATATTAACCGCCCGAGTTTCCCTTATTACTGTAACTTTAACTTGACCTGGATATGTCATATCAGTTTGGATTTTTTGTGATATTTGAAAAGATAAATTCGATGCTTCCTCATCATTTATTTTTTCACTTTCAACCATTACTCTAAGTTCTCTTCCAGCTTGAATAGCATAAGCCTTTTCAACACCATTAAAATCAAGGGCTATATCCTCAAGATTTTTTAATCTTTCAATATAAGAGTCAAGAACTTGTCTTCTAGCTCCCGGTCTAGCCCCTGACATTGCATCACAAACCTGGATTATGGGGGATATTAAACAGTTCATTTCAATTTCATCGTGATGGGCTCCGATTGCATTGCAAACATTAGTATGTTCACCAAATTTTTCAGCCCATTGCATTCCTAAAATTGCATGTGGTGTCTCAATATCTTTTTCTATACTTGGAACTTTCCCTATATCGTGAAGTAAACCAGCTCTTTTTGCCATTTTAGGATCAATACCCATTTCAGATGCCATAATTGCACACAATTTAGCTACTTCTTTTGAATGTTGAAGTAAATTTTGACCATATGATGATCTATATTTCATTCTACCTACATATTTAATCAATTCAGGGTGTAACCCATTGATTCCTAAATCAATAACTGTTCTTTTGCCTACCTCAATAATTTCCTGATCAATTTCTTTTTTTGTTTTCTTTACAACTTCCTCAATTCTAGCAGGATGTATTCTTCCATCTTTTACTAGTTTATGTAACGAAATTCTAGCTATCTCTCTTCTAATAGAATCAAAACACGAAAGTATTATAGCTTCTGGTGTATCATCAACAATTATTTCAACTCCAGTAGCTGATTCAAGAGCTCTAATATTCCTACCTTCCCTACCGATTATTCTACCTTTAATATCATCAGATTCAATATTAAAAACCGAAACAGTGTTATCAATAGCCTCTTCTGCACCAATTCTATGAATAGTATTTAAGATAATCTTTTTAGCATTTTCTTTCACAGTTAGCTCAGCCTCTTCCATTTTCTCTTTTGCATAGGATAAAGCATCATTTTCAGCATCTTTTTTCAGGGATTCAAGCAAACTTTTCTTCGCTTCTTTTTCTGAAAGTCCAGAAATAACCTCAAGTTGCTTTATTTGATTTTTTCTTACTTTTTCTACCTCTTTTGCCTTCTTTTCTAATGTGTTTAACTTTAATTCAATTTCGGCATTCTTTTTTTCTAAATCTGAAGTTAAAGATTCTTGCTTTTTTATAATTGAATCAATTTTGGATTCTTTGGATGAAATTTCTCTTTCTATTATTTTTATTTTATCCTCTCTGGAAAAAATAATTTTTTCATGTTCTGATTTTAACTCTAAAAATTTTTCTTTCGCCTGTAGTATTTTATTGTTTTTTATACTCTCGCCCTTATCTTTTGCTGATTCAATAATTTTTTCAGCTTCTTTTTTTGCATCACTTAATAGACTTAATGATTTATTTTTATTTATAAGACTAATTATAACAATTCCTGCAATTAAACCTATTATCCCTGCAATTATTAACCCACTTGATATTTCCATTAATTTAATTTTTAAAAAAAAACCTACAAAAGCTTTTTTATTTTAACTCCAGTTTAACAGGATTAGGGCTACAAGACTGATCAAAAATCTGAAAAATTTCAGCACGATTTAACAACCTAAACTCACCCTTTATAATTAATTAGCGTTGAGTTTACAAAAAAAACTAATGTAGGTAGTTTTATAATATTATTTAAAGAACTTAACTCTTTTCATCAAGAATATTTATTAGGTTAGATAATTTATCCTCCACATCATTAATAAATGTTTCTTCATTTAAAGAATTTTGTTTTTTACTTGAAGCAATTTGTAAAGCACACATAGCCAAAGCATCTTGCTTGTCCCTGACAGAATAATTCTGTTCAAACTTTTTTATCAGAGTATTTATTTGTTGGGAAGCTAATCTAAGCCCCTCTTCCTGAGAAGGATCAATTGTTAAAGGATATATTCTATTAGCAACTGATAACTTAATTTTGAGCTTATCACCCATAATTACTCTGATAATTGAGAAATACATAAATCTATTTCTCTAATAAGCGAATTTATTTCGCTTCTTGTTTCATTAATATTATTTTCACTACCTGTAATAGTATTTGCAATTTTTAATGCCTTAAACTTTTCTTCAAGAGATTCCAAATCTAACATTAAATCATTCCTTTCATTGATTAAGGATTTATTCTTGTCTAATAACTCATTGTTTTGCTCTCTAAGACTTAAAAGTTCATTTAAATTAGATTCAACTTTTTTCTCTAAATCAGACAGCAAATCCTTAATTTTATCCATAGTACAAATACTATATATCCAATTTAAACATTATATTTTAAATTTTCTGAATTTTTCATTTATAACTTAACAATTATATATTATTTTAGGGTTAATGAGATATTATTTATTGACAATATTTTTTCTTTATGCTTCAATAATAAATTCACAAAATTCTGGTGATTATCCTCTTGAAATTCCAATTATTCTTTCTGGCACATTTGGTGAGCTGAGACCTAATCATTTTCATGCAGGTATTGACATAAAAACCAAAGGAACCGAAGGTTTTAAGGTTTATTCAATCGGAGATGGCTATGTAAGTAGAATCCAAATTACTCATGGTGGATATGGAAAGGCATTATATATCAAACATGACAATGGTCAGTCCTCGGTTTATGCACACCTCCAAAAGTTTTCGCCTAAAATTGAAAAAATTGTAAAAGAAATTCAATACTCTAAAGAATCATACACCTTCAGGACTTACCCCTCAAAAGATGAAATTAGAATTTCTGAAAAAGAGTTAATCGGTTTTAGCGGAAATACAGGTAGAAGTTTTGGACCGCATTTACACTATGAACTTAGAGATGAATTGGATCGTCCAATAAATCCCATGGCATTTAAAAATTATTCGGTTAGGGACACCATACCACCTGTAGTTTTAGGTCTTTACTATAAATTAATTCCTGAAAACTCAATAAGTGGTTCAAATTCAAGTTTCAATGAACTAAAATTGAAAAAAGTTTCAAATAATTTATTTATTTCAGATACATTAAAATCAAATGGACCTGTTGGATTTGGTATTAATTCATTCGACCGGATGAATAATACATGGAATAAAATGGGTTTATCTTACATTAAAACAAGTATAGATGGTAATGAAATTTTTAATATGGACCTAAATTCATTTTCGTACGATGAATGGAGACACATAAATACTTTTATTGATTATCCTTATTACAAGAATAAAAAAATAAAAATTCAAAAATTATATATTGAGGAGTTTAATCCACTCGATATGTATAAAAGATCGCTTGGCGATGGTGTAGTTAAAATAAATGAAACTAATGTTACTTATCTCTACAGTGTAAAATTATTTGATTTTAACAAAAACCAGTCTGAAATTCTAGTGCCAATTCAATGGGTAAAACAAAATGATTTATCAAATAGAAAATTAGATTTTAAAAATATGTTCAAAGTAAATAAGGATAGTGCATATAATTTTAAATTCCCCGGGGCAAAAGTTTCAATCGAAAAAAACTCATTTTATACAGATAAAATGATTCAGATTTTTGAAAAAAATAACTTGCTTCATGTTGATAAAGACTCAATACCCCTTCTAAAAGGAATAACAATTAAAATGGATATCAGTCGTTATAATGATTCTATAAGAAATAGGACGTACATAGGCAGAATTGGTGAAAATAAAAAATCATCATTCGTTTCAAGTAAAAAAGAAGAAAATTATGTTATTGCAAAAGTTAATAACCTTGGTGATTTTGTGATTAAAATTGATTCAATAAAACCTAATGTAAGTGTAATTGATATTTCGGACAATCAATGGATTTCAAACAGAAAAAATTTAAGCATCAAAATAAGCGACAATGAATCAGGAGTTAAAAATTACAGAGGCACTATTAATGATAAATGGATTCTATTAGAATATAATCCTATGAAAGGAATTTTATCATATGATTTTAATGATAACGTTAACAAAGATGATGCAAAAAACGTTTTAGAAATCAAAATAGAAGATAATGTTGGCAATGAAAAAAAATTAATAAAAACATTTTACAGAAAGATCAAATAATGAAAAAAATTTTATCGCTTTTCATATATCTAAGTTTTTTTTCTCTTTTTTCTCAGCAAGGAATTCTAACAGGTCTAATTTTGGATGATCAAAATTTACCAATCAAGGATGTTAATATTAAATTTAATGATAAAGGTTCAATTAGTGATGAAAACGGTTTCTACAAAATAGTACTTGAAGCTGATAAAGAAATTGATATTGTCTTTAGTCATATTAATCACAAGCAACTTAAAATAAGTGTTGAGTTATTAGAAAATGAAATTTTGGAATTCAATCCTATATTAAATACCAAATTTGAACAAATTTCTGAAGTTATTTTAAACTCATTTACAAGAGCAAAATTAAAATCTATTTTAAGTATTTCACCTGAAAAATTAAGAAATATAAAAGGGGTGCAACCTGGAATAGAAAATATTCTTAAAACACTTCCTGGGGTAAGCATCAACAATGAAATGAGTACGCAATATTCAGTAAGAGGGGGAAATTTTGATGAAAATCTGGTTTACGTAAATGGGATTGAAATATACAGGCCATTTTTTATAAGATCAGGTCAACAAGAAGGACTTAGCTTCGTAAATTCAGAAATGATTGAAGATATCAAGTTTTCATCTGGTGGATTTGATGCAATTTACGGCGATAAAATGTCATCTGTTTTGGATATTAAGTATAAATCCCCAGAAACAAATAAGTATAATTTAAATTCAAGCTTATTAGGTGGGAGTTTTACTTCTGAAAATATTACAAAAAATAATAAAATTTCAAATATTTTAGGATTAAGATACAGAGACAATTCCCTGCTTGTCAATTCCAAAGAAACTAACTCTAATTTTAAACCATCATTTTTTGATTTTCAGAATTTTTTAAAAATTAAATTCAATTCAAAAATTAATATTTCAAGTATCACAAATTTTTCAATCAACAGGTACAATTTTAAACCTTTGAACAGACAGACTAACTTTGGGACATTAGATAATCCATTAGCACTTATTATTTTTTATAACGGTGAAGAGAAAGATAAGTATTCTACATTTTTTAACTCTTTTTCTTTGGATTTTATGCCAAATCAGAGAGATACATACACATTTAATACATCATTTTACAACACCAATGAGAAAGAATATTTTGATATACTAGCTCAATATAATTTAGCAGAGGTTAATTCAAATATTGGGGATGAAGATTTAGGTGAAGTTGAATTCAGCCAAGGAGTTGGAAGTCAATTAAACCACGCAAGAAATAACCTTAATGCACAAATTTTTAATGTGGAATCTAAACTCAAATTAATTAGGAATAAAAATGAATTTAATTTTTCTTTGAAATTTACATCAGAAAAAATCAATGACAGAATTGTTGAATGGGAAGTTATAGATTCGGCAGGCTACTTAATTGACCCACCTTTTTTAACAAATATTTCAGAACAACCTTATGAAGCAAATCAAGGACCAATAGTTCCTTTTCAAAATATTCGAGCCACCACCGAATCAACTATTAACAGAATACAATTTTATAGTCAATGGGAAAAGGAAAGCTATATTAATGATAATAAGATATACTACAACCTTGGTTTTAGAGTCCATAATTGGTCAATTGATTCTAGCGAAGACTTATCCAATAATACAGTAGTTAGTCCTAGGCTTCAAATTGGATATATTCCAAACTGGAATCCTAATATGATATTTAATCTAAAATATGGTATTTATCACCAGCCTCCCTTTTACAAAGAATTAAGAAGCTTTTATGGGCAAATTAACCCGTCAGTTGAAGCTCAAAAATCAACTCATTATGTTTTTTCAAATGAATATAAATTTGATTTATGGAAAAGACCGTTTAAATTAAATTCTGAAATTTACTATAAAGATTTAGAAAATATTAATCCTTACACGATTGATAATGTCAGAATCAGGTATCAAGCAACTAATAATGCTTTTGGATATGCATATGGGTTGGATTTGAGACTTAACGGTGAATTTGTAAGAGGAACTGAATCATGGTTCAGTTTTGGATATCTAAAGACCGAAGAAAATATTGACAATAGAGGATACATTTCTAGACCAACAGATCAAAGATTGAAATTTGGAATACTATTCCAGGATTATGTGCCAAATATGCCCAACTTAAAGATGTTTATTAATCTTATTTATAACACCGGATTACCAGGTGGATCGCCTAGCTATGCTGATCCTTATGCTTATCAAAACAGATTACCTGATTATAAGAGAGCAGATCTAGGAATTATGTATTTAATTAAGGATTCAAATATGTTATTTAACGTTGAGGAGTTTTCCATTGGATTTGAGATTTTTAATATGTTCAACATACAAAATACTATAACAAATACATGGGTAAGAGATGTATATTCAAAAAGACAATACAGTATCCCAAATTATCTTAGCCCAAGAATATTTAATCTAAATATGGAAATTAAATTTTAATTAACTAGACTGTCAATTTGATTAATTACGTAATCAACTTCATCCTTAGTATTGAAAATACTGAATGAAAACCTTAGTGAAACTTTTTGATTGTCTTCATTATTTTGAATTTCTCTAAGAACGTGAGAGCCTGAGTCACTTCCACTCTGACAAGCACTTCCTTTTGAACATGCAATACCCTTCATATCTAATTTAAACATGAATAATCCTCCTGTTTCACGTTTAATCGGAAGCAAGACGTTAACAAGTGTATAGGTTGACTTATTATTATCATCACATAATCCGTTAAATTTAACGTCCTTAATTTTCTTTTTTATTTCTGAAATAAAATAATTTTTAAGTTCGCTAATATGTTTCTTTTCAGATTTTAAATTCTTAGTAGATATTTTTAAAGCTTCTGACATTCCAACAATATTGTGAACTGATTCGGTCCCGGCTCTCAGGCCCTTTTCCTGCATTCCCCCTGTTAAATAAGGTCCAAGATTGGTATTGTTTCTAACGAACGCAAAGCCAATTCCTTTTGGTCCATGAAACTTATGAGCACTAGCAACAAAAAAATCAACTTTTATTTTTTCAAAATCTAAATCATAATGCCCAACTGATTGTACTGTGTCACTGTGAAATAAAGAATTATATTTTTTGCAAATTTTTGAAACCGCATCGATATCTGTAATATTTCCAATCTCATTATTGATATGCATTAAAGAAACTAGACATTTTTGATTAGAATTTTTTAGAATATTTTCCAAGTCTTCCAAATCTACGTCTCCTGATTTTGAAAGTTTAACAAATGACACTTTAATTTTATCAGTTCTTAACAGATTATCAATTGTATGGGTAACAGCGTGATGTTCAATTTTAGAGGTTATAATATGTCTAACATCTAAATTATTTACACAATTTCTGATAATCATATTATCTCCTTCAGTGCCTCCAGAAGTAAAAATAATTTCTGATGATTTTACATTTAAAATATTAGAAATTTCCTTTCTTGATAATTCAACAATAGATTTAGATGACCTACCGTAACTATGTGTAGATGAAGGGTTTCCATATTCATTTTTTATAATAGTTGACATGGCATCAACAATTTCATCTCTAACCTTAGTTGTAGCAGCATTATCAAGATAAATTGTAGACATATGAAGTGGTTAGTAGTACTAATTTATTAAAATATTATTCAAAATCTTTCAGAGATGAGATAATTATTTCAATACAATTATTTAGTTGATCTTCATTTATTATTAGAGGTGGTGCAAATCTTATTATATTACCATGTGTTGGCTTTGCTAACAAACCTTTTTCAGCCATTTTTAAGCATATATTCCATGCTATATCACTATTTTCATCATCTTTGATTACAATCGCGTTTAACAACCCCTTTCCTCTAATTTTTTCAACAATATTACTATTGTTAATATATGTTTGAATTTTATCCCGAAATATGACACCCATATTGTGAGCATTTTCAGATAATTTTTCATCTCTGATTACTTTCAATGCTGCCATCGCTACTTCGCATGCCACAGGATTACCACCAAAAGTAGAACCATGCTCTCCTGGTTTAATTGTAAGCATCACCTCATCTGAAGCTAAAATTGCTGAAACAGGAAAGACTCCTCCAGAAAGCGCCTTTCCTAAAATCAAAATATCAGGCTTAAAACCATGATGTTCACAACAAATCATTTTACCAGTCCTTCCAATACCAGTTTGAACTTCATCAGCTATAAATAAAACATTGGAGTCTTTACACATTTCATACGCATTCCTTAAGTAGTTTTCGTCTGGGACTACTACTCCAGCCTCACCTTGAATCGGTTCTACCATAAAAGCAGCAACATTTGGATCTTTTAATGCTTTTTTTAGAGAATCTAGATTGTTGTAAGGTATAATTTCATACCCAGGCATAAACGGCCCAAAGCCGTTTGTACTACTTGGATCCGTAGAAGATGAAATAGCACCAAGGGTTCTTCCCCAAAAGTTTCCTTCAACAAATATTATTTTTGCAGAATCTGTGGGGATTTTTTTCACCTCATACCCCCATTTTCTTGCTAACTTGATTGCAGTTTCACCCCCTTCAACTCCTGTGTTCATTGGTAAAACCTTATCATAATCAAAAAAATCAGTGATAAATTTCTCATATTGACCTAGGACGTTGTTATGAAAAGCCCTTGATGTTAAAGTAAGTTTTTTTGACTGATCAATTAATGCAGATATTATTTTTGGATGACAGTGCCCTTGATTTACAGCACTGTATGCTGATAGAAAATCAAAATATTTTTTTCCTTCTACATCCCAAAGATACACACCTTCTCCTTTTTCTAAAACAACCGGTAATGGATGATAGTTATGAGCTCCGTATTCGTATTCAAGATTAATTAGATCTTTTGAAGTTAACATTGTAATAATTTTAAGCTAGTTATATTTTGTCCAAATTTAATGAATTATATTTAGTAAAATTTAATTTGAATTGGGTAGAAAAAAAAGAAATATAGTTTTAGAAAAAATTAAACTAACAGATGCTGGTTCGCTAGGCAAATCTATTTCCAAAAAAGAGGGAGAAAAAATAATTTTTACAAAAAATGGTGTGCCTGGCGATATTGTAGACATTAGAGTTAGGAAGAAAAGAAAATCATATTTAGAAGGTGACATAATTAAATATCATAAATACTCTTCAAAAAGAATAAATCCAAAATGCTCACATTTTGAACTTTGTGGAGGATGTAGCTGGCAAAACATGAATTATGAAGATCAACTAAAGTATAAGGATAAAGAAGTGACTGAAAATCTGAATAGAATTGGTAAAACTGAAGGATATATAAAACTACCCATAATTAAATCCGAAAAAACTTATTATTATAGAAATAAAATGGAGTTTTCTTTTAGCAATTCCAGATGGATTACAGAAAAAGAGATTTATGAAGGAAATAGCATTAGAAATAAGAATGCACTAGGTTTTCATAAATCTGGAATGTGGAGTAGAGTTATAGATATTGAAAAATGCTTTCTGCAGGCAAATATTTCTAATAAAATTAGAAATTTTATTAAGAAAAAAGCAGAAGAGTTAAAACTGGATTTTTTTGATTTAATTAAACAAAAAGGTGATATCAGAAATTTAATGATCAGATCTACCACGACAAAAGAAATTATGATATTAATTCAGTTTTACAAATTTTCTGAAAAATCCAAAAAACTTTTACAATGTATAGAATCTGAATTCAAGGAGATTCAGTCAATTCTTTACGTTGTTAATAAGAAAGCAAATGATACAATTTATGATTTAGATATAAAATGTTTTAGCGGAGTCAATTATATAACCGAAAAAATAAATGATCTGTCTTTTAAGATTTCAGCAAAATCATTTTTTCAAACGAATTCTTTTCAAACCCGCAAACTTTATAATATTGTGAAAAAATTTGCCGATTTAAAAGGAAATGAAACAGTGTATGATCTTTACTGCGGTATTGGGACAATTTCATTATTCCTAGCTAAAGATGCAAAAAAAATTGTTGGAATTGAAACAGTAGAAGATGCTATAATTTCTGCAAAATCAAATGCCAAGCTTAACAATATTTCAAATTGTGAATTTATTAAAGGGGATGTTAAGGATATTATTAACAAACCAATAAGAAACCATAAAAACCCTGAAATAATTATTGTTGATCCCCCAAGAAACGGACTTGATAAATCTGTTATTCATTCCTTAATTAAATTATCACCTGACAAGATTATTTATGTGAGTTGTAATAGTTCAACTCAGGCTAGGGATATAATAGATTTAAAAGAAATTTATGAATTAAAAACTTCACAAGCTATTGATATGTTTCCACAAACATATCATGTAGAAAATGTTGTACTTTTAGAAAAAATATAAATGAAAAAGTTTTTTATAATATTGATTGCAACTTTTACAAGTTATAATTGTGAAAGTGATGATATATGCCCTGAATCAACTTTGACTACTCCAAGAATGATTATCACATTTTATGATGTTAATAATCCTGAGGAAAGAAAAAATGTGGAAAGCCTAGGGGTTTACATTATTAAAAATAGTGAGTTTACACTGATAAATGAGATTAACGGTATAAATACCGATTCTATTGCAATTCCACTAAGAGATGATGAATCTGTTTCAAATTTTAAGTTATGTAAAGATTTTTCTGAAGATATTACGGTCATTCCAAGTGGTTTACCTAATCATTTATATGTTGACTATGAAATAAATGAAAGATTCATTTCAAGAGCATGTGGTTTTATTAATAATTACAATTTATCACTAGCTCTACCCTATGATCCCATAAATACTACAAGTCCTACAAACTGGATTTCTGATGTAATTATTTTAAACGATTCTGTTAACAATGAAAATCAATCTCATGTTAAAATACTTCATTAGCATAATTACTTTTTTATTTGTTAATATTACCATTGGTAATGTTAAAATAGCAAATGATACACTCGAAAAATTTGGTATTAGAGCGGGATTAGATTTAAATAAGATAATAAAGTCTGCTACTGATGAAGATTATTCAGGTTTTTCTTTAAGTGGAGATATCAGACTAAAGGAGTCATTTTACGTATTTACTGAAATCGGAAATGAGGAAAAAGTCATAAATAGTAATTACTTAAATTCCTCGGTTAAAGGAACATATGTAAAGTTTGGGGTAAATTTTAAATTAAACAAAGATATTAGAACGCAAAATATTGTCTACTCTGGCTTAAGTGCTGGTTACAGCAATTTTGATCAAAATATTAACAGCTACACTATTTATAATACACATAGTATTTACTGGGGAGAATCAATAATTAATAGTCCAATTAATTTGTCAAACTTAAATGCCAAATGGATTGAGTTCATGTTTGGTATGAAAACCGAAATATTAAATAATCTTTTTCTAGGTTTTGAACTTCAATTAAAGAATGTCATAAAACAAAAGAACATTCAAAATATCACCAATTTTTATATTCCAGGATTTAACAGAACATACGATAGCTCAGGTTTAGGAGCTGGATTTAGCTACACCGTTTCATACCTTATACCAGTTGTAAAAAAATAAATTTAATCCTTGTGTTTCTTTGAACCAGGATAAATCTTGTAATTCAGTAATCTTGACTCAAGATTAGCATTAAATAATTTAATTTTTTTACTAGACTTTAAACCGATTGATTTTATAGCCTCCAAATTTGCGGTGATTATCCAAACATCAGAATATAAATAATTATTTTTTAAAGTGTCACCAATCTTTTTATATAGTTGATTGACATCTGCAGATATTCTTTTATCATATGGTGGATTTATTAGTACATGTAATTTATCATTATCAGTTTTTATCGAGGTTAAAAAATCCTTTTTTACTATTTCAATATCAACTCCTAAACCACTTATTTCTATGTTTTTCTCAGCTTTTTTAATCATAGCGCTTGAAATATCAAATCCGTAAAGTTTGTGCTCAAATTCTATTTCCTTACTTTTTACTGACTCTTCAATTGTTTCAAACAATTCATTATCCCAGTCTTTCCATTTTTCAAATGCAAAAGCCAAACGATTAAGATTTGGAGCGATATTCCGAGCAATCATAGCTGCTTCAATAAGAAATGTGCCTGTACCACACATAGGATCTAATAAATCAGATTTTTTATCCCAAGCTGACATTAATATTATTCCAGCAGCCAATACTTCATTCAAAGGAGCTGCTGAGTTATATTTTTTATAACCCCTTTTATGTAAAGATTCACCAGAGCTGTCTAGTGAAATAGTACAGAGATTTCTGTTAACATGTATTTCAATTTTTAACTCTGGATTGAATGAATTAATACTAGGTCTATTTTTGAATTTATTTCGAAATCTATCGACTATTGCATCTTTTGCTTTTAAAGAAGTAAATTTTGAATTATTAAAAATTTTGGAGTTAAAAACAACAGAGTTTATCAGAAAAGAACTATTAAAATCCAAATAATCCTCCCATTTGATTTCATATATCTTTTTATAATACTCATCGATATCTTTAAACTTAAATTCTTTGATTGGTTTTATAATCTTTAAAGCAGTCCTTAGACTAATGTTAGATTTATACATAAAACCTTTATCTCCGTAAAAACTGACATTTCTATTCCCTTTAATTATTTTTTGAGCACCAAGTTTAAGTAACTCTTCTGAAAGTATTTCTTCAAATCCATAAAAGGTTTTTGCAATCATTTTAAAGTTATCACTCATAATTAGTTTTGTTTATCCCACAAAGTTTTCAGTTTAAATAAATCATGTTTATTTTTTGGCTCATTATATTCGATTAAATTATCCCTAACAGATCTCTGAATTATATCCTCAATATAATAGTCATCCAAAATAATCTCAGGATTAAATTCAGTTTTTAGATTTAAATCAAAAAATCTAGCTGTTGTATTGTAGAGAAAAGCCTTTACTCCATTTCTTAGATTTTTTACAAGATTATAAGTACTAATACCTGTTTGACGATATATTAATTTAATTAATATTTGACCTTCAGACTTGGTTAATTTACTTAACTCAGGGGTAAGTTCATCCTCTAGAAATTTTTGAACCATTCTCGTATATCTCCTTCTTTCTCTTTTAGTTTTAATAATTAACAACCTATTGTTAAGACTTTTTAATCTTTTAGATGCCATTACAGAGTATGGATACACTTTTATTGTCTTTCTTTTAAGAATAAGATATTTTCTAATTTGCTCAGAGTTTTTAAAGGGTCTTCTGGGTAATAACAACACTTCATTTAAACCAATAGAACCCTTAACAATAGTATCACCTTCAATTCTAATATAATCAGTAGCAGTGTCATCATCAATCTGTTGTGATGATGAAATTAATGTGCTGAAAAGAAATAAAAAAAATAAATATTGTTTAAACAAAAAATAAATATTTAATAAATGATAAAATTATATATAATAAATAAAGAAATCATTATTATTTTTACATATCTAACATATAAAATAAAACTGTGATGAGTAGCAAGATCATATTAAATAAAAAGTCAATGAAATTTCTTGAGCAATATTTAAATAATGCCTCACCTACAGGTTATGAGTGGGAAGGTCAAAAGATTTGGATGGACTATTTGAAGCCTTATGCTGATGAATTTATCACAGATACTTACGGTTCAGCGGTTGCAGTAATTAATCCTGAGCATGAGTATAAAGTTGTAATTGAAGGCCATTCTGATGAAATTTCGTGGTATGTAAATTATATTTCTGATAAAGGTTTAATTTCTGTTATCAGAAATGGTGGAAGTGATCATCAAATAGCACCTAGCAAAATAGTAAATATACACACGGAAAAAGGTATCGTGAAAGGAGTATTTGGTTGGCCGGCTATTCATACCAGACTAGCATCAAAGGAAGAACCACCCAAACTTGATAATATTTTTATTGACGTTGGTTGTAAAACAAAAAAAGAGGTTGAAAAACTAGGTGTTCATGTAGGTTGTGTTATAACCTACCCCGATCCTTTTCACATTCTAAATAAAGATAATTTTGTGTGTAGGGCTCTTGATAATAGAATTGGTGGTTTTATGATTGCTGAAGTAGCTAGACTAATCAAGGAAAATAAGAAGAAATTACCTTTTGGCTTATATGTAACTAACTCTGTTCAAGAAGAGGTTGGATTAAGAGGGGCAGAAATGATAACTCAAACAATTAAACCGAACGTTGCTATTGTTACTGATGTTACTCATGACACAACAACTCCAATGATTAATCAGAAGAAACAAGGATTATGTGAACTCAACAAAGGGCCTGTTGTTACTTATGCGCCTGCAGTTCAGCAAAAACTTAGAGACTTAATAATAAAAACAGCAGAAAAAAATAAAATCCCTTTTCAAAGGGCTGCATCTAGCAGATACACTGGGACAGATACTGACGCTTTTGCTTACAGTAATGGAGGAGTTCCATCTGCATTAATTTCACTACCACTAAGATATATGCACACCACTGTAGAAATGGTTCATAAAAATGATGTTGAAAATGTCATTAAATTAATTTATAATACACTTCTGAATATTAAATCTGGTGAGGACTTCAGTTATTTTAAATAATCTAAAGAATCAATAAACTTTTATGAAGGAGGAGTTTTTAGAAGTATATTCTACTGTAGGAACTAAAACAGGTCAAAAAAAAAGTAAGTCTGAGATTCATCGAAAAGGCTTATTTCATTCCACTGTACACGTATGGATTTTCACAGAGGAAGGGAATATACTAATTCAGAAAAGATCTAAAAAAAAAGAATTAAATCCAGGAATATGGGATGTTTCAGTAGCTGGTCATATAAAATTTAATGAGAATATTAAAAAAGCTGCTAAAAGAGAAACTTTAGAAGAAACAGGTATAAATATAAATACAAAAGATTTATTAAAAATAGGTGTTTATAGAAGTATAAATATTCATCCTACAGCAATCGATAAAGAGTTTTTCCACACTTACATATTAAAAATTGATAAAAATTCTATCGACCTTGACTATAAAAATAATGAAGTTGATGATTTAAAATTCATTTCAATTGAAGAAATGGAAAGTCTAATTAAAGAAGAAAATAATAAAATTTTTATTGGTAAAAACAGAAAATACTACAGTGATGTTCTTAAATCAATTAAATTTGATAATTATCAATAATTTCTTGAACTACATCAGGATTTAAAAGTGTGCTAATATCTCCTAAATCTTCGGTTTGATTTGATGCAATTTTTCTTAAAATTCTTCTCATAATCTTACCTGATCTGGTTTTTGGTAAACCTGTTGTAATCTGAATCTTATCAAGTTTTGCGATCGGGCCTATTTTCTCAGAAATCAATGAGTTAATTTCTGTTTTAATATGATTTATATTTTCAAGATTATATTTTAAAGTAATAAAGCCGTATAAAGCATTTCCTTTAATTTCATGAGGAAAGCCTACAATAGCTGATTCAACAATACTTTCATGTTCATTAATTGCATCTTCAATTGGAGCAGTTCCTAAATTATGTCCTGACACAATAATAACGTCATCAACACGACCAGTAATTCTAAAATTACCTTCTTTATCTTTAAATGCACCATCACCTGTAAAATACATATTTTTGAAAGCAGAAAAATAAGTGTCAATATACCTTTGATGATTGCCCCATATTGTTCTAGCAATGGAAGGCCATGGATACTTAATACATAGTTTTCCTACGGAGTTAGGTTTGTTTAGCTCTTCTCCTTCGTCATCTAATAAAATTGGTTGAACTCCTATAAAGGGTTTGGTTGCAAAAGTTGGCTTATCAGGGATAACTTTAGGTATCGACGATATTAAAATACCCCCTGTTTCCGTTTGCCACCAAGTATCAACAATAGGACAGCTATCTTTCCCAACATGTAAGTTGTACCATTGCCATGCTTCTTCATTTATTGGCTCACCAACCGTACCAAGAACTTTTAATGATTTTAAACTACAGTTTTTAAAAAAACCAATACCTTGTTTAGCCAATGCCCTGATAGCTGTTGGAGCTGTATAAAATTGATTTACTTTATACTTATCAATGATTTGCCAAAATCTACTAAAATCAGGATAACTTGGAACACCCTCAAACATAATGGTTGATGCACCGTTTGAAAGAGGTCCATAAAGAATGTAACTGTGACCTGTTATCCAACCTATATCTGCTGTACACCAGTAAACATCATCTTCTTCATATTGAAATATATTTTTGAATGTATATGATGTATATACCATATAACCACCGCAAGTATGAACCATTCCTTTAGGTTTTCCGGTAGAACCTGAAGTATAGAGAATAAATAAGGGATCTTCCGCATCCATAATCTCAGCTTCACAACTATCATCTACATTAGCGATCAAATCCTCGAGAAAAAAATCTCTTTTGTCAACCAAATTAACCAATTCATTTGTTCTTTTTATCAGTAACACTTTTTGCTGAGTTTCACATATATCAAGAGCATCATCAACAATAGCTTTGAGGTTCAATATTTTTTTCCCACGATAGGAACCATCTGAGGTTATAATTAAAGAACTTTTACAATCATCTATCCTTGTAGCAAGTGCTTGTGAGGAAAATCCAGCAAAAACAACAGAATGAATTGCTCCAATTCTAGCACAAGCCAAAACTGAAAATGCTAACTCTGGAATCATGGGTAAATAAATACAGACTCTATCTCCCTTTTTTACATCCATAGATTTTAGAACATTTGCCATTTTACAAACCTCTTTGAGAAGCTCAGAATAAGTGAATAGTTTATTTTTTTCGGAAGGATCATTAGGCTCAAAAATAATAGCTGTTTTATCTGGGGTATTCTTTGCATGTCTATCAATGCAATTAGTTGTTATATTAAGTTTAGCATCTTTAAACCATGATACTTTTGCTTTTTTAAAATCCCAATCAATAACCTTAGACCATTTTTTATTCCAAATAAAATTTTGTGATGCTAATTCATCCCAGAAAGTCTCAGGACAATTAACTGATTTCTTATATGAATCATCATACTTTTTAGGGGTGTCAATTTGATAACTACTCATGTTCGGGAATTCTTATATTATCCACAATTTTTTTAATTTTTTCTGGTGTTGGTGATGTGAATTTCATAACAATATATGAAATAACAAAATTAACAACCATCGCTACACTACCAAATCCCTCAGGTGAAATACCAAACCAATAATCATCTGCATAACCACCTCCAAAGAAATTAAATTTAAACTTTAACATATAATACACCATTAAACTTATTCCCACAAGCATCCCAGCAATTGCACCCTCCTTATTCATTTGTTTATAAAAAATTCCCATTACTATGGCTGGAAAGAAGGATGCAGCTGCCAAACCAAAAGCTAGAGCAACTACAGCAGCAACAAAACCAGGCGGATTTATTCCGAAATATCCAGCTATACATATGGCAAAAAAAGCTGAAATTCTTGCAGCAATTAATTCACCTTTTTCGCTTATTTCAGGATAATATACCCTTTTAATTAGATCATGTGAAACTGATGCTGAAATAACTAATAAAAGACCAGCCGCCGTTGATAATGCTGCAGCCAATCCACCTGCAGCAACAAGGGCAACTACCCAATTTGGTAAGTTTGCAATTTCAGGATTAGCTAGCACCATAATATCTCTGTCAACATACAACTCATTTGAATTGTCATTTGAATAATTAATCATTCCATCATTATTTAAATCATCGAATTTGATTAATCCAGTATTTTCCCATTTTTTAAACCATTGTGGAATTTCAGAATAAGGATTTGTTGAAATAGTTTCCAGTAAATTAGTTCTAGCAAAAGCTGCAACTGCTGGAGCTGTGGTGTAAAGTATAGCTATCAGCAACAGGGCAATACCTGCTGATTTTCTTGCATCTGAAACTTTTTTTACTGTAAAAAATCTAACAATTACATGAGGTAAACCTGCAGTTCCAACCATTAGTGCTAATGTTATAGCAAAAACATCGATTAGAGGCTTTGTATTATCTGTGAATTCATTAAACCCTAATTCTACATTTAAATTATCAAGCTTGTCTAATAAATAAGTTGAAGGCTCACTAATTAATTCACTTCCAAAACCTAATTGTGGTATTGGATTACCAGTCATTTGAATGGAAATGAAAATCGCAGGTACCATGAAGGCAAAAATTAATACACAATACTGAGCTACCTGTGTATATGTAATTCCCTTCATTCCACCTAATACAGCATAAAAAAGAACGATTAACATTCCAATTATAACTCCTGTATCAATATCAACCTCTAAAAATCTTGAAAATACAATACCTACTCCCCTCATTTGTCCAGCAACATATGTGAAAGAAACCAACAAAGCACAAAACACAGCAACTAACCTTGCATTATTTGAGTAATAACGATCTCCAATGAATTCAGGAACCGTAAATTTTCCGAATTTCCTTAAATATGGAGCTAGAAGCAAGGCTAAAAGAACATATCCACCAGTCCATCCCATTAAATAAACTGCACCATCATAACCAGCAAAAGAAATAATACCAGCCATTGAAATGAAAGATGCTGCACTCATCCAATCTGCAGCAGTAGCCATCCCATTTGCCCAAGCTCCTACACCTCCACCAGCTACATAAAACTCTTTGGTTGATTGAACCCTTGACCAAATAGCGATTCCGATATAAATTGAGAATGTAATCCCTACAATTATATATGTCCAGGTTTGAATACTCATTTTTTATTTCTTAAAACCAAATTTTTTATCAAGATTGTTCATCAATTTAACATAAACAAAAATTAAAATTACAAAGACATAAATCGATCCTTGCTGGGCAAACCAAAAGCCAAGCTTAAAGCCAGCTATTGAAAACTCATTTAAAAAATCTTTTAAAATAATTCCAAAAAGAAATGAAAAAACAAACCAAATTGTGAGAAGTATTTTCACATATTTGATATTAATCTTCCAATATTTTTCTGATTTATCCATTGATTTTATATTTATTTAATTGTTTTAAAACCTTTGGTGCTAAAATTAGAGTGCCTATCATTGTAGGAATAGCCATTAGAGCAAAAAATGTATCAATTAAATTAATCATCATTGATAAAGATGTTGTAGAACCTAACATAATACTAATTATGTAAATGTAATTATATTTTTTTTTGTTGTGATCACCTGCTAAAAATGAGAGACATTTAGTTCCATAATAAGAATATGAAAAGAGCGAAGATATACTAAATACAAATACGCAGGTAAGTAATATATAATTCCCTAATTCTGAGAAAGTGGACTCAAAAGCATTGGCAGTTAAGGTTACACCATCAGCCTGGGATTTCCAAGCTCCTGTTACTAGAATTGCTAAAGCGGTCATTGTACATACTAAAATTGTATCGATAAATGGTCCAAGCATAGCAACAAATCCTTCTTTCACGGGGTTATTTGTCTTTGCTGCACCGTGAGCCATAGGAGCCATTCCAATACCCGCCTCGTTAGAAAAAGCACCTCTTCTAACACCAAGAATTATTAATGCTCCCAAAACACCACCAAGAGCTGAATTACCTGAATAGTAATCAGCATTAAATGCATCGTAAAAAATAAGAAATACGTATTCTGGTAATTTATCATAATTGATTATTAATATTATTAAAACTGAAATAATATAAACACCCACCATAAATGGCACAAGTTTAGCAGAAACTTTACTAATTCTTTTTAGACCTCCAAGAATAACAATCGAAGTTAAAATGATAAGCGATAAACCAATAATTGTATTCGAAAATAAACCTACTTCAACACCATTTGGTCTTAAGATAATATCATTAATTGCCTGTGTTAACTGATTAACATTAAAAACTGGTAATGCCCCAACCATACCGCAAAAACTAAAGAAAATTGCCATTGGCAGCCACTTTTTACCAAGACCATTAACAATAAAATACATTGGACCTCCTTGTTTATTTCCTGCTGAGTCAACTCCCCTATACATTACTGCTAGTGCTGAAGTAAAAAATTTGGTTGACATTCCAATGAGACCACTAATCCACATCCAAAATATTGCTCCAGGACCCCCAATTGAAATTGCAACTGCCACACCTGCAATATTTCCCATACCAACTGTTGCAGAAAGGGCTGTTGTTAAAGCTTGAAAATGGCTTATTTCTCCATCAGATTTTTTATCATCAAACTTACCCCGAATGATGTCAATAGCGTGGAAAAAATATTTAAAAGGAATAAATTTTGAGATAATCAATAGATAAAGTCCACCTCCTATTAGAATTAAGAGCAGTGGATAACCCCAGACAAATGATGATATTTCTGAAATTATCTTATCAATGCTCAAAATATTCTTTTAGGTAATTTTCTGTATTATCAAAAATTCTTTGCGAAATATTTTTTGAATCAGATTTAAGAAATTTTTCTGAAGTTATATTTTCATAAAGCTCAACATATCTTTCAGACACAGAGTTCACATAATCGTCAGACATTTCAGGAACTCTTTGATCTTCTAAACCTTGAAAGTGATTAGAAATCAACCATTGTCTGACAAATTCTTTTGAAAGTTGTTTTTGTGGTTTGTTATCATCTTGTCTTTCTTTATATCCGTCTTTGTAGAAATACCTTGAAGAGTCTGGTGTATGTATTTCATCTATCAGAACAATATCTCCATTTTTAGTTTTTCCAAATTCATATTTGGTATCTACTAATATCAAACCTCTCTCACTTGCTATTTCAGACCCTTTGTTAAAGAGAATTTTTGTGTATTTTTCAAGAATTTCATAATCTTCGATTGAAACAATCCCTCTATTAATTATTTCCTCTTTACTGATATCTTCATCATGATTACCCGACTCAGCTTTAGTTGCTGGAGTAATTATTGGTTCAGGAAATTTATCATTTTCTTTCATGCCATTGGGCATTTCAACACCACATAATTTTCTGATTCCTTTTTTATATTGTCTAGCAGCATGACCTGATAAATATCCTCTAATAACCATTTCAACCTTAAAAGGTGTACATAAGTGCCCAACCGAAACATTAGGGTCAGGACTATGAATAAGCCAATTAGGAACTAAATCTTTAGTCTCATCCATCATTTTGATTGCAATTTGATTTAGAATTTGTCCTTTATAAGGAATTCCTCTGGGCATAACTACATCAAATGCTGAAATTCTATCAGATGCAACCATAACAACAAGATTATTTTTTAAATAATAAACATCTCTAACCTTACCATGGTAAACGCTTTCTTGAAATGAAAAATTAAAATTTGAAGTTGTTAGGGTATCAACCATATTAGTTGTTATTTTCGATATTCTTGTATGCGTCAACTATCTTCTTGACTAATTTATTCCTAATAACATCTGATTCGTCTAAATGAACAATACCAACACCTGGTGTATTTTTTAAAATTAATATAGCTTCTTTAATTCCGGAAATAGCATTTCTTGGTAAATCGACCTGTCCCGGATCACCAGTAATAATAAACTTTGCATTTTTTCCCATTCGTGTTAAAAACATTTTCATCTGTGAGTGAGTTGTATTTTGACCTTCATCTAAAATAACAAATGCGTTATCAAGTGTCCTTCCTCTCATAAATGCCAAAGGAGCTATCTGTATCACTTCATCCTGCATATATTTTTTTAATTTTTCCGATGGAATCATGTCTTTTAAAGAATCATATAATGGCTGCATGTATGGATCTAATTTTTCTTTTAAATCACCAGGCAAAAAACCAAGATTTTCCCCTGCCTCAATAGCAGGTCTTGTCAAAATAATTCTTTTAACATTTTTATTTTTTAAAGCTTTAACAGCCAATGCAATCCCAGTGTAAGTTTTTCCGGTTCCAGCAGGACCAATTGCGAATACCATATCGTTCTTATGAACACTATCAATAATTTTCCTTTGATTTAAAGTTCTTGCTTTAATGACTTTACCACTCACTCCATGCAAAATTGGTTTATGACTATCACTTGACGTTTCTAACTCTAAATCAGACTTTGTAAGAAGAGTTTCGATCTCATTATCAGAAAGGATATTATATTTTAAGAAATAATTAATGATTTTATGGATTCTGATTTCAAGCTCCGAAAGATCCTCGGAATTTCCGTAGGCCTTTATTTGGCTACCTCGAGCAACTATTTTAACGTTTGGGAAATTATTTTTTAAAATTTTGATATTCTTATTTTGAGGACCAAAGAAATCCTTTGGATCAATACTCTCAATTTTAATTACCTTTTCTTCCAAATTTTTAAATGTTATTAATCAGAATATAATTTTCTAGATTACTTAATCTAAAATACGTAATTTCATAACCACTTACATTATTAAATATTAACAATTTAATGTCGATAATTACTCTAATTACTGATTTCGGAAACAAAGATCATTTTGTTGCTAAAATTAAAGGTGATATCTATAGAAGTTTTGATAAGGCTAAAATTGTTGATATTTCTAATAATGTATCTCCCTTTAACATAATGGAAGCAGCCTATATTCTTGAAAATACTTACAAAAGTTTTCCAGAAAATTCTGTACACATAATTGATGTTGATTCAGAGAAAACAATTGAAAAAAAACACATTGTTGTGTGTCTTGATAATCATTTTTTTATATCAGCTGATAATGGTATTTTAAGTATTTTATGCCAAAACATTAACCCGGAAAAAATATTTGAAATAACTATACATGACGAATTAAATCAAATTGACTCAAGCTCCAAAATATTTTCTGAAGTTGCTTGTCATTTAGCTAAAGGGGGTAAACCAGAACTTATTGGAAAAGAAATTACAGAAATTAAATCTGTTAAGAATCTAAAACCTTTTGTCAATGAAGACCAGAGTCAAATCGTATCCAGCGTAATCTACATTGATAATTTTGGAAATGTAGTAACCAACTTAAAAAGGAATATTTTTGAAGAGATTAGAAAAGGGAGATCATTTGAAATTTCGGTAAGAAATTATAAATTCAAAAAAATATATAACAAATACACTGATATTGTTAATTATAATGTACCATTAAATCAAAGAAATGACGAAGGAAAAGGTATGGTTGTTTTTAATTCTAGTGACTTCCTACAAATCTCCATTTACAGAAGTAATCCTCAAAATGTTGGAACTGCTTCATCATTGATGGGGCTAAAGATTTATGATTCTGTTACTATTTCATTTAAATAAAATCCTATGTTAATAAGTTTATTTAAGAATAATTTATCAATATGATATATTTGTTGTTATTATCTAATTAAGTCATATGAAATTCATTGTATCAAGTAGTACCTTACTGAAAAAGCTTCAAATTTTGGGTGGTGTAATAAATACATCTAACACAATTCCAGTATTAGATCACTTCTTATTTGACCTAGATAGCTCTACACTAAAAATCACATCAAGCGATCTTGAAACTACAATGATTTCATCAATCGAAGTTGATAGTTCAAGTAAAGGTTCTGTAGCAATTCCTTCAAAACTTTTAATCGACACATTAAAAACCTTTCCTGAACAACCTTTGACATTTACTGTAGAAGACAATAATACTGTTGAAATCAGTTCAAATCACGGTAAGTATTCCTTAGCATATACTGAAGGAGATCAGTTCCCAAAAACCATTACATTAGACAATCCATCAAGCACTAAGATTTCAAGTGTTGTTTTGGCTAAAGCCATAAATTCAACCATTTTTGCATCTGGAAATGATGATTTGAGACCAGTGATGAGTGGTGTTTTTTTTCAGTTAAGCTCTGATAATCTGACTTTTGTTGCTACTGATGCACATAAGTTAGTAAAGTATAAGAGGAATGATATTAAAGCTACTACACTTGCAGAATTTATAATGCCTAAAAAACCTCTTAATCTTCTAAAAAATATTATTGATAATGACCAAGAGGTTACAATTGAATATAATAATTCTAATGCCAAATTTGATATGGATGGGCTTACGGTAATTTGTAGACTTATTGACGGTCAGTACCCCAATTATGAGGCTGTAATTCCTAACGAAAATCCAAATGTTTTAACAATAGACAGATCCTTATTGTTAAGTTCTTTGAAAAGAGTTTCAATATTTTCAAATAAAACAACTCATCAAGTAAGGTTAAAAATTGCCGGTGCTGAATTAAATATTTCTGCTGAAGATGTAGACTTTAGCAACAAAGCCGAAGAGAGACTAACATGTGACTATAAAGGTGAAGACATTGAAATTGGTTTTAATTCCCGATTCCTTATCGAAATGACTAATAATTTAGATTGTAAAGAAGTTAAGCTAGAAATGAGTTTACCTAACAGGGCTGGTATTCTAAGACCACTCGATGGATACTCTGATGATGAAGAATTAATTATGTTAGTAATGCCTGTAATGCTTAACAACTAAGCTATTTTTTAAAAACAACAAGCTTGGCCTTATAACCCGTTGATATTAGCCACTTTTTATTTGACAACTGTTTTCCAAATTCATCCATAACAATCAGTTGAGCAGTATTTGGACTTGATTCACCTTCGTTTAATGCAATGAAATCTATATTGTTATACCCATCATCTAAATCAACATCTACAACATAAAAAACTGATGATAATAAAATATTAGGATGTAAAACTGCTCCATTAATCATTAGTCTTATTCTATCTCCGTCAACATATTCATGATCCCTACATTTTATGATGATATAATCCGATTCTGTTTCGAGATCACCCAAATAAAAGTCTTTGCTAAATTTTGATTTATTAACATTTCCCTCGTTAAAAGTTTGACGTATTTTCCATGTTGGTGTTACTAAATCTGTTTTACCCGTTATATCAACTTCCTGTTTATTTGAAGTTATATCAAAATCTAAATTATAATCGAAAAATTTTTTTGGATTTTTTTTTGTGAGTCCAATTGGAGAAATTCTATTGAGATTAAATGTCTCTTTATTAACGCTATTTGTATCTAAAGATTTTATTTTCAAAGACTTAATTGCGGTTTCTTGAGCAAATGAATTAATAAATAAAAAAAGAAATAAAAATAATATTTTGTTAAACCTCATTTTTTAAAAATAGTCTTCGACAAAGATATTTAAAATGATTGTCTGATTTTAAAATATTAAACTTATCTTAACAATTATCAAGTTAAATTAAACTAAATAAATTCTTGGAGACGCTTGAAATATTAGGATTTTTTGGAGCATTTATAGTTGGTCTAATTTTAGGGTTGATTGGTAGTGGTGGATCAATACTTTCGGTTCCGATTCTTGTGTATTTGTTTGGAATAAACCCATTTACTGCCACAGCTTATTCACTATTCATAGTTGGTACTACATCTTTAATTGGTTCAATCAAGAATTTAAGGGATAAATTGATTAACTATTCAACAACATTATTATTTTCATTTTCAGCTGTTATCACCGTTTATTTAACAAGAAAATACTTGATACATTTGATTCCTGAGACCATAATTGACTCAGATTTGATATTTCTTAGTAAAAATCAATTAATAATGCTTTTGTTTTCAATACTTATGCTAGTAGCAGGTTTTTTAATGATAAAAAGAACCCCAAAAACCATTGTTGGGCTAAAGCAAACTAAAACCATAGCTCCAAATAAATTCTTAATTTTTGCAGAAGGGTCTTTAATAGGTTTTTTGACAGGTTTGGTTGGTGCTGGTGGCGGATTTATAATAATCCCAATACTTGTAATTCTTTCTGATTTAAGAATGAAAGCAGCAATTGCAACTTCTTTAGCGATTATCTCATTAAAATCATTAATTGGTTTTATAGGAGATGTTCAAAACCTTAGAATTGATTGGATGTTTTTACTATTTTTCACTCTAATATCTGTTATCGGAATATTTATTGGTCAATTATTTTCACAGAAAGTCCCTGAAAATAAATTAAAAATGGTTTTCGGTTTATTTGTGATTATTATAGGAACTAGTATCCTATTTATTGAACTTACTTAGATTTTTTACCAAGCGCAAAGCCCAGTGGAAGAACGAGTAATAAAGCATAAACTTTGAATAATAAACCAATCAGTGGCACAATTATCATAAGTAAAATCCAAAAATTTTTGTTTTTAATCAAAATCTAATTTTTTTTGATTGCAATACATTCAATTTCTAGCTTAGCTCCTAAAGCCAAACCGCTTCCCGCAAAGGCACTTCTCGCAGGCAATTTTTGAGGATTAAAAAACTTCTTATACTCTAGACTCATCAACGGCCAATCTTTTATATCTGAGAGCATACAAGTACATTTAAAAATATCGTCCATTGATCCCCCCATTTTTTCAAGTTTGTTTTTGATGTTGGTTAATGTTTGTCTAGTTTCAGCTTCAATACCTCCATCGATTAGTGTACCATCAGGAAGTGTTCCTATTTCACCGGACAGAAAAATGATACCATTAACCACTGTGGCTTCTGAAAATGGATATCCACGATCAATATTTTCCTGAGAATTTATAAACTCTATTGTGTTCAAATTTGAGGTTGAATTATTGGTTTTAACATCCTTATTACCAACCTTTAGGGAAATACAGGAATTAAACATTAAAAAAATTGATAAAAAAACATAATTAACCTTCATGATTTTCAAATTTAGAGTTATTAAATACAAGAAATACAAAAATTAGTATTCCTATTGATGAGACTATTGTGGTTAAAATCCCAGAGTTTGATAAAACTATATAATCAGAAACAATATCAAAAGTGACCAGGGCCAAGAAAACCTGTTTTCTTTGCTCAAAAAAAAGTGCAGAAACTCTTTTATAATATGTAGCTAATCCAAACCAAATTGCAGGAATTACACTTAAGACAAATAATAGTATCCATCCAAAAGTAAATGAGTTTAGAAAGTCGTTTAAATAAAATTCTGGATTGTCAGCAATTTTCTGAGCTAATTCATCACCAAAGGCTTGTATAGCCATTTGATTTTCAAGTGATGGGTCGGAAATATCAAAATTACCAAGGGATGTAAAATATGATGTCCATTTTGAAATTAATGTAATAATTAAAGGGATTGAAAGAACTATTGTAAATAATGTTCTTAAAAAAAAGGTTGTACCGCTAATAGTTCCAGCGAAAGAAAAAAATTTTTTCATGGTTAGTTTTTATAAATATCAAAATTAACCAAAAATTCTAAAAAAAAGCCTAGGCGTATTTTTTAAATATTCTTTGTAAGAATCAAGATGTCCCCATTTTTTATTTGCTTGATTTTCTAACATTCTAATACCAGAAATGTATACAAGTAATATATATACAAATATCGGAGATATCAATGTGAAATATTGAAATCCTTCAAGAGATGAAAATGACATAACAGCAATTCCTAGCCATAATAATATTTCACCAAAGTAATTCGGATGTCTGGAGTAAGACCATAACCCTGTTGAAATAAATTTATCCTTATTCTTTAGGTCTTTTCTAAAAACTGTTTTTTGGTGATCTGCCAAAACTTCAATTATAAAACCTGAAATAAATATCATTAATCCAATATAAAATATATTATTAACGATAATTCCTGAATATGAAGAAAGAGCAGTTAGAACACATAACAGACACATTGAAACCCACATTCCTTGAAGAGTCCATGTCATAAAAAATCTAGTAAAATTAGGTTTAATATCCCTAAACCTTCTATCCTCTCCAGCTTTATGAATTCTCATAAATAAGAAAGAACCAAGTCTTATTGCCCAAATGACAACACATGAAACAATTACATAATCAGAAATTTTTCCAGAGTCAGTGACATACAAAGCAGCAAGAACAGTTGTTAAATAGGTGATACTTCCAGTTAAATCAAAAAACTTTTCGGTTTGAAATATATAAGCAGGTATAAAACTTATCCATTGGATGGAAAAAATCAATAAAATTAAATTTTTCACCAGGGGTAAATCAGTCAATAATGCGATTTGAAAAGGAATATAAAATGCGATAATGGAGGATAATATGTTAAATAGGTGATTTTTCATTTTGTAATTATGTAAAAAATAAAAAGCAATAAGTATACCGATAAATAGATCCTATACTGATTCCTAGTTTTAATGTAGTCATTATTCTGAGGAAAAATATTAAAAAATAAACCTTTTAATTCTTTAACAAATAATGGTTTTATATTTATTTTCCAGTCATCAGTCTGATAAACAATTTTTCTGAATTTACTTCTAAAAAAGGTGCTTGGTATTCCCCATATTATAAGTAATATAAAAATATATTTACTGATCATTTTCGAAGAATTTTATATGTAGAAATTGTGTTATTATCGGATGCCAATTTAATAAAATAGCTGCCCTTTTCTAATGATTGTATATTGAATGAGTTGCCTATTGTTGTAAAGACTAACTTACCAATATTATCAAAAACATCAATCTTATAATTATCTTCAGAACTTAGACTTACAAGACCATCCGTGGGATTCGGAAATAATTTAATTAAATTATTATTGTTAGATTCAAGAGATAAATAATTATCAAACATTTCTTGTAATATGTTAATGGGTTCTACACCTGGGTCTTGTGAACCAACATTTAACTCTAAAGAGGGCCCAACAGAATCATCAGGTTGATATACCACAAGAAAAGCAGTAGCTGATGATGTACCATCCGCTAAACATCGGCTATCAGCACCAGCAAAATTTGCTCCCTGCATCGCGCTCATAAGCTTTTCAGCTAAATTCCCCTGGGTATTATTAAAGTTATTTTCCATATTATCAATTACAGATTGATCTAAAAGAATATTTCCTTGAATACTGTAGTTTGTACCCTGTCTATCCTCCTTATAGTTGTCAGCAAAGGATCCTGTGTAGCCTGCAGTTCTCACCTCACCATTTTCATCAATATCAACAATTCCATATTGTCTGTAATAAAATGAAAGCGCGTTACATTGGTCATTTTCAATTAACCAATCAATTATTTCGTCTGGTGAAAGACCATTATTCATTTGATCAATACCATTTTGTAGATTGATGTTTGGAACACATACATAGGCTTGTGATAAAATACCCCCCTTCCCTGGAATTATACTTGATATAATGTCTATTATTCCATCGCTCTGATTGTATAAACATGTAGCTCCAGCAGCACCAACTTCCCCTGTTTGTGGGTCAACAGCAATTATTGAAAATGTGTCTTGAGAAAAAGAATTTAAAGAAATAAATAAAATAAAAGAAAAAAGAAATGTTCTCATATGGCATATTTTATGATTAACATAATCAAAATTTATTCCATTAATTTATGACCTGTGCTTAAAATTGCTCATCATTCTTTATACAACCATCCGCTAAAAGAAAACCATAGGTTTCCAATGATAAAGTATGAACTGATTCCTGAGCAATTAATCATTGAAAATACATGTAACGAAAACAATTTTTTTAATCCGGGTGATATTGAAGATAATGTTATACTTCTGACCCATGAATCTAATTATTATAATAGCTTAATTAATCAAAAATTAGATAAGAAGGAGATAAGAGCAATTGGATTTCCCATGTCTCAAAAACTTATTGAAAGAGAAAAAAAAATTGTACAAGGCACAATTGAATGTGCTACAAACTCAATTAAATACGGAATTTCAATGAATATAGCCGGTGGTACTCATCACGCTTTTACAAATCGTGCAGAAGCATTTTGTATTTTAAATGATCAAGCTATAGCGGCAAATTTTTTAATCGAAAATGGTTTTAGTAGAAAGATATTAGTATTGGATTTAGATGTTCACCAGGGAAACGGAACAGCAGAAATATTCAGAGAAAATAAAAATGTTTTTACCGCTTCATTTCATGGAGAAAAAAATTATCCATTCAGAAAAGAAACTAGTGATTTTGATTATGGTTTTAGTGATGGAACAACCGATAAAGAATACTTAAAAAAAATTAAGTACGATATTCCTCAACTAATCGATAATTTTGAACCAGATTTTATTTTTTATTTATCCGGTGTTGATATAATTGAAAATGACAAACTTGGAAGATTGGCTGTTTCGATAAAGGGGTGTAAAGAAAGGGATAGATTTGTTTTAGATTATTGCAAAACCAACAAAATTCCCGTTCAGGTAAGTATGGGTGGAGGATATTCCCCAATATTGAAAGATATAATAGAAGCACATTCAAATACTTTCAGATTAGCACAAGAAATATATTTTTGAATAAAATTTAAACTGTATTAAAACTGTTTTTATATCACTTTCCAATACAAAATTTTGAAAATATATTTCCCAGTACTTCGTTATTGGATATTTCACCAGTTAGTTCCCCTAAAAAATAAATTGCTTGTTTAATGTCAATTGCCAATAGATCAGATGATATATTTTTGGATATTGAGATTTTTACTTTGTGAATTTCTTCATAAGTTTTATTTAATAAGTCATAATGTCTTGAGTTTGATATAGTGGAATTATCAATTTGGCTTGTTAAGTTATTTACGTATGAAATAATCTCATCTTTTAAATTATCAATATTTGACTTGTTTTTCGCACTTATCAATATGGGTTTAAATTCGTCTAAATCACTTACTAAAGTTTCAGACTTTATATCAATTTTGTTTAATAATGTTATCAATTTAGTATCAGGAAATTTATTATCAATCTCATTAAGATAATTTACATAATAATTTAATTTTTCATGATTAAGAGTCGAGTGATCGATCAAGAAAATAATAATTTCTGATTCATTCATTTTTTTGAAAGTTCTCTCTATTCCAATACTCTCAATTTCATCATCTGTATTTCTAATACCAGCTGTATCTATAAATCTACAGTTAACACCATTTATATTTATTTGATCTTCAATTGTATCCCTTGTTGTTCCTGCTATTGAGCTTACAATTGCACGTTCTTCATTAAGTAATGTATTTAACAAGGTAGATTTTCCTGTATTAGGTTCACCAACTATAGCTATTGGTATTCCATTTTTAATGACATTCCCCGTCTTAAATGAATCTATTAGCTTTTTTAAATTAAAAGTAATTTTATCTAATAATTTATTTAATTGCTTTTTGTTGGCAAACTCTACATCCTCTTGAGAAAAATCCAATTCTAGTTCAATCAATGCAGCAAAATTTACTAGCTCAGTTCTCAATTCATTTATATCATTTTTAAAACCTCCTCTCATTTGGTTCATAGCTAGCCTGTGTGAGACCTCAGTATTACTAGAAATCAGATCAGCAACCGATTCAGCTTGACTTAAATCCATTTTACCATTTAAAAAGGATCGCATTGTAAATTCGCCTGGATTAGCCACCCTGCAATTGTGATTTAGCAATAGCTGAATAATAGATTCCTGAATAAAAATACTTCCATGACATGAAATCTCGACCAAGTCTTCACCTGTATATGATTTAGGGTTTCTAAAAACAGTTATTAATACCTTATCAATGATTCTATCATCTTCAACAATGTAACCCAACTGAACAGTATTAGCTTTTTGGTCTATTAATTTGATTTTTTCTACTCCATTAAATATTTTGTCAGCAATTGAAATACTTTCAGGACCAGAAATTCTAATCATAGAAATAGCTCCAATTCCAGATGGTGATGCTAATGCTAGTATGTTATCATTTTTTATCAACGCTATTTAGATTTGATGTAAAAGTAAACAATAGGTATTAATAGAATTAAAACTGTGAATAAATTAGTAAATACAACAGCGGGTGAAATAATAATAGTACTAAAAAAGCCAGCAATTGCTCCACCCAAATGTGCTTCATGACCAATATTATCATTAACTTTTTTCATTGAATAAATAGAATAAAACAAATAACCTAGACCAAAAAGATACCCAGGCATCGGTAAAATAAAAAAGAATAAAGTCATTTCAGGGTTTAACAAAATAGCTGAATATACAATACCCATTACCGCACCGCTGGCACCAACAGCGCTATAATTTATATTATTTGAATTAAATCTATAGGTTAGCCAATTTCCAAATATTAAACTTGTAAAATATATAATTAAGAAATTTATCTCACCAACTCTAAAAATAACAGCATCTACAAAAAAATAAAGAGTAAACATATTAACAATCAAATGAGTCGTATCAACATGTAAAAAACCAGATGAAATGTATCTAATTTTCTCACCCCCTTTTATACGTACAGGACTGAACTTATATTTATTAAAGAATATGCGGTCTCTAAATCCTTTGTAAGAGAAAAAAATATTTAAACCTATAATTATAATCGCAACAGAGTTCACAGAAAAAATATAAATGATGTCAAATATAATATATATTTGCCTCAAAGGAATTACGTGAATTTACTTGTCTACATTATTGTTTATCCATTTATGTGGTTGATTTCAAGAATGAGTTTTAGATTAATCTACTTATTCTCTGACATAATGTATTATTTGATTTATTACATATTTTCTTATCGAAAAAAAGTTGTTAGAGAAAACCTAAAACTTGCCTTCCCTAAAATGTCTATTGAAGAGAGGATAAAAATTGAAAAAAAATTTTACAGATATCTTTCTGATATTTTTCTTGAGTCATTTAAATCAATGAATATTTCCGAAGATGAAATGAAAAAAAGATATAAGTTTAAAAACCCTGAACTGCTAGATAGAATTTATGACAAAAACCAAAACTTAATTCTAATAGCTGGTCATTATTGTAGTTGGGAGTGGGTATTTATCCTTGACAGATTCACTAAATATAAAATTAATGGCATTTATAAAAAATTATCAAATAAGTACTTTGATAAATGGGCAAAGAAAAACAGAAGTAAGTATAACGGAGATTTAATATCAACTAAAGATACCTTTAGAGAAATTTTGAAAAAATCTAAAACATCAGAATTAAACTTGTATGGGTTTGCATCAGATCAGTCACCAAGAAAAAATAAAGCTAATTATTGGGGTATGTTTTTAAATAATTATGTTCCAATACATACCGGTGCCGAAACAATTGCAAAAAAATACAATATGGCTGTTGTATTTATGGATGTTCAAAAAATTAAAAGAGGTTATTATGAAGTGTCTTTTGTTACAATTACTGAAGAACCAAAAAAGTTTAGTGATTTTGAAATAACAGAACGATTTATTGAACTTTTAGAAAAACAAATAATTGACAAGCCTGAATATTATACCTGGACACATAAAAGATTTAAACACAGAAAAACTTTATCTAACTGAAATTTTTAATCTCTGCAATGAATTTTGTTGACAATTCATCAGCACTCTTTTGAGATTTTGCCTCTGAGTATACTCTTATAATTGGTTCAGTATTACTTTTTCTGAGTTGTACCCATGAATCTTCAAAATCAATTTTTAATCCATCTACACCACTTGTTTTCTCATGAGAATATTTCTCTCTGATATTTTCGATAATAGAGTCTACGTCCAAATCGTAACTCAAATCAACTTTTTCTTTTGACATGAAATAGTCTGGATATTTTTTTCTGAGATCAGAACATGAAATGTTTAATTTTGATAAATGAGTTAGAAAAAGAGCAATTCCAACCAGTGCATCTCTGCCATAATGTAATTCTGGTAAAATTATACCACCATTACCTTCACCACCAATAACAGCATTTTTCTCTTTCATTTTTTCAACAACATTAACCTCTCCAACTGCACTTGAAAAATATTCACAACCATATGATTCGGTAATGTCTTTAAGCGCTCTAGATGAACTTAAGTTGCTTACAGTTATTCCTGGCTTATTTTTTAAAAAGTAATCAGCACATGCAACTAAAGTATATTCTTCTCCAAAAACTTCTCCATTTTCAGAAACAAAAGCCAATCTATCTACATCAGGATCTACAACTATTCCAAAATCAGCTTGTTCTTTAACTACCAATTTAGATAAATCGGTTAGGTTTTCTTCTAGAGGTTCAGGATTGTGTGGAAACTCCCCGTTTGGATCACAATAAAGTTTTACCACTTCCACACCCAACTTGTTCAGTAGATTAGGCACTGCAATTCCACCTGTGGAATTTACAGCATCAACAACAACTTTAAAGTTCCTACTTCTAATTAAATCAGCATCAACCAATGGTAAGTTTATAATCAAATCAGTATGAGTGTCTATATATTGATTCTTGAATTCAACCTCCCCTACATTTTTGGAATCATATTTATAAGAATGGTTTGAATTTGCAATTTTTAATAGTTTTTCACCATCTTTAGCATTAATAAATTCCCCATTGTTATTTAATAACTTTAATGCATTCCAATTTCTTGGATTGTGACTGGCAGTGATTATAATTCCAGCATCAGCATTTTCCAAAGGAACAGCAATTTCAACTGTAGGTGTCGTGGATAAACCTAGACAAACAACATTTACACCCATCTTTGTTAAAGTATCTAAAACTAAGTCTTCAACCATTTTACCAGAAATTCTTGCATCTCTACCAACAACTATTTTATTGTTAATTATGAGTTTTTCATTTTCAAGCCATAAAATAAATGACCTTGTATATAAAACAATATCTTCCTTAGTTAGGTCCTCACCTTTTCTGTTTCCAATTGTTCCTCTAATTCCAGAAATTGATTTTATTAGTGGCATTATAATTGTTTTTTGCAAATATACTTTTAATTATACTAGTGTAAAAAATTGAATTTGTAAATTCGGTCAAAATATCAATATTGAAAAATCTCTCTAAATATATTTTACTTATTCTATTCATTTTTTCCTGTAGTAATAAGTATGAAGGTGTTCTCGCTGATAATGGAATGGTTGTTTCTGCAAGACAAGAAGCTAGTAAAATTGGTGTAGATATTTTAAAAAAAGGAGGTAATGCTTTTGATGCTATGTTAGCTACAGAATTAGCACTAGCAGTATCATATCCATCAGCAGGAAATATTGGTGGTGGTGGTTTTATGGTATACAGAAAATCTGACGGAAGTACAGGCGCTTTAGACTACAGGGAAAGAGCACCAATAAATTCCACAAGTGACATGTATTTGGACGAAAATATGGAAGTAATTGAAGGTCTAAGTATGATAGGTGGCCTTTCTGTTGGAGTACCAGGGACAATTGCAGGTATTTTTGAAGCACATGAAAGGTATGGAACATTAACAATCAATGAGTTAATAAGTCCCGTAATAGAACTAGCGAAAAAAGGAGTGATTGTCACGGAAAAACAAAAAAATAGAATTGAAGAAAATCGTAAATATTTTAAACTTGTTAATAAATCAAAAATACTTTTTGATAATGATTTCAATACTAACGATACGATTAAATTTCCAAATCTTGCTTCTACCCTTGAGAGAATTATGGAATATGGTAGAGACGAATTTTACAAGGGTGAAACTGCCAAAAAATTAGTTGAATTTATACAAAACAATGGAGGAATCATAACTCTGAATGATTTGGAGTCGTATAAACCCGTTTGGAGAGATCCGATCATATTTAATTATGATGGATTAAAAATTATATCAATGTCTCCTCCGTCTAGTGGTGGTGTTTGTATAAATCAAATTATGAAAATGATTGAGCCTTTTGATTTAAAAACTTTTGGTCACAACTCGTCTAATTATATAAAATTACTAGTGGAAGCTGAGAGAAGATCTTTTGCAGATAGAAGTCATTACTTAGGAGACCCAGATTTCATTCAAGTCCCTGTCAATAAATTAACTAGTGAAAGTTATTTGAATATTAGAATGAATGATTTTTCATTTGAAAAACCAACTGATTCAAATTACATTGGCTACGGGAATATTGAGATAAACGAAAGTGATGAAACGACTCATTATTCGATAGTTGATCAATTTGGAAATGCAATAGCTGTTACAACAACATTAAATGGCACCTTTGGTTCAAAGCTATATTCAAACGAATTGGGATTTTTTCTAAATAATGAAATGGACGACTTTTCAAGTAAGCCTGGTTATCCAAACATGTATGGTCTTATAGGTGGTGAGGCAAATAAAATCGAACCACAAAAGAGGATGTTAAGTTCTATGACGCCAACAATTGTTGAAAAAAATGGTGAATTATTTATGACTTTAGGTACACCTGGTGGTTCTACGATTATTACATCGGTTGTTCAAACAATATTGAATGTTCATGAGTTTAATATGACAATGCAAGAGGCTGTAAACTCTGCAAGATTTCATCATCAGTGGAAACCAGACTCAATCAGAATTGAATCTGAATTATTTGATGAAAAAATTAAAAATAATCTTATTAAATCTGGTTACAGGCTCAATGACAAGGTTTCAATTGGTAGAGTTGATGGAATTTTAGTAAAAAAGGATAAAAAACTTGAAGGTGGAGCGGACAAAAGAGGTGATGATACAGCAATTGGCTTTTAATCGTTATGAGTAATATTAATGAAATTTTAATATACGGTGCTAAGTCAAATAATTTAAAGAACTTAGACCTTAAAATTCCTAGAGACAAACTTGTTGTTATTACTGGTCTTTCAGGCAGTGGTAAATCATCTTTGGCATTTGACACTATCTATGCTGAAGGACAAAGGAGATATATTGAAACATTCTCTGCTTACGCAAGACAGTTTTTGTCAAAAATGGAAAGACCTGAAGTTGATAAAATTGAGGGGCTATCCCCTGTTATAGCTATTGAACAAAAAACAGTGAATAAATCCCCAAGATCAACTGTCGGAACTACTACGGAAATTTATGATTTTTTAAGATTATTATATTCAAGATGTTCTGAGGCATATAGTTATGTTACTGACAAAAAAATGATCAGCTACACTTCAGAACAAATTTTGGATTTAATTGAATCTATTTATCTAGACAAAAAAATAATCCTCTTATCTCCTGTGATAAAATCAAGAAAAGGAAATTATCAGGATTTATTTCAGCAAACAATCAAAAAAGGTTTTACTCAGTGTAGAATAGACGGTGAAATATTTGATATTTCAAATAGCACTAGTCTTGAAAGATACAAGAATCATGATATTGAAATTGTCATTGATAAGCTTTTTCTGGAAAAGGAAAAATTTTCAAAAAAAAGATTAAAAGATAGTATCGAGACATGTTTTTTTCACGGTAATAACTCAATTTTGATTATTGAAAAAGATTCCGATGAAGGAAGATACTTCAGTTTAAATTTAATGTGTGAAGATTCTGGAATTTCATATCAATTACCAGATCCAAATAATTTTTCATTTAACTCCCCCAGAGGTGCTTGCAAAAAATGCAAAGGACTTGGAACAATTAAAGAAGTTGATATTACAAAAATTATTCCTAACGATTCAATTTCAATAAATGATGGAGCGATAGATTTGATTAAATCGAAGAAATCATGGATTTATAAGCAGATTGAATTGATTTCAAAAAAATTCAACTTTTCTCTTGATGACCCGATAAAAAAAATTCCAAAAAATGGAATGAATGCCATTTTATATGGATTAAATGACGGATTGAAAGTTCAAAATAAATCTATTGGGGTAAATATAGATTATGTGATTTCATTTGAAGGAATATGTAACTTTATAAGTGAACAATATCATAATAATGACTCAATAAGATTAAAAAGGTGGGCAAACAATTATTTCAGAGAAGTTTTATGTGAAAATTGCCAAGGATCAAGACTTAAAAAAGAAGCTTTACAATTTAAAATAGATAATAAAAATATTAATGAAATAGTTAATCTTGAAATAAAAGACTTATCTAAATGGTTTAAAAACTTAAACACAAAACTTAGTAAAAAACAAAAAGTTATCTCCTCTGAAATTATAAAAGAAATAAATGAGAGAATTAAGTTTCTTGAAAATGTAGGTCTTGGTTATTTAACTTTAAACAGAACATCAAAATCTCTTTCAGGTGGTGAAAGTCAAAGAATCAGATTAGCTTCACAGATTGGATCGCAACTTACAGGTGTACTTTATATTCTTGATGAACCTAGCATTGGCCTACATCAAAGTGATAATCAAAAATTAATTGATTCACTACTTAAACTTCGTGATATTGGAAATTCAATAATTGTAGTTGAACATGATCGTGATATGATTCTTAAGTCAGATCATATCATCGATGTTGGCCCTTATGCAGGGAAACAAGGAGGTGAAATAATTTTTTCTGGAAATAAAAAAGAATTACTTAGTTGTAACTCTTTAACTGCCCAATATATAAACAATACGAAACAAATAAAAGCCGCCGAAAATCACAGGCAAGGTAACGGAAAGTTTATAGAATTAAAGGGATGTACAGGGAATAATTTAAAGAATATTGATTTAAAAATACCTTTAAATGCCCTAACGATCATAACAGGTGTTTCGGGAAGCGGAAAATCTACTCTAATTAATGAAACATTATTTCCTGTTTTACATAACAAAATATACAGAGCTGAAAAAACAGCACTTTCATATAAATCAATTAAAGGTCTTGAAAATATTGATAAAATTGTAAATATTAATCAATCTCCAATTGGTAGAACCCCCAGAAGTAATCCTGCTACTTATTGTGGAGTTTTTAGTGAAATCAGAAATATTTTTTCAAAACTCAACGAATCCGTTATTCGAGGATATAAACCCGGAAGATTTAGTTTTAATGTCCCAGGCGGTAGATGTGAAGAATGTAAAGGTGCGGGTTTAAAACAAATTGAAATGAATTTTTTACCAGATGTTTATGTTGAATGTGAATCATGTATGGGTAAAAGATTCAATCGTGAGACTTTAGAAATAAAGTACAAAGGGAAGTCAATCAACGATATTCTTAACATGAGTGTAAATGATGCAACTGACTTTTTTGAACATATTCCAAAAATATTTAGAAAACTCAAAACCATCAGGGATGTTGGTTTGGGTTACCTTACCCTAGGTCAACAAAGTACTACACTTTCAGGTGGTGAAGCCCAAAGGATTAAACTTGCCACTGAATTAAGTAAAAGAGATACAGGAAACACCTTGTATGTATTGGACGAGCCAACAACAGGTCTTCATTTTGAAGATATTAGAGTTTTATTAGGGGTGATTGAAACACTAATTAATAAAGGGAATAGTGTTATAATAATTGAACATAATATGGATGTGATAAAGAAAGGTGATTATATTGTTGATTTAGGTCCAGAGGGTGGTAAAAACGGTGGTAAAATAATTTTTCAAGGATATATTAACGAATTTTTAAAATGCAATTCCAGTCTGACTGCTGATTTTCTTAAAAAAGAGCTAACTTAGATGAAGAAATGAATGAAAGAAGAGATAAAAAGTGGAATGAAACTAAAACAAATGACTCATGGTCGATATTCAAAATCATGGGTGAATTTGTCGAGGGTTATGAAAAATTAGCTGCAATCGGACCATGTATTTCAATTTTTGGATCAGCGAGAACCCATCCAGAAAATAAGTTTTACAAATTGGCAGAAGATATATCGCAAGCGATTGTTGAACGCGGATATGGAGTTATTACAGGTGGTGGTCCTGGAATAATGGAAGCAGCTAACAAAGGCGCTAATAGAGTAAAAGGTAAGTCTGTCGGTTTATGTATAAACCTTCCTTTTGAAGATACAAATAACAAATATATCGATAAAGACAAACAACTTAACTTTGATTATTTCTTTGTCAGAAAGGTTATGTTTGTGAAATACGCACAAGGTTTTGTAGTAATGCCTGGTGGTTTTGGAACCCTCGATGAACTTTTTGAAGCTATAACCTTAATCCAAACTTATAAAGCAGAAAAATTCCCGATTATTTTAGTTGGTAAAGAATTTTGGTCTGGAATGATAGAATGGTTAAAACAATCTTTACTAGAAAACAATAAAAATATTAGTGAGTCTGACTTAGATTTATTTCAAACTGCTGACACCAAGGAGGAGGTAATAGAAATTCTTGAAGAGTTTCATAAAAATTATGTCTTTACCCCTAATTTTTAATTTTCTGATTACGTTTTAATTTTTTATGTAAAAATTGAAAGAAAATTGGATATGCATTGATGATTAAGTAAATTTGCATACCGCTACTCAATCGATTTATGCATTCTAAAAACAAGAAAAAATCAATATCATTTGATCAATTTAAAGAAGAAATTCTTAATGATTATAGAGTAGCATTTACAAGTAGAGAATGTAGTATTATCGGTAGACGGGAAGTTCTTACAGGAAAAGCTAGTTTTGGAATCTTTGGAGATGGAAAAGAGCTTCCTCAGATTGCTATGGCAAAATTTTTCAAAAAAGGGGATTTTAGATCGGGTTATTATAGAGATCAAACCTTTATGTTTTCACTTGATGAAGTTACACCTCAGCAGTTTTTTGCTGGTTTATATGCACATACTGATATTAAACATGATCCAATGAGTGCAGGTAGACAAATGGGTAGTTCTTTTGCAACCCACAGTTTAGATGAAAATTATGATTGGAAAAACTTGACAAAACAATTCAATTCCAGTGCTGACCTATCCCCTACAGGAAGTCAAATGCCAAGATTATTAGGATTGGCCCAAGCTTCAAAAATTTATAAAAAATTGAAAGTCACTGGCTCTGAAAAATTCACTGAGAATGGAAATGAAATTGCATGGGGAACAATTGGTGATGCATCAACAAGTGAAGGTCATTTTTTTGAGAGTATTAATGCAGCTGGAGTTATGCAAATTCCAATGATTGTAAGTGTTTGGGATGATAATTATGGTATTTCTGTCCCATCTGAATATCAAACAACTAAAGGTGATATTTCAGAAGTTTTAAAGGGTTTTAAGAAAGAGAAAGATTCAAATGGTTTTGAAATTTTTAAAGTTAAAGGATGGGATTATGTTGAGCTTATGAAAACTTATGAAAAGGCTGAACAAATATGCAGAACAGAACACGTACCTGTGATCGTTCATGTGAATGAATTAACACAGCCTTTAGGACACTCTACATCCGGATCTCACGAGAGGTACAAATCGGAAGAAAGATTAAAATGGGAAAAAGATTATGACTGTATTAAGAAAATGCGTCAATGGATTTTAGATAATAATATCATTTCCTCAAAAGATCTTGATAAAATTGAAGATGATGCTAAAAAATTTGTTCTTGAATCTAAGTTATCAGCAAAAAAAGAATCTTTAAAGGAAACAACAAATAATATTAATAAATTAAATAGCCTGTTTGTCAATGATATTAAGTCAAACAATTCAGGCATCCAGAAGATTTTAAATGATTTAAATTCTATCAAAGAATCAAATAAACGAGATTTATTTACATCTACCAATGCTATTTTAAGGGAATTAATGCTAGAGAAAAATCCAAAAGTAAATATACTAAGGGATTGGTTATCTAAATTACGTGTTAAGACACAATATGATTATAGTTCTCACTTATATAGTGAATCTGCTTATAATCCATCAAAAACCCCCTTAATTAAGGCCAAATATGATAATAATGCTGATTTTGTTGATGGAAGAATTATTTTAAGAGAAAATTTTAAAAAAATATTGGAGAAAAACGATAATGTTATAATATTTGGTGAAGATGCTGGTAAAATTGGTGGAGTAAATCAAGGATTAGAAGGTCTTCAAGAGATATTTGGTGAAACCAGAGTTTTTGACACAGGTATTCGTGAAGCTACTATAATTGGACAGGGAATTGGACTCGCCCTCAGAGGTTTAAGACCAATTGCAGAGATTCAATACTTAGATTATCTACTTTATTCAATCCAGTTACTAAGTGATGATTTGGCCACTCTTCATTACAGAACTAGAGGGAAACAAAATGCTCCGCTTATAGTAAGAACAAGAGGACATAGACTAGAAGGTATTTGGCATGCTGGATCTCCAATGGGTGGCATGATAAATCTACTAAGAGGAATATTCCTGTTAGTTCCACGAAATATGACAATTGCAGCAGGATTTTATAACGCTTTGCTAAAAGGAGATCAGCCCGCTATAGTTGTAGAATGTTTAAATGGCTATCGCACAAAAGAACAAATGCCAACAAATATTGGTGACTATACTGTTCAAATAGGAAAGGTTGATAAAATTAAATCTGGTGAAGATATAACTGTAATTTCATATGGATCAACTTTAAAAATAGTAGAAAAAGCCTCTGAAGAATTACAAAAATTTAACATAAGTTGTGAAATAATTGACTGTCAATCTTTAATACCATTTGACATAGAAAAAGAAATTACTGAAAGTGTAAAGAAAACTAACAGAGTATTAATTATTGATGAAGATTTTTCAGGCGGTGCAAGCGCTTATATCTTAGATAATTTGATTAATAATCAAAATATATATAATTATCTAGACAGTAAACCCAACACCATGTCCGCAAAAGACCATAGAACTGCTTACGGTACAGACGGTGATTATTTTTCAAAGCCTTCAGTTGACGATGTTTTTGACAGGATATACTCTATTATGAATGAATTAAATCCTGGAAAATTCCCACTTTAATTTATTTTAATAATTCTCAGGACCATTTCCTTTAGAAGAAAAGAATCAGACTTTTTGATTCCCACACCCTTGGAAAACATATCATAATCTCTAATTAGTGAAATAATACTTACTACTTGTTTTAGATTATAGTTTGACGATGCCAGCTTATATTCACTAAGAAAATAAGGGTTTACCCCCAGCATAGAAGCTAACCTTCTGTCATCTAAATTTGAATTTGAATGATAAATTAGTAGTTTATTAAAAAAATCGAAAATCACAGAAATACTTATAACTAGCGGATTTGAGTTTGGGTTTTCTGTAAAATATTGAGCTATTTGATATGCTTTATTATAATTTTTTTCTCCCAAAGCCCTTCTTAACTCAAAATTGTTATATTCTTTTGAAATACCGATGTATTTCTCAATATCTGTAAGCTCTATGATCTTTTCTTTCTTTTTTATTTCAAATAGCTTTTCAAGTTCATTGGAGATTTTACTCAAACTATTCCCTAAATGTTCATTAATCAATATGGCAGATTTTCTGTCAATTGAAAAACCAGCACCCTGAACATTATCAGTTATCCAGTTTTGAACCTGATTATCATATAACTTTTTAGATTCAAAAACTTTAGCATTTTTTTGTAATACCTTAAAAAATGACTTTCGTTTATCAATGGATTTATGTTTGTAGTTTATTATTAAAATTGTTGAATTAAGTGGGTTTTTAAAATAGTCTGTAAAACCATCGAAACTACGAGATAAATCCTGTGCTTCTTTAACAAGAACAATCTGAAATGTGGAATTTAAAGGATATTTTTTACAAATTGAAATAATTTGATCAACTGATGATTCCTTTCCGTATAATACATTTAGATTAAACTGTTTCTCTTCTTCAGAAAGTACATTTTCAATAAATAAATTAGTTATATTGTCAATATAAAATTCCTCCTCACCCATCAAAAGGTATATTGGTGAGAAATTTTTTGTTTTTATATCATTTTTTATTTCGGAAAGAGTATTCAATAATTAAAATATAAATGTTAAACTTATCATTCCCAAATTATGAATTTAGATTAAAAGAAATTAATCAAAAGAGATTTATTTTTGATGAAATTAGAAAAAAATATATTGAGTTAACACCAGAAGAATGGGTTAGACAAAATTGTGTTAAATTCCTAATTAATGAAAAAAAGTTTAAGAAAAATTTAATATCAATTGAAAAAAAAATACAATTAAATAACACAACCAAAAGATTTGATATTTTGGTTCATGATATTAACGGAGGATGTATTTTACTTGTTGAGTGTAAGGCGCCAAATATAAAAATCAATCAAGAAAGCTTTGATCAAATCTTAAGGTATAACCAGGAAGTAAATGCAGAATTTTTAATGGTTACCAATGGAATAATTCATTATTATTGTAGAATCAATAATGATCAAAGAAATATCGAATTTTTAAAGGAAATCCCCGTTAATAAATGAATTTAGGTATAGTTATATTGAATTGGAACGGAGAAGAATTATTGAGTCAATTTTTACCATCATTAATCAAGTTCACCCCCATAAAACATAATATTTATATCATTGATAATGGTTCTAATGATAATTCTATTGGCTTTGTTGAAAATAACTACAAGAGGATAAAAATCATAAAATTAGATACTAATTACGGATTTGCAAAAGGTTATAATATTGGATTAAAAAAAATAAATGATGAAATCTTGTGTCTTTTAAATAATGATGTTGAGGTAACAGAAAATTGGACAGATAATATTTTAAAACAATTTGATTTAGAACCAAAAACTGCTGTAATTCAGCCAAAACTGAAAAACTATTACGAAAAATCAAAATTTGATTATGCAGGAGCAGCAGGTGGTTACTTGGATAAATACGGATATCCTTATTGCGATGGGAGGAATTATAAAATAATTGAAAAAGACTTAGGACAATACGACAAAATTAAAGACATATTCTGGGCATGTGGAGCATGTTTTTTTGTTAGAAAAAAAATATTTGAAGATCATAATGGATTTGACGAAAGATTTTGGGCTCACATGGAAGAAATTGACCTGTGTTGGAGGATTCAAAATTCAAGTTATAGAATAAGATATAATAATAAATCTGTAGTTTTTCATGCTAATGCAGCTACCTTAGATCAAAAAAACCCAAAAAAAACTTATCTAAATTTTAGAAATAAGTTGTTTATGATTACAAAAAATTCACAAAATAATCTGTTTCTACTTTTGTTTGAGAAGTTATTTATTGACTTAAGTGTCTCTGTTTATTTACTATTTGATAAGGGTTTCAAGCATTTCATTGCAATAATTAAAGCATATATTTCGTTTTATAAGCATATTAATCTGTTATTAGAATTTAGAAGAAAAAACAAACGAGCTGTAAAACATTATCAAATTAGGTCTATTATATTTAAATATTTATTTCACAAAAGGTGAGAAATTTATCTGATTTAAGTTTTCTTTTTGCTAATTTTACTAAGTACTACTAACATAAAATATTTTAAAATGAAAAAAACATTTTTTTTAAGCTTAATTACATTATTTGTAATGTCATCATGTGTAAGTAAAAAAGAATATACTTCACTTGAAAACAGACATAAGAAGACACAGGATCTTTTAAATACAGCAACAATTAAATTGAATGCTTGTTTAGAAGAAAAATCTACTTCTGAGACACTTGCAAATGCTTATAAAGAACAACTATCTGATTTGAAAAGAAGAAATGATCAGTTATTCATTCAAAGTCAAGATTATCTTGAATTGACTACAAAAGGTGCTGAAAACCTTGAAAGAACTCTTGAAAGTATGAAAGAGAAAGACTTAAAAATAACAAGAATTCAAGATGCATTAAACAGAAAAGACAGTGTTACATTTGCATTAGTTACAAGCCTTAAAAAAGAAATTGGTATTAATGATCCAGATATAGAAGTCAATGTTGACAAAGCTGTTGTTTTCATTTCACTCTCTGACAAATTATTATTTAAAACCGGTAGTTATGAGGTTTCTGATAGAGCGAAAGAAATCCTTGGAAAAGTAGCAACAGTTGTTAACAGAAAGCCAGACTTTGAGTGTATGGTTGAGGGGCATACTGATAGCAGGTCTTATGAAAGAGGTGTACTTATTGATAATTGGGATTTAAGTGTCAAGAGAGCTACTTCAATTGTAAGAGTTCTTGAAGATTTAGATGTAAACTCAAGCAGATTAATCGCTGCGGGAAGAAGTTATTACGACCCATTAGTAGATAACGATACTCCTGAAAATAGAGCTACAAACAGAAGAACTAGAATAATTATAATGCCTAAAATTGATCAATTTTATGATATGATTGAGAAAGAAATGCAGAACTTATCTAACTAGTTCAAGAATATATTTCATAAAAAAAGCCCACAATTGTGGGCTTTTTTTATGAAATAATTTCAAGTCTTGAAAATCTAAGTAAGAGTTTTTTAAGTCCACCTTTTTCAAACTTTATTTCTGCTTTTTTATCCCCTCCTTGCCCCTCTATCGAAATGACCTCACCTTTTCCGAATCTTTCATGGATAACTATATTTCCTACAACTAAATTATTATCAAAAAGATTAGATTTAGAAGATGAAGATTTAAGTTTAACAAAATTTTTAGCAGGTCTGGTCTCTGGCTTTTTATATCTTATTCCAACTTTATTGAATTGGGATTTTTGTGAAAAATCTTTACTTATAGATCTTTGAATAACATTATTTTGTAAATACTCCTCCTTAATTTCATCAATAAATCTACTTTTTTCTGAATCAACAGGCTTACCCCACCTATATCTTGAAAGTACATATGAGAGATAAATTTTCTTTTCGGCTCTGGTGAGTGCTACATAAAAAAGTCTTCTTTCCTCTTCTAACTCGGTTCGTGAGTTTAAATTCATAGCACTTGGAAATAAATTTTCTTCTAATCCAACTATATAAACGTATGGAAATTCTAGTCCTTTAGCTAAATGAATTGTCATTAGTGAAACCTTATTATTATCATTTGTATCATTGTCCTGATCGGTTGCTAGGGCTACATCCTGTAAGAAGGATGAAACATAAGCCTGACTTTTTTCATTATTTTCAACAAAATCTTTTATTCCATTAAGTAATTCCTCGATATTTTGAATTCTGTTTATACCCTCAAGTGATTCATCATTTTTATATAAATTATATAACCCAGATTGTTTGAGTACCTCTTTTGTAATATCAAAAACATCTGCATGTTCTATTTTATTCTTAATTGATTCAATCATTATCACAAAGTCCAGAAGCTTATTTTTTGTTGAATTATTAAGAATTTCAGATGATTTTAGTAAATCTTTGATAAAAATATAATCTGAAACCGAACTGTTTTTAGCCTCTACAGCAATTTTATTTAAAGTGGTTTGACCAATACCCCTGGCAGGAAAATTAATTATCCTTTTAAAAGCCTGTTCATCATCTGGATTGATCAATAATCTTAAATATGCAAGTACATCTTTAATCTCTTTTCTTTGATAAAATGAAAGGCCACCATATACTCTGTATGAAATATTCTTTTTTCTAAGTGCATCTTCAAAAGAACGAGATTGAGCATTGGTTCGATATAAAATTGCAAAATCACTATTTTGTAATTGACTTTGCATTTTATTTTCAAAAATTGAACTAGCGACAAACCTACCTTCTTCTCCATCTGTCAAAAGCTTATTTACACTTATTTTTTCGCCTGATTCATTTTCTGTCCAAACATTTTTCTTTAATCTTTTCTGATTATTTTCAATTAAGCTATTAGCAGCATTAACAATATTTTTAGTTGATCTATAGTTTTGTTCTAATCTGAAAATTTTTGAATCTGGGAAATCTTTTTGAAAATTTAAAATATTATTAATATTGGCCCCTCGGAAACTATAAATACTTTGCGCATCATCTCCCACAACACATATATTTTGAAATTTATCTGAAAGTGCTCTAATAATTAAATATTGTGAGTGATTTGTGTCTTGATATTCATCTACAAGAATATATTTAAAAATATTTTGATACTTAGATAGTGTATCTGGATAACTATTAAGTAGCTCATTAGTTTTTAAAAGAAGATCATCAAAGTCCATTGCACCTGCCTTAAAACACCTTTCGAAGTATTCATTATATATCTGATAGAATTTAGATCTGTTCGAAATTTTATCAGACAATAATAGCTCTTCATTGTTTAGATAGTTATTAGGTGTTATAAAGCTATTTTTCATCGATGATATTCTTGAAAAAATCGATTTATATTTGTACTGATCCTTGTCTAAATTAAACTCTTTAATTATCCTTGATACGAGCTTTTGAGAGTCATCAGAGTCATATATTGTAAAGTTTGAGGTATATCCGATTTTATGTGCTTCTGTTCTTAAAATTCTAGCAAAAACCGAGTGAAATGTACCCATCCATAAATTTTTCGCTTCATTCCCAACTATCGTTGCGATTCTTTCTTTCATTTCTTTTGCAGCCTTATTTGTGAAAGTTAAAGCTAGTATATTGAAAGGGTCTACACCTTCTGTCATTAAATATGCAATCTTATATGTCAAAACCCTGGTCTTCCCGGAACCAGCTCCAGCAATCACTATCATAGGACCATCCATCTGTAGTGTTGATTCTAACTGAGAATTATTTAGGTTATTTAAAAAATCTTTCAATGGAATAATTTCCTGTTAAATTAAATATTGTTTAACAGAAATATTAATATTCATTTAGTTAGTTATAAACAAAAATCAATAACTAAAATATCTTAAATTTAAGATTGTGAATAATGATATTTTAAATACTCCGATAGAATTTTTAAAAGGCGTAGGTCCAAATAGGGCAAAACTTATTAAAGAAGAACTTAAGATTTCAAATTTTAAAGATTTACTTTTTCAATTTCCATATCGTTATATTGATAAAACCAAATATCACAAGATATCTGAAATAGATACAATAAGCTCAGAAATTCAATTAATTGGTGAAATTAAAGAACTTAAAGAAGTCGGAATAGGATCAAAAAAACGATTAGTTGGTAGTTTTTCTGATAAAACAGGAACAATTCAATTAGTTTGGTTCAAAACAAATAAATGGCTTATAGAATCTATTAAATTGAATAAGACATATATTCTTTTTGGAAAAATTAATGACTTTAAGGGAACCAAATCAATTCCTCATCCAGAGCTTGAAGTATACAATAAAGATAATCTCAGTAGAAGAACAAGTTTATTTGGAGTTTATCCATCAACCGAAAATTTAAACAAAAAAGGAGTAACTAATAGGGTTTTCACAAAATTAATTGAAGAACTTTTAATTAAAATCAATAATGATATAGAAGAAAATTTACCCAAATATATTATCGATAAATACAAATTAATGGATAGGAGAAAATCAATAATTTGTGTTCATAAACCAAGATCGTCTAGCGAATTAAGCCTAGCCATTTACAGATTAAAATTTGAGGAAATTTTTTATCTACAAATAAGACTTTTAAAAAAGAACATACTGCGAAAAGAAAGGATTAAAGGATATCCATTTAGTAAAATTGGTGATAAGTTTGAAAATTTTTATGACAATCAATTGAAATTCGATTTAACTAATGCTCAGAAAAGAGTTATCAAAGAAATTAGAAAGGACCTAGGTAGTGGAGCCCAAATGAACAGACTTCTACAAGGAGATGTAGGTTCGGGAAAAACAATTGTTGCATTCATGTCAGCATTGATTGCTATTGGAAACGGATTTCAGGCATGTATTATGACTCCAACTGAAATTTTGTCATATCAACATTATAATAAATTTAAAGAATTTTGTAATATACTGAATATCAATGTAAAAACTTTAACAGGGTCAAGTAAAGCTTCATATAAAAAAGAGATTAAAGAAAGCTTAAAAAGAGGTGAAATAGATCTTCTTATAGGCACACACGCATTAATCTATGATAATGTTGAATTTAAAAATCTTGGACTAGCGATAATAGATGAACAACATAAATTTGGTGTAGCCCAAAGAAGTAAGCTGTGGCACAAAAACAAACTACCTCCTCACATTCTGATTATGACTGCCACTCCAATTCCTAGAACATTAGCAATGTCAGTTTATGGCGATTTAGATATGTCTGTTATTGACGAACTACCTCCGGGCCGTAAATACATTAATACAATTCATCAAACGCATAACCAAAGACTTAAATTAATTGATTTTTTAAAAAATGAAATTAAAAAAGGTAGACAAGCTTATGTTGTATACCCACTTATTAAAGAAAGTGAGAAGCTAGATTTCAAAGACCTAATGGATGGATATGAAAGTTTTTCCAGAGATTTTCCAATGCCAAAATATCAAATATCTATTGTACATGGTAAAATGAATAACGAAGACAAAGAATATGAAATGCAGCGATTTATTGAAAATAAAACACAAATATTAGTTTCAACAACTGTAATTGAAGTTGGTGTTGACATTCCAAATGCTACAGTTATGATTATTGAAAGCGCCGAAAGGTTTGGCTTATCTCAACTACATCAACTTAGAGGTAGAGTCGGAAGAGGTCAGCACAAAAGCTATTGCTTCTTAATCACCGGTCATAAAAAAACTAAGGAAAGCAAGATTAGAATGGAAACAATGGTAAATACTAATGATGGATTTATAATTGCTGAAAAAGACTTAGAATTAAGAGGTCCAGGAAATATAATGGGCACACAACAGAGTGGAGAAATGCCTTTGAGAGTAACAAATTTAATTTCTGACACTAAATTAATTTTAAAAGTTAGAAAATTGGTTGAAAAAATACTTTCAAAAGATGTTAATCTTGAAAATATAAATAATTCTTTGATTTTAAAAACACTGAGAAACAACATTCAAAAAAAAGATATTTGGGAATATATAAGCTAACAATGTCATCTGTATATTGTCAATAGATATAAATTATAATAAAACTTTTGATTTTATTAGATTAATAGTATTGTTATATTTGCTACAAATTGAACTAATTATTAATGAAAATTTCCTACAATTGGCTTAAAGAGTACTTAGATTTTGATGAAAATCATGAATCTATTGGCGATAAATTGACCTCCTTAGGTCTTGAAGTTGAGGGAATAACAAAATTTGAATCTATTCCCGGTGGTTTAAAAGGGGTTGTAGTAGGAAAGACCCAATCGATAAAAAAACACCCAAATGCAGACAGACTTAAAATTACAACAGTTGACATTGGTGAGGATGAACCTCTGCAAATAGTTTGTGGAGCTCCAAATGTAAATAAAAACCAAACTGTAGCTGTTGCCACGGTAGGAACAGTACTCTACCCTAACAACGAAAAAGTAAAAATAAAAAAAAGTAAGATTAGGGGTGAAATCAGCAATGGTATGATTTGTGGTCAAGACGAATTGAATTTAGGAGAATATGATGACGGAATAATGATTCTTGATGATAAACTAAAAGCTGGTACTCCCCTTTCTAAAATTTATGAGATTGAATCTGATTGGATTTATGAAATTGGACTAACCCCTAACAGAGCTGATGCAATGAGTCATCTTGGTGTAGCAAGAGATCTAAGAGCCAAGCTTATACAAGAAGGACAAAATTTAGAACTAAAAACGCCATCTGTAAGCAACTTTACGATAGATAAAAGAACAAAAAATATCAAAATCAATATTGAAGATAATTTATCAACACCTAGATATTGTGGAATTGTAATGGAGAATATTATAGTTAAGGATTCTCCAAAATGGCTTCAAAATAAAATTATTTCAATTGGATTATCTCCAATAAACAATATTGTTGACATAACAAACTATGTGATGCACGATATCGGTCAACCTCTTCATGCATTTGATTATGATAAGATTAATAATCAAACAATAAATGTAAAGAAGTATAAGAAAGAACTGAAATTCAAAACATTGGATGAGGTAGAGAGAATAATTAACCCTAATGACTTAACAATTTCTGACTCAAAGCATCCTCTATGTTTAGCTGGAATTTTTGGAGGAGTTAATTCAGGTATTTCAAATGAAACTAACTCAATATTTATTGAAAGTGCATTTTTTGACCCAGTAACGGTAAGAAAAAGTGCAAAACATCATAATTTAAGTACAGACTCATCATACAGGTTTGAAAGAGGAATAGATCCAAATACCACAAAATACGCTCTAAAAAGAGCAGTGTTGATGATAAAAGAAATTTGCGATAGCTCTATCGTGTCTAGTGATTTAATTGATCTTTACCCAAAACCATTCGAAGACACTCAAATTATACTAGGTTTTGAGAAAATTGAAAAAATTATTGGTCAAAAAATTGAAAAGGAATTAATTAAAAATATTATTAGCTCTTTAGATATTAAAATTAATAGTATCACTGAATCTAATTTAGGCCTATCAATTCCAAATTACCGAAATGATGTTAAAAGGGAGGCTGATGTTATCGAAGAAATATTAAGAATATACGGTTATGACAATATCGACTCAGCAACAAAAATCAATCAATCAATTATTCTTGAAAAAAACAATCATAAGAATAAAATAATTGATTCAATTTCTAACCATCTTGTCTCTGTTGGTTTTTATGAAATAATGACCAATTCATTGATTTCCGTGAAGAAAAACAATCTCAATAATGATTCAAAAAAATCTGAAAAATGTTGAAATGTTAAATTTCTCAAGCATTGACCAGTCACAACTTAGAAATTCTATGATTTTTTCTGGATTAGAAGCTATTAAATATAATGTAAACAGGAAGAAAATTGATTTAAAATTATTTGAATTTGGCAAGGAATATCATAAAACTGATAACGGGAAGTATATTGAGATTGAAAAGCTAGCAATATTTATATACGGGCCTAAAAATAATCAGCATTGGAACAATCCTGAAAAAAAATCTGATTATTATTTTTTAAAAGGAATCGTAAAGTCTCTAACAGATAGATTAGGATTTAATAATGTTAAATCAAAACCAATAGTTTCTGAAAATATTTCCGAAGGGGAAAGAATTTCTTACAATAAATCTGAAATATTAAGTTTTGGTATTATCAACAAAGAAATTTGCAAATTTTTTGATTTAAATGAAGATGTTTTATATGCAGAAATGGACATAAATACAGTTTTAAATAAATTTTCAAATAAACCTGCACAATTTCAAAGCATTTCTAAGTTCCCCGAAGTCATTAGAGATTTATCAATTTTAATTGATTCTGAAATCAAATTTGAAAATATTTACAAAGTTTCAAAACAAATAAATCAAAAACTCATAAAAGAAATTACTTTATTTGATGTTTACGAGGGTAAAAATCTTCCAAAAAATAAAAAAAGCTACGGTATATCTTTCAAAATGCAAGACAATGAAAAAACATTATCTGAAGCTGAAATTGAATCAGTTATGAGTAATATTACAAGTAAATTGAAAAAAGAGTTTAATGCAGAGTTAAGATGATTAGTACATACTCGCTCTCAGCTCTTTGATTTTATCATCATTCATATACTCATCAAACTTCATATATCTATCAATTACGCCATTAGGAGTTAGTTCTACGATTCTATTAGCAATTGTTTGAGCAAACTGGTGGTCATGAGTTGAAAATAAAACAGTTCCCTTAAATTTATTTAGTGAATTATTAAAAGCAGTAATACTCTCAAGATCAAGATGATTTGTTGGTTCATCTAAAATTAGAACATTTCCTTTTTTCATCATCATCTTTGAAAGCATACATCTAACCTTTTCTCCACCAGAAAGTACAGTACACTTTTTTAATGCCTCTTCACCTGAAAATATCATCTTTCCTAAAAAACCTCTTAAGTATACTTCTTCGCGCTCCTCCTCGGTTTGTGCCCAGTTTCTTAACCAGTCAACTAGCGAAATATTTTTATTAAAAAATTCACTATTATCAAGGGGTAGATATGAATGATTTGTTGTTATACCCCACTTATAATTACCTGAATCAGCCGATAGTTTTTCATTGATTATTTGGTAGAAGCTAGTTGTAGCTCTAGAATCTTTTGAGTAAAGCAAGACTTTATCACCTTTAACCAAATTGAGATCAATTTTACTAAATAATAATTCATCTTCAATTGACTTAGAAAGATTCTCAATATTTAAAATTTGATCTCCAGCCTCTCTTTCTCTTTCAAATATTATAGCGGGATATCTTCTACTAGAGGGTTTAATTTCATGAATATTTAACTTATCAATCATTTTCTTTCTACTTGTTGCTTGTTTACTCTTTGCAACATTAGCACTAAATCGAGCTATAAATTCCTCAAGTTCTTTCTTTTTTTCTTCAGCTTTTTTATTTTGTTGAGCCCTTTGTCTTGCTGCCAATTGAGAGGATTCATACCAAAAGGTATAATTACCTGAATAATGATTAATTTTTCCGAAATCAATATCAGAAATATGTGTGCATACTGAATCTAAAAAATGCCTATCATGCGAAACAACTATTATACAATTGTCAAAATTTGCTAAGTATTCCTCTAACCAAGATATTGTTTCATAGTCGAGGTCGTTGGTAGGCTCATCCATAACAAGCACATCAGGATTACCAAACAATGATTTAGCTAATAATATACGAACCTTGAGTTTAGGATCTACATCACTCATTTTTGATTGATGCAGGGATTCTTTTATTCCTAAGTTTGAAAGTAAAGATGCTGCATTACTTTCAGCGTTCCAACCATCCATTTCCTCAAATTTAACCTGAAGAGATCCTATTTTTTCTGCATTTTCGTCTGAGTAATTTTCATATAAAAAGTCAATTTCTTTCTTAATTTCATATAATTTGATATCCCCCATAATAACTGTTTCCAATACAGAATTATCGTCAAATATCCGATGATCCTGTTCTAAAACAGACATTCTTTTTCCTGATTCAAGATGAACATGTCCTGATGTTGGGTCAATCTTACCACTTAATATCTTTAAAAAAGTTGATTTACCGGCACCATTAGCCCCAATGATACCGTAACAATTTCCATTATTAAAGGAGGTATTTACATTGTCAAATAGGACTCTTTTACCGAACTGGATAGATAAATTGGATACTGAAAGCATTTCAAATTTTTATTTGCCGCAAAAATAGAAATTAATTCCCTTTTTTGTGATCTTTTAAAAATTTATCTAGTCCAATGTCTGTTAAAGGATGTTTTAATAAACCTGTGATGGAAGAAAGTGGTGATGTAATTACATCGGCCCCTATTTTGGCACAATCAATTATATGCATTGTATGTCTTATTGAAGCGGCAAGAATCTGAGTGTCAAAATTGAAATTATCATAAATTTCTCTTATTTCTGAAATTAGATTAAGACCGTCAGTTGAGATATCATCTAGTCTTCCAAGAAAAGGGGAAACATATGTTGCACCAGCTTTAGCTGCTAATAATGCTTGTCCTGCAGAAAAAACCAAAGTTACATTTGTTTTAATTCCATTATTAGAAAAATATTTAGCTGCCTTCACCCCATCTTTTATCATAGGAAGTTTTACAACTATTTGAGTATGAAGGGAAGCTAATTCCTTACCTTCTTTTACCATATTTTCAAAATCAGTTGCAATAACCTCTGCAGAAACATCACCATCAACAATTTCACATATATTTTTATAATGATGGAGTATATTACTCTTCCCTGTTATGCCTTCTTTAGCCATTAATGATGGATTGGTTGTAACTCCATCTAAAATACCTAAATCTTGTGCTTCCTTAATTTGATCAAGATTAGCCGTGTCTATAAAAAATTTCATATAAATAGTTTGTATAAATTTACGATAAAAACTACCTGATTTGTTAGTCCAATTTAAAAAAGTTTTAACACTAAAAATTCAAAAACTTTTTGGGGTAAAATAAACTTCAAAATTATTCCAAATCTTTCTAAAAGAGAGCCTGAAATATATTTTTTCTTAGGATTCTTTAAATGTATGATTTTGTTAACAAGTTTTGCAACCTTTAAGGGATTTGCTCCTTTTGATATATTTTCATTCATTTTATTCAGTGACGAGTTATATTTAAATTCATAGGGAGAACCATGAATTACCGGAGAATGGAATCTACCTTTTGAAATATTAGTTAAATAATCTCCTGGCGCAACACATACAACATTTATATTAAAGTCTTTGGTTTCCATATTTAGAGTTTCTGAAATAATATCCAATGAAGATTTTCCAGCACTATAAATTGATCTAAATGGAGTGCCAATATGACCAGCAATTGATGTAATATTTATTATTAATCCTGAATTATTTTTACGCATGTATGGTAATACCGTTTTGATAAGATTTATCGGACCGTATAAATTTGTTTTAAAATGTTTTTCGATTTCAGCATTAGGGGTCTCCTCTAACGGTCCTGTTATACCTACACCGGCATTATTTATTAGAACATCAATTCTTCCTTGATCTTTTATTATTTTTTGTACGCATTCACTTATTAACTCCTCAGAAGTAACATCTAACTTAATCGGTAAGAATGATACGTTTTCTAATTTCTTTAAGTCTCTACTTGAGCCATAAACAATATAGCTGTTATTTTTACTTAAAAAAGTAGCAATAGCTTTGCCAATTCCAGAAGATCCGCCTGTTATTAAAATTACCTTTGACATAATGATACAAAAATGGCAAGCTATCTACATCACACTGCTACAACCGAATACCTTTGCTGTGTTCCCACCCTGGAGGATTAATCAGGAGCTAGTTGTGTAGGACTTGCCATTTCAAATATACAATTAATTAGAAATGCAGAAGAATAATTTTTGAATATGTTTGAAAATATAGCTTAAATTTGAAGTAATTATGAAACTAAAAAAGATATTTTTTATAAGCGGTTTTTGTATTATCATTTTTCTTTTGATTTCATGTGGAGAAAATAAACAAAAGCCAGATTTTACCGTATCTAGCAATATCACAAACGGTAAAATTCAAACTGATGATACTCTTACAATTAGGGTTAATAGTATTAATAAAAATTTATCCAGCATTTCATTTGAAATAAAGTCTAACAATAAGGTTAGAGAAATAAAACCAATTAATCTAAACTCAGAAATAAATAGTGAATATAAATTCTTACTAAATAATATAACACTTGGTAAAAAAGAGTTGTTTATTAAAGCTAAAAATACTAGTAAAAAGATAAGCTTTACCTTATTAAATCATATTATACCTACTGTATTAGACTATGAGATTTTAAACGTATTTGAAAGACCTAAAAACTCCTACACTCAGGGACTAGAATTTTATAATGATACTCTTTATGAAAGCCTGGGTCAGTATGGAAAATCGAAGCTTGTTAAGGTTGACTACAGAAATGGAAACATACTAAAAGAATATAAACTTAGATCAAATTTCTTTGCCGAAGGTATTACTATTTTAAATAACAAAATTTATCAGCTAACATGGAAAGAGAAAATCGGTTTTGTTTATGATGTAAATACTTTTGACCAAATTAATTCGTTTGAATACAACAAGAGTTTAGAGGGATGGGGAATCTGTAACGATGGTAGTAAATTGTATAAAAGTGATGGAACTGAAAAAATTTGGTTATTAGACCCTGACAACCAAAAAGAAGAGGGATTTATTGAAATCTATACAAATAAAAATAAAGTTGTAGGTCTTAACGAACTTGAATGGGTTAATGGAAAAATTTTCGCAAACAGATACCTATTCGATGGTATTGCCATCATTAATCCAAATAATGGTGGTATAGAAGCTGTAATTAATTTATCATCTCTTAAAAATATGGTTACCAAACACGAAAAACTTGATGTAATTAACGGAATCGCATATAATGAGAAGAGGAATTCAATTTTTGTAACCGGAAAGATGTGGGATAAAATATTTGAAATAAGGATTAAAAAATAATCATGTATAATTTTTTTTTAAAAGCATTATTAATTGTTTCTGTTATTTTTCTTTGGAATTCATGTGACAATGAGATAGATTTTGAAATTAATGACACACTATTAACATTTTCAAAAGATACTGTTTATTTAGATACTGTTTTTACTAATATAGGATCTAGCACCTACAACCTAAAGGTTTATAATAATTCGAGTAAAAACATAATAATTCCCGAAATCAAACTTTCAAACGGAGAAAATTCTTTTTATAGACTTAATGTAGATGGTATTTATAATCAAGATAATAATCATGGAAAAAGTTTTGAAAATATTGAACTTTTAGCCAATGATAGTCTTTATATATTTATTGAAACAACAATTGATATAAATGATATTGATACGAATCAAACATCGTTTTTATATGATGATAAAATAGAATTTTTAAACTCAAATAATACTCAAGAAGTAAATCTGATATCTCTTGTAAAAGATGCAGTTTTTATTTACCCAAGCAGATATGAAAACAATCAACAATTCGTTTATGAGACTCTTGAGATAGATTTTGACGGAGATGGAATAAATGAAGAAACCGAAATAACAGGAAGGTATTTGAATGATGAAGAATTAACTTTTACAAATGAGAAACCCTATGTTATATATGGTTATGCTGCTGTTGGGCAAGGAAATGAGCTAATAATTGAAAAAGGTTCTAGGATACATTTCCATGATAACTCAGGAATAATTGTAACTAATGGCGCTAGTATTAAAGCTAATGGAGAGTTTAGTCAAAATCAGGATGAATTAGAAAATCAGATAATTTTTGAGGGAGATAGATTAGAGCCATTCTTTGAAAATATTCCAGGACAATGGGGTACTATATGGCTTCTTGACGGTAGTTTTGATAATGAATTCAGTTATTGTACAATAAAAAATGCATCTGTTGGAATATATACTATAGGTGGTGCAAATTTTGATAATTATAAACTTAATCTCTCAAGTGTTGAAGTATATAACAGTAGTAATTTTGGGATTCTTTCGGTTTCATCATCGATCGATGCAGAAAATCTAGTAATAAATAAGTCTGGTCAGTCATCATTTGCCGGTACTTATGGAGGTAAATACAGACTAAATCACTCTACAATATCCAATTTTTGGAATTCTGGAATTAGACAATTTCCTTCTTTGCTTTTGAATAATTTTTATATTGATTCTGACGATAATGAGTTCATCAATAATTTATTTGACGTTGACATTACAAATTCCATAATAGACGGTAATCAAAACATAGAATTCCTAATTGAAAAGTTAGGTGATGCAAACCTTGATTATAAACTTAGTAACAGCTTAATAAAATTCAATGACATAAATGATTATTTTGACAATAACCCTATTTACGATTTTTCAAATAATCTATATTATGAGAACTTATTTCAAAATTTATCTCCTGGTTTCATAAATGCTGTGAATAATGACTTAAGAATTAACCAAAATTCTGAAATTATTGGGCTTGGCTCTCTTGAATTTGCTACTCAAACACCATTTGATATTCTAAACAATAATAGAACCGATAGCCCAGATTTAGGGGCTTATCAACATATTATAATTGAAGATTAACTATCAAATAAAGGTCTGTGACTCATGAATGCTTTTACTTCAGAGGCAATCTCATTTAATACAACTTCATTATCATTATTGATAATTACTTTATCAATGAAATCTACAATTTTAAGCATATCATCCCCTTTCAAACCTCTAGTAGTAACCGCTGCCGTACCAATACGGATTCCTGATGTCACAAAAGGAGATTTATCATCAAATGGAACCATATTTTTATTAACGGTTATTTCAGCTTTACCTAAAACTGCTTCAGCATCTTTGCCTGTAATATTTTTATTTCTTAAATCAATTAGCATCATATGATTATCAGTACCACCAGATATAATCTTATAATTTCGTTTTATAAATTCATCAGCCATAACTTTAGCATTTTTCTTAACCTGAAGTACATAAAATAGAAAATCTTCAGATAATGCCTCACCAAAAGCAACAGCTTTTGCAGCAATTACATGCTCAAGCGGTCCACCCTGATTTCCTGGAAAAATAGCTGAATCAAGTAAAGACGACATTTTTCTTAAAGAACCGTTTTTAAGTTTAATTCCAAATGGATTGTCGAAATCATTGCCCATTAAAATTAAGCCTCCCCTGGGCCCTCTTAAGGTCTTATGCGTGGTTGTTGTAATGATATGACAGTGAGGAACAGGATCATTTAATATTCCTTTAGCTATTAATCCTGACGGATGAGAAATATCCGCAAGTAATAATGCGTTGATAGAATCTGCAATTTCTCTAAATCTCTTGAAATCAATATCCCTGGAATAAGCAGAGGCACCTGCAATAATCATTTTAGGCAATTCTTTGTTTGCGATTCTTTCTATTTCGTCATAATCTAACATTCCTGTGGTTTCATCTACTCCGTAAAAAACGGGATTATAAAGTCTACCTGAAAAGTTTACACTAGAGCCATGGGTTAGATGACCTCCATGTGCTAAATCAAAACCAAGTATCGTATCACCAGGCTTCAAGCAAGCAAAAAATACAGCAGAATTAGCTTGACTTCCGGAATGAGGTTGAACATTAGCCCAACAAGCACCAAATAATTCTTTTGCTCTGGAAATAGCTAGGGTCTCAATTTCATCAACAACTTGACAACCACCATAATATCTTTTTCCAGGGTAACCTTCAGCATATTTATTTGTAAGTATAGATCCTGTAGCTGACATAACCTGCTCACTAGTGAAGTTTTCAGATGCTATTAGCTCAATGCCCTCTAATTGACGTTTTTTTTCAACATCAATTAAATCAAAAATCTGCTTATCTTTTTGCATATTTGTAGTATATTTTTACAAGACAAAATTAAACAATTGCAAAAAAAAAATATCAGAATAAATAAGATTAATGCAATACTTATTAATAATTAATTAACAGCAATGATAAAATCTTTCAGATGAAAAATTCAGTTAAAATTATTAACAAGAAAGCAAAATATGAATACATTCTAAGTGATTCATATATTTCTGGAATTGTGTTAACTGGATCAGAGATAAAATCAATCAGAAATAGCAAAGTTTCTATCAGGGAAAGTTTTTGCAAATTTACAAATGATGAGCTTTTTATTATTAATATGAATATTGAAAAATACGGGTTTTCAAATGATGAAACATATAATGCAAAAAAACCTCGTAAATTACTCTTAAACAAAAAAGAACTAAGTAAGCTAAAGAAGTCAATTCAGCAAAAAGGATCATCGATAATTCCTTATAAAATTTTTATAAATGAAAAAGGATTAGCTAAATTAGAAATTTTCACAGCTACAGGTAAAAAACTTTACGACAAAAGATCTTCAATAAAAGAAAAGGAAAATAAAAGAAGTCTCGACAGAGTTAATAAAAAGAAAAATTAAATTTTATTTTTCAGCATTGGAACAAATTGAAAATCACCAAAATTTTCAATATCAAACTCTGATGCAGATTTTTTTAAATAAAGGACCATTTTCTGTGTATTTTCACCTACAGGTATTACCATTCTACCTCCAATTTTTAATTGTAAAAGTAACTTCTCAGGAATTTTTGACGCTCCAGCAGTAACTATTATACCATCGAATGGTTCTTCTTTTTCATATCCCTGATAACCATCTCCGTATATCATTTTCTTTGGAAAATAATTGATTGAGGGTAAAAAAGCTGATGTTTTTCTGTAAAGCTCTCTAATTCTTTCGATAGTAAATACCTTTGCCCCCATTTCACACAAAACAGCGGCTTGATAGCCACTTCCAGTACCTATTTCAAGAATTTTATCTCCTTTATTTATTTCAAGCAGTTGAGTCTGATATGCAACTGTAAAAGGTTGGGAAATTGTTTGCCCTGAACCAATAGGAAATGCTTTATCTTGATAGGCATGATCAATAAAACTCGAATCCATAAACAAATGTCTTGGAACCTTTGAAATAGCATCTAAAACTTTAACATCCTTTATTCCTTTGTTAGATAATTCTTCAACAAGCTTATTCCTTAGTCCTTTATGTTTAAATGAGTCAACCATTAAATTATTTAAATTTAAAACATATTAGTCTCAAAATATTAAATTTGTAAAAAAATATGTATGCTTAAAGCTGGTGTTGTAGGATGTGGTCATTTGGGAAAAATTCACTCAAAGCTGCTATTCCAATCTGAAAATTATAAACTCATTGGCGTTTATGATATTAATGCAGAATTGTCTAATGAAATAGCAAAAGAATATGGATGTAAAGCATATACTGGTTTTGAAGAGATGTTAAATGATATCGAAGTATTAGACATTGTTACTCCTACACCTTTTCATTTCAATTATGCTAAAAAAGCTATTGACAAGGGAATACACTTATTCATAGAAAAACCTGTTTGCTCAAATACTGAAGAATCCACAGAGTTACTCAGGCTGTCGGAATCTAATAACATTAAAATACAAGTTGGACATGTTGAGAGATTTAATCCTGCTTACATTACAGTTGAAGAAAACATTAGCAAACCTATGTTTATCGAGTCTCATAGATTAGCTAAGTTTAACCCAAGAGGAACTGATGTTTCGGTCGTACTTGATTTGATGATTCATGACATTGATATAATATTAAATTCTGTTAAATCACCTGTTAAAACAATTTCATCCAACGGAATTTCGGTTATTAGTGACAGTCCTGATATTGCAAATGCCAGAATAGAATTTGAAAACGGTTGCGTAGCTAATTTAACTGCTAGTAGAGTTTCCCTAAAGAATATGAGAAAAACAAGGTTTTTTCAATCAGGTAAATATATTTCTGTTGATTTCCTAAATCGAGAAGCAGAAGTTATAGAAATTGATGAAAAAAAATCTGAATTACCAATTATGATACTTGAGGCAGAAAACGGGAAAAAGAAGAAGATTTATTTTAGTAAACCTCAGATTTCTGAAAATAACGCTATTTTGGATGAATTAAACAGCTTTGCACTATCAATAAAAAATAATGAAAAGCCAAGAGTTGATATTTCTGACGGTCATAATGCATTAGATGTAGCAATTAAAATAATTAAAAACTTCAAATAAATATGAAAAATATTTCTGTAATTGGATCTGGAACAATGGGAAATGGAATTGCTCAGACATTTGCTTTATTCAATTTCAAAGTTAGATTATATGATATAAACTCGGAAAACCTGAAAAAAGGTGAACAAACCATTTTGAAAAATCTTCAAAGAATGGTTAATAAAGAAAAAATCACTGAATCTGAGGCAGAAAACACTGTAGGTAATATCAAATATACATCTGACTTTGATTCAATTTTAAACGCAGATCTGGTAATTGAAGTTGTAAGCGAAAATTTCAAATTAAAAAAATCAATTTTCAAAGAACTTGACTTGAAATGTCCAAAGAATACCATTATAGCATCAAATACTTCATCAATTTCCATAACAAAATTAGCTGAAGCTACAACAAGAAAAGATAAAGTAATTGGTATGCATTTCATGAATCCCGTTCCTATCATGAAGCTGGTAGAAGTTATTAATTCTAAATATACAAGTAAAGAAACAACTGATATGATAATAACTCTTTCAGAACAACTAGAAAAAATTCCACTAGTAGTAAATGATTTTCCCGGATTTATTTCAAATAGAATATTAATGCCTATGATAAATGAAGCGATAGAATCCTTAGATCAGGGTGTCGCTGACGTCAAAAATATTGACGGAATAATGAAGTTAGGTATGGGGCATCCAATGGGTCCGTTACAGCTTGCCGATTTGATTGGATTAGATGTGTGTAAATCAATTTTAGAGGTGATGCTTGATGGATTAAAAAATCCAAAATATAGACCCAATAAGCTATTAATAGAATTGGTTAAAAATGGAAAATTAGGAATTAAGTCTGGTGAAGGCTTTTATGACTATTCTGATTCAAAAAAAGCTGAATTTGTTTCTAAAAGATTTAGTTAATGTTAAATAAAAATATTCTTAGAATAATTTCAGATATTCCTGAAAATGTCAAGTTAGTTGCCATTTCAAAAACAAAATCTGCTGAGGATATTATGATGGCTTACGAAACAGGTCAAAGAGTATTTGGAGAAAATAAAATTCAGGAAATGTCTGCTAAATACGAAGATTTACCAAAAGATATAAAATGGCATATGGTTGGTCATGTACAAAGCAATAAAATAAAATACATGGCGCCATATGTAGATTTAATACACGGAATTGACTCTTTAAAATCAATAAAAATCTTAAACAAAGAAGGCGCTAAAAATAATCGAATTTTGAATTGCTTGTTACAGCTAAAAATTTCTAAAGAAGAATCAAAATTTGGACTTGGTGAAAAACAATTTAAAGAAATAATTTATTCAGATGAGTATAAAGAGATGAAAAATGTAAAGATTAAGGGACTGATGGCCATGGCTAGTAATACAAGCAAAAAATCAATTATTAGATCAGAATTTGTTCACGCTAAGAAGATATTTGATGAAATTAAGAATAGAGATAAAAGTTTTGAAATTTTATCAATGGGTATGAGTAATGACTATAAAATTGCGATTGAATGCGGAAGTAATATGATTAGATTGGGAAGTTTAATTTTTGGTGAAAGAAACTACTGATATTATTTATACAATTATTGACATAGAAACAACCGGAGGTAAATTCAATGAGGAAAAAATAACCGAGATTGCAATTTTTAAATTGTCAAAGAATGGTAATATTTCCAAATACCATAAATTGATTAATCCTGAAAAAAAAATACAACCATTTGTTGAAAAGCTTACAGGATTGAATAATAAAATGTTAGAAAATAAACCTGTTTTTAGTGAAATTTCTCAAGAGATTAATTCCTTTACAAAGGGATGTATTTTTGTTGCTCATAATGTTAAATTCGATTACAGAGTTTTAAAAAAGGAGTTTTCAAGAATTGGTATGAAATTCCAACGTGATTTACTATGTACGATTGAATTATCAAAAATTGTTTTTCCTGAAATGAAATCATACAGTCTTGGTAAATTAGTTTCAAATCTAGGAATTGAAATAAAAAATAGACATAGGGCCGATGGAGATGCAGAGGCAACACTTAATTTATTTGTTTTGCTAACAAAAAATATTGAAAGAGATAAACTCGATAAACTTGTAAGTTTTGAAAATGAATAAATTTTTAATAACGATTGTTGGACCAACAGCTATAGGAAAAACATCACTTGCAATTAAGTTAGCAAAGCATTACAAAACAGATGTAATCTCTGCTGATTCTAGACAGTTTTATAAAGAATTAAATATTGGTACTGCTAAACCAACAAGTGAAGAACTTTCTTCAGTAAAACATCATCTAATAAATAACATTTCAGTAACGGATGACTATGATATTTCGCAGTTTCAATCAGATGCCAGAGAAAAAATAAATAATCTTTTTAAAATGAAGGATTTTGTAATTATGGTTGGTGGTTCTGGTCTTTATATTGATAGCGTTTTGTATGGAATTGATGAAATCCCAAAAGTTGACATCTCGATAAGAGAAAATTTAAATGAAGAATTCAATATTAATGGTTTAAAAAATTTAATCACAAAGCTTAAAAAACTTGATCCAATAACTTACAAAAAAATTGATTTGAATAATCATAGAAGAATAATAAGAGCGCTAGAAGTATCAATATCTTCAAATAAACCATATTCTTCCTTTTTAAAAAGCTCTGAAAAACAATCAAAATATAATGAAATAATTATAGGATTAGATTCTGATAGATCAAAGCTTCATTCTCTTATTAACTCTAGAGTTGATGTAATGATAAAAAAAGGGCTTGTAGATGAGGTTAATGCACTAATTAAGTATAAAAAATTAAATGCATTAAATACAATAGGTTACAAAGAGATATTTGAATATTTAGAAAATAAGATAGATTTAGAGCAGGCAATTGATAAAATTAAGACAAACTCTAGAAGATATGCTAAAAGGCAATTAACATGGTTTAAATCAAATAAAAAAGTTAATTGGTACAGTTATGATTACGATTTAAAAGTTATATTAAATATGATTAAATCTTTCCAATCTATTCAACAATCAACCTGAAGCCTTCTCCGTGAATATTATTGATGCTAACCTTGGAATCTTTTTGAAGCTGTTTTCTGAGTTTTGCAATGTAAACATCCATGCTTCTTGAAGTAAAATAATTGTCATCATGCCAAATTCTTGTCAAAGCTAATTCTCTTGGCATTAGGTCATTTATATGTATTAATAATAGTTTTAGTAACATATTTTCCTTTGGAGACAATTTAACCGGAGATTCATCCTTGTATTTTAGATGTCTTAGTTTTGAATTAAAGTAAAATGAACTAAAATTAAATTCAGTCTCTTCGGAGTCTATAACTGATGATAATTTATTTCGCTTTAATATTGCTTTTATTTTAAATAATAAAACATCACTGTCAAATGGTTTTTTAAGGTAATCATCTGCTCCAACCTTATAACCTTTTAATACGTCTTCCTTCATTGACTTAGCTGTCAAAAAAATTATGGGAATATCTGGTGATACACTTTTTATTTCAGTTGCTAAAGTAAAACCATCTTTATAGGGCATCATAACATCCAAAATACATAGATTAAATTCAAATTTTTTAAATTTTTCAAACCCCTCCATACCGTTTTTAGCCAAAATCACATCATATTCGTTCATTTTAAGAAAATCTCTTAATATGATTCCAAAATTAGGATCATCTTCAACTAGTAATATTCTTTTCTTGTTATTCATGTGTAATTATTTGGTTAATGTATTTAATTGTATTGTAAATTTACTTCCCTTACCAACGGCACTGTCAACAGTGATATTTCCGTTATGAAAAGCAATAATTTTTTTAACGTAAGCTAATCCTAAACCATGACCCTTCACATCATGTAGGTCGCCAGTTTGTTTTCTATAAAATTTTTCAAATATTTTTGATTGTACAGCTTTACTCATTCCAATTCCATTGTCTTTAATCTCGATTAGGACTTTACTCCCAATATTTAATGTTTTGATGAAAATTTCAGGGCTATTATCGTTGTATTTTATTGCATTATCTAATATGTTAACCATAACATTTATTAAATGAGTCTCATTTCCAATAACCATAGAATTATCTGCATCTTTTTCAGTGATAATATTTCCGTTGTTATTTTCTACTATCAAACTGACATGAGATATAGCTAAATCTATAATTTCATTAATATCTTGCTTAGTTTTTTCAATATTAAGCTGGTTTCTCTCCAGATGGCTGATCATAAGAACATTCTCAACCTGGTCATGCATTCTATTATTTTCATCATAAATCATCTGAAGATACTTTTTAACCTTTTCTTTATTGACTATTGTTTTAGGGTTTTTGATAGCTGATAAAGCAAGATTTATAGTTGCAATTGGTGTTTTAAACTCATGAGTCATATTGTTAATAAAGTCTGTCTTTATCTGGGAAATTTGTCTTTGTCTCAATAACAAAAGAATAGTAGTCACATAGGCAATTATAATAATTGATGTAAAAATGATTGAAGTAATAATAACCGAAACCAAAGACCCCAATAAAAAGGGAGTTCTTGCAGGAAACGCAACCTTCAAAGAGTAATTACTCAAATCATTTTCATCTTTAAAAATAAGTGATGAGTAACTTTGATTTGATAAATCAAATTTTTCGGATGATATTTTGGTAATACTATCCTGATCAAAAATGGCGTATTCAAAATCAAGATTAATATTCATTCTTTCTAGATTTCTTTTTATAATTTTTTCAAATTTATTAATGTCACCAATTCTTTCTTCAATTGGATTCCTTTTTGAAATATCATTGTACGCAGATTCAAACAAGACCTCTTTGCTTTTTGATATTTTTCCAACTTTTAATAAAAATTGCTCTGGGCTTAAATTATCTTCAATTCTTCTGTTATAAAACACATTTTCTTCACGCTGATTGGAAAGTCTCTTAATTGAAATATTTTCGCGGTCTGAAATTACATCAATAATGTCATCATAATAGCTTTTAGTCTTGGGGATTATTAGGTTTTCTTCAATAACACCATTTTTATAAATTATAGTTTCTCTTTTTTCTGGATTTTCGTCAATAATTATTAAATTTTGAATTGACAATGTATCAACATCAACAAGAGCCTCATTTTCTATTAGATCTCGGAATTTTCGAACATACTTTCTAAATTCATTTCTTTCTACATCAGAAGTAGTTTCCTCAAGGACATAATTTACATTAATCGAGAATTGCTTATTATTCTCTTCGTAATTTTTTAAAATAAAAAAGTATTGGATAAATATTATACCGATTAACGATACACTCATCAAAACTAGAAGTAATACAAATATCCTTTTACTCATATTCCAAATTTATCATTTAATCAAAGACAAATTTTGATATTTAATAAAACATTAACAATATAAATCAAATTAGAGAAGTATGAATATTTAATAATTCATTATATAATTTATTTTTTGATATATTTTCTATACAAAAATCTGATTTTGAACACTTTAGCTCTTGGGATAACTGATTATTTAAAATTCTTTTTACCTTATCTTCTGAATAATTTTCTCTTTTATTAATTCTATCAAGAATAAGATTTATTGGGGTTTTTATACAGATTATTTTATCAAAAATATGTTGAGAGTTATTTTCAAAAATTAATGCAGCCTCATAAACAATGTATTTAAAATTCTGTTTAGATATCCAAATATTAAAATATTCATGTACTCTTGGATGAACAATATTATTAACATGATTCAATAACATTGAGTCAGAAAATATTTTTTCAGAGATAAATTCTTTATTTAGTTTACCATTTAAATATGCTGAGTCACCAAGCAGATTTATAATTTGATTTTTTAAATTATCATCATTCTCCATTAATTCTTTTGCACAATCATCTGCGATAAATACAGGAACTCCCAAACCTTTAAAATATAATGCAGCTGTAGTTTTACCACTTCCAATTATTCCAGTAAGACCTATTTTTTTCATTCTAAAATGATTAATTGAACTTGATTTGAACTAAGCCTAGTATTCTTAATAAAATCTGGTTTTTTGACTAATTTTGGTATGAGAGTACTTTCATTCTTATCAAAAATACACTCAATTCTAAAATCTATTGGGGTGGTTTTTTTATAGTTTTCTACACTGATAAAATACTTAACCATAAGCTCTTTAGGATAGAAATTATATTTAAGATCAGTATTTCCAAGAATAGTTACAGGAATTGAAATGATTTCTTCGGTATATTGGTCAACTTCTAGCTCATACTTCACAGAGCTAAAATCAAATTTAAGGTTATCATATGGCGGTTTCAAAAGATTCAAATCAATTTTAATATCTGAATCAACATTATTTAATCTTACAAGTTCAGTATCTATGTAATCTATTTTTTCTAAAATATCTCTGGGTCCTAAAATTGTGACATAGTCATTCGTCATTGAAAAGGACTTAAATGAGTCATAACCAGATTTGTAATCAATTGAAATATTTGGTTTAATTTTTTTGTTTTGAGAAATATACTGGTCGTAGTAAAAAAATAATGAATCCTCTGAAATGGTCAAAAGTTGAATTGATGAATCGAAAGATAACTTTGTATCATTAAAATTTTCTTTTTGATTCCATAAAAATGTATTATTGGATTCTTTTAATTTTTTCACAGAGATATTAAGACTGGGGGTCTCAAAATAATATTTAGCTAAATTAAATCCATACCCCCTAACCTTTAGCATAACTGAATCATGTGATTTATCATAAACAACTTTATCATTTGGCAAATCCGTTAAAACCAACTTAAAAAGAATATCCTTATCATATGTCGATGTTAATTTTCCGACTAATGATGATGAAATTGCAAGTATCAAAAAAATAATAAATACATTAAACTTACCCTGACTAGAAAAAACTTTCATTATGATTAATTAAAAAACATTTTAGGGAATATACTTTCAATTTTTTTATTTGGAAAAATATTTATCAATATAAATGATCTGATAAAACCATATCCGTATCCAAAGAACTGAATCAATGTTGTTATAATTGACAAAAAACCTACCCATATATTATTTTTTATTGACGACAGTATAAAAACTAACAAGAAATAAAATGAGTAAATAGTAAATATCAAACTATCTATTTTAAGTAACACTAACATTATAGAAATGAAAAATACAAATGAAAATATTGATGGGAACCAATATATGATTTTTCTGGTGTAAGGAAATTTATGGTTTAGGATACTTCTTGCAACTCCAAACTTATAAACCTGTTTAAAAAAACTTTTAATCGAAACCCTTCGCTTATGAAATACCTTCAAATTTTCATATAGTACGGTTCTAAAACCTGCTTTTTGTAGTCTTATCGAGAGATCAGGATCTTCACCTGGATGAATTTTACCAAATCCTCCACTTTTTAAAAAAGCTTCTTTCGAAATCCCCATATTAAAACTTCTGGGCTGGAAATTATTAGTTCTACTACCACCTCTAAGATGACCAGTTGTTATCAACGAAGTCATTGAAAAACTGACTGCCTTTTGAAAATTATTGAAAGAGCTATGTGAATCATCAACTCCACCAAAACATTCTGAAAAATTTTTTGATAAATTATCTATCAAAATTGTACAATAATTTTCTGGAAGAATTATATCGGAATCTAAAATTATAAAATAACTACCTTTTGCTTTATTCATTCCAAAATTTCTGCTATCTCCAGGCCCTGAATTATCTTTGTAATAGTATGAAATATTTAGATTTTTGTAATTCTTTATGATTTTATCGCATTTATTTGAAGAGCCGTCCTCGATAATCACTATTTCAAAGTCCTTAACACCTTTTTGAACCGAAAAACTGTTAAGAAGCTCATCTATTTCATTAGGCCTATTAAAAACCGGAATTACAAATGATATATTCTTTAAAAGCATATTCAAAATTAGTCAATTATATACAAAAAAAGGGTCTAGACATTCTAAACCCTTTTTTAAAGAAAATTCTTAAATTTAATTTATAATTAATTTTGAAGTACTAGACTTACCATCAATTGTTACTCTAGTCATATAGAATCCAGCCTCTAAAGCTGATATATCTAATTTATCACCAATAATTGAAGTTGAAAGCACTTTTCTTCCATTTAGATCAAAAATATCAATAAACTTTTCTCCAGAAACTGATGAAACTATTGACACATAGTTATCACTTACAGGATTTGGATAAATTCTAAGATCATTAATCTCATTTTCTAAAATTGATAAACCAGCACAACTAACATTAAATGTTACCGGACCACCTTGTACAGAACCATCAGCTGCTAAATATACATTTATTGTGCCATCAACAGATGTGTATGTACCACTTTGTTCGCCAGAAATAGGACCGTATAATAACTCACCAGATCCGTCAGTTATATATATCCAGTCATAGTTATTTTCTGTTGTTCCAGACAATGAAACCGAGATTTCATCAATATTCCCATCACTATCTTGGTCACCGGCAACTGAAGTAAATAATAAATCCTCAACGCTAGGCTCGGTGAAATTCGTATCAAAATTGTATCCACCACTGCTAGCATTTGGATAATCATAAGTTAACGATTCTCCACAAGCAGGAGCTGACAGAAGAGTTGTAAATGATGTTAATACATAATCACTGAAAGTACCATCAGCACACACACCTCTAACCCAAACATCATAAGATGTTAATGATTCTAGACTTTCAATACTAACAGATGGTTCAGTTAAGGGTTCTCCTGCATCAGATGGTAAAGTTGAACCACCTTCAGACAATACATATTCCCACGAAACTGCATCACCTTGAGCCCAAGAAACCGAAGCGGATGAAGAAGTTACGTCAGAAACAACAAAATCAGTTGGTGAAGCACATAATAATTCACTAATAACCAAATCATAAGTTGTAGATTGTGGAGATGGCCAGGTTGAAATAACAAAATAGTAGGTAGAACCAGACGAAACCTCAGCTTCAAATGTAATGATATCGGAACTAAAACTATTCACAGAACCAGCATAACATTGAACTCCGATTGAATCACAACTATCATACATAAAAATACCTGCATAAGTTTCAGAGGGCCCAAATAGAACAGAAATAGCTCCATCAAATGTTGAAGTATAAGAGTAAACAACATCATCTCCACCCAAATAGCTTGATGATGAACCGCAATTCTCACCAGCTGATCCTTCGTAATCATCTCCATAATTAGCAGTATCATCGCTGACATTATATGGAAGTGAATCAATCAATAGCGGGTCTTCACAAGTAGAGCCAGTTGGAGGACAACTGTATGCATAATCGAAACTTGAATCACAATTTACATCTCCGGTCTCAACTGTAATTGAAACAGAATCACCACTATTGTAGGGTCCGAACGTGTAAATTCCTGCTTCTTGAACTGAAATTGTTGATGTTCCATCTGAAAGATTAAAATCATTAAAAGAGCCAATATCCGATACATCAACATTAACGGAATAGTCTCCTTCACCACCAGAACAGTTAGCAATCACTTCCGTAGTGTAAGCTGGAGAAACACATGTATTTTCTGAAATATCCAGTGTATATGCAACATTTTGCGGACTTGGGTAAGTAGAAATCACAAAATAGTAAGTTTGGCCAGCATAGACATTTAAATCAAAAACCGACTGCTCCGCTGCTGAATTTGTATAATTTACTATCCAACAATTAACTCCAATATCTTCAGCATTTTCATAAACGTATATTCCACTCCATGTTCCAGCCGGTGTAAACTTTACATTAATTGAAGTATCGTTTTCTGCAGTATAAAGATAAACTACATCATCTCCACCTAAGTAGCTTCCACTTCCCTCACAATCAGTTGCAGAGTTTGTATAGTCATCACCATAATTTATAGTGTCATCATTTGTTGAATAAGGTAATGTTTCAATGATTATTGGATCATCAGCTGTACTACCTGCAGGTGGTGGAGTAAAAGAAATACTAAACCAGTCGGTTGTTGTATCTCCACAAACTGATCTTAAAAAAAACTCATATTCTTGACCCTGGGTAAGATCAGTAAATTCAATTGAAGAATTTTCAATTATGGTTCCTGATTCAGGAACACTATCTCCAGCCTGTTGTAAAGCGTATTCAAAAGTCTCTACATCTGCTGCATCCCATGAAATTGATGCGGAAGTTGCAGTTAAACTTTCAAGGTTCAAAGATGGGGTTGAACATGATTGGGTAATACCTTCAAATACTATATTTGGTAAAAAATTTCTAAATTGACCTGTAGGAGGTGAAGTTGGATCAGGGTTATTTGAATCACTGTAATATGTTAGGGAAACACTTGATGAAGATGGGGTACAGAAAAAATCATGATTGGAAGAATCATACCCCTGCTGATTTTCCTCAACAGCCATAACAATATTTGAAATACCGTCATATTCAAAAGGTGTATCAAATGTTATAGAAACGACTCCCTCAGCAATAGTAGTCTGAGCATTATAAACCTGAGATAATTGAGAAGCATCAACCCAACTATCAGTTGTTTCAAATTCGGTAAGTTCAGTGATACCAATATAAACAACCCATTCACTACTAGTTTCTAATGTAGTAGCTTCAGTTGCAAAATATTTTACTCCTGTAATTGAACCAGCTGCGTTAATTAAAGTCGAACTATAAATTGATTGAGAATAAGTGTAACCATAATAAGGTTCAATAGGCAATTCCTCGTTTACATTAGTTCCGTTTCCAATTGAAACCTGGGAAAAGGAATAAATCGAAAAAATAAAAACAAGGATAAATGATAAAAAGTAGTTTTTTCTCATACTTATGATTTTTTTGAATGAAATCCTAAAGTATTAAAAAACAATTAATTACCTATAAATAATTTGAAATAATTTGAATTTATATTGAATAATTAAAAAAAAATTTGTGTGATTTATGTATTATCAATAATTTCCATGATACTATCACTAACTCCCATATTACTAAATCCACCATCATTGTAAAGGTTTTGAAGAGTAACTCTTTTTGTAAGATCACTAAACAAGGTAATTGTATAATTAGCACAATCCAATGCTGTGGCATTTCCTAATGGTGACATTTTATCTGCATATTTAATAAACCCGTCAAAGCCTTTCACTCCCTTTCCAGCTGTAGTTGGAGTTGGAGATTGAGAAATAGTGTTAACCCGAACCTTTTTATCTTTTCCAAAAAAGTAGCCAAAACTTCTCGCAACACTTTCAAGAAAAGCTTTATTGTCAGCCATATCATTATAATCAGGAAAAACTCGCTGAGCAGCCATATACGAAAGTGCTACTATACTACCCCATTCATTCATTGCATCATTTTTGTAAAGGGTCTGCATAACACGATGAAAAGACATTGCTGAAACATCTAAGCCTTTATGTGTCCAATCATAATTTTGATCAGTATATGATTTACCTTTTCTGACATTTATTGACATTCCAATCGAGTGAAGCACGAAATCTAATTTTCCTCCCAAAATTTCTATTGATTTGGTAATTAGATTTTCTAAGTCTTCTAGGGATGTCGCATCAGCAGGAATAACTTTGGAATTTGTCTTCTTTGCAAGTTCGTTAATTTGTCCCATTCTCATGGCAACTGGAGCATTTGTTAGAACAAAGGTGCCACCTTCCTCAAATACTCGCTCAGCAGTAATCCAAGCGATTGAATTTGGATCGAGTGCCCCAAATATAATTCCTTTTTTTCCTTTCAACAGATTATTTGACATGTGTAAAATTTTTGATAAGCAAATATAATATTAATTAAGTAACTGTTTAGCATGTGTGTAGGCAGATTTTGATGCATTATTTCCTTCCAACATCTTAGCAATTTCTATTATTCTATCATTTTCATTTAATCTAGAAATCATAGTTTTTGTAATACCATCAACATCTGATTTATATATTTTAAAATGTGATTCACCCATAGCTGCAATTTGAGGCAAATGAGTAATCGAAAAAGTTTGAATCTTTTCGCCTAAATCTTTCATAATAAAACCCATTTTTTTTGATATTTCACCAGAAACCCCTGTATCTATTTCATCAAAAATAATCGAAGGCAACTTTTTATATTTAGCCATGATCGATTTTATTGCTAGCATTATTCTTGACATTTCTCCGCCTGAAGCCGCTTCTTTAATTTTTTTAAATTCATAACCTTTATTAGCAAGAAATTCAAATTCGATTGTATCCCTTCCATTTGAGTAGAGTTCATCGGAAAAAAGTAAATTGATTTTAAACTTACTATTATTCATTCCTAATTCGTGTAATATATTTTCAATTTCTTTAGTCAAATCAGGTATTACCAATTTTCTATTATTATGAATTTCTAGAGCAATACTATCAAGCCTATTTTTCAATTCATCACAATTTGTTTTAGTTTTCTGAATTTCATTATCAATATTTTCCGTAGTATCAACTTTTTTTGCAAGATTATCTCTAAATTCTGACAACTCATCAATTGAGTGCAAGGAATGTTTTCTCAATAAATTATTAATTAAGTCAATTTTATCAATCACCCTACTTAAGTTTTCTGGACTTTGTTCAAATGAATCTAAGAAATAATCAATTTCATGGACAATATCTTCCAGTTCAATTTTAATCGCATCCAACCTCTTTGATATTGATTTGAATTTTTCTGAATTCTTTGATACTTTATCAATAGAATTTTTCAATTTTAATAAATTAGAAATCAATCCAATATTTTCTTCAGAGATGATTTGTGAACCCAAACTTAATTCACTTGAAATTTCTTCAAAATTTGATAGTGAATTTTGCATATTTTCAAGCTTTTCCAAATCTTCATTAAGTATATCAGCTCTGTCAATCTCATCCAGTATAAATTTATTGTAGTCAATAGACTGTATAAGGCTTTGCTTCTTATTTTTTAGTTCATTAAGTTTATTTGAATTAGTCCGATATTCCTCAAATATTTCAGTGTAATTTAAAACTCTGTCCTTATTTTTTGATATTAAATCAAGTAGTTCAAATTGAAATTTACTAGTTAACACTTCAATATTTTGATGTTGCGAATGAATGTCAATTATTTTAGAACCAATTAAAGATAATTGACTGAGGTTAACAGGGCTATCATTAATGAATGCCCTGGATTTACCTGAAACTGATATTTCTCTTCTTAAAATAGTTTCAGTGTCATAATCTAATCCATTTTCATCAAATACAGATTTTAAATCAAATGATCCAATATCAAAGACTCCCTCGATTATACACTTTTTGGATTTATCTCTATTGACAGATAAATCAGCTCGTTTACCCAGAATTAAAGAAATACCACCTACAAGAATCGATTTTCCTGCACCAGTTTCACCAGTAATAACGGTAAAACCATTATTAAACGATACTGATAAATCATCGATTAACAAGTAATTTTTTATGGATAGATTCTTGAGCAATTTTAGTAAATATAGTTACTAAAAATAAAATTGTTTTTTATTAAAAACTAATATTTCTCCACTTATCAGAATGATTTGGGGCAATTTTAGATAGAGTTGATATTAGATTAGTTACAGGAACTTTTGGGCCTCCACTAAAAACATCAAGAATTTCATTTGCTTTGGTGTCAAAAAAAACTCTCAAAATATAGGAATTTGGTCTTCTTCTATTCATTTGATCAAGCATCATTAACGATTTAGCAACAGCTTCCTTTCCTGCTTTAGTTTCATTGACCATAATATCCAAACCTTTTATATGATAATCATACATTACGCTTCTAAATTCCTTGAAAGTTGTTGATAAAATATTATCGATTAAATAGTATCTAGACTGCAGGCCATCGCCTGGCCCCCAGCCTCTAAAACCTTTCTGTTGTGAAAAATCAAGGATTTTTTGAGCTTGTTCAAAAAAAGATGTACCAGAATTCAACTTAAAAGTATCTGCATCAATTCCAAGAATTACATAAATGTGAAAAGCAATAACAGAAACTAAATTATTTTCAAACTGATTTTCGTTAAAAGTAAAATTTTGGAATTCTTGATAATTAAAAGTGAAATTCCTGTCATTAAAATTATAAGTTGGTGAATTGTATGAGGAATTAAATATTGGTCTTGATGATTGTATCTGAAGGGTTCCCTGAAAAACATCATTTTCATATGAGCTTATATTAATAAACATTGTACAATCAATTTTTTCATTCTGTCGTACAACTTTATTTGTCCAACTGGTACTATTAATAAATTCTGTAAGTTGTGTCTGTAATGTTTTAAAAACCTGAAGATTCTCATTGCCAGTTTGACGAGCCTCAACAACCACTTCACAGTTTAATTCTTGTGAAACAAAAATGTTTGACAACAATAAAAAAAATATTAAATAAAAATTCTTCACATTAATTCAATTATATGTTTAAAAACATCGTCGGCTACTTCATTCTTTTTTTTGAGCTTGTAAGGAGTAACATTGCCTGAACAATCAACTACTGTGATTTTATTTGTATCATAACCAAAACCAGCACCCTCATCATTTAACGAATTTAACACTATCAAATCTAAATTTTTCTTTTCTAATTTATTTATTGCATTTGAAAGCTCATTATTATTTTCTAGTGCAAAACCAACTAAAATCTGATTTTTTTTATTTTGACCTAATTCAAATAAAATATCAGTTGTCTTTTCAAACTTGATATTTAATTCATTATTGTCTTTTTTAATCTTTTTTTCAGAAAATTCAATCGGTTTATAATCACTGACTGCTGCTGCCATAATAACAATATCTGAGTTATTGTAGTCATTAAGTATTGCTTCATTTAGTTCTTTTCCACTTTTAATATGAACAATCTTAATATTTTCTGAAGAAATAGATTGGTTTGTTGGTCCACTAATTAATTTAACCTCAGCCCCTAAGCTTAAAGCTGTCTCAGCCAGCGAATAACCCATTTTTCCTGATGAATGATTAGAAATGTATCTTACTGGGTCTAACTCTTCGATTGTTGGTCCAGCAGAAATTAAAACTTTTTTTCCTGCAAGTGGTAAATTTTTAGAGTAATGTTTCTCAATAAAATCTACAATTTCATAAGGTTCTGGCAATCTACCTTCACCTGAAAGTCCACTTGCAAGTTCTCCGTGTACAGGTGGAATAAGTATGTTTCCGAATGAAATAAGTTTATTTATGGACTCCTTTGTAGATTGATGCTTATACATATCTAAATCCATTGCTGGTGCAAAAAAGGTTTCAGACTTACACGATAAATAAACTCCAAGAAGAAGATTATCACAGTTACCATTAGCCATTTTAAACATAGTATTGGCAGTGGCTGGACATATGAGCATAAAATCAGCCCATAGTCCTAACTCTACGTGATTATTCCAAACACCGTTTTCATCATCTGATTTGAAGGAAGAATGAACAGGGTTTTTTGAAACTGTAGAAAGAGAAAGAGGTGTTACAAAGTCTTTTGCGGAGTCAGTCATGACGACCTTTACCTCTGCGCCTTTTTTAATAAGACATCTAACTAAATTTGGGGTTTTATAAGCAGCAATACCACCTGAAATTCCTAGAAGTACTTTTTTACCACTTAAAATAGACATTTTATTCCTCTATTTCTTCATTGCTATCTCTGTGGTATACTTTGTTATCTAACCATTCTTGAATTGCAATTGCATGTGGCTTAGGTAACCTTTCATAAAACTTTGAAACTTCAATTTGCTCTTTATTTTCAAAGATTTCTTCTAAACTATCATTGAAAGTTGCAAATTCTTCTAGTTTTTCAATCAATTCTTTTTTGACATCACCTTTTATTTGATCAGCTCTTTTTGAGATAATTGAAATAGCTTCATAAATATTCTGCGTCTCGTTTTCTATTTGATCACGATTATATGTTTTTGTGGTCTGAGCAGCATTTGTGTTTTTGATATCCATTTTTATTTGTAATTAAGTATTGTTAATTTCTGTTAATTCTGACATTTTGGCCTCCATTTCTACCAAAAATTCAGATTCTTTGTAATTATTTATGAATGAATTGAAGTAGCTAACTGCGTTTTCTATTCTTTCTTTTTGTCTCCTTACTACACTGTTAATTGCTAGTTTATAAGCAGAGTCAAACCTGTAGTACATTGCTTTTTCTCTTAAGTCTGAACCAGGAAAATCTATCAAAAAATTTTCAAAAGATTTGATAGCTGCCTGATAATCAGTAAGCACATTATATTGTAAGGCAATATTAAACTCTTTTAATTCTAACCTGTAATCAAGTTCAAAAATTAAATTGTTTGCATCTTCAATGAATTCAGAGTCAGGAAAAGCATTAATAAACAATTGTAATTTATCTATTGCAATTTTAGTATCATCTGAATCTTTTGAATAAATAGGAGCCATTAAATAATAACTTTTAGCCCCTAGAAAAGCCATTTCTTCAACTTTTTCACTATCTGGATATGAATTAACAAATCTCTCCATTTGATAAGATGAACTATTGTAGTCTTTGGTGTTGTAAAAACACATAGCTTGCATGTAAGTAAGCTTTTGAGCTTGAGGTTTTCCTCTGTATTGTGGTAAAATTTGCGCAAATAATCTAGATGCTTTTGAGTATTTTTCAGCATCATATAATTCTGTACCAAGATTAAATTTTACAGCAACCTCATCTGAATTTAGAGCCTTTTGATATTCACCGCAGCTATAGATCAGGGATAATATAAATATGAAATAAATTAATTTTTTCATGCGTAAATCGGTGGTCAAAATTATGAATTTATTATGGATAATAAAACTTAGTTAACCAATCTTCTTTAATCCAGTTAAATATTTTTTTAATTCTTTTCCAAATATATCGATGAAATTTGGACTTATTTCTATAATAATATCATTCAGGTTTTGATTATGATTGGATAATCCAACCTTAAAATTTGCTTTGGAGCAGGCTGTCGCGTAATTAAGTTCTAGATTATCCCTCTTATAATAACTAATTAGTACATCAAACTCAGTATCTATAAACTCCTGTAAATCCAAATTATTTATCAATCCATTCCATCCAAAATCCTTTTTTTCAAAGTATGAATCCCAATGATTGAGTTTAGTGTCATTTTCTGAAAGAAAAGCTATGAACTTGATTTTATTTTCATTTACTCCATAATTTTGAAATATCAATCTTAACTTATCATAGTCTTTGAATTCCCCTATATTCAAAATTATTCCTACAGTCTGAATTTTACTATCACTTACCGAACTTGATCTGCTTTCTAATGCTTTATTTATAAATTTTTTATTGGATCTGTCTTTGAAGAATTTTATAAACATAGTTGGATGAAGTTAAAACAAAAATAACTAATTTAACTTTGTTTTTCAATATGAGAGTTTTTTACCTATCCATATTATCATTTTGCTTTGTATTAGTTGCTTGTAAAACTGAATCAAATCAGCAAAAGTATGGTTATAATATTGAGATAAATCAACAGGTTTTGAGTGACTCATCTATTGTTAAATATTACCAACCATTCAAAAAGAATTTAGAGGAGTCCCTAATGAATACTCCGATTTCATATTCACCTGAAACTTATAAGAAAAATGATGGAGAACTTAATAGTACTTTAAGTAATATGTTTGCTGATGCTACTTATGAAATGTCAAATCCAGTTTTTAATAAGATGTCAGGAGAAAATATTGATATCGTACTGTTAAATAATGGTGGAATTCGTTCAATTATATCTAAAGGAAATATCAGTGAAAAAACGGCATTTGAGTTAATGCCTTTTGAAAACAGTATAGTTGTTTTGGAACTAAATGGATTATCAATAATTAAAATGATTGATTATCTAAGAAAAGTAAAACTACAACATCCAATAAGTGGTTTACAAATAACTTTAAATAATGATTACTCTGTAAATGAGGTTAAAATTAACGGTGTTAGTATCGAAAATGAAAAAAAATATTATGTAGCTACAACAGACTACTTACTGGAGGGTGGTGATAAAATGTATTTTCTTGCAGAAACAACTAAAACTACTGATATTAACTACAAAATGAGGGATATCTTAATTGATTATTTTAAAAAGTACGATACACTTAAATTAAAATCAGATAATAGATTTATAAGAATAAAATGAATAGAAAAGCCTTTTTAAAAAACTCCCTATTTGGAACAGCTGGAATTGGTCTAGCTTTGAATAATTTGAGTTGTGATTCAATGAAAAGGATTACAATTCTTCATACAAATGACGTTCACAGCCATATTGAACCTTTTTCCAAAGACCATTCTGAATTTCCTAATAAGGGAGGATTTGAAAGAAGGTCTACAATTATTAATAAAATCAGAAAAGAAAATCCAAATACTCTTCTTCTAGATGCTGGTGACATATTTCAAGGCACACCATACTTCAACTTTTACGGAGGTGAAATTGAGTTCAAGTTAATGAGTATGTTAAAATATGATGCTATAACCATAGGAAATCATGATTTTGATAACGGAATCGACGGCTTGGAGAAACAATTGCCTAATGCAAAATTTGATATAATTTCATCAAATTATGATTTTACTAACACAGTTTTAGATTCAAAAATTAATGACTATAAAATTTATAATAAATCAGGAATTAAAATAGGAGTTTTTGGATTAGGAATTGAATTAGAAGGGCTTGTTTCAAAAGATTTATACAGAGAGACCAAATATTTAGATCCTATTGAAATAGCTAATGACAGTTCTAAAAAATTAAAAGAAACTGAAAACTGTGATTTAGTTATCTGTCTTTCTCATTTAGGTTATAAATATGAGAAATTTCCCAGCAGAATTTGTGATGTGAATCTTGCAAAAGAAACAAAAGATATAGACTTAATTATAGGAGGACACACGCATACATTTATGAATGAACCATTAATTGCCTACAATAAGGCTGGTAAAAAAGTAATAATAAATCAGGCAGGTTGTTTTGGTCTTTATCTTGGAAGAATTGATTTCATATTTGATAGCAATAACAACAAGATATTTAATTCAAATCTTTTGATGATTTAGGTAATTTACTAGAACAATAAATTCTGACCAGAAATTAAATTTGTTAGCTCAGTTTCAGAAATTATTTTAATGTTAAGTTTTTCAGCCTTTTCTTTTTTACTAGGACCCATGTTTGACCCAGCCACTAGGTAGGTTGTTTTTGATGAAATTGAAGATGATATTTTACCTCCATTTGTTTCTATAAGTTTTTTAATTTCATCTCTTGAAAAATTCGAAAAAACACCTGAAACTACAAAGGATTTACCCAGCAGTATCGAAGAAACATTTTTAGCTGAATCATCAATTTCAAATTGAATGTTATGATTCTTTAAAGAATTAATTATCTCAATGTTTTGTTGGTTTTGAGAAAATTCAATTATGCTTTTCGCTATTTTCTCACCTATTTCGTCAACTGAAATCAACTCTTCAAAATCAGAATTTAGAATATTATCAATGTTTTCAAAATGCTTTGCTAATTTTTTTGCGACAGTCTCCCCAACATATCTTATCCCTAATCCGTATAATACTCTTTCAAAAGGGATGTTTTTAGAATCTAAGATTCCATTGATTAAGTTATTTGCGCTTTTTTCAGCCATTCTTTCTAGACCTACAATTTGATCAAACCTCAAATCATATAAATCAGAATAGTTATTAATAAGTCCGTTATTCACCAGTAAAGCAACAGTCTCTTGACCTAATCCTTCAATATCCAAAGCTTTTCTGGAAATATAATGTTGTATTCTTCCAATTATTTGTGGTTTGCATCCATTATAGTTTGGACAATAATGATTTGCTTCGCCTTCTAGTCTCTGAAGTTTAGAGCCACATTCTGGGCAAAACTCTGGAAATTCAAATTTCTTTGAGTCAAGTGCTCTTTTTGACTTATCTACATTAGTGATTTTTGGTATTATATCCCCACCTTTTTCGACATATACAAAATCTCCGACTCTGATATCCATGCTTTCAATAAAGTCTGCATTGTGAAGAGATGCTCTTTTCACTATTGTACCTGCAAGGTTAACGGGCTCTAGATTTGCTACAGGAGTAATTGAACCTGTTCTTCCAACTTGTAAAGAAATACTATTTAATCTGGTACCAGTATTTTCAGGCTTAAATTTATAGGCCATTGCCCATCTTGGAAATTTGGATGTAAAGCCAAGAACTTCCCTCTGATAAAAATCATTTACTTTTAAAACAACCCCGTCTATTTCGAATGGTAATCCAGACCTATTTTTTTCCCAGTGCTGTATAAATTCAAATATTTCGTCAAGTGATGTACTATGCTTATAAGTGTTATAAATATTAAAACCATAAGATTTTGCGTTCCTTAGGAACTCTATATGATTATTAAATATTTTTGAATCTTCAATAGAGTATAATAGGCATTCTAGTGGTCTATTTGAAACTTCTTTACTGTCTTGAAGCTTTAAACTCCCTGAAGCGGTATTTCTAGGGTTTTTGAATGGTTCTTCTCCATTTTCAACACGAGACAAATTAAGCTTATTAAATCCTGAAATAGGCATGACAATCTCTCCCCTTGCCTCAAATTCACCCTTAAAGTCACCTCTAAGTTTTAATGGTACAGTTGGAATTGTTTTTACATTATTTGTAACATCATCACCTTTTACGCCATCTCCCCTTGTAACTGCCCTTACAAGCTCTCCGTCTTTGTATGTCAAATTAATTGAAACACCATCAAACTTAAGCTCACAAGTGTATTCAACAGGTGTGTCAATGTTTTTTTTTATTCTTTTCTCCCATTCCTTTAAATCCTCAAGTGAATATGAGTTGTCGAGAGAATACATTGGGGTATTATGAACTGAAGTATTGAATGACTTCGTGACACTACCACCTACTCGTTGGGTTGGTGAATTAATATCAAAATACTCAGGATTTTCTTTTTCTAATCGCTCTAATTCTTTTAACATCATATCAAAATCATAGTCTGATATTAAAGGATCATCAAGAACATAATATCTATAATTATGATCATGAAGTTTTTTTCTTAGACTAAAAATTTTCTCTGATATATTCATTACATTTATCTAATTACAATACAGTAAAAAAACTACTCTAAGATACTAAATTGAAGCTCATGAATTGGTCTAAAATAATTGTTTTTTTTATATTTTTTTCCCATATAAACACACTTTTTTCCCAAAAAAATAACATTATTCCAACGCCTATTGAACAAACCATTAATAGTGGCTACATGGAAATAGAAAATAGTCCAGAAATAATAGCTGACTTCGAACTTAATTCAGCTGCAACACTATTTAAAAATGCAGTAAAAAAACTTGGATTTGCTAATGATAAAAAAACAAAAAATAGAATTTTAATTATGCCCGGAAGTGGTATTTCTAAAAAAAATCTGAAAAATTTTGAATTATTTAAGGAAATTCATGGTTCTTTTAAAGATAAAATTAATTCAAAAGGTTTCAAATTATGCTAAAAGTTATCAAATACAAAAATCACGGAATTTGTATGCGTGGTGGTGAGGAACAAGAACATCATCATAAATTCCTATTTTCTTTTTTTGAGCTAAATAATAAAAAGATTATTAGTTTGATGATTGTAGAAAATTGGTGGGTTAATTAATTACAACTTTTACAAATCTATTTTTTAGCTTATAATCCTTAACAATCTCACATGTTTTTAAATTATAATCCCTAAAAACTTTTAAAAACAAATCGGTTAAATTTTCATTTATTTCAAAGAATATAATTGCATTGGGATCTTTATTATTTTTACAATTATCTATGATAACTTTATAAAATTTTAATGGATTTGAGTCTTTTACAAACAAGGCTAATTCAGGCTCAAAATCTATAACATTTTTATTTATTATTAATTTTTCAGATTCAGTGACATATGGTGGATTTGAAACAATAACATCATATTTTTTATCGGATTGATATTCAAAAATATCTGCATTGATAAAACTAACCTCAACATTATTCAATTTCGCATTTTCCTTAGCAACTTTTAGTGCGTCACTTGAAATATCCAAAGCACTAACTTTTGCATTAGATAGATTTTTAGCAAGACTTATTGCAATGCAACCACTTCCCGTACCTATATCAAGAATTTCTTTTCCGTCTAAATCTTCTTTTAACATCAATCTAACCAACTCTTCCGTTTCAGGTCTTGGAATCAAAACCGAATTATTGACCTTAAATTCCAAATCCATGAATGTTGTCTTTCCTACAACATATTGAATTGGCTCATAAGTTTTTAATCTTTCTAATGCATTTAGAAAAAGGGTTTGATTTGATTCGTTCAGATCAATCTCGTCAGCTAAAAGGATTTTTGATCTTGGAATTTTTAAATACTCTTCTGCCAGTAGATTAAATATAGAATTCAACTCATCCATTTCATAAATAGACGAAAGCTCTGAAATCATTTTTAATTTAAAATCTTGTAAGGTCATTGTAGCTTCTTGGTCATATGCACATCACAATTGTGATGACAAGTGTCACCCATTGGTCCGTTTAAATTTTCAAAACCAAATATTTTATATAGATGGTGAGATGTTTTTAATGCAGAAGTAGACTCTAAATAACACACATCATACTTAACCTCTTTAGCAAAATCTAAACATAATTTTAAAAGATACTTTCCTAATCCTTTTCCTCTAAGTGATTTATGAAAATAAAACTTTTGCAGTTCACATATATTTTGATCTGTACCATTGAGCTGTTTAATTCCACAACCTCCTAGAATACATCCCTCCTTTTCAACAATATAATAGATAGATCTAGAATCTTGGTATGCCTCATACATACTTAAGGTGTCTTTATCGGCATATGCTGTTCCAACTAATGGTAATCCTAATTCGTAAAACACCCCCTTTATAACGCCACATACTTGTTCGTTATCACTCTTCTCAATAACCCTAATATCATATCCATTATATTGAAGCATTTTATACTATTTTTGTATTGTGAATATACACGAAAAATATATTAGTAGATGTATTGAGCTAGGTAAATTAGGGATAGGAAATACTTATCCAAATCCAAGTGTTGGTGCTTGTCTAGTGGTTAATGATAAAATAATTGGTGAAGGCTATACATCCAAGGCTGGTGGAAATCATGCAGAGGTCAATGCTATTAATTCCGTTGAAGACAAATCATTATTAAAACTATCTACTATCTATGTGACACTGGAACCATGTTGTCATCATGGAAAAACACCACCATGTGTGGATAAAATTATAGCTTGTGGAATTAAAAAAGTTGTTATTGGAATTAAAGATCCTAACCCACTTGTCTGCGGAAAAGGAATTGAAAAACTAAAGGAAAATGGAGTCGAAGTAATTTCTGGCATTTTAAAAAACGAGTGTATTGAACATCACAAAAGATTCTTAAGCTACATTATAAATAAGAGACCGTATATAATTCTAAAGTGGGCTGAAACTGCTGACGGGTTTATTGCTCCCATTGAAAAAAATATAAACGAACCCTTTTGGATTTCAAATACAAAATCCAGACAACTGGTTCACAAATGGCGTAGTGAAGAACAAGCTATTTTGGTTGGTGCAAAAACCATTCGTGAAGACGATCCAAGGTTAACAACTAGAGACTGGGAAGGAAAGAATTGTGACATATATATATTGTCAAAAAATGGGTTTAAAAAGGATTATAAAATTTTCAATCAAGAATCAAAAGTAACCACACTAAACAATGAGAAAATAGATTTTGAAAAAGACATTATAAAACAAATGTGTGACAAATTTTATGATGATAAAATTCTTTCAATTATTGTTGAAGGAGGAACCAAAACATTATCAAACTTTATAGATTCTGAAACTTGGGACGAGATGAGAGTTTTTAAAACAAAAGAAAAATTAGGAGATGGAATAAAAGGTCCCAATGTAAAATTCGAAGAATCAAAAAAAATTGAAATTGGAGATAACGAACTTGTGTATTACGAAAACAAAGGAGTGACTTTTTCCAATATATAATCTGGACATCTCACGGGTCTCTTCGTTTCCTTATTTAAGAAAGCTAAAACTGTCTTGCCTGTAACAACAACTTCATCATTATTTTTTTTTATCGTGTAATTAAAAATTAATCTAGAGGTTGGCATCTCTGCAAGCTCAACATTGACAACTAAATTATCATCAAAGTATGCTGGTTTTAAATAACTTACATTAAGCATTGAAACAGGAAGTATAATTCCTGTTTTTTCCATTTCACTGTATGAAAAACCTAGGTTAGAAATCCAAGCAATTCGTGCTTCTTCAAAATAATTTACATAACTTCCATGGTGCACCAAACCCATTTGGTCTGTTTCACAATAACGTACTTTAATTTGTATAGAAAAATTTTTCATTATTCACAAAAAAAACATCAAAAAACAAATAATTTTTCAATGATTAAAACCTCCAAAAAAAAAATTTAAAAAACAACCCATTTTAATTTTTTTTTTAAAAAATTTGTTTACATATTTGTTATTCACGTTTTGGATTTAATATTATTCAATGTTAAACTAAAATTGGACTAATTTCGAAAATTTAATTTTTATATAAATGAATGTAAATGCTAATTCTGTGTGGTCTGACTGTCTTAAGTTTATTAAAGACAACATTCAACCACAAGCTTACAAAACTTGGTTTGAACCAATCAAAGCAATAAAGTTAGCTGACAAAGTTCTTAGCATTGAAGTCCCTAGCAAATTCTTTTACGAATGGCTTGAAGAACATTATGTAAAAATTCTTAAAGTTGCATTACAAAAAACTTTAGGCGATGACGCAAAGCTTGTATACATCATTAAAATGGAAAATACATTTGGTAACTCACAACCATTCACTGAAAAAATTCCAAGCTCTAATTCTTCATCGATTCTAACACAGAATGCTACTACACCAATAAATAGGTCAGTTCCTGAATTAAAAAATCCTTTTGTTATTCCTGGAATCAAAAATGTAAAAGTTGAATCTCAACTAAATCCTAACTACACATTTGAAAATTTTCTTGAGGGTGATTCAAACAGGCTTGCTAGAAATGCAGGTATCGCTGTGGCTAATAAACCTGGAGGAACTTCATTTAATCCATTTTTAATATTCGGTGGTGTTGGATTAGGTAAAACACATTTAGCAAATGCCATTGGAATTGATATCAAAAAAAGATATCCAGAAAAAACTGTTCTTTATACAACTGCAGAAAAATTTACTCAACAATATATTGAGGCAGTAAAAAAGAATAATAGAAATGACTTCATTTATTTTTATCAAATTATTGATGTACTTATAATTGATGATATACAGTTCTTTTCTGGAAAGCCTGGAACACAGGATGTATTCTTTCACATATTTAATCACTTGCATCAAAACGGTAAACAAGTGGTTCTTACAAGTGATAAACCGCCTGTTGATATGCAGGATATTGAACTCAGATTACTTTCAAGATTTAAATGGGGTCTTTCTGCAGAATTGCAAAAACCTGATTTTGAAACAAGAGTGTCAATCTTAAAAAATAAATTGTATCGTGATGGAATCGAAATGAATGAAGAAGTTATTCATTATGTTGCTAAAAACATCAAGAGTAACGTTCGTGAATTAGAAGGTGCAATTATATCACTTATTGCACAGGCATCATTCAACAGAAAAGAAATTAACTTATCCCTTGCTAAAGAAATAATAGAAAAGTTCGTCAAGAATACAAAACGTGAAGTTTCGATTGACTACATACAAAAAATTGTTTCTGATTATTTCCAAATGGATATCCCTACTTTACAGTCCAAAACGAGAAAAAGACACATTGTTCAAGCTAGACAGTTGGCAATGTTTTTTGCTAAAAAATATACTAAAGCATCCCTTGCTAGTATTGGCTCACAAATTGGAAAAAGAGATCATGCAACTGTTTTACATGCTTGCAAAACAGTTGATAATCTTTCATCTACAGACAAGCAGTTTAGAAAATTTGTTGAAGACTTAGGTAAAAAACTCTCTGTTTAAACCAATTCAATATTAAAGGAAATCTTTACATAATCCCTAGCTCAATTAGTGAGGAAAATATTTTCCCTGAAATTAATAAAGACATCATAAATTCGATTAATCATTTTGTTGTTGAAAACAGCAAGTTATCACTTGGATTTATTAAACGTATTTGTCCTGAAAAAGAAATTAGTTATGAAAATTTTGAAGTACTTGACGAAGATGACCCAATAATCACATCAAAACAATTAGGGCCCTGCATGAGTGGAGAAAATATTGGACTATTAACCGATGCTGGTTGTCCAAATATTGCAGACCCTGGAGCTAAACTAATCTTACATGCGCACGAAAATAATATTAATGTAATTCCACTTGTTGGACCATCCTCCATTTTATTAGCTATGATGGGCTCTGGACTAAATGGAAATAATTTTAGCTTTAACGGCTATCTACCTGTTGATAAAAACGAACGATCGTCAAGAATTAAAAAACTAGAAACGCAATCTAGAAATAATAATCAGTCTCAAATTTTTATAGAGACTCCTTACAGAAATCAATTACTCTTTGATGAATTGAAAAGAAATTTAAATAACCATACTTTTTTATGTGTTGCAAAAAATATCGGATCTAAAAATCAGAAAATAAAAACAATGCAAATAAAAAATTGGAAATCAAAAAAAGAAATACTAGAAAAAGAACCTTCCATTTTTATTTTTCACTCTGGAATGGTTACTTTTTAATTCCTTTACTGTTTAAATACTTATGAAACTTTCGGGCATTTCTTTTATGCTCAGATAGTGTTCTAGCAAAACTGTGATATCCAGGATTGCTTGGGTCAGCTGCAAAAAAATAATAGTTGTGTTTCTCGGAATTTAAAACGGCATCAATTGCTTGAATTGAAGGCATCGAAATTATACCAGGAGGCAAACCACTATATTTATATGTGTTATAAGGGGAATCTATTTTTAGATGCTTATTTAATACCCTTCTTATAACGGTATTTTTATACTCATCTTGTTGATATGCAGCAAATTTTACTGTTGGATCTGCTTGTAACTTCCAATTACTTTTAAGTCTATTTAAGTAGACCCCTGCAATCTTAGGAAGTTCTATGTTTCCCTTGGACTCTTCATATACAATTGAAGCAAGTATCATTACTTCTATTTTTGACAATCCAATTTTATTTGCTTTTTCAACCCTGTTATTTTTTTGCCAGAATTTTGTATACTCCTCAAACATTCTTTGGTTAAACTTTTCAGCACTGGTGTTCCAGAAAAAATTATAACTATTTGGAATATACATTGATAAGATGTTTTTTTCATCAAAGCCCTTTTCAATGAAAAAATCAGTTCTGAATGAATTTAAAAATGAAATACTATCGGCTTCAATTTGATTTGAAATATTACCCGCTAAATCATTTAAATCACTGACATTATTATAAATTACATTAACTGTAATGTTATTGGATCTTAGCGAATTTATAATATCATTATTACTCATTCCCTTATTTATTCTGTACTTTCCTGGTCTAACAATGTATTTTTTTCTTTTAGCTAAAACACTAAAATCATCAATGTTTAATAAAAATGGATCTACCTGTTCAACAAACTGATTAAATGTAGTTTCCGATTTTATGTATAAATTAACATAATCAGCTTCAAAAGATGTGTTTGACATGAACATTACTTTGTATACATAAAAAGCAAATGACCCCATAAAAATGAGACCAATTATCACTGTAAGCATTAATAACCTTCTTATATACATTGCATTTGAATTATAGACTCATGATGATTATCAATTGAAGATACATATAGATTATTGTTTTTGGAAATTTCTTTAAAACCAACTGATTTAAAAAAATTAAAGCTTAATATATTATCGACAGAAATATTACAATAAAGATTTTTGATTTTCAGCTCTTTTCTTGCATATTCACAAATCTTTTTCACTGATAATTTTCCATAACCTTTTGATCTATTTTCAGAATTTGAAATTAATATTGAAATTCCTGCTTGAGATTTGGTGAAATCAATTTCAAATAAGTCAATAAAACCTAACGGTTCATCTGTTTCTTTTTTACAAATTACAAATCGTATCTGATTTGTTTGCTCCAATGGAAGCTGAGAATCATAGATAAATTGAATAAGGTCCTCTTTTGAATAATTTTTGTTTTGAAATGAGTATTTCCAAAAAGTTTTGTTGTTTTCAACAGAGTTTAAATAATCAAAATCATCGATTGTTAAATTTCTCAGGTAAATCATCAATCAAAATTATTATAAACTCCTTTAAAAACCATATTAACCGATCCAGTTAGCCAAATTTCAGAATATGTGGTTTCTTTTATTATAAAATCAACAGTCAGAAAACCACCTTTCATTAAAATATCAATCTTAATATTATCTACTAATGCTAAATCTTTTAAAAAAATTGCAGATGCAACAGCTCCTGTTCCACAGGAAAGAGTTTCGTCTTCAACACCTCTTTCATAAGTTCTTAATTTGAATTCAGAATCAGATATCTCACAGAAATTAATATTTAAACCTTGTGTATATTCAGAGTATTTCTTCTTTAATTCTCGTGCCTCTTTAACCACATCTATTTTATCAATATTTTCATATTTTCTAATTAAATGAGGAGAACCTGTATCTATAAATGTAGTATTATAACCATCGTTGAATCTGTATATATTAGATTTCGAAACATCATTCATTTTTACACTAATGTTTCCATTAATAATTTTTGATTCATGAATACCGTCAATAGCATTAAACTTAGCATTATCATTGATTATATTTAAATTATTTGCAAGATGAGTAATACATCTTGAACCATTACCACAAAAGCCTGACTCAGAACCATCAGCGTTAAAGTATATCATAGAAAAATCTAATTCATCATGATTTTCCAATAGAATTAATCCATCAGCTCCAACTCCTTTTTTTCTATCGCAAATATTCTGAATTAATGTTTTATCATTTTTTTGAAAAGTTGACTCTCTATTGTCAATAATTACAAAATCATTACCCGTACCTTCATATTTGTAAAAATCAAGTTGCATATGGGCAAATATAGCAATAAATGAGGCATGTTAAATTGTTAAATATGAGTTAAAAAAATTAGCATGAAAATTGATAATAGTTAAATTTAAATATCAATTTTTGATCATGAAAAAATTTATTTTTTACTTTTTTATTTCTACACTTTCAATTCTTTCCATTGTACTTGTTACTAATATTATAAGAAATAATATTCAAGAGGAAATAAGTAAATTAAAAGAAGAACAAAGCAAAGATTTAGTTTTAAAAAGCTTCAAAACTCAGGCAAAAAACACAAATTTTAATTATTTAGATGTTCAAAGACCTGATTTTGTCGAAATTGCAAAAAAATCTATTAACACAGTTGTACACGTTAAAAGTTCTTCATCAGGAGGTGATTACAGCATCGAAGATTTTATTTTTGGAAGATCACAAAGAAGACCTCAAATGGGCTCTGGCTCTGGTGTTATAATTTCGTCTGACGGTTATATTATAACCAATCATCATGTGATTGAAACAGCGGAAGATATACAAATTACTACAAACAACAACCAATCATATGATGCTAAAATAATCGGAAGCGACGAACAAAATGATATTGCTCTTCTCAAAATTGAAACTAATGATGAACTTCCATATGCAGTCTTTGGAGACAGCGATAGTACTCAAATTGGAGAATGGGTTTTAGCTGTTGGTAACCCTTTTAATCTAACTTCAACAGTTACAGCTGGGATTATCTCTGCAAAATCAAGAAATTTAGATCCAACTGGCAGAACAACTCAATCTTACATTCAAACTGATGCTGCAGTAAATCCAGGAAACTCAGGTGGGGCATTAATAAATGATAAAGGTGAATTGATTGGGATAAATACAGCAATACAAACCCAAACGGGTTCATATGTGGGTTATTCCTTTGCTGTGCCTAGTAACATAGCAAAAAAGGTGATTGAAGATATTTTAGAGTATGGAAATGTTCAATATGGCTTTCTAGGCGTTACAGGCACTTCACTAAATAGTTTTAGAGCAAAAGAATTAGATGTAGAAGATACTGAGGGATTTTTTATAAACGGTATTGACAAAGAATCTGGAGCTAATTCGGCTGGAATAAAAATAGGCGATATAATCAAAGATATTGATGGTATAAAAATTTCTAAGTTTTCTGATTTAAAAGGTTACCTAAACACTAAACGACCTGATGATATAGTAGAAGTAAATCTAAAAAGAGATAATATCTCTAAAAAGGTAAGAGTACAATTAAATAAAAATGAAAGGATAAATTTTTATTTAATAGGAATACTCAAAAATATGAGTTCATCAGAATTGATAGATAGAGATTTAGAAAGGGGTGTAAAGATTTCAGAATTTAACTCTGACTATAAATCGTATTGGGAAGATTATGGAGTCGAAGAAAATGACATAATTAAAAAAATTAACGGTGAAGAGATAAATTCAATCGCAGATATTGATAAAATAGTAAAATCCAGAAAATATTATGATCCAATTAGTATTGAAATATTGACTAAGGATAATAAATTAGAAAGATTTAACTTTAGATAAATTTTTCTATGCGAATCGATATAATTTCAGTTGTACCAGAACTTCTCTCCGGACCTTTTAATTCATCTATAATTAAAAAAGCAATTGATAAGAAAATTATTGAAATACATATCCACAATTTAAGAGACTATTCAACAAATAATTATAGATCAATTGATGATTACCAATACGGGGGTGGTGCTGGTATGGTTATGCTTATAGAACCCATAGATAACTGTATTACAGAATTAAAAAAAGAGCGTGATTATGATCATATAATCTACATGACACCTGATGGTGATACATTAAATCAAGGAATTAGCAATAAATTATCATGCGTGAAAAATATAATTATTCTTTGTGGTCATTATAAAGGAATAGACCAGAGAATAAGAGATAATATTATTACAATGGAGGTATCAATCGGAGATTTTGTCCTTACCGGAGGAGAGCTACCCGCAGCGATTTTGACAGATAGTATTGTTAGATTACTTCCTGGTGCATTAGGCGATGAGACATCTGCATTAACTGACTCTTTTCAAGATAATTTACTGTCATATCCTGTGTACACGAGACCAAAAGAATATAAATCATGGGTAGTACCAGAAATATTATTTTCTGGTGATCAAAAAAAGATTGAAAAATGGAGAATGGAAAAATCTTTAGAATTAACAAAGAAAAAGAGGCCAGACCTTCTGTAAATTAAAGTTCAAATTAATTTTAATATAATTTATTTTTTTAATTATATTTGCACGCGTTTCTGTCCAACCTCTTAGTTAAAGTAATTAACGTTGTGCAGAACAAATTCAAAAAAAAACAAAAATGAGCTCATTAGTAAAATTTGTTGAAGAACAATTTGTAGAAAAAAAAGAACTACCTTCTTTTAGTTCAGGAGATACAATCACAGTTTATTACGAAATTAGAGAGGGTGATAAAACAAGAACACAGTTCTTTAAAGGTGTTGTTTTGCAAAGAAGAGGCTCAGGTTCAACAGAAACTTTTACAATTAGAAAAATGTCTGGTTCAATAGGCGTTGAAAGAATTTTCCCTATTAATTCTCCTTCAATTCAAAAAATTGAGATTAATAAAAGAGGTAAAGTCAGAAGAGCACGTATTTTATATTTCAGAAATCTTACAGGTAAAAAAGCAAAAATTAAAGAGAAAAGAAATTAAGATTAGGTTATTAACAATTGTTAATATTGTTGGTTTACAACAGGTGAATTTCTTTTTTTAAAAATTTGAGTAAAAAGTCAACTATTATACTAAATTAGTATCAGGATTTGTTTGTAGTGGATCCCAAAAGGATAAACAAAACACTTTTTAAGTGAAACAAATTCAAGGACGTTCTTTAACAGATTACTTACCAAGCCAAAAGGAAACTTTAGGCTAAACAGAAAGAAACTAAACGTTAAAATGTGTGCCTGCACAATTTTAAAGTAAAAGACTTTCTCTCCGGAAGGCCTAGCCCAACGGAGTCCAAAAGGGCCTAGCCCCAAGGAGAATCCTGAAAAGCGATTAAAGTAACACAGTGTGAAATTAGTAGCCTGTAGCGAAATAAAAGTCTCGAAAGGAACATCAAATCGCAAGAGATGATGTTAAGTAAGTAATTAGGAGTCAGAAAAGGGAAAAGCTCTTCGGAGCTGAGTAACAAGAAAGACTCCAACAATAGCGAAAATGTCTGCTAGCTCAATTCCTCGGAAGAGAGCAACTCGGAAACGAAAAGCAAACATATTCGATATTAGAAAGCCGCACAACAGTAGCAATACTATTAGTGCGGCTTTCGCTTTTTAATAACTATTCGTTATTAATTCTTTATATTTTATACTCATTTTTTATCTTTGAAATACTAACTGTTCAGAAGATTACTAATGTCGAAGATTATATACACTAAGACCGATGAGGCACCTGCTTTAGCTACCGCCTCATTACTACCAATTATTAAATCATTTTCAAAATCATCAGGAGTTAAATTTGAGAGTAGAGATATATCACTTTCCTCAAGAATTCTTGCAACTTTTAACGATTTTTTAGGAAGTAAAATTAAATATGAAAATGATTTAGAATTTTTAGGAAAACTTGTTAAAGATCCTAATGCTAATATTATCAAATTACCTAATATTAGTGCGTCAATTCCCCAACTTAAAAAAGCCATAAACGAGCTACAAAGTCAAGGCTTTGATATTCCAAATTATCCAGAGAAAGTAGAAAATGATAATGACCTAATCATAAAATCAATATATGATAAAATAAAGGGAAGCGCTGTTAACCCTGTCTTAAGAGAGGGTAATTCTGACAGAAGAGTGCCAAATGCTGTAAAAAATTATATTAAGTCCAATCCCCATAAATTAGGAGAATGGACTAAAGATTCAAGAACCCATGTTGCATCTATGCATAAAGGAGATTTTAGAAATAATGAAACTTCATTAACAAGTGATAGACACGAACTTTTAAATATATATCACTACAATAAAAGCGAGAAAAAAAGCATTCTTAAAGAAAACATAACAATTCATAAAAATGCTATCATTGATTGTAGTTTTATGAGTATTTCAGAATTACAAGATTTTATCGAAAAAGAGATCTGCGATTGCAAAGAAAAAAGTATGCTTTTATCACTTCATCTTAAAGCATCAATGATGAAAGTAAGTGACCCAATAATTTTTGGTCATGTTTTAAAAGTTTTTTTCAAAAATTTTATTGAAAAAAATAGCACTACACTTGATAAAATCAACGTAAACTTTAATAGTGGTTTATCTAATTTATTTGAAAAAATAAATCAGTTAGATAAACCAACGAAGGAAAAATTAGTTAATGAAATAGAACTAGATATAGAAAATGGTCCAGACTTAGCTATGGTAAATTCTGAAAAGAATATTACAAATTTCCATATACCAAGTGACGTGATTATAGATGCTTCAATGCCTGCAATGATAAAAAGTTCCGGAAAGATGTGGAATAAAAATGGTGAATTAAGAGATACTAAAGCAATAATTCCTGATAGTAGCTACTCTTCAATATACCAGGCAACAATAGATTTTTGTAAAGAAAATGGGCAATTTGATCCTGCTGTTATGGGAACAGTTCAAAATGTTGGGTTGATGGCTAAAAAGGCTGAAGAATATGGTTCTCATGATAAAACCTTCGAAATCAAGGAAGATGGAAAAGTATGTGTTGAAACCAAAGACGGTAAAGTTTTATTTACACACAATGTAATGAAAGGGGATATTTGGAGAATGTGTTTGGTAAGAAATGAAGCTATAAAAGACTGGGTAAAACTAGCAGTTGAAAGAGCAAAATCTACAAATTACCCAACAGTGTTTTGGTTGGACGAAGATAGATCTCATGACAAACAACTTATAAGCGTTGTCAAGGAGGAACTTAAAAAATATGATATTTCTGATTTGAATATTCAAATACTATCTCCTTACAAGGCAACTTTATTTACACTTGAGAAAATCAAGAAAGGGAATGATGTAATTTCAGTATCAGGAAATGTTCTAAGAGACTATCTAACAGATTTATTTCCAATCTTAGAGTTAGGAACAAGTGCTAAGATGTTATCAATTGTGCCTTTAATGAACGGAGGTAAGCTTTTTGAGACAGGTGCTGGTGGATCAGCCCCAAAGCATGTACAACAATTATTAAAAGAAAACCATTTAAGATGGGATTCATTGGGTGAGTTTTTAGCAATATCTGTTGCATTGGAAAATATTGGAAGTACAAATTTAAAATGTAGAACCCTTTCAGAATGTCTTTCAAAAGCAATCGAAAAATTACTATTAGAAGAAAAATCACCGTCCAGAAAAGTAGGTGAAATTGACAATAGAGGTAGTCATTTTTACCTTGCTTTATATTGGGCTGAATATTTATCAAAACAAGAAGACAATATTGTATTAAAAGATGAATTCGATGAAGTTTATACTAAACTTTTAAATAACGAGAGTCAGATAATTAATGAGATTGATGCTGCTCAAGGTAGCAAGGTAAATCTGGGAGGTTATTACAACACTAATGATATTATAATTGAACAAATAATGAGACCATCTAAATCATTTAATGAAATTATTGATAATATCTAAAACTACTAACTATAAAAACTACAGAAAAAGATTCAAAATATTCAAATCTTGAAAAGAAATCAGTTCAGGAAATTCTTTCTGAAATAAACTTTGAGGATTCGACTGTTGCTGACTCTGTAAAAAAATCTTTACCTCAAATAAATGATTTAATATCCAAGGCCATTGATTTAATTAGTTTTAATGGTAGAATTTTTTACATTGGCTCTGGAACGAGCGGAAGACTAGGGATTGTTGATGCATCTGAGTGCCTGCCAACATTTGGAATTGATGATAAAATCATTGGAATAATTGCAGGTGGAGATAAAGCGATTAGAGTTTCACAAGAATTTGCCGAAGATTCCAAATCTGATGCATGGTTAGATTTATCCAAACATAATGTGAACAAAAATGATTTGGTAATAGGAATCTCTGCGTCTGGATCAACTCCATACGTAATTGGAGGTTTAGAAATGTGTAAAAAAAATAAAATAACTACTGGTTGTATAACCTGTAATCAAAAGACAAAAATTGCAGAAAATTCAGACTTTCCAATTGAGGTAATTGTTGGCCCTGAATATGTTACAGGTAGTTCTAGAATGAAAGCTGGTACTGCACAAAAAATGATTCTTAATATGATATCAACAACTGTTATGATTAAATTGGGTAGAATTCACGACAACAAGATGATTGATATGAAATTATCAAATAACAAACTTTACGAAAGGGCTCTTAGAATTTTAAAAACAATTCTTGATATTGAAACAGAAACTGCAAAAAAATTAATAGAGGAGCATAAAAATATTAGAACCGCAATTGAAAATTTCAAAAAATAGATGAATAAAAAAATTGCTAATCATATAAAACTATTAATCTCATCATTAATCCCAATATTTATCGGACCGATACTAATTCATTTTGGTGGTATAAAGGAAACATATACTTTAACAATCTTAGGTGTAATAGTTTGTATTTGTGCCGTTGTAATGATATTTATGTCATTATTTGGAATAATAACGGAACTATTTAAAAAATGATTCATAATTTTAGCATTTAATTTTCATTAATGATAAATATTACTCTTAAGGACGGTTCTGTAAAACAATACAGTGAAGAAACTTCTGTAATATCCATCGCTAAAGATATCAGCGAAGGTCTAGCAAGAAATGTAATCTCTGCAAATTTTAATGACAAAGTTGTTGAGGTAAATAGCATGATTAATGAAGATGGAAAACTAGAATTTTACACATGGGATGATGATGAAGGAAAAAGTGCCTTTTGGCATTCATCATCTCATGTAATGGCACAATCAATACAAGAATTATTTCCAGGTGTGAAACTCACAATTGGACCTGCAATTAATAGTGGCTTTTATTATGATGTAGATTTAGGTAGTCATAAGATATCCGAATCTGATTTTGACAAAATTGAATCAAGGATGTTAGAAATATGTAGAGAAAAGCATGATTTTAATTTAAGATCTGTTTCGAAAAAAGAAGCTATCAAGTTTTATAAAGAAGAAGATAATGATTACAAACTTGAATTAATCAATGATTTAAAAGACGGTGAAATAACTTTCTGTGATCATTCAAATTTTACCGATTTATGTAAAGGCGGTCACATCCCAAATACTTCGATTATAAAAGCCGTTAAAATTTTGAATATTTCAGGTGCTTTTTGGAGAGCTGATCAGAATAATAAACAACTTACCAGAATTTATGGGATTTCTTTTCCAAAACAAAAACTATTAAAAGAATATTTAAATAACATCGAACAAGCTAAGCTAAGAGATCATAGAAAAATTGGTAAAAATTTAAAATTGTTCTCTTTTTCTAGTAAAGTTGGGTTGGGACTACCGTTATGGCTTCCAAAAGGAGTTGAACTTAGAGATAGACTTGAAGGGTTTTTAAAGAAAGCTCAAAAAAAAGCTGGATATCAGATGGTAATAACACCGCACATAGGAAATAAAGAGCTTTATGTTACATCTGGTCATTATGAAAAATACGGAGATGATAGTTTTCAACCAATAAAAACACCCAAAGAGAATGAGGAATTCTATCTTAAACCTATGAATTGTCCTCACCATTGTGAAATATATAATTCTAATAAATTTAGCTACAAAGACCTTCCGGTAAGGTATGCTGAATTTGGAACAGTATATAGATACGAACAAAGTGGAGAGCTTCACGGATTAACAAGAGTCAGAGGATTTACTCAAGATGACGCTCATATTTTTTGTACAGAAGATCAGTTAGATAGTGAGTTTAAAAATGTAATTGATTTAACTCTATACGTATTCAAATCTCTTGGCTTAGATGACTACAGCGCACAGATTTCCATCAGAGACCCAAAAAATATGGATAAGTATATAGGGGATATTAAGGCATGGGAAAAATCAGAAAGAGCAATAATTAAAGCTGTCAAAGACAAGGGACTTAAATATAAAATTGAGGAAGGTGAGGCAGCATTTTACGGTCCAAAACTTGATTTTATGGTAAAAGATGCATTAGGTCGAGAGTGGCAATTAGGAACAATTCAAGTTGATTATAATCTACCAGACAGGTTTAATTTAACATATATTGATAAAAACAATGATTCAAAAAGACCTGTGATGATTCATCGCGCCCCATTTGGAAGCCTTGAAAGATTTATTGCAATTTTATTAGAAAATACAGCTGGTAATTTACCTTTATGGCTAACACCAAACCAATTTATCATTTTACCAATCAGTGAAAAGCATGAAAAATACTGTGAAAATGTTTTAAATTTGCTAGAAAATAACGAAATTCGCGGCCTGATTGATAACAGAAGTGAGACAATTGGTAGAAAAATCAGAGATGCTGAACTTGAAAAAATTCCTTTTATGCTTATCATTGGGGAGCAAGAATCAAATCAGAATTTAATTTCTCTGAGAAGCCATGGTGGAGAAGATTATGGTAAGATGAAAGTTGAAGATTTTGTTAAAATCATAAAAGAGAAAACAAAAATATAAGTTTAACTAAAACGTATAATTATAGCAATTAGAAGAACAGGTAGAGGCAGAAGACCATGGAGAGTCCAAAAAACCAATCCACATCAAATTAATGCTGAAATTTCAGCATCTGAAGTAAGATTAGTTGGTGATAATGTTGAAATTGGTATTTATCCGATTCAAAAGGCACTTGAAAAGTCAAATGAACTCGAATTAGATTTAGTTCAAATATCTCCAAACGCTGTTCCACCTGTTTGTAAAATAATGGACTATAAAAAGTTCCTTTATGAGCAGAAAAAAAGAGAGAAACAACTGAAATCAAAAGCAACTAAAGTAGTTGTCAAAGAAATTAGGTTTGGACCTCAAACTGATGAACATGATTACGCGTTTAAAAAGAAACATGCAGAAAAATTTTTAAAAGATGGAGCAAAACTTAAAGCTTTTGTTTTTTTCAAAGGAAGATCAATCATATATAGAGACCAAGGTGAGATTCTATTGCTAAAATTAGCTCAAGAATTGGAAGAGTTCGGAAAAGTAGAGCAACTTCCTAAATTAGAAAGCAAAAAGATGATTATGATAATCTCACCAAAAAAAAGTAAATAATTATGCCAAAAATGAAAACAAAGTCTAGTGCTAAAAAAAGGTTTAAAGTAACCGGTACTGGAAAAATTAAAAGAAAGCATGCTTTCAAAAACCATATCCTAACTAAAAAATCAAAAAAGAGAAAGTTAAAATTAACTCATTCAGGTTTGGTTCATGAAAGTGATATGAATAGTATCAAAGAACAATTGAGATTAAAATAAGAAGGGAATTAACCCATAAATCTAGGTTAAAAAAGTGTAAATGTTTTACCACCTAATTTAAAATTATAAATTATGCCAAGATCAGTAAATTCAGTTGCTAAAAGAGCAAGAAGAAAAAAAGTTTTAAAACAAGCTAAAGGTTACTTCGGAAGAAGAAAAAACGTTTGGACAGTTGCAAAAAATGCCGTAGAAAAAGGACTACAATATGCATATAGAGATAGAAGAGCTAAAAAAAGAAATTTTAGAGCATTATGGATAATGAGAATTAATGCTGCTTCTAGATTACACGGACTTACATACTCACAATTAATCAACAAGTTAAAATCTAATAACATTGATATAAACAGAAAGATTTTAGCAGATTTAGCCGTAAATGATCCTGATGGATTTAAAGCTATCGTTGAAAAAGTAAAATAAAAATTTTAGAAAGGTAAATCATTATCATCATTTGAATCATCCATGTTTCCAGTGTCTGATTTAAATGTGTCATCATTTGCTGCGGCATTCATCTTTGAATGAAACTCATATGGTGAATCATATTGTTCAATATCCTCAAATTTTGCAAGGGTAGAAATAAATCTCAATCTTATATTTCCTAAACCACCGTTCCTGTGTTTAGAAACTATAAATTCTGCTTCACCTTCTGTTGAAGATCTTTCGTTATCATCCCAGGTGTCGATATTATAATACTCTGGTCTATAAATGAAAGATACAATATCAGCATCCTGTTCAATTGCACCTGATTCTCTCAAATCAGATAATAATGGACGCTTTGAAGTTCTTCCTTCAACCATTCTGGAAAGCTGAGAAAGGGCAATTACTGGAATATTTAATTCTTTTGCCAAAGCCTTCAAATTTCTTGAAATAGTTGAAATTTCTTGTTCTCTATTCCCAGTTTTAATATTTGCTCCTGTTGTCATTAACTGTAAATAATCTACAATGATAATCTTTACATCTTTTTGTGACACTAACCTCCTAGCCTTAGCTCTCAAATCAAATATTGAAAGTGAAGGTGTATCATCAATATATAATGGGGCATTTTCTAAGTTTTTAACTCTGACATTTAACTGTTCCCATTCATGCTTTTCTAATTTACCTGTTCTTAATTTATTCGCGTCTAAACCAGTTTCAGATGAAATCATTCTTGTTATCAACTGAATTGATGACATCTCTAATGAGAAAAATGCAAGTGGAATTTTATTATTAATAGCGATATTACTAGCCATTGAAAGTGATAATGCAGTTTTACCCATACCAGGTCTTGCTGCTATAATTACAAGATCACTTTCCTGCCAACCAGCTGTTAATTTATCAATTTTACTAAATCCTGATGCTACTCCGCTTAAACCCTCTTTGTTTGAAACAGATTCAATTTTATTTTTAGCTTGGATTACAAGACTTTGGGCAGATTCAGATGATTTTTTAATATTACCTTGGGTAACATCATATAATTTTGATTCAGCATTATCTAACAAGTCAAAAACATCTTTTGTCTCATCATAAGAATCAGTTATAATTTCGTTAGAAATTTTTATCAAGCTTCTTTGTATGAATTTCTGCAGTATTATTCTTGCATGAAATTCAATATGTGCTGAAGAAGAAACTTTTTGTGTAAGAGAAATTAAATAAAAGTCCCCTCCTATTCTTTCATGATTATTATCTTTTTTTAACTGATTAGAAACAGTTAATAAATCAATAGGCTCACTCTTTTGAAACAAACTAAAAATTGACTGAAAAATTAATTGGTGGGATTCTTTATAAAAAGCTTCTGGAGTTAATATATCAATAACTTCATCGACGCCTTTTTTATCAATCATCATCGCACCTAAAACTACTTCTTCTAAATCAATAGCCTGTGGAGGTAATTTACCTTTTTCCAAATTGATAATCGAATTCTTATCAATATTTAACCCTTGGAATGATGCTGATTGTTTCATAAGGTCTAAAGTAAATAAATAAGATTGATAAAATGACTTTAATTTTTTTTAATAATCAACATCAAAGATGTTAATAAAGCCTTACAAAATGTTAATAGACAAAAATTATGAAGAGTAAACTCCCATATTTGAGTATTTTTCCATTCTGTTTGAAACTAAATTTTCTGAAGAAAGACTTTTTAACTCATTGTATGATGAAATAATATTTGATTTTACTATTTCAAAAGTTTTTTGCTGATTTCTGTGTGCACCCCCTTCTGGTTCTCTAATCACTTTATCAACTAAATTCATTTTTTTCATGTCTTTAGCTGTGAGTTTCAGAGCTGATGCTGCTCTTTCCTTATACTCCCAGCTTCGCCAAAGAATCGAAGAACAAGATTCAGGAGAAATTACCGAATACCAGGTGTTTTCAAGCATTAAAACCCGATCGCCCACACCAATACCCAAAGCTCCTCCCGAAGCACCTTCACCGATTATTACGGTTATGATAGGAACTTTTAATCTAGTCATCTCCAAGATATTTCTTGCAATAGCTTCACCCTGACCTCTTTCTTCAGCTTCTAATCCTGGATATGCACCTGGAGTATCTATTAGGGTAACAACAGGGATGTCAAATTTTTCAGCCATTTTCATCAACCTCAAAGCTTTTCTATATCCCTCTGGATTTGCCATCCCAAAATTTCTGTATTGTCTGACCTTCGTGTTATGGCCTTTTTGTTGACCTATAAACATAAAAGTTTGATTATCTATTTTACCTAAACCACCAACCATTGCTTTATCATCCTTAAAATTTCGATCACCATGTAATTCTAAGAAAGTATTTCCAAGGATATTGTTTATATAATCAAGAGTGTATGGTCTATCTGGATGTCTTGAAATTTGAACTTTTTGCCAAGGAGACAAATTTGAGTAAATATCTTTAATAGTCTGCTTTAACTTAGAACGAATTTTATTACTAGTTTCTGTAACATCAATGTCTGATTTTTCACCAAGCTCTAAGCACTCCTTTAACTGATTGTCAAGTTCTTTTATTGGTTCTTCAAAATCAAGATAATTCATCGTCTAATTATTTATTATAAATATAAAAAAGTTAGTCTTTATAATCATTTATTAACTTTCTTTTTTATGTACATATTTGTTAAAACTGAAAATAAAATTAAAAAGAATCCAATATAAAAAGGTAAACTCATTTTTTCATTATCCCCAAAAAATATTAAAGCTAAAATGATTCCGTATATAGGCTCCAAATTATATGTCAAAACCAAAGAGTATGGGGAAATAAACTTCAATAAATAAACCGATGCCATGAATGCATATGCAGTACAAACACTTCCTAATAAGAAAATGTATAAATAATTTAAAGAGAATAAATCATCAATTATTACAGAGGAAAATTCATTATTGAACATCAAAAATATTGATATAAAAAATACACCAGAAATAAATTCAAAAAATGAGATTGTTAAAGCACTATTTTCTTTTACCATTAAACCATTCAAAACAGAAAAAAGAGATGCAAGAAAAGCCGATATTAATCCTAATACAATTCCTTTTAAATATTGAAATTCTGCATTAAAAATCATAAAAATCCCACATACTACTAGAAAACCTAATATAACTTCATAGTAAACAATACTTCTTTTATAAAAAATTGGTTCAATAAATGAAGTGAAAAATGCTGCAGTTGAAAACATTGCAAGGGTAACCGAAATATTTGACTGTTCTATAGCTTCAAAAAAAGTAATCCAATGCAAAGAAATAACTAATCCTAAAAAAGAATATTTTAAAAATAATTTAAAATCAATTTTAAAACTTCTATTACTAGCCAGCATGTATAGTCCTAGTAAAACTGATCCAATAATCATCCGATGCCAAACAATTACTTCAGATGAATTTGTAATTAGTTCACCCAGAATTGCTGTAAATCCAGCGATTAAAACCAAGAAATGAAGATGAAAAAAATGCTTAAGATTATTTTTTTGCATTGTAAACCAAATAGATTGCTAAAACTCCAAAAATAATATTTGGAAGCCATACTGCTACAAGCGGAGATAAATCAGATTGCTGAGCTAATACTCCAAAAATTTTATCAAAAAATACATATACCATGGCAACGCAAATTCCAAAAGCTAAATTAACACCTGTACCTCCTCTTCTCTTCTCTGCTGCAACAGAAAAACCTATTAATATTAAAATGAAAATTGAAAAAGGAATACTCCATTTTTTATATTTCACAACTAAATATCTTTCAATGTTAGTTGATCCTCTACTTTTTTCAATTTCGATAAAATTAACCAATTCATTATAGTTAAGAGATTCAGCTACATAGTTTAAAGGAGTTAAATCATCAACATTAAAAGAAAATATGGTGTCAAAAGTTCTTCTTGATTCAAGTAAATCAATGGAGTCTGTTATTGTTCTTTTTGTGTAGTTATTTAACCTAAATTTTTCAATATCTGGAATGTACCTTATACTAGTTGAACTGATTTTAAAATTTAATTTTTCACCCTTAAAATTTTCAAGAGTAAAATTAGTTCCAACATTGTTTTTTTGATTAAACTGAGTCAAAAAGATATACTCATCCTCATTAATCTTCCTAAAGATATTTTTATTATCGACAGCTTTTCTGTTTCCTTTCAAATATTTGTAAGAAAAATCATTGTACTTTTTTGTAGATTCTGGTACTATAAACATTCCCGTAAATAATGAAAAAACAGCAATAATAAGAGAACCTATCATATATGGCTGTAAAATTCTTCTAATTGAAACACCAGAAGAATACAATGCAATTATTTCAGAATTAGAAGATAATTTTGATGTAAACCATGTTATTGCTAAAAAAAGAAATAAGGGCAATAAACTTGAAGAAAAATAAATACTAAAATTATAATAATGCTCTAGTATTTCGTTAAGTGGAACTTGTTTTGCTAATAACTTATCAATATTGTCAGCTAAATTCACAACTATTGCAATTGGAACAAATAATGCTTGAATTAAAACATAAGTCAGCAAAAACTTTTTTAATATATATTTATCTATTTTATTCAACTATAACCTGTTATTTAATTTTTTTACCATTTTGTCCTTCCAATTTAAAAAATCTCCATCAATTATTTTTTTTCTGGCCTCACTCATGAGAAAACAGTAAAAACCCAAATTATGTATTGATGCTATTTGTCTTCCAAGCATTTCATTAACAGAGAATAAATGTCTTAAGTAAGATTTTGAATAAGTTCTATCTACCCATGTAGTACCATTATGGTCGATTAAAGAATAATCAAATTCCCATTTTTTATTTTTGATATTAATTATTCCTTCAGAAGTGAATAACATCCCATTTCTCCCATTTCGTGTTGGCATTACACAATCAAACATATCAATTCCTAGAGCAATGTTTTCAAGTAGATTCACGGGAGTACCAACACCCATAAGATATCTTGGTTTATGCTCGGGTAATATTTCACAAACTATTGAAGTCATCTCATACATTTCATCATGAGGTTCACCAACAGAAAGACCACCAATTGCGTTACCAAAACAATTTTTTGAAGATATAAAATGTGCGGACTCCTTTCTTAAATCTTTAAAAGTACTTCCTTGAACAATTGGAAAAAATATTTGTTCGTAACCATATTTTGGTGGAGTATCTTTAAATTGATTTATGCATCTATCTAACCAACGATGAGTCAAATTCATTGAATTTTTTGCATAACTATAATCACACGGATAAGGTGGACACTCGTCAAAAGCCATAATAATATCAGCTCCAATTGATTTTTGAACATCTATGGCGCTTTCTGGTGAAAAAAAATGTTTACTTCCATCTATATGGCTTTTAAATTGAACACCTTCTTCTGTAATTTTTCTGTTTGAGGATAAAGAATAAACCTGGTAACCACCTGAATCTGTTAAAATATTTTGATCCCAATTAATAAACTTATGAATACCACCAGCCTTTTCAATAATCTCAATTCCGGGTCTCAAATAAAGATGATAGGTGTTTCCTAAAATAATCTCTGATTTGATTTCATCCTTTAACTCACTTTGATGAACCCCCTTTACAGTTGCCTGAGTTCCAACTGGCATAAAAACTGGAGTATTTATTTCACCATGATGTGTTTTTATTTTACAAGCTCTTGCATTGGAAAGCTTATCTTTATATTCAAGTGTAAATTTTGGAATCATATACTGGCAAATATAACCAAGTTAGATTCATAAATCTTCATGTTACTAAAAAAGTCTAATTGTTAATAAATGGCGTTTAAATAATTTTATTAATGTATCACATTAATTTAAATTGGTGATTCCAAATTAATTCTCCAATGATTGACACAAAAAGCCTAGAAAAAATAACAACCCAGACCAGACGAGATATTTTAAGAATGGTTCATAAAGTTAATTCAGGTCACCCAGGTGGCTCTCTTGGATGTGCTGAATTTTTCGTAACATTATTTAATTCTGAAATGAAAAGAAATAAAGACTTTTCAATGGATGGAAAAGATGAAGATATATTCTTTTTAAGTAATGGTCATATATCACCTGTTTTTTATAGTGTTTTGGCTAGATGTGGTTATTTTGAGGTTAATGAGCTTAACACATTTAGATTAATAAACTCAAGACTCCAGGGACACCCGACGACTCATGAAGGGCTCCCAGGTGTAAGAATCGCTTCTGGCTCTTTGGGACAAGGATTATCTGTAGCTATTGGATCTGCATTATCAAAAAAATTGAATAATGACAAGAATTTGGTTTACTGTCTTATGGGTGACGGAGAGCTTCAAGAGGGTCAAAATTGGGAAGCAATAATGTACGCATCAGCAAACAAAGTTGATAATATTGTTGTTACAGTTGATTTAAATGGTCAACAAATTGACGGATCCACAGAAAATGTATTAAGTCTTGGTAATTTAAAATCTAAATTTAACGCCTTTGGTTGGGTGATAATCGAATGTTTTGAAGGAAATAATATTGATAAAATTAAATCGTCACTAAAAGAAGCTAAAGAAATATGTTTTAATAATAAACCTGTGTGTATTTTATTAAAAACAATTATGGGTAATGGTGTTGATTTTATGATGCATACTCATGAGTGGCATGGAAAAGCACCAAATGATGATCAATTAATGATAGGTTTAAATCAAAATGAAGAAACTCTGGGGGATTATTAATATGGAAAATTTTACTTACACTGAAAAAAAGGATACTAGAAGTGGTTTTGGAGACGGACTGACTGAACTAGGTCTTAAAAATGAAAATATCGTGGCACTATGTGCTGATTTAACTGGTTCGCTTAAAATGAATGAATTTAAGAATAATCATCCAGAAAGATTTTTTCAAGTTGGAATAGCTGAAGCAAATATGATGGGTATAGCGGCCGGTTTAACAATTGGTGGTAAAATTCCTTTTACTGGAACCTTTGCAAACTTTTCAACTGGTAGAGTCTATGACCAAATAAGACAGTCTATTGCTTACTCAGGGAAAAATGTTAAAATATGTGCATCTCACGCCGGTATAACTCTTGGTGAAGATGGTGCAACACATCAGATTCTTGAAGACATTGGAATGATGAAGATGCTTCCAGGAATGACTGTTATTAATACCTGTGACTATAATCAAACTAAAGCAGCTACACTAGCCATAGCTGATCATGTTGGGCCTGTTTATTTAAGATTTGGCAGACCTAAAGTACCTGTATTTACAAATCCAAATCAAAAATTTGAAATTGGAAAAGGGATTAAACTAATTGAAGGTAACGATGTAACCATTGTTGCTACAGGACATCTAGTGTGGGAATCAATTGAAGCTGCTAAAATTTTAAACCAATCAGGCATCAGTGCTGAGGTTATTAACATTCATACAATTAAACCCTTAGACGAAAAAATAATTTTAGAATCCGTTTCAAAAACTAAATGTATTGTTTCTGCTGAGGAGCACAATTATCTTGGAGGATTAGGAGAAAGTATTTCAAGGGTTTTATCTAAAAACATGCCTTTACCACAGGAATTTGTAGCTACAAAAGATACTTTTGGAGAATCTGGAACCCCAGCTCAATTAATGAAAAAATATGGTTTAAATTCCGATTCAATTGTTGAAAAGGTCAAAAAAGTAATTTCTAGAAAGTTATAATTTTTACTAACTTTAGAAAAAACAAACTCATCATGAAAAAATTATTTACAATTGCATTGGTCATATTAATGTTAATTCCGTCTAAGGCTAAATCACAAAACAATGAAGGTGCTGCAGCAGCAGCTGCAGGATTATTAGCTATTGGTGCAGGAATTGCTGCCATAGAACAGCTTAAAGAGCAACTTGAACAAAAAGCTGTTGAAGAGGTTCTAACAGCTTATCCTAGTCTTGTAAATTTTGAGCTTAAAACTGGTTCATTAAAAGGAACCAAAATGAAAGATTTATCGAGTGTAGGTATTGTAACTTTTGAAATCAAGGATCTTGATTCGTCTGAAAAATTTGTTTTGTTTGCATTTCTAAGTAATGGTTGGTCAAACCAATTTGGTGTTGATTATAGTAAACTTAAATGGAAATTATTTTCTAGAAATGAATGGAATAAATTAATGCAAGCTTACATCAAGACAGCTTCGAAGATTGAAATATCGATTGATGATGTTGCATCGAGTAAGATTGTAAACAAAGGGGTTCAGCAAAATAAAAAATTTATAATCGAATTTTCAAAAATAAAAGGAGATGTCTATTATACATCAGACTACTCAGATGAATTTAAAATAGTTTTTAACGAAAGATCACTGGGGCTTTATCTTAAAGAATCTAACCCAGATGAATTTAGAAGAGGTGGCCCCAGAGGGGATTTGGTTCAAATAAGAAGAAAATCGATAATAAAAGCTCACTCTTTTCTTAATTCAAACTGAATAAATTAGTCATCACGAGATTCTGAATTATCTGGATCTAAATAGTTTGGAACTCCGTCACCATCTGTATCATCATTTGTCGGATCACCATCTCCGATATCGTTAGTTGGATCACCATCACCATCTCTGTCTACAGTCAAGTCAGTGTCAGGCTCCAAATCCTCATCAATTGTCAATGTACCATCATTATCATCATCACTGTCTACAAAATCAGCAAATGAATCATCATCTGAATTATCATCTGTCAAATCATAGTCTCCATCGAGATCTTCTAAATGAGACGGAACATTATCAAAATCATGATCATTAACCTCTGATTGGTATATTTTAAATTTAAAAATTAAGTTTGAATATACAGGAACTGAACCTGCCGCAGCAGAATAGTAGCCAAGACCTGAAGGTAAAAACATTATTCCAATTCCTGGATTATTATAAGTAACCGTTCCATCAGAATTTATGATAAAATCTTCAGCATTATTAAATTCAGGCAAAACCCTACCCCAACCAGCGATTGAAGCAGTTAAATCAAAATCTACAGGTGAAATGGAACTATCAAATACGGTATTATCCATCAATGTCCCCTCATATGAAACTCTTACTTTATCTGAAAAATTAGGTGAATTATCTGACCCACCTTGATTAACTTTTAAAACATAATACTCATACTCAACATCAAAATAAGTTGTTGTGAAGGTTTCAACTAAATCTATAAGTAATGTATTTTGGTCTGGATCTGGAAGATCACCATCTTCAGGTAATTCATTTATTTCAATATCATTAAATAAAATTGACGGATTATTAATTAAAATCGATTCATTAACATAATGTGTTTGTAAATATCCTACCAGAGAATCATTATCTATAACTTGCTGTTCGGTTCTATCAGCCTCAGGCACCTCAATAACATCATCTGCTCCATCATCACCGCACGAAAACCCAGCAAATAGAATTGAGATTAAAAGTATCTGTAGTTTTAATTTCATAGAATAATTAACTTTCTCAGCAAAAATACAATTATATAGAATATATTGTATTAATTTAACATTCTTTTATGGACAAGAATAAGATTTTAGATTATCATCTGGTAAAAAAGAAAATCAGAAGAATTTCTCTTCAAATCATTGAGTCTAACTCAATTGATGATGAAATAATTATAGCTGGAATTGAAAATAATGGGTATTTAATTGCAAAAAAAATTTGTAATGAAATAAAAAAAATTTCTGATAAAAAAATACAGCTGTGCAGTATTAAAATTGATAAAAAAAATCCAAGAAAAGAAATTACCGTATCTCTTGTTGAAGAGCAATATGAAAATAAGTCTGTTGTTATTGTTGATGATGTTTTAAACTCCGGATCAACATTAATGTATGCAGTAAAATATTTTTTAGATACAAAGCTTAAAAAATTAAAAACAGCTGTACTAGTTGATAGAAACCACAAAAAATATCCTATCAAGGCTGATTATAAAGGATTATCGCTTTCAACATCAATCCAAAATCATGTTGAGGTTTCAATTAATGATAATGAAATAAATGCCTACTTAGTTTAAAACTGAAATTATTTCTTTACAAATTGTATTTGTGTCATTTCCATGACAATCAATTTTGATAGTTGCCTGATTGTAAAAAATCTCTCTTTCAAAAAGATGTTTAGAAACAAATTCAATCATTTTTTCCTCAGACTCTATATCAGAGATTAAAGGTCTACATTCTTTTATCTGAAAAAGTCTTTTTGCTAATTCTACATTTCTGTTTTTTAGATATACTGAAATATTTTCGTTTGAATTTATTAAAGACATGTTGTTATTATAGCACGGCGTACCACCTCCAACTGAGAGAATTATATTAGTGTTATTTAGCAAACAATCATGCAGTAATTGACTTTCGATTTTTCTGAAATATATATCCCCAGAATCTCTAAAAATATCGTGAATGGACTTACTTTTTTTTGTTTCTATATATTCGTCTAAATCAATAAACTTTTGGTTTAGTATGTTGGAAAGATGTTGCCCAATTAAAGACTTACCGACACCCATATATCCCAATAAAATTATATTCATTAATTCTTTATTAAAAGCATTGTAATATAAATTAAACATTTTATATTTGCAGCCTCAAAGTAGTTAAATTTGACCTGGTAGCTCAGTTGGTAGAGCATCTCCCTTTTAAGGAGAGGGTCCTGGGTTCGAGCCCCAGCCAGGTCACTTTTTTAAACTAGACTTTCTACGATACTTTATTTATCCTAATTTGTATTTTACTGATAGAACTTTATACTATATAAAAGAACTTTATTCGTTATTATTTTTATCTTACCCATAGTTATATTTGCGCAAAATTTAATTTTGTCAACAAAAATATTTTTTTTCATTATACCTTTTTTATACCCTTATTATTTATTTGGTCAATCTACTATTTTAGTAAATGACTCAACCAAAAACAAACTTGAAGATGTAATTATTACAGGGACAAAAACAGAAAGAGTTTTGTCATCTTTACCATTGAATGCGTCAATTATAAAAAAAGAAGAAATTGAAAAAACAAATGCTACTAGGCTTTCTGATATAATTAACGAAGAATTAGGGTTAATAACCGTTTCTGATTTTGGAGGCGTCGAAGGAATTCAGATGCAAGGATTAGACTCGGAGTATACACTAATTTTAATTGACAACCAGCCATTGGTTGGTAGGTTAGCCGGTACCCTGGATTTAAACAGAATATCCGTTGGAAATGTAAAACAAATAGAAATTGTACGTGGTCCATCTTCTAGTCTTTATGGAAATAATGCATTTGCGGGTGTCGTAAATATTATTACGGAAGAACCAAAACCTGGACTTAAAGCAGAGGTAGCTGGTTCGTATGAGACTCACAATACTTTTGATAAGAATGCCAATATTAGCTACAGAAAAAATACCTTTTACAGCTCTATATTTTTTAATAATTTTTCAAGCAACGGATATGATTTAGTAGAAGGTGATGGTTTAAACACTGTAAATAAATTTAGAAATAACACCCTTCAAATCAAGCTTAGGAAAGAAATTAGTGAAAAATTAAATATTAAAATTAATGCCCGATACTTTGCTCAGCTAATTGATAACATTGCGCCAAATAACTTAACTGGAGAAACCTTTACAGCTGAGGATAATATTAACCTCATATTAAATCATAATTCAGAAAAATTTAAAACTGATTTTGAAATATATTATACATCTTATTTTGGAGATGAATTTTTAAACGATGATCAAGGAAATAGATTCAGTGAGAGTTTTTATGATCAAATTCTTGTAAAACCCGAAATTAAGACAGTTTATAAAGTCGATATGCAGAAAGAATTTGTTTTTGGAATGGGCTATAAATATGAAACACTAAACAGAACATTTTTTGACAGTAAACCAAAACAAAATTCACCATTTATTTACTTTCAATATGACTTTTACCCAACAAAAAAAATTAATCTAATCTTTGGGGGAAGATTTGATAAATTTGAAGAATACAAATCTCAATTTAGCCCAAAACTTTCAGGTATTTTTGAAATAAATAATAATGAATCAATAAAATTATCGGCTGGATACGGATATAAAACTCCTGACTTTAGACAGCTTTACTTTAATTTTTCAAATTCATCTGTTGGTTATTCGGTAATCGGATACAATGTTGTTGAAAATGTGTTAAATCAATTAATTGAGGAGGGGCAAATTGCAAACATAATTGTTCCAATCGAGGAGTTTCAAGAATCATTGAGTCCAGAGAGCTCTTTTGGATTAAATATTGGATATGACATAGAAGTAAATGAACAAGTCGGTATCTCTACAAATATTTTTAGAAATTCAGCTAAAAACTTAATTGATTATCGAGTAATCGCAAATAAAAATAATGGTCAAAATGTTTTTTCTTATTACAATGTAAATAATGTATCAACTTTTGGTTTTGAAGTCAAAACAAAATTCAAAGCCGATAATTATTTTGATTTTTCTCTTGGCTATCAGTTATTATACGCATTTGATATAGAAGCGAGAAAAGCATTTGAAAATGGTGAAATTTTTGCAAGATTAACCCCAACCTCCCCCGCATTTAGACTAAATAAATCTGACTATTTTGGCCTATATAATCGATCAAGACATATGGGAATATTTAAAATTAATTACAATAATCTTGAAAAAAAATTCAGTGCAAACATGAGATTAAGGTATAGAAGTAAATATGGTTTATTCGATAGTAACTCTAATAATTACCTAGATAAGTATGACACATTTGTAAAAGGTCATATAACAGCTAATCTTAGTTTAAACAAAAAAATAAATTCGAAAACCATGATTTCAGGTGGAATTGAAAATATGTTCAACTACTTAGATGCAGAAAACATCTCAAGCCTAAGTGGAAGAATTTACTATTTAAGAATTAAACACAATTTAAATTAATTTATTAATATCAAATATCATTTTATGAAAACTATCAAATTTTTAATATTATCAATAATGTTAATTTCATTCTACAACTGTGAAGATGATGGACCTAATTTACAGGATATCCAAAGTGTTACAGTTGAGGACTTACATGCACCGCAAGAAGGTGGTCAGGGACAACCGATATCAGGGCAATTTACAAAGTTTGATTTCGAAACTGGAAGTGAAACAAACAGTGAAACTGATTGGGATATTGCATTTCGTGGAACATCAATAATTGTCAACGGTGGAATATCTTTAGGAACAAATGATGAGCCTGAAAGAACTGGAGACGCAGGAGTATATATTTTTAACGGAACTATGGCTGAAATGATTGTAGTTGACACATCACTTATAACCCAAGATTCATCTGAAGGTTATGCCATTGCTTCAGGGTCTGGAAACGGATGGTATACTTACACAGGGCCACCTACATATCTAATTAGTCCAACTCCTGGGAAAATATTAGTATTTCGTACTAGAGATGGAAAATATGCAAAAATGGAGATACTAAGCTACTATCTTGGTGCGCCTGAAAATCCTGATGCATTCTCAGACCCTAGTAGGTATTACACCTTTAATTACGTTTATCAACCCAATGAAGGTGTAACGGACTTTGAATAATTACAAATATCTTTCATTTAAAAAACCAGCTATATGCTGGTTTTTTTATATTTAGGCATTATTATTGAGAATTCAAAAACAAAGATTACATGATGAAT
>CABYFY010000003.1 GCA_902518355.1 uncultured Bacteroidota bacterium | reverse complement strand
TATTGAGGATTCAAAAAAACTTCTTATGCTTTTGAAAAAAGTGTTAGAGGAAAATTTTATGAAATCAATTTAAAACTTTCGATTTGGATTAAATCTATCAATATTTATACTGGGTTTTTTATCATCGATAATTTCTGATACAATTTTTCCAGTGCCGGTACTCATACTCCACCCCATCATTGCATGACCTGTAGCTATAACTACATTTTTTAGTTTATTGGATCTTCCAATGTATGGAACACCGTCGGCAGAAATTGGTCTGAAGCCATATCCAGCCGCATCTCTGTCAGTTTCTGGGATAGTAATCGAAGGATAAAATGATTCAACAGAATTGCATATTGCATTTACCCTATTTTTTCTAATCTTGTTATTGATTGATGAAATTTCCATTGTTCCAGAATACCTTGTGAAACCGTTCATTGGAGTAATTGCACATTTAGGTTCAACTAAAATTGCTGGGCAAGAAATGTCTGTTTTTGATGAATGATTTATACTATAACCTTTTCCAGCTTGAAGAAGTAAATCAATTCCAAGTTTTTTACATAATTTAGAAGTCCAGGTTCCTGCTGATAAAATATATTCATCATAGATTAATTTTTGATTTGAAATATTTACCGATTCAATTTTATTGTTTTTAATTTCAAAAGATTCAATTTCAGTATTAGTGATGCATTTTACTCCTTTTTTCTGTATAAAATCTTTTAATTCATTGATTAACTCACCAGGAGTTGTGTGATGATCACAATAAAAATATGCTGCTCCGATTGAATCTATATTTATATTAGGTTCAATCTTTTTTATTTCACTTTGATTTAACATTTTTGCTCTTAAACCATTTTGAACAGCCAAATCAACTACATCTTTTTCCTTTTCAAGAGATTTTTCAGTTTTACATAACATCAGCAACCCTTTTTGATCATAATGAAAATCCATTTTGTTTTTATTCCTAATGTCTTTTAATAAATCTTGACTCAAAAGTGATATTTCAATTATAGGAAGAATAGAGTTTTTTACATTACTATTGGAACATGACTTGTTAAATGCATATAACCATTTAAAAAAATCTAAATTTATCCTGGGTTCAACATAAAATGGACTTGAAGAATTAAACATCCATTTTAATCCTTGTTTAATGACACCAGGGGCTGCTAAAGGTATTATATGACCAGGGGATAAATATCCAGCGTTAACATATGATGCGCCGCTATTCATTCCGTATTTATCAATAATTGTTACATCATGACCATTCTTGGAAAGGTAATATGCAGAACATATACCAATTATACCGCCACCTACTATCAATATTTTTTTTGACATCTTAAATTACTTGAAAACCTGAATAAAATGGATCATCATCATCAACAATTATTTTATTATACCCATAAATTTTAGCCCATCCTCTTATAACAGGGGTTATTCCATCAAATTCTTTTATTTTGGTTGTTTTTTTAACTCTACAATTAAACTTTGAACCAATATAGCTTTCATGTACAAATTCCTCTCCAACCTTTAATTTATTTTTAGAAAATAATTGAGCCATCCTTGCTGAGCTTCCGGTTCCACAAGGGGATCTATCAATAGCTTTATCTCCATAAAAAACAGCATTTCTAGAGGAGGATTTTGGATCAATTACTTTACCTGTCCATAAAATATGAGAAACATTTTTTATTGACTTATCATAAGGATGAATAAATTTTTCTGAATACTTTTTATTTATTTTATCTCTTATCTCACGAGAATATGAGATAAGTTCCTCAGCTTTAAAGTCCTCAAGGTCAGAATAATTTTTTTGCTTTTCAATAATGGCATAAAAATTACCACCATATGAAACATCAAAATTTATTTCACCTAAATTATCAGAAATTATAGATAAGTTTTTTTCAACTAGAAAACTGTCAACATTTACTATTTCTACCCAACTTACTTTTTTGTCTTTTTTTTGGTAAGTTACCTGAATGACCCCAGCAGGCACCTCTATGTTTAGGATACCTTCAACTTTGGGCTTTACTAAATTTTCTTCTAAAGCAATTGTAACTATTCCAATTGTACCATGACCACACATTGGTAAACATCCAGATGTTTCCAAGAATAAAATAGCAAAATCATTTTTAGAATCGTGTGATGGAAAAATCATTCCTCCACTCATCATATCATGACCTCTGGGTTCAAACATTAATGACTTTCTAATCCAATCAAATTTTTTTAAAAAATCTAATCTTTTTTCACTCATCGAAATCCCCTCTAAATCAGGTTTTTCTGTTAAAATTAATCTAACTGGATTACCACACGTATGTGCATCAATACATTCAAAAATGTGCTTACTCATTTTTTTTCTCTATGTAATTATTGATTCTCCTCTCTAGAGTTGGTAATGTAACTGTTCCGTATTCTAAAATTTTTTCATGAAATTCTCTAATGTCAAATTTATCATTCAATTGATCTTTTGCTTTATTTCTGAGCTCACGGATTTTTAGCTCACCTATTTTGTAAGATAAAGCTTGACCTGGCCACGAGATATATCTGTCAATTTCAGTGTTAACCTCGTGTAAAGACAATGCTGTATTTTTTGACATGTAATCGATGGCTTTCTCTTTTGACCATCCCTTTGCGTGAAGTCCAGTATCTACAACTAATCGACAAGCTCTCCACATTTCATAGGTAAATTTTCCAAATTTTTCATAAGGGGTTGTATATATACCCATTTCATCAGCCAGAAACTCTGTGTATAGACCCCAGCCTTCTCCGTATGCAGACAGATATAAATTTCTTCTGAATCTGGGAATACTATCTCCTAACTCATTATTTAAGGCGCTTTGAAGATGATGACCTGGAACCGCTTCGTGAACCGTTAAAGCAGGAATTGTATATAGAGTTCTACTTTTTAAATCGTAGGTGTTTACCCAATAATAACCTGGATCAGTACTATTTTTTGAAGTACCTACATATCTACCCCCAGTATATTTTGGAGCTATAGCATCAGGAACAGGTGCAACACCATATGGTTTTCTTGGAAGAGTTTTAAAAAATCTTGGAAGTTGTTCATCTGCTCTTTTGGAAATATCTCTGGCGTACATAAGAAGTTCTTTCGGAGTTTTTGCATAGAATTGCTCATCGGTTCTTAAGAATTTGAAAAATTCTTCAAAAGAACCTTTAAATTTCAATTCATCAATAATTTTTATCATTTCTTTTTTAATCCTTGCAACCTCTTTTAGACCAATTTGATGAATTTCGTCAGCTGTATATGATTCACTTGTAGTGTAATAATTAATTCTATTTTGATAGAATTCAGATCCATTTGGGGTTTCTGAAACCCCTATTGTAGTTCTGGTTTTTTTATAATACTCCTTTTCAAAGAAATCCTTAATTCTAATAAATTGAGGTACAACACTCTTTTCGATAGCATTTTTTGCTGCAACAAGTATCGAATCTCTTTGAATTTCTGAAATGTCATTAGGTAGTTTATTAAAAGGAGAATAAAAATAATTTGATTCAAAATCTTTAGTGATATGATCATTATATGTTGATTCGTATCCTTTAAATATTACTAAAGGCTGAGATACACCTTTTTCAAGTCCTTTTCTTAAAAGAGGTAAATATTGATCAACATATTGGGGTATAGCATTAAGCTTATTTAAATAATTTTTGACTTGCTCATAATTGTACATCGGTCTAACATTATAAACTAGACTACTATGGAAACCTGAATCAGAAAGTAGCGGATTTAGAAATCTTTCAAAATCATAATATGCAATTATATCATTTAAAACAAACGATAATAATTCATATGAAATATTATCGTTTTCATCTAACTTGACAATATCAATATCATCTAATTTTAGTAAAAGACTTTCAGCAAATTCTTTTTCAGCTTTAAAGTATTCTTCAGAAAAATTACCCAGAGGATAATCCTCATAATTATAGCCTTCATGGTTTTGGTATTCTTTAATAATTGCATCTAGTTTTTCATTATCATGATTACATGAGAATAAAATAAATATTGATAAAAAAATAATTTTATATTTCATAATTGTAAATATTTTTAAAATCAAATCTTGTTCTTAGAGGTGACACCGTTTATTTTACGGTTTATCATTAATGGATTATCATTTTTTAATTCACTTGGAAGTAAATTTTGAGGAAAATCCTGGAAACTTACTGGTCTTAGCCACCTTTTTATAGAATTTGTTCCAACAGCTGAAAATCTGGAGTCGGTTGATGCAGGATATGGACCACCATGTGTCATTGATGGGCAAACCTCTACTCCGGTTGGTACTCCGTTAAATATAATTCTACCTACTTTTAACTCCAGAGTATTAATAATTTTTTCGCTTAAAAACTTTTCGTCAGTATCTGCTAATATTGTTCCTGTTAGTTGTCCTTCCATTGAATTAATTACCTGATGCATTTCATTTTGATCCAAACATTTTACAATTAATGAACATGGACCAAAAATTTCATCTTGCAGCTTTTTATCTTGTATGAAGTTTTTGGCTGTTACGGTTGATATAACATGTTTTGGAAAATTCGCCTTTGACTCAGAATCCTCTTTTGTTAGAACCGAAATATGTTTATTTTTTTTAATATTTTCTATACCATTATTATACGCATTATAGATGTTGGGGTGAAGCATACAACTAGGCGATAATTTTTCAATCTCTTCAACTAACTTTTTTATAAATAAATCAAAAATGTCTGATTCAAAAGAAATAATTATACCTGGATTAGTACAAAATTGTCCAGATCCAATTGTTATTGATTTAGCAAATTTTTCTGCTAATTCAGCATATTCTTTATGAAGTTTATCTGGAAATATTAGCACTGGATTAACACTTCCCATTTCAGCAAAAACAGGTATAGGATTATCTCTTCTTGATGCTAGATCATAAATTGCACGCCCCCCTCTCAAACTACCAGTAAAACCAACTGCTTTGACTCTAGGATTATTTACTAGCTTTTCTCCAACTTCAATTCCTCTACTATTCAGATTAGAAAAAACTCCGTTTGGCATATTAGTTATTTTTACAGCTCTAATTATTGCTGTTGAAACTAATTCTCCTGTTCCAGCATGCATCGGATGAGATTTTAATATAACGGGACATCCTGCAGCCAAAGCTGAAGCAGTATCACCTCCTGCGGTAGAATAAGCCAAAGGAAAATTACTTGCACCAAAAACCGCAACTGGTCCAAGCGGCATTAACATTTTTCTTAAATCGGGTTTTGGAACTGGAACTCTATTTGGAATTGAGGTGTCAATGGAAACTTCTTGAAAGTCTCCGTTAATAAGGAGTTCTGAGAATGACCTCAATTGATTAATCGTACGTGTTAATTCCGCCAGACATCGGGCTTCGGTTAAACCTGTTTCAGAACAATAAATATTTACTATATCATTAGAAATTAATTGTAGCTCATGCGCTATTTGATTTAAAAATTTAGATTTCTCTACAGATGAAACAAGCTTATATTTTTTAAATGCTTGGAATGCAAGTTCCACTGATTTTTGAATTTCTGAATCACTCGCCTCATAGAAAGTTATATCATTTTCAATATTTAATTTTGGATTAAACGTCTGAAATGTTACAAACGAATTTGAAGATAAATTCTCTCCAATATAATTTTTACCAGTAATCATAATTAAAAGCTATATTTTGATAAATCAGGTCTATTTTTAATTCCTGTATTTATAATTTCTAAAACATTTTCTCTTTCTTTACCCGATAAAGGTTTTCTTGGGAGTCTTACATTTTCCGAACCAATTCCTAGTATTGTTTCCGCTAACTTTATATTTTGAACTAGTTTTGGATTTATATCTAATTCAAGTAAAGGTAAAAACCACCTGTATATTTCTATTGCTTCTTTTATTTTGTTCTGTGATTGAAGTTTATATACTGCAACTGTTTCCTCTGGAAAAGCGCAAACCAATCCTGCAATCCAGCCATCTGCACCCATCAACAAACTTTCTAGAGCAATCGTATCTACACCAGTCATGATTTTTAATCTGGAGCCATAAGCATTTTTAAGTCTTGTTACATTAGATATATCTCTCGTTGACTCTTTAACTGCCTTTATGTTATCACATTTTAAAAGCTTTTCAAACATGTCGATTGTAACTTCGATTCCATAATCAACTGGATTATTGTATATCATAATTGGTAAATCAGTGGAATTAGCTATAGCTTCAAAATATTCTACCGTCTCCTTTTGCCCTGACTTGTAACGCATCGGTGGTAATACCATTAACCCACTTGCACCAAATTTTTCTGCACATTTAACACTTTTTAGAGCATCTTTTGTTGACTGTTCGGCAATGTTGACAATAACAGGAATTTTATTTGAAACAAAATCAACAGTATTTTGGGTTAAAATATTTTTTTCATCCTGGGTTAGGGTACTTGCCTCTCCCAATGATCCACCTAAAACAATTGCATCAATACCTGCTTGCAACTGAAAGTCTAAATTTTTATTAAAAAGACCCAAGTCTAATTTATCATCACAACTAAATTTAGTAGTGATTGCTGGCATTACTCCACTCCATTCCATATAAAAGATTTTGTATTGAAGATAATGTTTTTTTGCTAATTTTTTTTAGTCTAATTTGTCACAAACAAGTCAGATGCAACTCCGTCAGTTAAAAATTTGTATTCTTTTGATGTATGAAGTTTATTGTTTGTTTTGATAAGTACACCTTCTTTAATTTTAAGGTCTATTTGTTTACTTAAACTATCCAAATTCAAATCTGAAAATTCTGATTTAATGAAATCTAAATCAATTCCATCTGAGGTTCTTAAACCTATCATTATTACTTCATTTAACACATCAATTTGTGATAGAACCTCTGATTCATTGGGTAAAATATTTTCTTTAATTTTTTCAATATACTTCTGATTATTACTAACATTCCATGTTCTTATGGAACCATCAAACGAATGTGCTGATGGCCCAAACCCAATATATTTTTTCCTGTTCCAATATGTAAGATTATTTTTACATTCATAACCAGGTTTTGAAAAACTTGAAAATTCGTAATTATAGTAACCTAATTTTAACAACAAATCATAAGCATACTCAAATTGCAATTTCTGATCCCTGTCTTCAACTTCCTTTATCTTATTCTTTTCAATCAATTTTTTTAGAGCTGTTTTTGGTTCAACGGTTAAAACATAAGTTGAAATATGGGGTACATCATAATATAATCCAATTTCTATGTTTTTTTTCCATGCATCAATTGAACTTTCAGGAATTCCATAGATTAGATCAATAGAAAAATTGGTGAAATTATTTTTTATTTTTTCAATTGAATCAATTGCAGTTTTTGAATTGTGACTTCTATTCATTAAGACTAAATCAGAATCAATAAAAGATTGTATCCCAAGACTAACTCTGTTAAAACTATTTTTTTTCCACACTTCAATTTTTTCAAGACTAACATCATCAGGATTACATTCAATTGTAATTTCAGCATGATTTGAAATTTTAAATTTTTTATGAATTTCATTTAAAATTTTTTCTAAATCTGTTACAGTAAGAATTGAAGGTGTTCCACCTCCAAAATATATTGAGCCAACATCATCATTCAACTCATTTGATCTTAAAGAAATTTCACTTACAATTGAATCAACAATTAAGTCTTTTGATTTTATCGATGTAGAAAAATGATAATTACAATAGTGACATGCTTTTCTACAGAAAGGAATATGAATATATATACTACTTATGACCCTCTTATTTTATCTTTATTTTTATTTACAAAGCTTGACCAGCTAGAATATTTTGTTCCCTCAAAAGAATTTTTTGAATTATAAAAATGGCATACAGCAGCAGCCAGTCCGTCTGTAGAATCTAAATTTTTAGGCAACTCTTTTATGGCTAATAAATTCTGAAGCATTTTTGCTACCTGTTCTTTACTAGCATTACCATTACCTGTTATTGCCATTTTTATTTTTTTTGGTGAATACTCTGTAATCGGTATTTCTCTTGAAAGACCTGCCGCCATTGCTATTCCTTGGGCTCTACCAAGTTTGAGCATACTCTGAATGTTTTTACCAAAAAAAGGCGCTTCAATAGCCATTTCATCAGGATTGAACTCTTCTATTAAAGAAATAGTTCTTTCAAAGACTAATTTTAATTTTAAATAATGGTCTTTATGTTTTGTTAAATTCAATTCATTCATTTCTATGAGTGACATTTTTCTATCCTTTATTTTGATTATACCGAAACCCATTATTGTTGTCCCTGGGTCAATACCTAAAATTATTTTTTCACTCATAGTTTTTATTCAGTTGAAATTATAATTGGAATAGTAAATATTACATCAACCTGCTGACCCCTTTTAATGGCGGGATATAACTTTGGGAGATTTGAAACAGTATAATTAAACGAACTATTTATAACTTCTTTATATTTAAGATTTTTTTTTGAAATATTTATACTTTCAACAGAAATTAGACCTTTTTTATCGACCATTAAAAACATATTGACTGTATCTACAAGTGTTCTGTTCAAAACCAAATTATTTTTTTTCAAATTTGCTGTAAAATTATTTGTAATGGTTTCAACAAAACATTTGTTCTTTTGGGGCACATCATTTAACTCTAAACAATTCTCAAAAACAGGATACTGATCAACCTCATTCCAGTTAAATGATTTTAGTTCTTCATCTATAAACTCAGCAACTGAAATTTTTCTATCAATTTGAAAATCATATTCACACGAATTAAGCAAAAAAAAGAAAATAAAAATCAGAGTTATTCTCACAATAGATATTAATTAATTAATTTCATAAAGTTAATTGATTTTATTTAGAATATTCTTAATTATTATATGGATATATTTTTATTGATATTGTCCTTTGTATTTATGATAGTAGGGATTATAGGAAGCGTAATTCCTGTTTTACCAGGCCCTTTAAGTTCATGGTTAGGACTATTTATCTTTAGTAATATTTCTAATGTACAAGTAGAAAGTAAAATACTTATTTTTTGCTTAATTATTGGATTAATAATTTTTATTCTCGATTATATAATTCCAATATATACTTCAAAAAAATTTGGAGCAAGTAAGTTCGGAATAATAGGTGCTTCAATTGGTACTTTAATTGGCTTATTTTTACCACCATTTGGAATCATCATCGGAGCATTAATTGGTGCAATTGCTGGTGAATTATTTCTAAATAAAAATTTTGAAAAATCAATTAAAGCTGCTGCTGGTGTTTTTCTAGGTTTAATCGTTTCCGGTTTTACAAAAGCATTAATATCGATTATATTTTTAGTGATCTATATTAATTTATTTCTAAATAATTTTAAGAACCTATTTTGATTCACCGCCAATTGTAATTGTTGGGATAATATCAGTTGTGAAGGAATTTATGTTTTTTTCTAATCCAAACCATTTTGAATTCATTCTATCAACCAGCAACTCCACCGATCTATTTCCGATTTGTGAACCATGCTGATAAATAGTGGTTAACTTTGGACTAGAATACTCTGAAATTGTTTTATCACCAAAACCAACGACAGATAGCTCATCAGGAATTTTAATTCCTAAACTTCTCGCAATATTAATAGAAATTACACCACAAATTATATCAGCTGAGATAATTGCATCAGGTTTATTCTTTTCTATAAACTTCTTTATTTCAATGTGCTTATCAAGATTTTTTGAAATCCTTAGAATTAAATTTTTATCAAACTTTCCAAAAAAGTCATAGGTCGCTTTTCTAAATCCATTTGCTCTGTATTTGCCAACATTTAAATCATTTATTGTTGTTACAAAACCGATTTTTTTTCTTCCTAATTCTTTCAAACTTTTAACTTCATTATATATCGCATTAAAATCATCAATAATAACTTTGTCACAATTAATTTTATCAGTTACTCGATCAAACATTACAATAGGAGTATCTTTCATAGTAAATTCCCTGATATGAGAGAAATCATTTTTATTTAGAGTCTCTTCAGACATTGCAATAATTACCCCGTCAACATTCCCAGTTGACAAAATTTGAAGACTATCCATTTCTTTTATAATTGATTCTTTAGTCGTGACTGTGATAACATCATATCCATGTTCATCTGCTGCATCATGAATACCGTCCAATACTTTAGAATAAAATCGATTTAAAATATCAGGTATAACAACCCCAATTGTAAGAGTCCTATTACTTTTAAGGCTAAGTGCTATCTTATTCGGCTTATAGTTGCGCTTTTTTGCTAATTTTTTTACTTTTTCAATTGTTTGAACACTTATCTCTGGACTATCATGTAGTGCTTTGGAAACTGTTGAAACAGAAACTTTTAGTTCTTTTGCTAATTCTTTTAATGTTATCATTAATTTTTGTTTGAGATATTTAAATTATTTAACTGATATTTCTTTAGAAAGATTATCAATAGATAAATTAAATCTTCCTGGTTCAACAACAAATTCATTTTCAGAATTTACAAATGCCAACTCGCTTACAGGTAAATTAAATGTTATTGTCTTTTTTTCACCTGCCTTAACTTTAACTTTTTTGAAATCTCTTAGTCTTTTTATATCAGGTGTAATTGAAGCATATAAGTCAGATGAATAAAGCTGAATAGTCTCTAAACCATCGATTTTACTCAAATTTTTGACATTTACTGAAATTTTTATTGAGTCATTTATATTAAACTGTTCTTTATTTATTTTTAAGTCACTATACTCAAATTCAGAATAACTTAAACCAAAGCCAAAATTATACAGATTATTAACTTCTCCAACATAATTATAAGCACCCTGAGAATTATTTTGAACCTCAGATGGCTTATAATAATATGGTATTAAAGAATTAGGGTACGCAGGGTATGTATAAGGTAATTTACCTGACGGATTTACTTTTCCAGATAAAATATCAGAAAGGGCATCACCACCAAAATTTCCTGGAAGGTAAACATTGACAACAGCACTCATAAGTGGTTCTATATCAGAGATTAATCTTGGTCTTCCTAAATTTAGAATTAAAATGATTGGTTTTCCTGTTTCTGCAAGTTTTTTAGCTAACTTAACCTGTAGCTTATGAAGATTGAGATCATTCAGATCACCTGGTTTCTCGGTGTAAGTATTTTCACCCAAACACAGTACAATGTAATCAGAATTTCTAGCTTCACGAACAGCATTATTAATATTGTCCTCGACCATATCATAGTAATTACCATTTTCCTTGTAGGACACACCAGAAACATATTTAACATTAGACTTTCCGAAATTATTTTGTAAACCCTCAAAAATAGTGTTAAAATCTCCAGCAAATCTGTCGGTCAGCTCTCCTTGCCATGAATATGACCAAGCACCGTTGAGAGTTCTCATATTATTTCCGTTAGGTCCAGTAACAAGAATTTTTGGCTTTCCCTTTAGGGGTAGTATATTATCACTGTTTTTTAATAAGGTAATCGATTCGGAGGCAGCTTTGTATGCGAGTTGGTGGTGTTTTTTTGAACCAAAATCAGTATAATCTTTATAATCAGTAACAGGATTTTTAAATAAATCCAATTCATACTTTAGTGTTAAAATTCTTTTTACTGCATCATCAATTCTGTCCATACTTACTTCACCCTCATCAACAAGTTGAACTAAATCATTAAAAAACTGCTCATACTCATATGGGACCATAGACATATCAATACCTGCATTAATTGCAATTTTCACCGCTTCCTTTTGACTTTTAGCAACCTTATCTCTATCGTGTAGCTTTCTAATATCTTCCCAGTCGGTTAGAATAACTCCTTGAAAATCTAATTTTTTCCTCAATACGTTAATAAGTAGGTTGTAATCAGCATGAACTGGAATTCCGTTTATTAGTCCTGAATTAATCATAACAGTTTTAGCACCAGTATCAATTGCTTTTTTAAATGCTTCTATATGAAATTCGGTTAAAACATTTTCAGGAATGTAAGCAGGAGTCCTATCCTTTCCCGAAATAGTTGCATGATAACCAACAAAATGTTTCATGCAAGCTGCTACGCTGTATTTGTTGGATACATCATTATCTAATCCTTGATAGCCTTTAATCATTTCAACACCAAATCTTTCAGCTAATAAAGGATCTTCTCCAAATGTTTCAAATTGTCTTGGAAATCTTGGGTCTAAGCCCAAATCTAAGACGGGTGAAAAATTCCATGGAATACTTGAAGCTCTTGTCTCATAAGCACAAACTTGTGCCATATTGTAAGCATTTTCTGGATTCCAACTCGCAGCGGTTGTAATTTGTTGAGGGAACATTGTTGCTCCGTCAGTATATGTTGTTCCGTGAATAGCATCAATTCCATATATTACAGGAATTTTAAGTCTATTATTATTCATTGATATTTCTTGAATTTTTGAAATATTTTTAAACCATACACTAGGCTTTTGAGCTGTATTATTGATTGTATTTAGAACCGACCCCACTTTGTATTCTACTAAAGCCTTATTTGCCCTATTATCATCAATTTCCATTGGCGTCGATGATGAAAATCTATTAGGTCCCTTAGCAATTACTGTAACATTAATTTGCGTCATTTGACCCACTTTTTCTTCTAAAGTCATTTGAGAAATTAGATTTTCAATAAATTTTTCTTTTTCATTGAAGTTAGACTTTTGAGATGATACAATAAAAAATAAAACAAAAAGGCTATATATTAATTTTTTCATAATTGTTATTGATAAATTCTTATGTAATCAACTTCCATAGTTGATTCGTTAAACTGCGGGTCTACGTCAAACCAATGGCCACCCATTGCAACATTTAAAATAAAAAACATTTCTTGATCGAAGGGCCAGTTTTCTAAATCTTTCGGTGAAGGTGAATACGTATAGTATAAAATATCATCAACAAAAAACTGAATTCTGTTTTCGTCCCAATCAATCGAATAAATATGAAATTCTTCATCATAATCACTAACATTGGTATGTCCATTTGTCCAGGTATCTCCATGACTTATCGGAGTATGAATTGATCCAGCAATGACTGTTGGGTCGTGTCCCCAATGTTCCATAATATCTATTTCTCCACATGCTGGCCATCCAACTTCATTGAAGTTAGCCCCAAGTAACCAAAGAGCTGGCCAAGTACCATTACCTGTAGGTAATTTGGCTCTTATATCGACCCTACCATATTGGAATTCAAATTTGTCCCTTGATACAATTCTTGCAGAAGTATACTCATATCCAGCAATATCTTCCCTCTTTGCCGTAATCTTTAGAACTCCATCTTCAACTCTAACATTGTTTGAGCTGCTGGTATAATATTGAAATTCACCGTTACCCCAACCCCATTCACCATTTCCAATTTCATGAGTCCATGTATTAGAATCTACCGCACCATTATAATTAAATTCCTCAGACCAAGTCGCTTCAGGAGCTTCACCTACAACAAATAAATCAAAAGTTTGAAAAGCACTAGTGTAATGTCCTGTTGATGAGTAAGCATACACATATACAGTATACGAATTTGTCCCTTCATCTGAATAAGAGTATTCTGTTTGACCATTAGTTGATTGCTGAGTAACACCTCCTCCAAACCTAAATTCATAATTCACTGCATCTGAAGCTGATGCAACACATATAATTGTTCCTGTTCCATCTCCGTTTGGGTTTGCGTCATTTTGACCAACAATACTAATATCTAAAGTAAGATTTGAAGGAACTATTACCTCAGAGTTATTATTTGAATTGTTATTAGAATCAGCTGGTCCATCTGATGAACAAGCTATTACAAAAAACATTGAGAAAATTATAATTTTTAAATAATACTTCATGATTGTGGTTAGAGTTTGACAAATATAAAAAATAAGAGAGAAGTTTATTCAACTTCTCTCTTATAAATTTGAATAGTAAATTATTTTATTCTTGGTTAGTAATTTTAATAAACCATCCGTTAGTATCAAAACCTACCGTTCTTAGATATATTTCATTTGAACTTCTAGAAAGGATAGTATAAGAATGATTTCCACCTACATAAAATCCAGCAAAACCATTACCCGTGAAACTTAATATTAAATTTCCATCTGCTTCAGAGACAGTCCAATTTGAATTAAAGTTATCAACAGGATAATATAAATGTTCGTTATCTGAATTTGGATCACCTAGACCTTGATTTCCAAAAAACTCTTCTTCAAGCGGAGGTGCTTTTCCAAAAATACTACCTGCTGTCTGATACTCCATAGTTCCATCAGATGAAAAAACCATTCTGTCATCATACATTGCAGTGTCGGCCTTGTCATAGGGGCCTGCATTCCACCAAGAAGCTACACCATCAGGTGCCATGTCATCTGCCGGGCCAACCCCCATGTGGGCAGGAGCCTCAGCCATAACTCTCCAGCTACCAGTAGTAAGAGCTTCCACTAAATCTGCAGGAGGCTCAAATGTGTATAAAACTTCTACAGATGTTGATCCATTAGACATAACCCCAGCGGTACCTGAGGCAATAACATCTATACCGTATACATGAACACCAGTATTAGTAAATCTTGTAGTAAAAACCCCACTGGGAACCATATACTCTACACCATCTTGGACAAATTTGTAGGTTATAGCATCAGCAGCATTAGCAGTGAATGTCACATACCCACTACCATCACCATATGGATTGTCAGCATCAGCACCCTGAATTGCAGCTGATATTGTTAAATTTGTAGGGCTTAAAATATCTCCAAATTCATAATCTTCTTGCTCACAAGCTGTGAAAATGAATAGTGATAGTGCGATTAGTAAAAAATTTATTCTTTTCATAATATTATTTTTAATCAATTAATTGAATTTCATCCACTCTATATGTTGCACCCGCAGTATTTCCAAAATCGTAAAATACAATGAATGAAACATATTCTAAATCAGGAGCTCCTGTAAAATCATAAATTAGTGTTTCCCACTCATTAGCAACTGTTGTTGTTACATCTACCTCGTGGGTTAAACCGGCAACGTTTCCTGCACTAGTCTCTAGTTTTACTTTTACAACTTTACCAGCTTCAGGTGCATATGATTTTAAGTGAATTTGACTTGCACCATTAAAATCAATAACATCTACAGCAAAGCCCATTCCTCCCCATACTTCAGCTCCTTCATCTTTAACAAACTGTAAAACATTACCTGTTGTATTTTCACCAGAAGGATCGGGATTAGGAATTACCTCAATTCCTCCAACTCCTCCAAATGAGAAGCTTTCTGGAACATCACCTTCGAAGTTTTCAATTCCCTGAATATATTCGCCAATACCTACCTCAACATCGTCAAAGTGATATACACCAGCATCTTGATTTCCAAAATCATAAAAAACAATTGCGGTGATGTAGTCTAAGTCTGGAGCACCAGAAAAATCATATGTTAGTATTTCCCATTGATTTGCCACAGTAGTAACCATATCAAATTCGTATGTTAATCCTGCTATATTCCCTGCACTAGTTTCAAGCTTGACCTTAACAACTTTTCCAACCTCTGGGGCGTATGATTTTAGTCTAAGAACATTATTACCGTTGAAGTTAATATGTCCGTTAACAGCAAATCCCATTCCTCCCCAAACTTCAGCTCCTTGATCTTTGGTGCATTGCATAACATTGGTAGAAGTGTTAATTCCTGAATTGTCAGGATTAGCTACTACCTGTACATTTCCAACTCCACCAAAAGAAAAGTTTACTGGCACCTCTCCTTCAAAATCTTCAAAGGTTGAAAATCCATCGAAGACTGGAGGGTCTGTGATTGTAATTTCCTCAGAGTATTGAGTAGTTGCAGCACCACCACTTAAGGCAGTAACTGTTACATAATATGTACCAGCTAATTCATATGAATGTGAAAGCTGCTCTCCAATTTGCATTGGAGTTGCATCGCCTCCTGCTTCATCTCCGAATAAAACTTCAAAAGATGTGGCGTAGTCAGCTGATGCAGAAACTAAAATATTATATGAACCTGATGAGGTTAGTATATCTACAACTAAGTTCTGCGGAGCAATAAAGGAAACTACAACAGTTACTGTAGCCTGTGCAGTTGAACCATCAAGTGCAGTTCCAATTATTGTTGCTTCATATGTACCTTCTGAGTAAAAATGCTCAGTACTGTTACCAGGGTTAATTGACCCTGAAATGTCTGAACCATCACCATAATCAACATTGAAGGTAACAACACCCTCACCTGTTGGAGTTATAGTAACCAGTCCTGTATTGTCTTGAGTAATACTAACTAGAGCTGATATATTAGTTGGCTCTGAGATCGTACCAACAAAATCAGCGTTACTTTCATTTTCATCAACACAGCTAAAGATAAAAGCGGTTAATAAAAATAATCCTAAAAAATTTCTTAAAATTCTCATATTTATTGTTGTTAGTTTAATATCCTGCGTTTTGTGTTAATCCAGAAATGTCAACTTCCTGTTGTGGAATTGGGAATACTTCATGTTTTCCCTCAACAAATCCAGCAATCAGTGAAGATGCACGACCAGTTCTTACCAAGTCAAAAAATCTATGACCTTCTAAAGAAAGTTCGAATTTTCTTTCCTCCCAAATTGCATCAGTAAGCGCAGTACCTGAAGCAGAAATATCATGATCATCATCTCCAAATGCTCTTCTTCTAACTTGATTCAAAAATTCTTGAGCAAGCCCATCATCAAGACCACCTCTATTGTAAGCTTCGGCAGCCATTAATAATACATCAGAGTATCTAATAATTCTGAAATTAGTAAGATAATTTAGCTCAGTTTGACCACCAGATTCTCCAGCTCTTGGAATATACTTATTATTAAAGTATCCTGTGTGATCATATCCCTCAGTGTAATTAGCACCAGTTGCTGCAGCAAATGCTTCAATGTCTAAAATTGTAGCATCTCTTCTTGTGTCACCCTCTTCAAACGAATTATAGAATTCAGCCGTTGGCACATTGAAACTCCATCCTTGAGCATATTCAGGACCACTCCACCCTCTTGGGCCGTTCATAATTATAGCATAGTTTCCTTCACTACAGTGAGCACAACCCCAATCATACCAATTAGATTGATTTGAATATTGAATTTCGAAGACTGATTCTGGTCCATTTTCACCAAATCTCAAAAACTGACTACCATAATCTGAAACAAGAGAATAAACTCCGATAACATTATCAAGTGCCGATGCTGCCTCAGCAAATTTATCTTGGTAAAGAAGTACCTTACCTAGTAGTGCATAAGCTGTATATTTATTAACTCTACCTACCTGAGATTGTGAATCAGGTAATGAGGCAATTGCATTCTGTAAATCTAATTCGATTTGCGCATAAACTTCTTCCTTTGGAGTTCTAGTTAGAGTTCCAGCTTCTCCAGCAGTAAGCCTTGCTTCTGTGAATAAAGGTACATCTCCGAAAAATTTAACTAATTCGAAATAATAATATGCTCTAAGGAAATAAACCTCACCGTACATAGATTCTTTTCCGTCAAAATCGATATTGGCTTTATTCTCCTCCATGTAGTTAGCTCTATTTACCCCCTCATATAAAAATTGCCATACCTGTCTCAGAACATTGTTCTCTGGGTAATGTGTCATATCATCAATTTGCTGAATTCCAATGTAGTCGGTAGCACTTTCACCACCACATAGAGAAATTTCAGATGCTATCGCACCTAATTGAATATTAAAGAATAACCATTGGAGAACGTCATATGTTCCTACTAATGCAGCATCATAATCAGCTTCCTGTTGAAAATATATTTCAGAAGTAATTTGATAACCTTCAATCGCTTCATAATCAACGTGATCAGTACATCTATTTAAAACTGAAGTAACTAAAATCAGTAATAATATTGTTTTAAAATTTTTCATAATGTTTTATATTAAAATTTAATATTTACACCCATTGACCAAATTCTTGGCTGTGGGTAAGTTCCATAGTCAATACCAGTATTTAGAACACCACCAACTGAAATTTCAGGATCATATCCAGAATAATCTGTTAGTGTCAATGCATTCTTAATCTGAACATAAGCTCTGACTTCATTAAATCCCCACACTTCTGTTAATGAATCTGGGAATGAATAACCAAGCTGAATATTTTTGATTCTTAAATAACTACCATCTTCAACATATCTATCAGACGCTCTGTTGTTATTATTTGAATCAACAAATGTTACCCTTGGTTCATCAAAACTAGTTCCAGGACCAGTCCATCTTGCTAGAGTTGAAGCAAATCTGTTGGTGTAATTTAGATTTCTTTCATAAGCTCTATAAATATCATTTCCAACTGAAGCATAAGTAAACACACTCAAATCAAATGCTTTGTAATCTAAATTTAAGTTCCATCCGATTGTAAAATCTGGAAATGGATCACCAATTTGTGTTCTATCAGAGTCATTTACAATTCCGTCACCATTTATATCAACAAATCTAATATCTCCAGGAACTGCTCCATTTTGAGTTGCGTGATTATTAACCTCATCTTGAGTTTGGAAAATACCGTCAGTTACATAACCAAAGAAATAACCAGGTGAGAATCCTTCTTCAAATCTCACAATATTTCTATAAGGAATACCATATCCTGCTCCCCAAATGTATTTATCTCCGTTATTTATTGAAATAACTTCATTCTCCGCTGTTGTGAAATTTAAATCAGATGATATTGATAAATCTCCTACAGACGTGTTCAATGAAATTGTAGCATCAATTCCAGTGCTTTCAGTACTTCCAATATTAGTTGTTGGATATGAAGGAACACCAAGATATAAGGAAAGATTTGGACTAAATAATAAGTCATCAACTGTCTTTTTAAAATAGTCAACTGAAAGTGAAACCTTATCGTTGAATATTCTTGTATCAATACCAACATTCATCTGTACTTGATTTTCCCAAGAGACATCGTCGTTAGGAATCGATCCTAAAGAAGAACCAGGTGTAATAGTACCATTAAATACATAACTAGGGAATGTTGAAATTAGAGAAAATTGAGGGTTAATATTGTCATTTCCTAAAGTACCATAACTTGCTCTAAATTTTAGATAATCTAAAACAGGAACTTCGTCAAAAAAGTCTTCTTTTGAAATAACCCATCCAAAAGATGCAGATGGAAAAAATCCAAATTTATTGTTTTTTCCAAAAGACGTACTACCATCAACTCTTCCTGTAAAAGAAGCATAGTATTTTTCATCGTAGTCATATAAAATTCTTCCAAAATAAGATAAGTTTCTATTAACATATTGCCATGAGCTTGATGTTTGCTGCGTAGCATTTCCAGTAGCAGCACTTACATCAGCATAATCCCATGAGTTGAACGGAACATCTTCGTTAGTTGCTGAAATATTACCTCCTTTACCTTCACCAATTGAAAAACCAGCTACGGTTTGAAAATTATGTATTTCATCAATTGTAAAATCATAATTTCCATAAAGCTCATATGTATAGTTAAAGAAATTAGTGTTTCCTTCAAATACTCTATTGTGAGTTGAAGTAATATTTCCCTCACTATCAACAGTAACTATAGGGCTTAAATCTGGATTAGCATTTGTTTGGTTATGTCCTGTTCCATAAAATTGAAAAGGAATAAAGCCTTTGTCATATATATTAACATATGTGTATCCAAATCTAGAGGTAATATTAAGATTTTCCGTTAGCTCATGTTGAAGTTCAATTTTACCCTGAATCTTATCAACTTTATTTTCATTATAAGTATTATCAATTTGAGCCAGCGGATTAACAATTTCTTGAGTAATTGTTTCACTTAATCCGAATGTACCATTTTCATATGGACTTACAGTAGGATCAAAATTTAATGCATTTGATAATACACTTGTTATTCCGTTTTCAGCTAAACTTTTACCTTTTATGTTTGAATAGTTGGTATTTATTAAAAGTTTAGTTTTTTCAGATAAATCAGTATTGATATTTGTTGTGAAATTTGTTCTGTTGAAAAATGATTTTTCTCCTCCAGCAATTACACCGTCTTGACCAGTGTATCCTGCAGAAACATAATAAGAAGTATTTTCACTACCTCCTGATGCTGTGATAGAATGATTAACTATTGGAGCATCCACCAGAACTTCATCTTGCCAATTTGTACCAACTCCAAAATCAGAAATATTTGGAAAAACAATTCCTTCACCAGCGTTTACACTTGCCTCGTTGAGAATTGCAGCATATTCACTTGCGTTCAGAACATCAATAGTTCTTACTACTTCTTGAGTACCAATTGATGTACTTAAGGTGAATTTAGTCTCAGAATTTCTTTCACCCGATTTTGTGGTAATTACAATAACTCCACTTCCACCTTTTACCCCATAAATTGAAGCTAAAGCAGCATCTTTTAACACATTTACGGATTTAACATCATTTGGGTTTAGTGAATTTAAATCATCTATAGAAGCAGAAATTCCGTCAATTACTACAAGTGGGTCATTTCCAGCGTAAGAAGTAATACCTCTAATTAAAACAGTAGGTTTAGATCCAGGTGAACCACTTGAAATAATATTTATTCCAGATGCTTGACCTTGTAATGCATCCTCAACTCTTACCGGCGAAGAAGCCTCAATTGCATCTGCATTTACAGTGGAAACTGCTCCAGAAATATCACTCAATTTTTGAGATCCGTAACCAATTACAATTACTTCGTCTAATTCACTAAGATCTTTATCCATCGATACGGAAATATTATCAGAGAGTACATCAGTTGAAGAAATTTTTAAGTTCAAAGTTTTATAGCCAACATAGCTAAAAACTAAAGTTGAGCCAGATTCAAAATTTGCTATAGTAAAATTACCGTCAAAATCAGAAACTGCTCCTTGATTTTGTCCTTGAACAACGATGTTGACACCCGCTAGTGGTTCACCATCCTCTGAATCAGTAACAGAACCAGAAATGCTCTGCGCTTGTAAAACTGTACAAACAGAAATAAAAGCAATAAAAAAGTTTAATATTGATTTTCTCATATTTAGTTTAATTTATTTGAGTTTGAATTTAATAATTTGTCCATTTATTTTTTTAAAAAAAATTAAAAAAGAGATATAGATTATTGAATTATTAGAGATTATTACTACTCATTATTAATAATTCAATAAAAAAAACGATTTCTTAAAAATTTAATAATGTTAAAATAATATTTAACGAAAACGTTTTCGATATAACAAAATAAAAAAGCCTCCCAAAAGGAAAGCTTTCATTGGTTTAAAAACCTCTTGTAAATTAATACAAGTTCAACACATCACAAAGATAGTTATTTTTTTAATATACCAACATCATAAAGCTGTTTAGCTGAGTTTACAATCTCAGAGTCAACACTTTTTGGATACCACCCGAGAATATTATTAGCATTTTTTGTATGTAATGTCTCAACAGATCCAAGTCTACTTGCAATTAGTCTCAAAGATGGTATAAATATGGCAACAAGTTTTAATAAAAAATTTGGTATATGGAATCTAGGAACTTTTTTATATCCAGCCTTGAAAAGAATATCACACAACTCTTTTAATTTGATTGTTTTTTCCGAAAGCAAAAACCTATTTCCTGTTGCATTGTTATCTTCCATAGCCATAACATGTGCTTCTGCTACATCTTGTACACCAACAACACTTATACTCAAATCAGGAATAAATGGTAGGCTAAATATCTTTTTAATCGTTACTCTGTTTGACATACTTAAAACACCGGTCATTGATGGTCCCAAGACTAATACAGGGTTAATTGCACAAGCGTCTAAATCAGCTTTCTTAGCCATTTCCCACATTTTTTTTTCAGCCTTAGTTTTACTTATCTCATAAGGCATTATCTTCTCGTTTGATAAATCTGTCCAATCATTATCACTATGCTCGTTATTATGTTTTTTTCTTCCGTAAATTGCAGCATAAGATGATGTTTGTACAAACTTTTTAGCTCCGTTTTTGATTGCAGCATTTAAACACCTTTCCATCCCTTCGACAGCAGGCTTAACAAGAAGATCCTCATCAACCTTACCCGGGATAACAGGGGATGCTAAATGTAAAACATACTCACAGCCCTTTAATGCATCCATCCAACCATCATCACTAAGAAGATTTAAAATTTTAAATTCGATATTCTCAAAACTAATTCCATGTTTAGCTAAGGAGTTTTTTACAAGTTCGATTTGTTTACTTTCTCTAACAGAAGTTACTATGTGATATCCTTTATTAATCAAAATTTTTATGCAATACGTTGCTATGTATCCAGAACCACCACTTACAAATACCTTTTTCATAAATTTAAAATCAAACAACGAAAGTATTAATTTTTTGGTATAGTATTTGGAATTTTATACTGCAAATAAAATTTCCTATTTTCAAAAAAATTTGAACTATAATGAAAAGACTGATTTTAATTATTGCTTTAATTTTTTGCTCATCAAAAATTTCTTCCCAGCAACTATATACAAATAAGGGTGAAACTATATTTGATGGGTCAAAAGAAAGTTTTGAACCGATAAAGGCTATAAACAATAATAGTGTTTCAATTATAGATACTGAAAATGGAAATATAGCTGCTTTGATATATATAAAAGATTTTGAATTCAGACTAGGTTTGATGCAAGAACACTTTAATGAAAATTATATGTATAGTAGTAAATTTCCCAAATCAACCTTTGAAGGGGTAATTCAAAATTTTAATTTCGAGAAACTTGAAAATAATTATACTAACTTTATTATAGAAGGCGAAATTGAAATAAAGGGAGTAAAAAAAAATATAACGACAGTTGCCAAGATAAAAAAAACTGTTTATGGAATTGATTTGAATACAAGTTTTAATATTAAACTGAGCGACTACAAAATAAAAATACCAAGATTGGTATTTAAGAAAATTGATGAAAATGTAGTAGTAAATCTGAATTACAGTTATGAAAAAAAATAAGATACTTTTATGTCTTCTATTGATTTACTCATTCTCGTTTTCTCAGGGAAATTTACTTAAGGAGTTAGAAAGTGAATCTGAGAGCAAAACATCAAATGAAATCAGTGCATTTAAAGCAATAAAAATTATTAATACTCAATCAACTAAACAGGCAAGTGAAAAAGAACTATACTTGTATGTTTCGCATAGATTTGGATCTGTGAACCGTGGCATTAAAACATTATTTGGTTTAGATATTGCAAATACAAAAATCGAATTATTGTATGGTCTATCAAATAACCTGCAAATTGGCTTTAGTAGAGAATCACTTAAAAAAACATATGCTCTGAATGCTAAATACAACATAACAACTCAATCTTCTAATTTACCCTTCACTTCATCTTTATATGCTAGTTATAATTATAATTCATCACTTGATGATGACATTTATCCCAACTTAAGCAACTCTGACAGAAATTTGTTTTTTGGTCAGCTACTACTGTCAAAAAGTTTTAGTGACAAGATTTCATTACAACTGTCACCGTCTTTTGCTAGGAAGTGGTTTACTGAAACAATTTTTGAGCAAGAAAATAATTTTATATTAGGTTTCGCCTCGAGCTATAGAATAACAAACAGATTAGCATTTAACATTGAATATTCTGCAAATCTTGACAGACCTGAAATATCTCCTTTTAATGATGTATTGAGTTTTGGCATAGATATTGAAACTGGTGGTCATGTATTTCAGTTGCTTTTTTCAAACACACAAACAATTGATGATGTTTCTGTGATGACTGACGCAGAAGGATCCTGGAAAGAAGGTGAAATATATTTTGGTTTTAATATTTTAAGGGTATTTTAAATGAAAAAGAAATTAGAAAATAGACGTGAATTTTTAAAAAAAGTTTGCCCAACAATTGCGTTTGCTTTTTTTGGACTATCTTTTTTAGAGGCCTGCTCATCCGGAGATGATTCAGACAATTACAATCCAGGAAATGATGATCAAAACGGGGGGTCTGACAATAATGACAACAATAATAACCCATTAGGTTATACTTCTTCGGGTAGTGTTTTTACGATTGATTTAAACCATCCTAATTTTTCAAACCTATCGTCTGTGGGTGGATGGATGAATGGATATAGTATTGGTCTTAGTATGCTATTTCTAAGAATAAGCTCTGATCACATTCAAGCATATACAAACGTGTGTCCTCATCAAGGAACTCAAAATCAGTGGCAATTGATTGGTTCTAATTTCAGATGTAATAGCCATAATAATACTTATGATTCTTCTTGTGAAACCTCTAATTCTCTGCCTTGCTTTTCAACAAACATTGATGGAGATAATTTAATAGTTGCAACTTAATTTGCAGCCTTTATTATCTTAAATGTTTTATTTCCTACGGTAAAAAAGAAATTTCCCTCAGGTAAATTATCTAGATTAACAGTGTTTATTCCTTCAACTAAATCAAAATCATTTACTAATCTTCCTTTAATATCAGTAATTTTTAATTTTTTACTATTTGTTGAATTATTAATTGTGAGTTGATTTTCAACGGGATTTGGAAAATAACTAATCCTATTTAAATTTGTATTACCTAAATTCAAACTACAATCATCTATTAATCCATTTATTGTAAAGTTTGATACAAAATTCCAGATTTCTGTATCTGAGTTAATATCCATATTTCCAAAACTTCCAGGCCAATCATGTCCACCACCATTTACCCTCAATTCTGAGACGATAACACATGAATCTCCGTTCTCCCATATTCGCTTAGTAACAGTAGAGCCATCACTATTATTATAATCAGGAAGTTCAATTTCAACAGGAACATTTTCTGTATTATTGAAATCTACCCAATACTGGTGAGTATCATCGGCAGAAATATAATATGTTACTCCATTATAAACTACACCATTATAATTTGATTCATAATCTTCGGTTCCAAGAATTGTCATTATTGCAGTGGGATGTTCAGGGTTACAATTTTCATATTGATATTGACCCATCGTTCTAGCAACAGCTACACCTGATGCAATTTTATCGTTTAAACGACAAAGTAATTCATATACAAATTCACCGCCCAAAGAATAACCACATGCATAAACCCTTTCAAGATCAATTTGATATTGATTTGAAAGCTCTGAAATTAAAGCATCGATAAAATAAATATCATCATGATCAGAGTCACCTTTGAAAATCCAGTTTAATGATCCATCATCAGTAGGGTCGGCGATTGCCTGTGGATATACCAAAATAAAATTATTTTCATCTGCTAAGTTTCTCATATCAGAAATAGCAATTTGCCCTTCTGAAGTACCGTTTCCACCATGAAAATTAAACATTAATGGAGATAAAACATCTTGAGAGTAACTACTTGGAATATATAACTCATATTCCCTGGAGTTCCCATCATACTCAATTGTTTGACTGATAAAATTCTGGGCTGTTAATACTTTACAAAAAAGCAATATAATTATTAAGGAAATAAATCCGTTTTTATTCATAACACAAAAATAAAAAAACCTTCTCAATTTGAGAAGGTTTTTTGGCGGTCTGGACGGGAACTAAACCGGTGAAACCCAACCTCGTAATCCATTCATGACCAATATTTTACATTTTCGGTTTATTTTTCTTATCCCTACCATAGGGATAAAAGTTATCCTCTGTGTGGGGATAAACGATTTAACAAAACCGATGAACCAAATTTTTAAAAAAATATACAAAGCATCTCCCAAAATCAATAATTTTAAATTTTTACTTTTAATTAAACAACAAAATATTATTTTTACATTTCTTAATTTTCAAATCTAAATAATATTTGAAAGTAGCTTATATTTTTAAAACAAACATGGCTTCTACATTTCAGTTAGCAACCATGATTTTACCTCAGTTAGAGCAAAACACCCACGGGGTTGAAGTAGTAGGTATGTTCTTTTTTGATGAAAACGCGAATGTACTAAGAAAAGGAAATGAAACTGGAGAGCGATTAAACAAAGTAGCCAAAGAACGTGGAATGTTAATAATGGCTTGTGATCAATGTGCTCTTAGAAGAGATTTAGCTGATGGAGATTTTGATCAATGTGGCACTGGAAATGTTCAACCCAAAAATATGATTGAAGTGGGACAAGTAGGTTGTTTTCCTCAATTGTATAGTTCATTGGGCGGTAATATGCCAAATTTGGTCATAACACTTTAAAGATAAATATTAAATCGTAGATTAATACGTTCACTTTTATCCCTATAGTTATTCCTATTTAGAAAAACAAAACCCCTAAAGTGTTGAAAATTAGGGGTTTAATTTTATTTTTGGCGGTCTGGACGGGACTCGAACCCGCGACCCCATGCGTGACAGGCATGTATTCTAACCAACTGAACTACCAGACCTTTTTTGCGTGAGCAAATATACATTTGATTTTGATTAGAACAAATATTTTCTTTTAAATAAATTTTGATTTAGTACTCAGGACATCCAAAACAATCTTTGTTGTTTAAGAAATCATAAGTGATGGAAAATTCAGAAATACCTCCATCTCCTCCAATTTTACTTAAATTAAAGTCATATGAATATCCAAATTTAAATCCTTCCCAAGCCATTCCAATTATAGGATTAATCGATGTAACTAAATGACTTTCATTTTCTGTTTGAATAGGGTTTGTTGTTGCAGTAAGCGCAAAAGAGAATCTATCGAATACATACTGAAAGCCTAAATCGAACCTATCATATTTGGCCTGCTTCATAAAGTTTGTTATGAAGTATACACTGCTATCACTATTGTATTGTAGAATAGGTAATTCTAATGATGCATGTACGGAAATAAATATGTCTAGAGGTATATCACCTTGTGAAACCATTGAGACATTTGGTCTATTAAGGTGTCTTAAAGTAATTCCAATCCAGTGATTATCATTGTTAAATAAAAATGATGCCCCAATGTCAACATATCTTGCGTTTTCTCCAAGAACGATGGGATCAAATGTATTTGAATTAATAATATTTTGGAATATATTAATCTGATCTTCAAATAATAAGTTGTCAAATCCAAAATCTTTAGTTGCAAAACCAAAAGTTACACTTGGTCTAAAGTCCCATTCGTAGTTGATTTGAACCTTATAAGCCCAACTTAAATTTAATTGCTTCAAAGAATAATTTGTAAATGTCTCCTGATGATTCATTAAACTTATTCCTACACCACTATTCAAATCTGGATACCAATCATCAAAATATAAGTATTGAGAATTTAGATTAAAATCAAAACCTGACCATTGCTGATTTTTATAAAGTAATCCAGCCTTTGTTGTTTCGTAAAATCCTGAGAAAGAAGGATTAATACTTTCAGGAACCATAAAGGACTGAGTAAAAGCAGGATCCTGTGAATATGATTTCACAGAAAATATAATTGCCAATATTAAGATAATTCTTTTCATCATAATTTTATCTTAGTAACACAAACACTCCTCTTAAATTAATTTCCTCATTATAAATTGTGGTACCTTTTACTACAATTAAATAATTTCCATTCTCAGCTAATTTACCATTTAAGCTTCCATCCCAACCGTTAAGTTCAAGATTATTCTCATAATAAATTAACGAACCAAAAGTATCATAAATACTCATTTCAATATTATTAACACAAGCATAGACTGGTCTAATAGTATCATTCATTCCATCTCCGTTTGGTGAGAAGGCATTTGGTAAAACAATATCATAACCGTCAGTGATTTCAATTTCTACTGTGTTTACCTCAACGCAACCATAGTTATATTCAACAGTTTGTGTTACCATATATGCGCCAGAATTAAGATACTGATGCGTCACAACTTCACCAGTCACTAGTGCACTTCCATCACCAAAATCCCATATAACACTTGTGTAATCACCAGATGAAGTATTGACGAAGCTTAGCTCATTAAATATACTTACTCCACAATCGATATTTCCATTACTATCATAATCAAATGAAGCCTCTCCTAACTCATCAAAGTCAATTAATATATCGGTACTCACTTGACAACCATATTGATCAGTAACAAGTACATTATATAAACCATTTTGATATGCTGTCATAAATGTATTATCATTAATACTTACAGAACCACCTGACCAATTAACAGTGTAAGGACCTAATCCTCCAGAAATTGTTATTCTGTTTTCTTGCGTAACAAGATTATTCTCACAGAATGGGACAATTTCAGTGTCTAGCTCAACCGTTAAATCGTCTTGTCTAAAGATGTTAAAGGTTTGAGAAATTGCTGTACAACCTTCACTGTCAGTTACAGTTACACTGTAGTCTCCTGGGCCAATATTATTCAAGTCTTCAGTGATTGCACCATTACTCCAAAGGAAATCATAAACTCCTGAACCTCCAGTTACTGTTATGTTGATGTTTCCACTATTTGGATCGTTACAATCTAAAGCATCTACTGTTGTTCCAGTAATTTCAATTTCACTTAACACACTAATACTAAATGTTTGAGGATCACCAATACACACTACTCCATTATTTTCATAAGTAGGAGTTACCGTAATTGTAGCTACCTCAGTGATTGGAGATAAGTTTAATGCTGTGAATGAAGGAATATCTCCATTTCCAGTTGATGATAGACCAATTGATGTATTGTCATTAGTCCATGTGTATGTGGTATTACCATCAGTATTTGGAGTTGTAAATTCTATTATCGAAGAAATTTCATTATTACATAGTACAACATCCTCAACATTATCCATTTCTGGTGATGGATTAACTGTTATAGTGAATGTCTCAGCATTACCACCACAGGTAATTCCATTATTCTCATAACTAGGAGTAACAGTTATTATTGCACTTATAGTTGACTGCGTTGTATTTGTAACTTGGAAACCAGGAATTCCACCTTCTCCAGAATCAGCCAATCCAATAGCCACATTATTATTTGTCCAATTAAATGTTGTTAAACCATCAGTATTTGCAGTATTAAACGAATATACGGGAGTAAATTCACCGTCACATAAAATTGTATTATAATCAGCCAGACCGTTTACTTGTGCTGAAGGATTAACAGTTATAGTAAATTGCTCTGAATTTCCAGAACAAACAACTCCATTGTTAGTGTATGTAGGCGTTACTGTAATTGTTGCAGATTGTACACTGGTTGATGTGTTTACAACCGAGAAAGAACCAATATCTCCAGTTCCAGCTGATGGTAATCCAATTGAAGTATTTGTATTCGTCCAATTATACTCAGTAACACCATCGGTATTTAGAGTGGTAAATTGAATCGGATCTGTCAATTCATCATTACACAATATTTGATTATCAATAGGATTTACTTGAGCCCCTGGATTTACCGTAAGAACAAATGTTTCAGAGGGTCCTGTACACTCAACTCCATTGTTAGTGTATGTAGGTATAACAGTTATAATTGCATTTTGAGAGTTGGCAGCATCGTTTAAAACTTCAAAACTTGGAATATTGCCAATTCCACTATCAGCTAATCCAATTAGAGGATTAGTATTTGTCCATTCATATGTTGTTATTCCATCAGTATTTGTTGTAGTAAATTCAATTGGAGCGGTCACTTCTCCTTCACACAAGTCTTGATCTTCAATTGCATTAACTTGTGCAGTTGGATTAACAGTTATAGAAAATGTTTCAGTTTGTCCCTCACAACTTACGCCGGCATTTGTATAAATTGGAGTTACCACAAAAGTGGCTGTCTGTGATTCAGATGTTTCATTTGTTACAACAAAACCTCCAATATCACCAGTTCCTCCAGCAATCGGCAATCCGATAGTTGTATTGTCATTAGTCCAATTATAAGTCGTAGCACCGTCAGTATTCGTGGTTGTAAATAAAACTGATTCAGTTGATTCACCATTACACAATACCTGATCAATAATAGCATCAACTTGAGCCGTAGGATTAACTATTATGGTGAAAGTTTCAGACGGACCATCACAGCTAATTCCGTTATTTGTGTAAGTTGGAGTAACTGTAATATTTGAAACAATTGCATTATTAAATGGATTAGAAACGGTAAAGGCAGAAATATTTCCGCTACCCGAAGCAGATAAACCAATGGTAGTATTATCGTTTGTCCAAGAATAAGATGTTACGCCATCTGTGTTTAAAGTAGCAAAGGAAATTGCTTCAGAAGTTTCTCCAGCACATAAAATCTGACTTGAAATTTCTTCAACTTGAGCTGTTGGATTAACCGTAATAGTAAACGACTCTGATGGTCCAACACAAGTAATTCCGTTATTTGTATAAGATGGTGTGACGGTAATATTTGAAACTATGGATGCAAATGAAGTATTAACAGAGGCAAATGATGGTATATTTCCATCACCACTGGCAGCTAATCCAATATTAGTATTATCATTTGTCCAAGAATATGCAGTTACTCCGTCTGTATTTTCTGTAACAAAGACAATTTCGTCTGTAATATCTTCATCACAGAATACTAAATCTGTTATTGACTCAACTTGAGCAGTTGGATTAACCGTTATCGTGAATGATTCTGACTCTCCTGTATTACTTACGCCACCACTTTCAAAAGTTGGTATTACAACAATATTTGCAACCTGAGTTTGATTAGATGAGTTTAGAGCGGTGAAAGCAGAAATAGTACCACTACCACTAGCAGCTAAACCAATTGATGTATTATCATTTGTCCAAGTATAGGTCGTTGTACCTCCGGTGTTTTGAGTAGTAAATACTATTGGATCAATAACATCTTCATCACAAAATACTAAACTGTCAATTGGATCAATTTGAGCAGTTGGATTTACTGTGATAATAAAAGTATCCGTAGGTCCCGAATTACTATTGCCACCGTTTTCAAATGTTGGTGTAACAACTACTGTAGTTGTAATCGGGCTTGTGCCAGTATTTACCGCAGTAAAGCCAATATCACTTGATCCAGTATTGGTTAAACCTGTAGTTGGATCTGTATTAGTCCAAGTATATGTTGAAGTTCCTCCTGTATTAATTGTTGAGAAAGGTATATCAATATCATCACCATCAGTAACAACCATATCTACTGTTGGATTTACTTGTGCTGTTGGATTAACTGTTATTTCAAACGGAGTTGCTGGACCAGTACAACTTACACCTCCATTTTCAAATGTTGGTGTTACAGTGATTGTCGCAATAACAGGACTTGTTCCTGTATTAATCGCTGTAAAGGCTGGAATATCTCCAGTTCCGGATGCAGCTAATCCAATTGTGGTTAAATCATTTGTCCAACTAAATGTTGTTGTACCGTTAACATTTGTTGTAGAGAATTCTACTAATGATGTGTCAAATCCGTTAGAAACAATTTGATTTCCAACAGAATTAACCTGACCTGTTGGATTAACAGTAATTTCAAATGTAATAGGGTCTCCAACATTTATATCCCCTCCATTTTCAAAACTTGGGGTTACTACTATAGTTCCTGAAATTGGAGCATCAGTAGTGTTTGTAGCTGTGATATCAATGTTTCCAGTACCCGCATTTGAAAGACCAATTTCAGAGTTATCATTAGTCCATGTATATGTCATTGTACCACCAGTAATATTAGTAGTAAATTCAATTAAAAGATTTTCTTCGTTACACACTACCTGATCTTCAACAGGATTTACTTGAGCTAGTGGATTAACAGTTACAACGTAATCCGTGGGTAATCCTTCACAATCAAATCCTACATCTCCTGTAGCAATTGCGGTGTAGGTTACAGTTAGCGGCTCTGTAGTTGTGTTAAATAATGTTTCAGCTGGAATTGTATCTGATCCTGATGTTGTGGTTAAACCAGTAATACCATCTTCAGCTGTTGCAGTCCATGTGAATGTAACTCCATCTGTTGGACTTGACAAGTTAACTGGAACAGTTGTATCTCCACTTGTAATAAATTGATTGTCCTCTGAGAATTCTACCAGAGGAGAAGGATTGACAGTAATTGAGAATGTCTCTGATTCACCCTCACAACTAACATCATTCAAGGTATATACTGAGGTAACAGTAATATTTGCTGTTATTGGTCCTGTTGTTGAATTTGTAGCAGTAAAACTTGGAATATTTCCAGATCCAGAAGCAGCAAGACCTACACTTGTATTGTCATTTACCCAATTGTAGGAGACTTGACCTTCAGAGGCACTAGAAATTTCGTATAAGCTGATAATGAAAGATCCAGAGTTATCTGAATATGGACCAAAGTCGGTAAAACCAACATATATTGAATTGGAAGTAGCAGTAAATGGATACGAATATGTATGATTTTCTTCATCATAAATATCCGGAGTTGGTCGTAATCCAGGCGTATCGCAAAACAGAGATGTATACAGTGAGTCATCACATAACGGATCCCTTGGAGTTCCATTGCTGGTAAAGAATGCAGCATCAATTAAACCTCCTGCAGATCCGCCCGCGACTGATCCACTTCCTGAAATCTCAAGTCGGTACTGAGTTCCTACAACAGTGCTAAAAGTTTGTATGCTCGGAGAGGTAATTGTAAGAACAGATTGAGTAATTAAACTTTCTGAATCCTCATCGTTAAAATTTGTACTAGAAAAGCTTACATCTTCGGTGTCATCTCCATTACATAAAATCTGATCATCAATAGGGTCAGTTTCGATTGTTGGATTAACAGTCACAGTTACAACAAATGAATCACCTTTACATCCGTTAAATTCTGGTTGAACATTGTACGTTAATGTTGCTGGATTATCGGTTGAATTTGTCAATGTTTGACTAATTGAAGCTTGAGATGCTGCCTCAGATCCACCGGTAATTGCACCAACTGGATTACTTACCGGTGTTGACCAGCTGTAAGTTGTTCCAGCAGGAACTATCTCAGTTGGAGAATCATCAGTCGGTTGAATATTAAATGTTTCACCATTACAAATTGTTTCATCTTTGTCAGCAATCAATGGTTTTGGCTGAATGGTAAACGTGTATTCAAATGGTGTACCAGCACATCCGTCTGCGATAGGTGTTATAGTATATACCAAATCTTGATCTGAATTGGTAGTATTTGTTATTGTCTGAGAAGGAATAAAAGCAGTTGTACCACTTTCAGTATATCCTGTTAAGTTTGTATTTTCAATTGCTACCCAAGAGTAGGTGGTTCCAGCAACATCAGAAGTAAAATCAAACTGAATGGAAGCATCATCAGAACAAACTTCTTGAGATGTAACGGTGTTTGTAATCGTTGGAGTTTGACTCAATGTAATTACAACAGTATCGGATGCAGGGTTATCACAATTTGAACCAACCGTAACAGTAATATTATAGGTTCCAAATGAGTTTAATTGTATCGTTGGGAATTCGTCAGAATTTGTAGTTCCATTCACAAACGTATAATCAGAATTAGTAATTCCAGAACCGGATACAGTCCAAACATAATCAGTTGGAGCAGAGAAACCAGTTGAATATGTCGGAGTAATTTGATTTTCAAAATCAACCAAAAGAGTATTGGTTGAACAATATGTTTGAGATGCAATCGGGAAAGCAACCGTTGGATTTCCTAAAACATCAAAAGTTTCAGAATGAGTATCCGATCCACACTCAGTTGTGACAGTCAAATCAACCGTGTAAGTACCAACCTCAGTGAATGTAATAACAGGGTTTTGACTATTTAATGATGTTGGATTTCCGTCAATATCATTTCCTAGAACATATCCAGAATTTGGAGATACAGTCCATGCATATGTTGGCGTTTCGTTTGGTAGTGTAGGATCACACTCAGCAAAAATAATATTTGATGCATCTGTCAACGTAATCTGTTCGTTTTGACATATATCACCAATATCGTTAAAATCTGCATCAGGAATATCTTCTATATTTATAGTATCAGCGTAAACGGATTCAGCCAAACATGCAGCCGGATTTACAGCTATTAATTTTATTTCCCAACATCCAACCTCATCTACATCTGAGGCAGGAATTAATAAATCATCACCAACTACCCATGATGGATTTAATAATGAAACAGGTAAAAAATCAGAGAAACTTGGCTTTTTTACTTGCCAATCATAATTCACTTCACCCGCACATGCACCACTACTGGTTGGATATGAACCTGGAATAGTAGTATTTATCGCTTCTATATCTTCACTAATACATTGCTCAGGATTTAAGTTAAACTGAGCTTGAGGAGATTCGGCAGTAGCAATTTCTTTTGAGGCTCCAAGTCCATTTTGGGTGTAAGAACCACACTGTGGGTCATTTGAAGAATTTACCAATCCTTTGTTGTAAAGTTTTTTAGATACAATAAAACTACTACTTCCGTTAGCATTACAAGATGGCTGATCGAATACGTGAGTAATCGGATCTACAGGATCTGTATATAAATCTAAAAGCTCAGCCTGTGTGTAAACAAGTGGAGCTGAACCATCTCCAAAATTAATAATGTAGTAGGAACCCATGTAGTTACTTCCAATACCTAAATTTGAGATATCAACAGTAAAGGTTACTTCTTCTCCAACACAAACAGTCTCAGATGAGGCATTTCCAAAAATTGTTGCACTTGTATGAAATAAAAATGTGTAAGCAAACACACTTACATTTCCTGAAGAATCAGTTTCGGTTACCTCAAAATTGTAGGTTCCAACAGGTAAATCTGCTGGAATCTGATATATATTTCCAGAAATTGCAGAAACTGTAGTTGTTGTTCCATTTAAAACATCAATAAGTTCTACAGAAATAGTATTATTTGAATTTGTTGGATCTACTGTAAAAAACTGATAACTCGATGGCATACTTCCAGAAAGTGAGTTATAGTTTTGATTCATCGAACCAATAAATGGATTAATTACGTTTGCCTCATCATTCAAACATTGTGTGAAGTTTGAGTTTGAATCCATATTTGTTGTAACAGATGGTATTTCTGAGATTTCAGATGCATCACAATCTCCAACAGTGAATGAGGAAGTTGAGGCACTGGTAATAGCTGGTTGTGTAGATCTTACCCTAAGTAAATAATCTCCTGACGCTAGACCAGCAGGTAGTGTTCCGTTGATTAAAGGAGTGTAGAAATCATAAACTGTATTAAGTATTGTAGGATTTGACCAATCACCGCCTGGACCAGAAATTTCAAGTATAAAAGAATTATTTGCTGAATCTTGTAAATTTCCAGCATTTTCGAAAGTAAAAATTCCTGTTGGGTTTATATGTAATGAAACACCTCCTCCAGGACAATACTCATTGGAACTATTAAAACTAACGATATCAATGCCCTGCGAAAACGAGAGCATACAAAAAAACATGAATAATATGGTCAGCCTTATTCTCTTCATGGTCTTTAGTTAGCCTACAAATATATAGGATTTTTTTTAGATAAGACTATCTAAAGCTTGAGCGTAGTCATTTTTGGAAGAAACTCCTACTTTTCTGTCAACAAGTTCACCGTTCTTAAATACAAGAACTGTTGGGATGTTTCTTACGCCAAATTGAGCGGCATATTGTTGATTTGAGTCGATATCAACTTTTCCTACGACAGCCTTCCCCTCATATTCCTCACTTAGTTCATCTATAATTGGACCAACCATTCTACAAGGCCCACACCAAGCTGCCCAAAAATCAACCAATACTGGCTTATCACTTTTTAATACTGTTTCTTCAAAATTGCTATCTGTAATCTCTAATGCCATAATTATATATTTTTAAAGCTCAAAAATAAGTATTTTCTCTAATTTAATTTGTAAAAAATATTTTTTCCTTCAAGTTCGCTTAGAAGTTTAGGTGAAATATTTACTTTTTGTTTTTCACTATCCATCTCAACCATAATTTTTTCTTCATCATCATACACAACAAAACTCAAATTATGTGTTCCGTCATGTTGACTTAAGAGGTATTTTATTGAGCTTATTTTTTCATTTTTGATATCATCCAATTTAAGTTGAATTGATAATTTTTTTGCAAATGTCTTAACCACATCCTGTAATAATTTGAAGTTTGTGTACTGAATTCTTGGCTCTCCTCTAACTCCAGTTTCCTTATTTAGCCATCCTTCAACAATCTTGGTTTTGATGTGAAGGAAATTATTCAAGGTTAAAAAATGTTTAAACTTAAGATATTCTTCTCCAAAAATTCTAAAATTATATGAATCAACATAATCCTCTAATACAAAAAATGCCCAGCCTTTTCCTTGTCTGCTAACTCTGTGTTCAACTTCAGTGATAACACCCGCAACAGTAATTTCCTTATTAACAAAGTCTTTTAGAGACTTAAATACACTCACATCTCCGTTGCAAAACGACTCCATTTCAACTTTAAAATCATCTAGTGGATGACCAGAAATATAAATACCAACGACCTCTTTTTCTTTTGTTAACTTTTCTATAGTTGGCCATGGTTCAACTTCAGGAATGGACGGATTTGAAACTTGTAAATCATTTGTTCCAGCAAAAAGACTAACCTGAGATGAGTTTTTATTTTCTTGAAATTTGTTTCCATGTCTCAATAATTTCTCAATAAATGTAATTCCATCACCATTATCATGAAAATATTGTGACCTGTTAATATCAAAGGAATCAAACGCTCCAGCTGCAGCCAAACTGTCAAAAGCTTTTTTATTAGCGGCTCTCAGATCGACCCTTTGGCATAGATCGAATATTGATTTGTAAGGACCATTGCTTTTTCTCTCACTTACTATTGCTTTAACTGCTGAAGCTCCAACCCCTTTTATCGCCCCCATTCCGAAGCGAATTGCATTATCTTTGTTTACAGAAAACTTATAATAAGATTCATTCAAATCTGGTCCCAAAACTTCTAATTTCATTCTCTTACATTCACCCATAAAAAATGTTACATTTTTTATGTCGTTCATATTATTAGATAATACTGAGGCCATGTATTCGGCAGGATAATTAGCCTTTAGAAATGCGGTCTGATATGCAATCCAAGCATAGCATGTTGAATGAGATTTGTTAAAGGCATAGCTTGCAAAAGCCTCCCAATCTTTCCATATCTTTTCAACCTTTTCGATTTTAAAACCCTTCTTTTCAGAATTCTTTAAAAACTTAGGCTTCATTTTATCCAGAACATCTTTTTGTTTTTTACCCATCGCTTTTCTGAGTATATCCGCTTCACCTTTTGAGAAATTTCCAATTTTTTGAGACAAGAGCATTACTTGCTCTTGATATACGGTTATGCCATAAGTATCCTTTAAATATTCTTCCATTTCGGGTAAATCATAGACAATTTTTTCATCTCCATGCTTTCTTCTAATAAAACTTGGAATATATTCCATTGGTCCTGGCCTATATAAAGCATTCATTGCAATTAAATCCTCAAAAACAGAAGGTTTTAGATCTTTAAGGTGTTTTTGCATACCAGGTGATTCATATTGAAAAATACCTACAGTTTCTCCTCTTTGAAATAATTCGAAGGTTTTCTTATCGTCAATAGGAAAATTATCTGGATCTAAATCAATTCCGTATTTAGCTTTAACAATTTTGACTGTATCCTTTATGAGGGTTAAGGTTTTAAGACCTAAAAAATCCATTTTAAGTAATCCCGCTTGTTCAACGACGGCATTATCAAATTGGGTAACAAATAAGTCGGAATCTTTTGCCGTTGCAATTGGAACGAAATTTTTTATATCATCAGGTGTTATAATTACCCCACAAGCATGGATTCCTGTATTTCTTAATGATCCTTCAAGTAATCTAGCCTGTTTAATGGTTTCAGATTCAAGATTGTCAGACTGTGATATACTTAATAACTGATTTATTTTATCTAAATCATCAGCCCTAAATTTATTTCTTAGTTCTTTGTGATCAGTTTCAAAAATTGAACTAAGTTTTGTCATATTTGGCACCAACTTCGCAATTCTATCCGCATCACCAAGAGGTAAATCTAAAACTCTTGCGGTATCTCTAATAGAAGATTTAGCAGCCATAGTACCATAAGTAATTATTTGAGCAACCTGATTTTCGCCATATTTATCTATTACGTAATTAATAACTTTATTTCGTCCAACATCATCAAAATCAATATCAATATCAGGCATACTAACCCTTTCTGGATTTAGAAATCTTTCAAAAAGTAAATCATATTTTATAGGATCAATATTTGTAATCCACAAACAATATGCGACTACTGATCCTGCAGCTGATCCTCTTCCTGGACCAACAGAAACGTTCATTTCTCTAGCCTTTCTTATAAAATCCTCAACAATTAAAAAATACCCAGGATAACCAGTATTTTTAATGGTATCAAGCTCAAACTCGATTCTTTCTTTTAAATCATCATCAATTTTTTCATAACGCTTTTCTGCACCTATATAGGTCAAATGCCTTAAGTAATTATTTTCTCCTCTTTTACCTCCATCAACTTCATCTTTAGGACTGACGAATTCTACAGGGATTTCAAATTTTGGCAATAAAACCTCATTAGTTAAATCAAATGCCTCAATTTTAGAAACAATCTCGTTTGTGTTTGAAAGTGAGCTTGGAATATCAGCAAATATCTCTTTCATCTGATCTTGAGTTTTAAAATAATACTCATTATTTGGTAGTCCAAACCTAAAACCTCTTCCTCTTCCTTTAGGAGTTGATAGTTTTTCTCCTTCCTTTACACAAAGTAAAATATCGTGAGCATCAGCGCTAGAATTGTCTAAGTAAAAAGTATTATTTGTTGCAACTAGCTTTACTTCATGTTTTTTAGAAAATTCAAGCAAAACATTATTAACTGTATCCTCATCATCCTGATTATGGCGATTAACTTCAAGATAGAAATCATCCTTGAAGTTATTTTTCCACCATATTAAAGATTCTTCTGCTTCTTTTTTTCCAGTGTTAAGGATTTTATTAGACACTTCTCCATACAAATTACCAGATAAGACAATTAAATCTTCTTTGTATTCGAGTACTAAATTTTTATCAACTCTGGGTACATAATAAAACCCTTTTGTGTAAGCTAATGACGATAATTTTGAAAGGTTATTGTAGCCATTTTTATTTTTAGCAAGAAATACAACCTGATATCCATTATCTCTATAATTTTTATTTAAATGATCTTCACAGACATTTAACACACACCCAATAATTGGTTTTATTAAACTTTTTTTCTCTTCAGAACTCTCATTTATTTCTCTTATTACTCTATTTTTCTTCTTTACTGCATCTACAAATCTAAATGCTCCCATCATATTTCCTAAGTCTGTTATTGCAACAGCTTTCATATTATATTCAAATGCTTTGTCAACTAAATCTTTGATTTTGATTGTTGATTGTAGCATGGAAAATTGGCTATGATTGTGAAGATGAGTAAAATCAATATCGTCAAGATTTATATTGCCTGAATCAATTATTTGTTGATCTATAGACTCATTTTCATTTTGCTGAATTTTACTCTTTAAATCTTTAGATTTTTTCTTGAGATTTATGTGTTTAATTCCCGCTTTTTCTATTACGCTAGGATTATTTTCAGCGAACTTTTCAAAATAATCGTCAGTCGACTGAAGCTGTTCTTTTTTGAAGTTTTTGATTCTTATCAGCTCTAAAAAACAACGGGCAGTTGCCTCAACATCGGCTGAAGCATTATGTGCTTCTTCAAAAGATGATTCAAAGAGAAATTGATGTAATTCGGTTAAGGTTGGCAATTTAAATTTACCACCCCTTCCTCCAGGCAATTTACACAAGTCTGCAGTAAGTTCTGTACAAGTGTCTAAAACATCGGTAGATTCGATACTTGAAATAATATTTCTTCTGTAAAACTCACAGCCAATTACATTCAAATCAAAGTTTACATTATGGCCAATTATGAATTTTGATTTGGAAATTGAATTATTAAATTCATTCAACACACTATCCAGTTCGATACCTTCAGCTTCAGCCAGCAAAGTTGAAATTCCATGAATTTTTTCAGATTCATAGGGGATATCGAAATTATCTGGCTTAATAATATAACTTTTACTTTCAATTAGATTACCTATTTCGTCATGAACTTGCCATGCTAACTGAACACATCTAGGCCAATTTTCAGTATCTGAAATAGGCGCCCTCCAATTCTTGGGCAAACCGGTGGTTTCGGTATCAAAAATTAAATACATTCTATACTATAGGTTTAATCCTGTTCTCCAGAATTTACAGGAATTTTATAGAAAACTCCTTCAGAAACATTAATCGTATATTGTCCAGTACCATTGTAAGCGTCAAAATGAAAATGACCACTGATGGTATTGTTAACATTGTCAATTTCTTGAATATCTAAATAGCCATCGCTTAAAAATGCTATACTTCCAATTCCATCGTTTTGAGTTGAGTACTGTAAGGTATCTTGAAAAATTGCATAATCATCAGTCCAACTATAAAAATTGTATCCGCTTACTTCTGGAGAGTTAACAACAAACGATATTACACCAAAAGGGTTGGTGCCAGAAATTGAAAGCTGGTTATTTTGAATAGTTGCAATAAAATCTTCGGCAATCCACTGGTTATTACCATTTACAGTCGCCTGAAATACAGGCGTTTTATTTGTGAGATCGTCTTCACAGTTAAAAACTAATAGAAGAGATAATGCGATAAATATTTTTTTCATTTAAGAATATCGATTTGAGTAAATGTAATACAAAAAAATCAAAGAATTGTATGTGAATTAGAATTTTATACTATATTTGCCAGCTCATTAATAAACTTGGTCGAGAACCTTAAAATTTAATAATTATGTCAGTAAAAATAAGACTACAAAGACACGGTAAAAAAGGTAAACCATTTTACTGGATTGTCGCAGCAGACTCGCGTTCTAAAAGAGACGGAAAATACCTTGAAAAATTAGGCACTTATAATCCAAACACAAACCCAGCAACAATAGAAATTGATATTGACTCTTCAGTTAAGTGGCTTCAAAATGGAGCTCAACCAACTAAAACTGCAAGAAACATCCTTTCATATAAAGGGGTTATGTTAAAATATCACCTATTAGGTGGTGTAATTAAAGGGGCTTTCAACGAAGAAGAAGCCGAAAAAAGATTTGATGCTTGGTTAGATGAAAAAGCTCAAAGAATTGACAAAAAGAAGTCTGAACTGCAAAAACTCAAAGAAGAGAAAAAAGCCAAAGCTCTCGAAAACGAAAAAATTGCTAATGAAGCAAGAATCAAAGCCCAAGAAGAAGCTTTAGCTGCTCCAGCAGAAGAAGCTCCAGCAGAAGAAGCTCCAGCAGAAGAGGCTCCAGCAGAAGAGGCTCCAGCAGAGGAAGCTCCAGCAGAAGAAGCTCCAGCAGAAGAAGCTCCAGCAGAGGAAGCTCCAGCAGAAGAGGATTCTGATGAGGAATCAAAATAACTTAAGTTATTTATCATTAATTTTTTAAATTTATAGATAGTCTACACTAATCTATGAATCAAAGTAAATTTTTCTATTTAGGTAAAATAACAAGGAAGTTTAGCTTCAAAGGAGAGTTAATAATTTTTTTGGATACCGATAGCCCTTCAACATACTACGATTTAAAAAAGGTGTATGTAAAAGAAGATGATAGCTACCTACCATATTTTATTTCTGACATATCAAAATATAAAAACAATAGTGTCAGAGTAAAATTTGAAGATATTGAAAATGAGTCAATGGCATTAAATCTTATCAATAAAGAAATTTTTTTACCAATTAATGAACTTCCTAAGCTTGACGGCAAAAGATTTTATTATCACGAAGTTAATGGTTTTCAAGTTGAAGATATTAGACATGGTAAAATCGGTGAAATTGAGTATATAAATGATCAAACACCTCAGCACCTTTTTGTGATTAACAGCAATGATAAAGAAGTATTAATTCCTGTTAATGATGACTTTATTTTAGAATTAGACAGAATTAATAAAACCATAAAAATGGACCTTCCCGAAGGCTTGTTAAAAATTTATATTTAGAAATTATGGTAACTAAAATAACTGTAAACAAAGACATTAGACTGGCAGAAACTCTTCCAGCTAAATTTTATAAAGATGAAAATTTATTTGATATATCAAAGAAAAAAATCTTTTTAAGATCTTGGCATTGGATTGGAGATGACACTTTATTAAAAGAAAAAAATACAATCATTCCTTATAATATTTTACCAGAATTTCTTGATGAACCTGTATTAGTATCTTGCTCTGAGGAAGATAAATTAACCTGCTTTTCAAATGTTTGTACTCATAGAGGTAATTTATTAATCAAAGAAAAGTGTAAGTCAAAAAAAATAACATGTAAATATCACGGAAGAAGATTTGATAACACAGGAAAATATGAATACATGCCAGAGTTTGAGGAAACCGCTAATTTCCCAAGAGAATGTGACAATCTAAACAACTTTTCTTTATTTTCTTGGAATAGTTTACTTTTTGTTGGTCTTAGTCCAAGTTTTCAAATTGAAAATATTTTTAAAACGATTAACGACAGAATCTCATTTTTACCACTTGAAAAATTTAAGTTAGATGAGACATTGTCCAAAGATTATATAATTAATGCAAACTGGGCGTTATACTGTGATAATTATTTAGAAGGTTTTCACGTGCCCTTTGTTCATAAAGATCTTAACGATGTACTTGATTACAATAATTATGATACTGAAATTTATGAATATTATAATATTCAAATTGGATATTCTAAAAAAGTTGAAGAATGTTTTACCATTCCAAAAAACCATAAAGATTATGGTAAAAACATTGCTGCTTATTATTATTGGTTATTTCCAAACTTAATGTTAAACTTTTATCCATGGGGCATATCAATTAATCTAGTCTGCCCTATTGAAATTTCAAAAACTAAAATTTTGTTTAGATCTTATGTTTTTGATAAATCAAAGCTAAATACAGGTGCAAGTGGTGATTTAGATAAAGTTGAAATGGAGGATGAAGAAATAGTTCAAAGCGTACAAAAGGGTGTAAATTCTGCATTTTATAATACAGGAAGATTTTCTCCCACAAAGGAAAAAGGCGTGCATCATTTTCATTCGCTAATTTCACGCTTTTTTAATGAGAAATAAACCCCAAAATAATTTAAACTTCGATTACCATTATTTAAATTTGTAAAAAATTTAATTATGAAACCGGATTTGTTTGAAGCACCAGATTACTATAACCTAGATGACCTTCTCACTGATGAACATAAATTAATAAGAGACTCAGCCAGAGAATGGGTTAAGAAATCTGTTTCACCTATCATTGAGGAATATGCTCAAAAAGCAGAATTTCCAAATCATTTAATAAAAGAGTTGGCAGATATTGGAGCTTATGGACCTTACATTCCTGAAGAATACGGTGGGCCTGGTTTAGACCAAATTTCATACGGACTTATAATGCAAGAAATTGAAAGAGGTGACTCGGGAATTAGATCCACAGCATCTGTTCAATCATCACTTGTTATGTATCCAATTTGGAAGTATGGAAATGAGGAACAAAAAATGAGATTTCTACCAAAACTTGCAACAGGTGAATTAATGGGCTGTTTTGGGTTGACGGAGCCAGACCATGGCTCAAATCCAGGTGGAATGACCACAAACTATAAAGATAAAGGAGACCACTACCTTTTAAATGGTGCAAAATTATGGATATCCAATTCTCCATTTGCTGATATTGCAATTGTTTGGGCAAAAAATGAAGAAGGAAGAATACACGGTTTAATTGTAGAGAGAGGAATGGAAGGCTTTACAACACCTGAAACACACAACAAATGGTCATTAAGGGCTAGTTCAACCGGTGAGCTGATTTTTAATGACGTTAAGGTTCCAAAAGAAAATTTACTTCCTAATAAATCTGGACTTGGGGCTCCGTTAGGCTGTCTTGACTCTGCTAGGTATGGAATTGCATGGGGAGCTGTAGGAGCGGCTATGGATTGCTATGATACTGCACTTAGATACAGTAAAGAAAGAGTTCAATTTGGAAGACCAATTGGAGGATTTCAATTACAACAAAAGAAGTTAGCAGAAATGATTACTGAAATTACTAAAGCACAACTTCTGGCATGGAGATTAGGTGTATTAAAGAATGAGGGAAAAGCATCATCTGCACAAATATCAATGGCAAAAAGAAATAATGTTGAAATGGCAATAAAAGTAGCTAGAGAAGCCAGACAAATTTTAGGTGGAATGGGAATCACTGGAGAGTACTCGATTATGAGACACATGATGAACCTAGAAAGTGTTATAACCTATGAAGGCACTCATGATGTACATTTACTAATCACAGGATTAGATATTACTGGATTAAATGCTTTTAAATAAATTGCAAATGAACATAGATAATATACAGGAAAAAATTAAGAATCATAGAGACAGGCTACTTGAGCACAAATTGTATTCTAATATTGAGACTATTAAAGATTTACAGTTATTCACAGAGAATCATATTTACGCCGTTTGGGACTTTATGTCTCTTTTAAAAGCTTTACAAATAAGATTGACTTGTACAAAAACACCATGGCTTCCTAATAAAAATTCTCAAACAGCATATTTGATTAATGAAATTGTTCTGGCAGAAGAAACTGACATTAACCAAGCTGGTGAAAGAAAAAGTCACTATGAGTTGTATTTAGATGCGATGATTGATATTGGTGCTAAACCTGAAAAACCTGTTGAAATAATTAATCAAATTGCTAATTCTGAAGATATTTTCAAGGCAATTGAAAATCTAAAAATTCATGAGAATATTAAGGAGTTTTTAAACTTTACTTTTTCCGTAATCAAGGAAGGTAAACCTCATAAAATTGCGGCAATTTTTACATTTGGAAGAGAGAATTTAATTCCAAACATGTTTAATGAAATTCTTAGAGAATTTGAAAAGAATGTTACTGAAGGAGATATATCTAAGTTGATATATTACTTTGAAAGACATATTGAATTAGACGAAGACGAACACGGTCCAATGGCACTTGAAATGGTATCAATGTTAGCCGAAAATGACCATGAAAAATGGAAAGAAATTGAAGAAATTTCAATTGAAGCACTTGAAAAAAGAATTCTCTTATGGGACGCTATTAACGAACAAATTGAAAATAAAACATGGACTGATTTGAGGTCGTCTGAACAAGAGACATACTCTCACGATTATAAAAATTTAAATCCTAATTTTAAATTCTAATTCAGCTTGAATGTTTGTTTTTGAAAAGACTATTTAATAGACTTTACTACTGATCCCTCAGCTTTCTTTAATGATCCGTCAAATCCTGCAACCCCCGAAACAGTGGTGTATTTTAAAATGAACTTTTTATCAGGATTAATTATTTTAAATGCAGCTTGACACATTAATGCTGCTTCATGAAATCCACACAAAATTAAATTTAATTTTCCGGGGTAAGTATTTATATCACCTATCGCAAAGACACCTGGAATATTTGTTTGATAATCTAGAGAATTATTGACAACTATCGAATTTTTTTCAATTTCTAATCCCCAGTCTGAAATTGACCCTAGTTTAGGAGTTAAACCAAATAATGGAATAAAAAAATCAGCACTTATTTCAATTTCTTCATTCTCTTTATTTATCAAAACCTTTTCTAAATGTTTGGAGCCTTTTAATTTATAAACCTCTGCGGGGGTAATAAGATCTATGTTATTATCGTTTTTTAATTTTTGAACTTTTTCAACAGAATCACTTGCACCTCTAAATTCGTTTCTTCTGTGAACTAATGTTACTCTTTTTGCAATTTTTGCAAGCTCAATTGTCCAATCCAAAGCTGAATCACCTCCACCAGAAATAACTACATTTTTACCCTTATAAATGCTTGGCTCTTTGATAAAATAAGAGACTCCTTTATCCTCAAATTCCTCAATACCTTCAAAATTCGGTTTTCTTGGCTGAAATCCACCTAAACCGCCTGCAATTACAACTATTGGTGCATTATGTTTTGTTCCCTTATTTGTGGTGACAACGAACGAACCATCAGACTTCTTCTCAAGTTTTTCAGCTTTTTCGCCCAGGGTATATCCTGGCTCAAACTGACGACCCTGCTCGATAAGGTTATTTATCAGATCACCTGCTAGAATTTCAGGGTAACCAGGAATATCATAAATAGGTTTTTTGGGATATAATTCGATGCATTGACCACCAGCTTTGGGGAGTATATCAATCAAATGACATTTCATTTTTAGTAAACCAGCTTCAAAAACTGCAAATAAGCCCACAGGACCTGCCCCAATAATTAAAATGTCCGTTTTTATCATTTAGACCTCTACACTAATTACTTTTTCAATTTCAGGTACGTGTTTTTTTATGATCATTTCCACACCTGATTTTAAAGTCATCTGATTAACAGTGCATGTTGAACATGCACCTTCAAACTTAACTTTTACAGTTTTGTTTTCAACACTTACTAATGAAATATCTCCACCATCATTATTTAGAAATGGTCGAATTTCCTCAAGAGCATTTTCGATATTATTTATTAATGTTTTTTTCATTTTATTTACTTACAGCAGAACAACCTGCCATTGTTGTAATTTTTATTATCTCGGAGGGTGGTAAATCTTTGTTTCTTTTTACCAACTGCGACACTAAATTTTTAGAAATCTCTTCGAAAGTTAATGAAATTTTAGAATTTTCTTGTAATGAAGCAGGATGACCAAAGTCAGAAGCTTCTCTAATACTTTGTACAATTGGAACTTCACCAAGTAACTTAACATTCATATCCTGAGACAGGTTTTTTGCACCGTCTTTTCCAAAAATATAATACTTGTTTTCAGGTAATTCAAAAGGGGTGAAATATGCCATGTTTTCGATGATTCCAAGAACTGGAACGTTTATACTCTTTTGATTAAACATTGCAATACCCTTTCTTGCGTCTGCTAAGGCAATATTTTGCGGGGTGCTAATTATTACACTTCCTGTTACCGGTAAAGCTTGCAGAATACTTAAATGAATATCACCCGTTCCGGGGGGCAAGTCAACCAATAGAAAATCAAGCTCACCCCAAGTAGCATCAAATATCATCTGATTTAAAGCTTTTGAGGCCATTGGTCCTCTCCATATCACAGCTTGATCTGGTTTTGTGAAAAATCCTATTGATAAAATTTTAACACCATAGCTTTCAATGGGTTTCATTTTATTTTTACCATCTACATTTACACTTAAAGGTCTTTCATTAGTTATATCAAACATGATAGGAATTGAAGGACCATAGATGTCTGCATCTAGAATACCCACTTTAAATCCCATTTTTGATAATGTAATTGCAATATTTGAAGTAACTGTAGATTTACCAACTCCACCTTTTCCAGATGCAATCGCGATAACATTTTGTATACCTTTTATTGGATTTCCTTTAATTTGATTTTGAGGTGATTCGGTTTTTTCAACCTTGAAATTAATCTTAAGTTCAACTTTTTCAATGAAATTTTCAGAAATAATTTCTTTTATTGAATTTTCAATGTTTTTTTTTGATTGTAATGTGGGATTATTAGTTTCAATATCTAATAAAATCTCACTACCAAAAATATTCAGATTAATTATTTTAAAATCTTTCTTCTTATTTTTTTCAATAAGTGAAAGAATATTTTTCTTAGATAACTCCAAAATCAAAATTTTTTACAAATATACGTTGAATAAAAAAAATAAACAGAATTAATTTAATTCTTTGGATGGATCCCAAACAAGATTTTTGAAGTTCATGACTTGGTCATTTTTTACTGTAATTCCTTCACTTTCAAGAAGATTTCTCATAAGATTTGAGCCGGCAAAATGATGTTTGCCTGTTAATATCCCAAGCCTATTTACTACTCTATGGGCAGGAATAGTTGGGTTACTGTGAGAGGCATTCATTGCATAACCAACAACTCTGGAGCTGCTTATTGATCCCAAATATCTGGCAATTAATCCATAAGTACTAACCCTTCCTGGTGGTATTAATTTTACAACTTTATATACTTTCTGAAAAAAATCTTTTTTTGAATCCATTCCACATTAATTAACCCTAAAGCTTAGATATGTTATTGGCTTATTTTCTTCTAAAAATTTTGACTCATAAAATGTTTTAATGTCCGTAACATATTTTGGAGATCCAGTTTGTTTATATATATCATGATTTGAATAAATCAACTCAAGAAAATCATTCACGCTAATTAATCCAAGCATATAGCCGTGTAAAAATTCACTATCAGTTTTAAGATTAATTATCCCTCCACTAACCATTATTTCCCTGTACTGCTTAATAAAGTTTAAATTAACCAGTCTGTGTTTTTCTCTTTTAAGTTTAATTTGTGGATCAGGAAAGGTTATCCAAATTTCTGAGACTTCATTTTTATTAAAAATTTTTTCGATTAATTCAATTTGGGTTCTTAAAAAAACAACATTGTTTAATTTGTTTTCAATTGCATCTTTTGCTCCTTTCCAAAAACGCGCACCCTTAATATCTATTCCGATGTAATTTGTTTCAGGATTTTCTTTAGCTAAAGCTACTGAATACTCCCCTTTTCCACATCCCAATTCAACTACAATTGGATTTTTATTTTTAAAAATTAGTTTACTCCAATTTCCCTTGAATTTAAAATTGTTATTGACAATTACATCTCTTTCGGGTTGAATAACATTTTTGAATGTCAAATTTTCTGAGAACCTCTTTAATTTATTTTTACTACCCAAGACAATTAATTTATAGGACTTTTGATTTTTTTAAAGAAAAAGAAAATTCACTTCCAATACCTACAGTTGATTGCACATAAATGTTTTCATTATGAGCATCAATAATATGCTTAACTATTGCTAAACCAAGCCCAGAACCACCTTGACTTCTACTCCTACTAACATCTACTCTAAAAAATCTTTGAAAAAGTCTTGGCATATTTTCTTCACTTATACCTTCACCATTATCATTTACTTTTATCATTATATTTTTTTCATCAGATTCAAAACTTATCTCCGTTGTTCCTTTTTCAGCCCCATAATTGATTGAATTTGTAATAAGATTAGTCAATACCTGCTCAATCCTATTCCTGTCAGCATCTACTAAAATTTCATTTTCATATATTTTGTTGAAAATGATTTTTATATTTTTTTTTGAGGCACTAATTTCCAAATCCTCGATTATCTCTTCTGTTAGTTTAACAATATCAAATGACGTGATTTGTAGTTTTAGAGTTGATGATTCTAATTGAGTTATAAGATCTAAATCTTTAATTATATAAGTGAGTCGATCAACACTTTTTTCAGCTCTTTTTAAATATTTTTTAAGTAATTCTTTATCATTCATTGCTCCGTCTAACAGATTTGATATATAACCTTCAATGGCAAAGAGTGGTGTTTTAAGTTCGTGTGCTACATTTCCGACAAACTCTTTTCTGTACAGATCTTCTTTTTTTAAGGACTCTATTTCGGACCTTTTTAATTTTACAAACTCTTCTAAATCCTTTGCAAAGGAATTCATGTCTGAGTCGATAACTGACGTTTGAATTAAAGAGTCGCTTTCAAATTCTAAATCCTGATAAATTTGTCTGACTCTTTCAAAAAATAACTTTTTCACTCTTAACTGAATAACAAGAAAACTTAAAACAAAAATTATAAATGAAACTAAAACCGACTTTAAAGAAATGGTTAAGTCACTATAGTTATTTACAAAATATGTACCTATTGAAATATATAAGGATGAAAGTAAAGAAAATTTATAAGGGTTAAAGTTATTTTCTGATGGCATTAATTTTGAAATTTATACCCAACTCCTTTAACTGTTTTAAAGCAAGAATCTCCAATTTTTTCTCTCAATTTTCTAATATGAACATCAATGGTTCTATCTCCAACCACAACATCCTTACCCCAAACTGATTCTAAGATAAATTCTCTTTTAAAAACTTTACCTGGCTTTGAGCATAACAAAAATAATAATTCAAATTCTTTTCTCGGCAAAGAAATATCTTTTCCACTGAGAGACACTTTGTATCCAGACCTATCAACAATTAAAGATCCTAATTTAATGAGATCTCCTTCCTCCTTGGTAATCCTTCTTAACAGGGATTTAATTTTACTTTTTAAAACCTTTGGTTTGATAGGTTTTGTAATATAATCATCTGCACCAGCATTAAAACCAGCTATCTGACTGTAGTCTTCCCCTCTAGCAGAAAGGAATACAATTAATGAATTTCCAATTTCTGAATCATTTCTAATAATTTCACATGCTTCAATACCGTCCATTTCCGGCATCATTACATCTAAAATTATCAATTCAGGTTTTACTTTTTTTGCAAGTTCAATTGCTTTAACTCCGTTGTCTGCAGTATAAACAAGATATCCGTCGCTTTTTAACGTGTAAGAAATAATTTCAAGAATATCAGGTTCGTCATCAACTAATAGAATTTTAAAATTTTCTGAACCCAAAACGTAAGATTTGTTATTTAAATTTAATAAAAAAAAAAGGATAAAATCAAAAAAAAAGGATAAAATCTCGACTTAACGTTTTAATAATATATTTTTAATCTATGCATAATTTTGAAAAAATTTTTGATATTAAAAATCACTCGGAGTTTAAAAAACAATGTTTAGATATATATAATTTCCAATATGAAAACAATATGGTATATCAAAATTATTGTAATATGATTTGTGAAGATCCAACTGATGTAAATGAAATAAATAAAATTCCATTTTTACCGATTTCATTTTTTAAAACAAAAAAAATATTATCAACTAATAACTTTGAAAAAGTATTTTACAGCAGCGGAACTACAACAAATTCAAGAAGCAAACATTTCATTTCCAGTCTTAAACTTTATCAAAAATCTTTCATTAATAATTTTAAGCTTAATTATAGTGACATAACTCAATATACAATTCTAGCTCTACTTCCAAACTATTATGATAATAAAGACTCATCTCTTATATATATGATTGAAAAATTAATCAAATTGTCAAAATCAAAAGAAAGTGGTTTTTTTCTTGACGACTATATTAATTTGTCAAAAAAACTAATCGAACTAGATGCAAAAAAAGAAAGAAAAACAATCTTAATCGGTGTTCCTTATGCATTGCTTGATATGATTGATTTTAATCAATTTCAACTAAACAATACAATTATAATGGAAACTGGAGGAATGAAAGGAAGGAGGAAAGAAATGGTGAGAACAGAATTACATGAAAAATTAAAACGTGGTTTTGGGGTAAGTAAAATACATAGTGAATATGGCATGACTGAATTACTCTCTCAGGCTTATTCTAAAGGTGATGGTATTTTTAAAACACCTTCATGGATGAAAGTAATTATCAGAGATATTAATGATGCTCAAAACTTAGATTTTAACAAAAAATCAGGGGCGATTAATATAATCGACCTTGCTAATTATAATTCATGTAGTTTCATAGCTACAGATGATATGGGTAAGCATGTCAACGATGACGAATTTGAATTAATCGGAAGAGTTGACAATAGTGATATAAGAGGATGTAACTTATTAGTTTAAACTTTTGCTTTCAATATGAAAGTTTTTTTCTTTCCCCGATTTATAATAACATATTTATTCTTTATTAAATCTTTTTCGGAAACAATATAATTTTGATCAACCTTATTTTTATTAATCGATATTGAATTTTCAACTAAAGCCCTTCTAGCTTCAGAATTTGAACTTAAAAATCCTGAGTTCTCATGAAGTATTTTTATAATTTCAATTCCATTTTTAAATTCATTTAAACTTATCTCATTCATTGGAACACCATCAAAAATATCTAGAAAAATATTTTCATCTATCTCATTAATTTCTTGTAAAAAGTTCTTACTAAAAAGAACTTTAGATGCCTTCTCAGCATTGTCAAGCTCATTCTGGTTATGAACCATAAGTGTTACCTCAGCGGCTAATTTTTTTTGAAGTATTCTTTGATGTGGCTCTTTATCGTGTTGGGAAATTATTTTTTCGATTTCATCCTTTTCTAGAAAAGTGAATATTTTAATATAATTTTTTGCATCCTCGTCTGAGCTGTTTAACCAATATTGATAAAATTTATACGCAGATGTTTTTTTAGGATCTAGCCAAATATTTCCACCCTCAGACTTACCGAACTTTGAACCATCTGATTTGGTCATCAGAGGACATGTAAGAGCATAACCTTTACCATTATCAATCCTTCTTATCAATTCCATTCCGGTTGTAATATTTCCCCACTGGTCACTGCCTCCCATTTGAATTGAACAGTTAAAATTTCTATTTAGAAATAAAAAATCATATCCTTGAACAAGTTGATAAGTAAATTCTGTGAAACTCATTCCAGATCCTGATTCTGAATCAATCCTATTTTTTACTGAGTCCTTAGACATCATGTAATTAACGGTAATATGCTTTCCAATGTCTCTTATAAAATCAAGAAAAGAAAATTCATTCATCCAGTCATAGTTATTTTTTATCATTGCATGGTTTGGAAATTTTTCATCAAATGATAAAAACAGAGAAAGTTGTTTCCTGATACCGTTTTCGTTATTTCTCAGGGTTTCTTCATCTAAAAGATTTCTTTCAACTGACTTTCCAGAGGGATCACCAATCATTCCCGTGGCTCCTCCTACAAGTGCAATTGGCTGATGACCACTTTTTTGAAAATGAGCTAATAGTATTATTGGAACTAAACTACCTATATGCAATGAGTCGGACGTAGGATCAAAACCAATATAAGCAGTTCTCTGGGAATCTTTTAAATATTCTTGCAATCCAGGTGTAGAATCATGAATTAAACCTCGCCATTTTAGTTCATCTATAAAATCTACCATTATAATTTTTTTACAGTTATCGAAAGATAGTTTAATTTTCTAAGATATTAGAATTTAAGTCTCCACTTAAAGTTGGTTTCGACAATTCATTGTTTTTTGGAGTCTCAAGATTAATTTCCTGACTTCTTTTTGCTCTATCTTTTTTATAATTTTCAATGCTATCCACTATAATTTCCCTATTCATTTCAAGTTTATTTAAAACCTCCTCATATATTTTCAAATATCTTTCTAAATCCTTCGAATAATACTCATTACTTAATACAAACTGAAGACTATCAATATTGTGTTTTTTAAGTATGTATTTTTTTGGCTTCATTCCATTGTTTTCAAGTATCCTTTTATTGATCCCCTTTGAAACACTGATCAATGACATATCATATAAAATATCAACCATTTTTTCCTCTGTGATTAAATTATCTGGAACTAAATTTTCGTCATTGACAAATCCACAGGAACAAAAAATAATTAATATAAGAAGTGTTTTTTTCATCTTTCAAACATGATTTTCAATCCCTTACCAGATTCTATAATTTTTCCATGTGAGAAAACAAGATTACCGTTAACCAATGTGTGTAATATTCTAGATTTAAATGTTTTATTTTCAAAAGGTGACCAATTACATTTATAAAGTAAATTATCTTTTGATACTTTCCAAGGGCTATTGAGGTCAAATATTACTAAATCTGCATAAAAACCTTCTCTGATAAATCCTCTTTTTTCCACATCAAATAGAATTGCAGGATTGTGACACATTTTTTGAACTATTTTTTCTAAAGAGATTTTTTCATTATGATATGCTTCAAGCATTGAAACAAGGGAGTGTTGAACCAAAGGGCCACCAGAGGGACATGAGGTATATGGATTTTGTTTTTCCTCAATTGTGTGTGGTGCGTGGTCTGTTGCTATAACATCAATTAAATCATTATTTAATGCGTCCCATAATTTTTCTCTATCATTTGATGTCTTTACAGCTGGATTCCATTTAATTTTTGAGCCAAACTTATCATAATCTTCATCACAAAAAGTCAAATGATGTATACATACTTCAGAAGTAATTTGTTTGTCTTTTAATTGAATTTTATTTGAAAATAATTCCAGTTCTTTAGCAGTGGAAAGGTGAAAAACATGTAATCTTGCCCCCGTTTTTTTTGCTAATGCTACTGCCATACATGAAGAAATAAAACATGCTTCTTCACTTCTAATTTTTGGATGGTAGTTGATTGGTATATTATCACCAAATGTTTCAATATGTAATTTTAAATTATCCTTTACGGTTTTTTCATCTTCACAATGAACTGCAATGGGAATATTAACATTTGAAAATATATTTTCTAAAGAATCAAGATCATCTACAAGCATATTTCCGGTTGAAGATCCTAAAAATAATTTGACAGCTGGTACCTCTTTTGTGTTAATTTTTAATATTTCATCCAAATTAGAATTTGTTCCTCCAAACATAAAAGAATAGTTAGCTATAGAGTTTTCACTCGCGATATTATATTTATTGTTTAAAGCATCAATTTTTGTGGTGTTTGGTTGGGTATTAGGCATTTCAAAAAAAGAGGTGATACCTCCAGCCACAGCAGACCTTGACTCTGAAAATATGTTTCCTTTATGAGTTAGTCCAGGTTCTCTAAAATGAACTTGATCGTCTATAAGTCCTGGAATAACAAAATTTCCTTCTGCATCTATGATCTTTGTATTTGGAAAATTAGGACTTATTGATTTAGAAATTTTTGAGATAAAAAAATCTTCAATTAAAATATCTGATTCAAATATTTTTCCCTCACTTATAATATTTGCATTTTTAATTATTGTTCTCCTCATATTTTAGTTAAAAAAACTCTTAAATTTCATAGAGATAACTCCAAAAACAGCTTCTCCTATTATAGAACTGTTCAATTTTGATTTGCCAAATTTTCTGTCACTGAAAATTATAGGTATTTCTACTATACATAACTTCTTCAAAAATAGTTTAAATTTCATTTCAATTTGAAATGCATATCCGTTAAACTCTATTTCACTTAAATCTAATTTTTGTAGTGATTTGACAGAGTAACACACAAATCCCGATGTGGTATCCATTATATTCATTCCTGTAATTAATCTGACGTACAATGAAGCAAAATATGAAAGAATAATTCTTTGAAGAGGCCAATTGACCACATTTATGCCTTTTATATATCTTGAACCAATACAAATATCATTTTTTTCATTAACACAACTTTTGTAAAGCCTAATAATATCAGATGGGTTATGCGAAAAATCAGCATCCATAGAAATAATATAATTGAAATCTTTATTAATTGCCCAATTGAAGCCTCTCAGATAAGCTGTTCCAAGACCCATTTTTGATTCCCTGGTTATTAAATTAAGCTTATTATTGTATTTCGATATTAGTTCTTTAACTTTACCTGAGGTACCATCTGGTGAGTTATCATCAACAATCAGGATATTAATGTCTTGATGAATAGTAAATATTGATTCAATGATTTTGATAATATTTTCACCTTCATTGTAAGTTGGAATTATTACTAAAACTTCATTCATCAAGTTATTTTTTGCAAAAATATTATTTTTTAGTTTAAAAGATAATTTAATAAATAATTATGATTAGAGAAATAATTTCAAATGACTCATTGACAATAATATTATTTGGTTCTTTTTTTCTTTTAATTATTTTAAAAAAAATTGATTCGAATATATTTTATCAAAATTTAAGTTTTTTTCAAAGAGATTCAAGAAATAGTTTCTCTAATAATCTAATCGGAATTAAATTTCCTGAAATTATTTATAATATTTTATTCATTTCGAATTTGTCATTGCTGCTGACATTTTTTTATAATCAGAATTTTGATATTGCTGTTTACATTAAATACTTTAAATACCTCATTATTTTCTTTCTTTTCAAAATCCTATTTGACGTTATTATTGGGGGTTTATTTTCGGCAAAAAAAATGATGAGAAACTATATTTATCTAAAATTAGTTTTTAATAATTCATTAGGAATTTTGATTCTTTTTTTTAATTTTTTTATTACCTATTCAATTTTTGATAATCATAATATTACTTTAATTTTTATAACATTATCACTACTATATTTTATATACAGCTATTTTTTAATTTTTTTTTCTATGAAAAAAACTATATATAAAAATTGGTTTTATTTTATTTTGTATCTTTGCACACTTGAAATTATACCTTATTACTATTTGATTAGTAATGTTTTATAAAAATAGAATGGCCAAATGAAAGTTAAAACAATACTTGTTTCTCAACCCCGTCCAAAGATTGAGAATTCTCCTTTTTTGGATTTACAAAAAAGAAGAAAGTTAAAAATTGACTTTATTCCATTTATTCATGTAAAAGGTGCTACTGTCAAAGAAATAAGACTTCAAAAAATAGATTTAACTAAGTTCTCAGCAATAATTTTAACAAGCAGATATGCTGTTGATCACTACTTTAGAATTTGTGAAAAAATGAGGTTTAAAGTACCTGATTCAATGAAATATTTTTGTCAATCAGAAGTAGTTGCACTATATCTTCAAAATCATGTGGTTTATAGGAAAAGAAAAATTTATGTTGGGAAAAGGGCTTTCAAGGATCTTTGTCCTTTAATCGCAAAACATAAAAATGAAACATTCCTTTTACCTACCACAGATAAATTAAAACCAGAAGTTCCTAAACTTCTTGATGAATTAGAAATTAAATGGAGACAATCTGTTTTTTACAAAACTGTCATAAGTGATTTGTCTCATTTAGCTGATGTTACTTATGATGTATTAGTTTTTTATAGTCCTTCAGGAATCGAATCATTATTTCATAATTTTCCTGATTTTAAACAAAATAATACAAGAATAGCAGTTTTTGGAGCAATAACTAAAAAAGCTGTTGAGGAGAAAGGATTAAATGTTGATATTTATGCCCCATCTCCAAAGTTTCCATCAATGTCTATGGCATTAGATAATTATATACTAAAAGCAAATAAAAAGAAGTAATATTTATTTCGTATTTGGAGCTCCTGATAAAATCTGATCATCTGCCTCATCAGAAAATTTTTCAAAATTCTTAATAAATGCAGATGATAACATATATGCCTTTTTATAATATTTTACGTCGTTGTTCCATGTCTGTCTTGGACTTAAAACACTGGTTGGTACATTAGGACAAACTCTTGGCTGCATTAAATTAAAAACCGAATGAATATGATAATTACCATTATTTAATTTGTCAAGTTCACCTGATATAGCAGCATTTATCATCGCTCTGGTATATTTTAGTTCCATTCTTTTACCAACTCCATATGGACCACCTGTCCAGCCTGTGTTTACCAACCAAACATCAACCCCAGATTCTTTCATCTTTTTGATTAACATTTTTGCATAAACAGTTGGATGAAGTGGCATAAAAGGGGCTCCAAAGCATGCTGAAAATGAAGGAACAGGTTCGTCAACTCCGTCCTCAGTTCCAGCTAATTTTGAGGTGTAACCTGAAATAAAATGATAAGCAGATTGACTTGGAGTTAGCTTTGATATCGGTGGTAAAACACCAAAAGCATCTGCGGTTAAAAAGAAAATATTTTTTGGGTTATTCCCTATTGAGGGTTGCTTGATATTATTTATAAAGTAAATTGGATAACTAACTCTTGAGTTTTGAGTTATTGTCTTGTTTTTAAAATCAACCTCACCTTTATTGTCAAGAATAACGTTTTCCAGTAAAGCACCTCTGCTTATAGCACCAAAAATTTCAGGTTCTTTTTCCTTTGAAAGATTTAATACTTTAGCATAGCAACCACCCTCAAAATTAAAGATGTTATCATCTTGATCCCAGCCATGCTCATCATCCCCAATTAATTTTCTTGAAGAGTCAGTTGACAGAGTAGTTTTTCCGGTGCCAGAAAGACCAAAGAAAATTGAGGTATCACCATTCTCTCCTGAGTTTGCACTGCAATGCATTGGTAAAACATTTTTCTGGACAGGTAAAGTGAAATTTAAAACAGAAAAAATTCCTTTTTTAATCTCACCAGTATATCCAGTTCCACCAATTATTATGATTTTCTTTGAAAAATTAATAATTGAAAAATTCTCATTATCAATACCATCTTCTTTAGGATTTGCATGAAAATTTGGAGCTGATATTACAGTCCATTCTATTTTGAATTTCTCATTATTTTCAAGTCTTAAAAACATATTATGTGAAAAAATATCACTCCATGCATATTCACATATTGTTCTAAGATTTAGTCTATTTTTTTGAGATGCGCATGCATAGCAATCTCTAACATACAGCTCTTTTCCACTAAGATGATTAATCATCTTTGTAAATAAATTGTCAAAAACATTTGAGTCGATCGGTCTATTTATTTCACCCCACCATACTTTATCTTTTGTTATTTTGTCTGAGACGATATAACGATCTTTTGGAGAACGACCTGTGAATTTCCCAGTGTTGATTGCTAAAACATTCTTATTAGTTAAAACTCCTTGATTGTTGTTAACACAAATGTTGTAAAGAGATTCAACAGAAAGATTATAGTTAATTTTAGCATTTATAATACCATAATCTTCTAATGAAATTATATGTTTTTCTAAATCGTTTGAGTTTCGATTCATAAATAAATTTTCAATAGAATGAAAGATTAAAATTAATCTAAATTATTTAATTAATAGTAATATTAATTTACTAATATTATATTTTAAATTTTTGTCGTATGAGAAATATTTTAATCGTTGGTGCAGGAAAATCTTCTCCTTATTTGATTAAATATTTATCAGATAAATCTCAAGAACAAAATCTTTATTTAAACATCACCGATGTTACAATTGATCATTTACTGCATCATAAAAAAAACAATAGATGTAATGTTTCAACAATAAATATTTTAGATGATAAAGAAAGAGAAGGATATTTATTAAAAAATGATATTATCATATCAATGTTACCAGCAAGACTCCACATGATTCTTGCTAACTCATGTCTTAAGCTCAAAAAAAATTTAATAACCGCATCTTATGTTAGCGATGAAATGAGAAGCATCAATAGAAGCGTTAAAGACAGAAATTTAATTTTTTTAAATGAGATGGGGCTTGACCCAGGTATTGATCATATGAGTGCAAAAAAAATAATAGATAAACTTAAGGAAAATAGTTGTTCTATATACTCTTTTAAATCATACACAGGCGGCTTAATTGCCCCTGAGAGTGATAATAATTCATGGAACTATAAATTTACTTGGAATCCAAGAAATGTTGTTTTAGCTGGTCAAGGCTCACCTGCTAAATACATTGAAAATAAAAAGTATAAATATTTGCCATACAATAGGCTTTTTGAAAATACTGAAAGAATAAATATAAACGAATATGGAGGTTTTGATGTATATCCAAATAGGGACTCGTTAAAGTATAGAGAAATTTATAATTTGAATGATATTGAAACAATGATCAGGGGAACCATCAGAAAAGTAGGTTTTCCAAACTCATGGAATATGCTTATAAGCTTAGGATTAACCGATGATAGCTTTAAAATGTTTGATTGTAAAGATTTGTCTTACAGAGATTTTTTGAATCGTTTTCTTCCGTATAATAAATCTTTAACAGTTGAAGAAAAGGTTAAAAATTTATTAAATATAAATGAGAAAGATATTGATTGGGTTAAACTCAATGAAATTAATCTGTTTAGTAATTCAAAGAAGATTCCTTTTGATAAAGCTTCTCCAGCACAAATTTTAGAGCATATATTAAAACAGGCATGGCAGTTGGAGGATAATGACAAAGATATGATAGTGATGTATCACGAATTCAAATTCAGGGACAATTTAAACAAGGAAAAGACTATTGTTTCAACGATGGGATGTATCGGAGAGGACAGTACATTTACAGCAATGGCTAAAACTGTAGGTTTGCCACTTGCGATTTCGTGTTTAATGATTTTAAACGGTCAAATAAATTCTCTAGGTGTTCAAACACCGGTTAATAAAGAAATTTACGAGCCAGTTTTGAAAGAACTAGAAAGTTTTGGAATTTTATTTAACGAAATATGATAAGTTGAAAAAAGATATTTTGAAATTAGACGGTATAGATAAAAAAATTCTAAAAATGCTTATGGAAAATTCAAGAAGACCCATTCTTGAAATAGCAAAAAATATTGGAATTTCGGGAGCGGCAATACATCAAAGACTTAGAAAACTTGAATCGCAAAATTTAATTATTGGCTCTAGTATAATAGTTAACACCAAGGTTCTTGGGTTTACTACCATGGCATTTATTGGTATTTTTTTAGATAAAGCAACTAACAATAAAACAGTGGTTAATCAGCTAAAAGAAATTCCAGAAATTTTAGAATGTCATTATACAACAGGCGATTGGAGTGTACTTGCAAAGCTAATCTGTAAGGATAATGAAGATCTAATGGAAATTCTAACAAAAAAAATCCAAACAATTCAGGGAGTTTCAAGAACGGAAACATATATTTCCTTAGAACAACAAATAAATAGGCAAATAAGCCTATAATATTTATTAATATTTAATTGAATATCTTAGCCCCTCTAAAATAACTTATGCTTATTCGAAAAATAACAAACTATCTATTTATTTCCTCTGTAATCTTTACTGTCATCAATTTACAAAGTTGTCAAAATGAGTCAATTGATCAAAATTATGCTGATAATGACAATGATGGATATTACGATTTGATAGACAACTGTCCTTTTGACTCAAATCCAAATCAAAACGATAGTAATAGTGATGGTATTGGAGATGTGTGTTCCGATATTGATGAAGACGGAATCATAGATGCCGAAGATAATTGTCCTTCAAATTTTAATCCGCTTCAGGCTGATAATGATGGTGATGGTATTGGTGATACCTGTGATCTTGTTGATTTTACTTCGTTACCATGTATAGATGGATTTGCCGGAAACTACCCATGTAGTGGTTATAATTTATTGGGTCATTTATCAATTGAAAACTTGAGCATAAATTTTCAAGAAAACACAAGGGTTAATGATTCATGGGGATGGAAGGACCCTGTAACGGGAAAAGAATATGCTATAGTGGGACTCTCTTCACATACTTCTTTTGTTGATATGAGCGATCCAGATAACCTGTTGTTGATAGGAATACTGCCTACTGCATCTGTTAATAGTATTTGGAGAGATATAAAAGTATATAATAATTATGCATTTATTGTTAGTGAAGCTTCTAATCATGGCATGCAAATTTTTGACTTAACCAGATTGAGGAATACTGAAAATATTCCAACTGTGTTTAATTCTGATTCTCATTTTACAGATTTTGGAAGGGCTCATAATATTGTTATTAATGAAGAGACTGGATATGCATACGCCGTCGGAAATCAAGATCCTGGAAGAATTTTTTCAAGAGATCCTGGGCATGAAGGTGGTATGTTTGATGGAGGTCCTATTTTTGTTAATATACAGAATCCAACATCACCTATTTTAGAAGGAGGCTTCAGTGATACAGGTTATTGTCATGATGCTCAAGCAGTAATATACAATGGTCCTGACTCTGATCATGTAGGGAAAGAAATTATTATTGGAAGTAATGCACAGCAGGTTGATATTATTGACGTTAGCGATAAAAGTAATCCAATTCTAATCTCTACAATCGTGTACGAAAATGTACATTATACTCATCAAGGTTGGTTAACAGAAGATCACAAATATTTTATAGTTGGAGATGAGTTAGATGAGGCTGCTGATGGAATAAATACAAGAAGCATAGTTTTAAATTTAACCAATCTTGACAATCCACAAATTCACTTTGATTACTATGGTCCTACACTTGCATATGATCACAATGGTTATGTTGTTGGAGATAAATATTATTTGGCAAGCTACAAAGCAGGACTTAGAGAAATTGATATAAGTCAAATTGAATCAAAGCAAATGAATGAAATAGGCTTTTTTGATTCTTATCCTCAATCAGATGGCACAGGTTTTAGCGGAGCTTGGAGTGTTTACCCTTTTCATGAAAGCAGAAACATTATAATCAGTGATATACAAAACGGTCTTTTTGTTGTAAAAAGAGGAAATTAAATTACTTTATAAATCTTTTATTAGAAATAATAATAAAATAAGGCCAAGGAATACAAACAGCAATAGCATAAATTATCGCGCTGGTTTCGATATTAAAAAATATAGTTGAAATAAAATAAATTATTGCTGTGTAAATTGAAACATTTAGCATAAATTTTCTAAAAAATTTAAGATAATTTATTAAATCAAATCTGTTTTTTTCGTCTTTTGACATTGTATTATAACCAGCCAATAAAACATCTGCATTCTTTTCATTAACAATATAGCCGCTAAGGGCTATGAGTAAAGATGTAAAAATCACAGCAAATGTCATCAAATAACAAAATTTATGATTTTTCCAGGTATAACAATAACTCGTTTTGGCTTATTTCCTTCTAATTTTTTTATAAAAATCTCATCTGATAATATAGCTGCTTCTATCTCTTCTTTAGAAAAATCAGATGGTAATTCAATTTTGTATTTTAATTTTCCGTTAATTGAAACAGGATATATTTTTTTACTGTCTTGCAAATAACATTCAGAGTATTCAGGGAAAGATGAATAAACTATTGATTCAGTATTACCCATTCTTTCCCAAATTTCTTCGCAAATATGAGGCGCAAATGAGGACAATACTATCAATAGGGGTTCCAAGATTTCTTTACTTCTACATTTTTGTGCAGTTAATTCGTTCACAGTTATCATTAAAGTTGAAACTGCTGTATTGAAAGAAAACGACTCTATATCAGAGGAAACCTTTTTAATACATTTATGAAGAACCTTTAGATTGTTATCGTTTGGTTTAGAATCATCAACTTTAAGACTATTGGAGTCAAAATAAAGTTTCCAGAACTTTTTTAAGAAATTGTGAACTCCAGAAATTCCAGCAGTATTCCATGGTTTTGATTGCTCTAGAGGACCAAGAAACATTTCATACATCCTTAAAGTATCCGTACCAAATTTTTCACAAATTTCGTCTGGATTTACAACATTATATTTAGATTTTGACATTTTTTCTACTTCCCGGTGAACTTTAAAAGTACTGTCAAACTCAAAAACTGCTTTTTCAAATTGTGAGTTTTCTTTTCTCAATAATTCAATATTAAGTTCATTTTTTTCATTAACATATTTAATATCAACCAGAATTTTTTGTGTTGAATATTTTTTTTCAAGTTCAACGGAAACATATCCAGTCTGATCAGTTTTTCTAAAAATGTATGCACTGTTTCCAAGAATCATACCCTGATTGACTAACTTTTTGAAAGGTTCTTTAGTATTCACAAAATTCAAATCATACAAAACCTTATGCCAAAACCTTGAGTACAATAAATGTAATACTGCATGTTCAGCTCCACCAATATATAAATCGACTGGCATCCAATATTTTATGCTTTCCTCGGATGCGAAGTTAAATTCATTTTTTGGATCTAAAAATCTTAAATAATACCAGCACGAGCCAGCCCACTGAGGCATTGTATTAGTTTCTCTAAAATATTTTTTTCCGTCTATTGAAACAGATTTCCATTCATCATTTCTTGCTAACGGTGACATGCCATCAGCTGTTGGTAAGTATGAATCCACCTCAGGAAGTTCAAGAGGTAAATTCTTTTCATCAATTGATTTAGTTCCATTATCAGAATGTAAAATTGGGATAGGTTCACCCCAATACCTTTGTCTTGTAAAGATCCAATCCCTTAGTTTATAATTCGTTGTCTTTTTACCCATTCCTTTTTTTTCTAAAATCTCAGTAACTACAGCCTTAAATTCTAAACTGTCAATACCGTCATATTTGCCTGAATTAATTATTTCACCTGAGCCTGAATAAAAATCGTCTTTGCTATTTATAACCTTTACTATTTCAAGATTAAATTTATTGGCAAACTCATAGTCTCTTTCGTCATGAGCAGGAACTGCCATTATAGCTCCAGTTCCATATCCATATAAAACATAATCAGAAATCCATATGGGTATTTTTTTATTTGACATTGGATTAATAGCATAGGATCCCGTAAAAACTCCTGTCTTATTTTTTTGATTTTCCTGTCTTTCCAAATCACTCTTTGAGGAAGAAATTTCTTTATATTTATTTATTTCTTCTTTTTGATTTTCAGCAACAATTAAATCAAGTATTGGGTGCTCAGGAGCAAGAACTAAATAAGTAGCACCAAAAATTGTATCAGGTCTTGTAGTAAACACATCTATTTTATTATTGTTGTCTACTTGAAAACTGATTTCAGCACCTTCTGATTTTCCAATCCAATTTCTTTGAGATGATTTGATTGACTCAGGCCAATCGAGATCTTCTAAATCTTCTAATAACCTATCTGCATAATCGGTTATTCTCATTACCCATTGTTTCATTGGTTTTCTTATAACTGGATAACCTCCTCTTTCACTTAATCCTCCGATTACTTCTTCATTTGCTAAAACAGTACCTAACTCTTCACACCAGTTAACATCGATTGTATCAATGTAGGCTAATCTTTTACTGTCAATGAATTTATTTATTTGATCATTTTCAAGTCCTTTTGGAATTTTCAAATCGTCAATATTGACTGCTTTATTTTTTTCTTTATCGAAATATGAATTGTAGAGTTTTAAAAAAATCCACTGAGTCCATTTATAGTAACTACTATCACTTGTTTTTATTTCTCTATCCCAATCATATGATAAACCTAGTTTATTCAGTTGTTCTTTGAATCTTACGATATTATTTTCAGTAGTGATTTTAGGGTGTTGACCGGTTTTTATGGCATATTGCTCGGCAGGTAATCCAAATGAATCAAAACCCATGGGATGCAGTACATTAAAACCTTTTGTCCTTTTGTATCTTGAAATAATATCTGAAGCTATGTAACCTAAAGGATGACCAACATGTAATCCTGACCCTGACGGGTAAGGAAACATATCAAGAACGTAATATTTTGGTAAGTCAGAGCTGTTACTAGAATTGTATACTTTTTTTTCACGCCAATATCTTTGCCATTTTTCTTCTATACTTACAAAATTATATTCCATGATATTTATATTGACCAAAAAAACAAATTTACATTTTCTACTAACAATAGAAAATCTTTTTAATTATTGATTTCTTCATTACTTTTATGAAGAAATCAAAAGCGAGAACTATTTAATGGCAAATATTAAAAACAGAAGACTTTTTACATCATACATTTCAATAACTATCATAATGTCTGTAGTTTTATTTTTATTTGGTTTTTTTGGTATTTTCTTTATTAGCTCAAATTCATTAGCTAATTCATTCAAAGAAAATTTTTCTGTTTCAATTTTTTTTAAGGAAGATGCAAAAAATATTGAAATCACTCAACTACAAAATGAAATCTTAATGAGTGATTATGTAGAAAAACTAAAATATGTTTCAAAAGATGAGGCTGTACTGATTATGAAAGATGAATATGGTCAAGATTTTATCAAAGAATTGGGTTTTAATCCTCTTGTTAATTCGATTGATTTTAATTTGAAAAGTGAATACGTGGAAGCGATTTTACTAGATAGTATTTCTAAACTTATTGAAAACAAAAATTATGTTGATGAAATTGTTTACGATAAGAATTTAATTAATATAATTAATGATAATATTAAAAGAATTTCTTTGTGGCTAATGCCCTCAATAATCATATTATTAATAATTACATTTCTAGTTATAAATAGTTCAATTAGACTGTCAATTTATTCAAATAGACAACTTATCAAAACAATGCAACTTGTTGGTGCAACAAAAGCATTTATCAGAAAGCCATTTATAAAAATCAATATTTTCTTAAGTTTAATTTCATCTATTATTTCAATATCAGCAATAATTTTATTGATTTATTATATTGATTTAAATATCTCATTTGTTGATAACATAAGTATTGAATCTGTTATAACTTTATTCTTAATCATTTTAAGTCTTGGATTGTTTATTAGTTATATTAGCACATTCTTTGCAACTCAAAATATTTTGAAAATAAAAGCTGATAATTTGGATGTTTAATATGAAAAAGAAAAAAGATTTCTTGTTTGACAAGTCTAATTATAAGTATGTTATAATTGGAATTCTATTTATTATTATTGGTTTTTTACTTATGCTTGGGGGAGGAAGTAAAGATCCAAATATATTCTCCGAGGAGATTTATAATTTTCAAAGAATTAGACTTTCACCTGCTTTTATTTTGATTGGATTTGGAATTCAAGTTTACGCAATTCTAAAATCTCCAAAAAAATAAAAATGAATGAAATAGATGCTATTATCCTAGGTGTTATTCAAGGTTTAACAGAATTCTTACCAGTATCATCGAGTGGCCACCTTGAAATTACAAGAGAATTACTCAGTACAAATCAACTACCTTCTGATAATTTATTAATGACGTCTGTTTTGCATTTTGCTACCGCCCTAAGTACAATTCTGGTATTTAGAAAAGATATATATGATTTGATCAAAGGATTGTTTAACAAAGAAAATAAAAACAGTAAATCATATGTTATCAAGATTTTAATAGCCATAGTTCCTGCCGGACTTGTAGGGTTTTTGTTAAGTGATGAAATAGAGTTTTTGTTCTCTGGAAATATGACTCTCGTAGGTATAATGCTAATTATAACCGGAACACTACTTTTTCTGACAAAAATTTTAAAAACCAAAAATTTTAAAATATCTAAAGTTCATGCACTTATTATTGGATTATCTCAAGCATTTGCCGTTATTCCTGGAATTTCGAGATCTGGAGCGACAATTTGCACCTCACTTTTTTTAGGAAATAATAAAAGTGAGGCAGCTAAATTTTCTTTTTTAATAGTTATCCCAGTAATATTTGGAGCAATACTAAAAGATGTTTTATCAGGAGATATTTTTGACAATGAAATCAAAATTTCAATACTAATAATTGGGTTTATATCTTCATTTTTAACCGGAGTTTTGGCATGTAAACTAATGTTGAAAATAGTAGCAAATAACAACTTGATATATTTTAGCTTCTATTGTTTTGTTCTTGGAATAATTTCAATTTTTATAATTTAAAATAAATGAATTTAGATTTTCAAAATGGTGAAATAATTCTAATTGACAAAGAATTAAATTGGACTTCATTTGATGTTGTGAGTAAGCTCAGAAATTCGATAAAAAAGAAACTTGATTTAAAAAAAATTAAGGTTGGTCACGCAGGGACACTAGACCCTCTTGCAACTGGACTACTTATTATATGTACAGGGAGAATGACAAAAAGAATTGACGAATTTTCATGCTTAAATAAAACTTATACCGGAAAAATAACTATTGGGTCCACTACACCTTCTTACGACCTTGAAACCAAACCTAATGTATATTACCCAACGGATCATATAAATGACGAACTAATACTAAATACTGCAAAGAAATTTACCGGAAAAATATTACAAAAACCTCCCATTTTTTCGGCAGTAAAAAAAGATGGAGTAAGATTATACAAACTCGCAAGAAGAGGTGTAGATGTAAAAGTTGAAAAAAGAGAAATCACAATTCATGACTTTACAATTACATCCATAAATTTTCCAGAAATAGAGTTTTCTGTTTGCTGTAGCAAGGGAACTTACATAAGATCTCTTGCAAAAGACTATGGAAAAGAATTAGGGTCTGGAGCACATCTTTCAGAACTTAGAAGAACATCCATAGGAGAATATTCAGTTGATAAGTCTTATAAATTGATGAGTTTTATCAGAAATATATAATTTAAAATTTAATTTCCTTAGAGTGTATTTGAGTTGATTTATCGTAAGAAATATTTTTCAATATCAAATTTATGGCATCAATTCTTGCATCAATCTTTCTGTCTGCGCTAATAATATTCCAAGGTGCTATTTTAGTATTTGTTTTTTCAAACATCTCATCTTTATAATTAGTGTATTTATCCCAAAGTTTTTGAGCTTTACCATCAACCTCTGTAAATTTCCATTTTTTTAATGAACTAGCCTTTATCTCGTTAAACCTCTTTTGCTGAGTATTTTTAGATATTGAAAAGTATACTTTTAATAATATAATATCATCATCAATTATCATCTGTTCAAAGGCATTGACATGATTCATAAAATTAGAATACTGCTCTTTTGAGCAAAAACCATTGACAGGCTCAACAACCGCTCTATTATACCACGATCTATCAAAAAAAACTATTTCCCCATTTTTAGGAAAATGTTGAACATATCTTTGAAAATACCATTGCCCTTGTTCAGTCTCAGATGGTTTTGGCAGAGCAACAACCCTAAGTTTCCTTGGATTAAGATTTTGAATTGCTCTTCTTATTGCTCCTCCTTTTCCAGCAGCATCTCTTCCTTCAAATACAACTATAACTTTTTTGTTTTTTTCATAAACCCAGTTTTGAAGCTTGATCATTTCCAATTGTAACTTTTTTAATCTTCTTTCAAACTTAACATAGCGTAGTGTTTTGATCAAAGTTGCATCATCTCTTGATAATAAATTAATTAAGGCTTTATCTTTATTTAATAATTTTAAATCTTTAGATGAATAGTTTATTTTTTTCTCGTTTTTGACAGCTTTGGGTTTCAATTTAATTTTTTCGGTTTCTTTGAATTTTTTAAATTTTGATAGTACGTATTTTATTGAATCTACTCTTGCATCTAGCTTATCATTACTGTCTATAATTTTCCATGGTGCATATTCCAAATTAGTCTTAGCAAACATTTTTTCTTTGTACTTAGTGTAAATGTCCCATCTTTTCTGACCCTCCATGTCAACATCACTAAACTTCCAAGTTTTTAGCGGATTTGATAATCGATTTATGAATCTTATTCTTTGTTCCTGTTTTGATATAGAAAACCATAATTTCAATAATATAATTCCATCGTCAACCAACATTTTTTCGAAATTATTGACTTGATTCATGAATAATTCATAATCGTTTTTTTTACAAAAACCCATTACAGGCTCTACAATAGCTCTATTGTACCAGCTTCTATCAAAGAAAACCATCTCGCCAGGATTAGGCATCTGCTTAAGATATCTTTGAAAATACCACTGACCTTTTTCTATATGCGTTGGTTCAGCCAAAGCAACAACACGTGAATTTCTTGGGTTTAAATGCTCGACAAATCTTTTAATCGCACCTCCTTTTCCAGCCGCATCACGACCCTCAAAAATTACACACAACCTTTTATTGTTGTTAATAATCCAATTTTGAAGATTAACTAGATCAGTTTGTAAGGCAACGATTGTTTTATTGTAATTACTTTTTTTAATAATTTTATTGTAGCGCTTTTCCGATAACTTTTCTTTGAGTAAAGACAAAAAATCATCTCTTTCATTGTGCTTATTTAATTCTTCAAATGATAACATAATTTAGAAAGGTAGATCATCTAAGTCTTCATCATTTGTTTCAGATGCAGGCTCGAATGGACTTAAATTATCTAGTGGGGGTAAGTCATCATCAGAATTAGAATTTTCTAAAAGCTCAATTCTCCACCCTTGAATCGAATTAAAATATTTTATTTCCTTAGTTTGTGGATTCTCCCATTCTCTACCCCTTAGATTAATACCAACTTTAACATTTTGACCAATCTCAAATTTATTTAATAGATCAGTTTTATCTTGGATAAATTCAATGGATAGTGTTTGTGGATATTGCTCATCGGTTGAAACAACTAATTCTCTTTTTTTAAATGTTGCACTGATTTCCTGAACTTCTCCTATAACCTTGATTGACCCTTGTACTTCCATATATATTAATTTTTATAGTAAATATGAAGATAGATAATAAATAAGAATTATTGAAGTTAAATTTATATATTAACTAATTATATTTAAAATCACTAAGTCTAAATTTCAATGAAAAATAACAAAAACAAAAACTGGCTGATAATACTTTTATTGTCAATTATTGTGTCATTTATTTTATGGAATACTTATGTTTTTGTTCAGAACTTCAAAACTGAGGAAAGAAACAAGATGGAGTTGTGGTCATTGGCAACACTAGAGCTTATTGATATTGAGGGAGAAATTTCAAATCTAACATTAGAAGTTCTTAAAAAGAACAAAACAACCCCGATGATTAAAGTTGATAATAATGGTGACATTGAAATTAACAACATTATTGATTTAAATATTTCTGATTCCCTTAAAATAAATAATTTAATTAAAAAATTTAGCTCAGAGAATGAACCCATAAAAATTTATTTGTCTGGGAATCATATTTCAACTTTGTACTATGGAAATTCAAATTTGCTAAATAAACTCAAATTTTATCCTGCTGCTCTTCTAATAATAGCTGGAGTATTTGGTTTTATTGCTTTTTTATTTTTTAGAAGTTCAAAAATTGCTGAAATGAATTTATTATGGTCCGGTATGGCTAAAGAAACCGCTCATCAAATTGGGACCCCCCTTACTTCACTTATGGGTTGGATAGAACTTTTAAAAAATAAACCTAGTGAAAAAAAATACTTAAAAGAAGTTGAAAAAGATTTACAACGTCTAAATATTATTTCTGAAAGATTTAATAAAATTGGTTCAAAACCAAAATTGGATAAGGCTAACATATATGACGAAATTGAAAAAACTATAGATTATTTAAGAGCAAGATTAAGTAAGAAGATCAATTTAGAATTTGATAATTCAAAACAAGAAATCTATGTTTATTTGAATAAACAGTTGTTTAGTTGGAGTTTAGAAAATATCATAAAAAATAGTATTGACGCAATCAAAGAAAAAGGTAAAGTTAGCATTAGAGTTTCAAAAGTTGATGGATACGTAAAAATATTCATCTCAGACAATGGAGTTGGAATAAATAAATCTATAAGAAATAAAATTTTTAACCCTGGTGTCACAACAAAAGAAAGGGGTTGGGGATTAGGTCTATCGCTTACTAAAAGAATTATTGAGGAATATCATAATGGGGAAATAAAGGTTGAAGAATCCACAATTGGACAAGGAACAAAAATGATGATTAAATTAAAGGGAATTGAATGAAGTTGAAATCAACTTTGCAGTTTCACGAAAATCCGAATCTGATAATTTCAACTTATTGGAAAAGTTGGCATCTATCATTTTATTTATAGGAATTAAGTGGACATGTACATGAGGAACCTCAAGACCGATCACGGCAATTGACACTTTTTTACATTCGATGACTTTTTTTATTGATTTAGCAACTTTTCGAGAAAACAACATCAGATTTTTGTATGTTAATTCATCTAAATCAAGAATATCATCAACTTCAATTTTTGGAATACATAATGTATGACCTGTTGAATTTGGATTTATATCAAGAAAAGCTAAAAATTCATCGTTCTCTGCTACTTTATAACAGGGAATTTCACCATTAATAATTTTACTGAAAATTGTCGGCATTTATCGAGTGATTTCAACTATTTCAAAATTAATCACTCCACTAGGTACGTTTATTTGAGCAACTTCTCCAACAGCTTTACCTAATAGACCCTTTCCGATGGGAGAGTTTACAGAAATTTTACCTTTGGATAAATCTGCTTCACCGTCAGCAACAATCATATAGTCCATCACCATACCATTAACCTGATTTTTGATTTTAACCTTTGACAATACTAGAACTTTAGAATTATCAAGTTGAGATTCATCAATAACTCTTGCATTTGAAAGAGTTTCTTCTAGCTTTGAAATTCTCATTTCTAGCATTCCTTGGGCTTCTTTTGCAGCATCATACTCGGCATTTTCACTTAAATCTCCCTTGTCTCTTGCCTCAGCAATAGCATTTGATGCTTTTGGTCTTTCAACATCTTTAAGATGATTTAATTCATCTTTTAATTTTTTTAGACCTTCGGCTGTATAATATGAAATTTTACTCATATCAATGGTTTTTAGTTTGTTTCTCTTATAAAAGAAAAATCTCGCTTTCACGAGACCTAAATCAAATATACAAAATATTTAAATCATACTTATTTATTGTATTTTTATCAGGTGAAGCAAGTAAATTTATTATACTTTATCCTATTTATATTATTTGTAGGCTGTGCTAAAGACATTAATGATTCTCGATGTAATTTTCTTCTTGATTTGGATATATATTATGAGATAAATCTAAATTTACCTCAGTATAATGAACTAAATTTTATTAGCAATTCAGTTTATATTCCTAATGTAGGTAACGGCGGGATAATTGTTGTAAACTCTGGCACTGGTTATCTTGCATGGGATGCCGCAGATCCAAACCATACCAACCTACCATGCTCAATTTTAAGTATTAACGGATTAGAAGCAGCTTCTAGTTGTGCTGAACAAAACACCTATAGTCTAATCACTGGACAGTCTATAGGTATTGCCTTGACATGTTCACTAAAACCTTACAGAGTTGAGGTTAATGGAAATATATTGATAATCACTAGCTTTTAAAGTTTGAATGTTAGTCCTAGTAAAAAATTTCTCTTAGCTTGAGGATAATAACCGGTTCCTTCAATAGTTGTGATTAAATTAGGATCTGACCATGTATCGTCATAAGTGTAATAATAACCGTTTGACACATATTCTTTGTTAAAAATATTATTAATCATAGCGGTAAATATAATTTCACTAAAATAAGCTGAGTTTTTTATCGTATATAAGATATTTAAATCTGTAGTAGAATATGAACTTAGCTTGGAGATATTCGATTCAGTATTACTCATATATTGATTTCCAACAAATTTATTCAATAAAGCAAAAGTTAAATCCTGAGATGCATTAAACTGAATACCAGCTGAAGAGATGACATTTGGTGAAAATGAAATATCTGTATCACCCCAATCTGTAATAACTCCATTGTAATTAGTCTTATAGTCTACATTTTTATTTTCGCTAAAACTAATATTTGCAGAAATATTTAATTTGTTTGTAGCCTTATATACAGACTCTAATTCAATACCCGTTCTGTAACTCTTACCACTGTTTTCTCTTATAGGTGAACCAACATCGTCTAAAGCTCCAGTTAAAACTAGCTGATTTTTGTAGCCCATGTAGTAGAGATTAGAGTTAAAGAAAAACTTTTCTGAGTTATATTTCCACCCTAATTCATAATCGATTAATTCTTCTGGCTGAATATTGATATTGTTTTCAAAATCACTTCGAGTTGGTTCTCTATGAGCCTTTGAAAGAGAAAAATAGATTTTATTCTTTTGATTTATATCATAATTTAATCCTGCTTTTGGATTAAAAAATGAATATTTTTTATCGACAACTAATTGATCAATATTTGAAGTGCTTCCTGTTGTATGATAATCAATATTTCTAAGTTGTAAATCTGCATAAATGCTAACATCATTAGAAATCTGATAAATTGATTTTATAAAATTACTAAAGTCTTTTTTCAAACCATTTCCATTATAAAAAAGATCTGTAAACTCAATATCACCTGAATTTTGTGACCATATTGTTTCTCCAAAATGATCTCCATCATATACACTGTATGTCGAGCCAAAAATTATATTATTATTATTTTTTAAATAATTTAACGTGTAATTAATAACATAAAACTGATTGTCTAGCCACTTTCTTGTAATAAAGTCTTCACTTCCATTTTCATTATACTGCTCATAATATCCCTTACCATTTGTAAGGTTTAAACCTAAATTTGATGAAAGATTTTCGGAAAATGACTGGGTCCAATGAAATTGAAAATGATCTTGCTTATAGTTATCAACTTCATTTTCATGAAACCTTTCTTCTCCGTTTAAATCATAATAAAGTCCTGATGGATTATAAATTCTATTATTTTCTAATGTCTGAAGATCAATTCCATTCCAAGCTTGGTAGGTTATTTCATGCCCGCCAAAATTTAAAAATTTTAATAATGTTTTATTTTTTTTATATGAAAGCTGAAGAAAATAAGATTTTAAATCTGATGAGGCCCTATCAATATATCCGTCAGAATCTATTTTTGAAAGTCTACCCGAAAATTCGATAGTCTCTTTTAATAAACCTGTACTAAATCTAAAATTATTCTTTACAGTGTTAAAACTTCCTATTGTATTAGCACTTTCAAAGTATGGGTTTTGAGAAATTTTATCAGTTAAAATATTAATACTTGCTCCAAAAGCACTTGATCCGTTAACAGAAGTTCCAATACCCCTTTGAACTTGTAAATTCTCAACAGATGATGAGAAATCAGGTAAATCGACCCAGAAGGTACCTAATGATTCAGCATCATTATAAGGAATTCCATTGATAGTAACATTCGTCGACTGTGAGTTAACCCCTCTTATTCTAATTCCGGTATAACCGATGCCTGCACCCGCATCCGAAGTAGTAACTACATTGGGTAAAAAATTTAATAAAATAGGAATATCTTGACCTAAATTCCTTTTTGAAATTTCTTCTTTAGAAACATTATTAAACGCTATTGGGATATTGTCTTTAACCCTTACTGAAGATACAATTACTTCTTCTAGATTTTGAACCTCTAGTGAATCTAAAACAGATTCTTGTGCACTTAGCGATAAGCTAAAAGCCAATAGAACAAACACAAATTTTTTCATGAATATATAGTTTAAGTTAAGTGGAGTGTTTACAAAAACTACATTGAAATTATCAATTTCCTAAACAGCATTACCTGTTCCAGGTTCCATGGGTATAATCTCAGCCTTCAAAGCACCCCTATTATTTGAAACAAAATTACAAATTTTTGATAAAATAGATTAGTGATTTTTAATTGGCCAATTATCGTGCTGTGAGAAGTCCCCATTTCCCCAATCAATTAATTCCTTTTCAGTTAATAGACAATTTTCTAATACTTTTGTAATTGATTTTACATCTAAATTTTGACCAATAAAAACAAGTTCAATTTTTCTGTCTCCAAAATCAACATGCCATTCTGATTCAATTTGACTTTGATTATTCAAAAAAGAAGGGTAGTTAATTCTTTCATTAAAAGGCATTGAATCCCACCACACTCCAGCAGGATCCGCTTTTATTGAACCGCCAGCTGAGCTCCAAACAAGTGCCTGATTTGAACGAGATGCAATCCAAAATAATCCTTTACTCCTTATAATATTAGACGGAAAATTTTCTGTTACAAAAGAAAGAAATCGTTCAGGATGAAAAGGGGCTTTACTTCTAAAGACAAATGAACCAATTCCATATTCTTCTGTCTCAGGAATATGCTCATTTTCTAATTCTTTTATCCATCCAGCAGATGCCTCAGCTTTTTCAAAGTCAAATAATCCTGTATTGATTACCTCATTGAGGGCAACCTTTGAATGAGTTGTTTTAATTAGCTTGGCTTCAGGATTTAGTTTATGAATTATTTCTGACAGTATTTGCAATTCAGATTTAGAAACAAGGTCAACTTTATTTAACAAAATAACATTTGCAAACTCAACTTGATCAGTTAAAAGGTTAACAATAGTTCTATCATCTCCTTCAATATCAGTAAGACTTCTGTCAACAAGATACTCTGGACTTGAAAAATCTTTAATAAAATTAAAAGAATCGACAACGGTAACCATTGTATCAACATAACTAAATTTACTTAAATCAATATTTCCATCTTCACTTTCAAAACTAAACGTTTGGGCAACTGGGATTGGCTCAGAGATTCCGGTACTTTCAATTATTAAATAATCAAATCTATTTTCAGCAGCTAATTTTTCTACTTCAATTATTAAATCTTCACGGAGGGTACAACAAATACATCCGTTACTCATTTCCACTAATTTTTCATCTGTTCTTGAAAGACTATTTTCGCTTTTTACAAGTTCCGCATCAATATTAACTTCACTCATATCATTTACAATAACAGCTGCCTTTAAACCCTGTTTATTATGAAGTATATGATTAAGTAAAGTTGTCTTTCCAGCACCTAAAAAACCACTTAGCACTGTAACTGGGAGTTTTTTTAAATTCATAAACAAGTATTAAATAATTAGTAATTATAACTAACTGATAGCATAATATTTCTACCCATTTCATGGGTAAAATATCTTAGTCTATTTAGATAATTTTTATAATGATGATTTAATAAATTTTCAATCCTTAGATTGATTTTATAATTACCTCCATTTTCAGATTTGAATCCAATTGAAGATGCAAAGTTTAATAAATGATATGCACCTGGAGGAGTACTAGTGTCTAAAGTTAAATATATATCTTCGGTTGGAATAAAAACTTCAAAATTATTATTTGGATATTCGTTTTGTCTAAATACATATTCACTTTCTAAGGAAAGATTCAAGTTGTTCATCTTTGGAATACTATACGAAATCTGGTTTTTCAAATTTACTGGAGGCATATTTATTAAAGGTTTATCATTCTCTCTTTCATACCCTTTTATAATTGAAAATTGATGTCCGATAAAAAAATTAGTAAAGTACTGTCTGTCATATTTTACGTCAAACCCAAAAAGTTTAGCATCTTCCTGTTTGTATTCCCAGTATGGAAAAACTCCAGCAATTGTTGGCATTAAATCAACAGGAATCATATAAATAAAATCATCAACAAGATTAGCAAATGTATTAACAACTAAACTTGATTTTTCATTTGATGAGTCATATGTCAAAGAAAAATTGTGACCAACCTCTGAATTAAAGCTAAGGTCTCCTATTTCAATTCTCGCAGATGAATGATGAAGTCCCTCACTAAATAGTTCAGAAGGATTAGGCTTCCTTGATGACATAGAGTAATTAAAGAAAATATTTTCACTATTGCTAATTGAGTATTTTAATCCGATATTGGAGGAAATATTGTGAAAATCAAATTTTGGATTAGTTAAGGTGTTTAGTCCTAAATCCTCAACAACAAATTCTGGGAATAACTCATCGTAATTTCTTGCTTCCCATAGTGATGTTCTGTAATATTTATACGCATCAATGTGAGAAAAATCATATCTCATTCCTGCTTCTAGTAACCAATCGTTGCTTAACCCTATATCAAATACAGAATACAAACTGAAATCATATTTTTTGTAGTCTGGAATAATTCTTTTTACGCCAGTTGCTGGATCTGGGAAATTCTTTTGATATCTAGCTGAAATTCCTGTTTTTAAATTTGAATTATTCTCAAATTTTGACTCAAGATCAAAAGCGATAGAATGTGTTTGAAGATTTAAATCAAGGGCGGGTCTCGTTCTATCACCTCTTCTTATGTCATATTCTTTTCTGTCGTTTGATTGAAAATCATATCTCAATGAAAGTTTACCAAAATCAAAGTTTTTGAAACCCCTAAGCTTAAGCAAATTATGACTAATTTTTTGTCTTGGAATGTTAATGTCGTAAGAAAAGTCCTCTATTATGTGAGGTATGTCATTTTCAATAGCGTTGATAATATCTATAGCAGTGTGAGCATGAGAAGATCTAAGTATCCCAAGACGATTACTAAATAAAGAATAGTAAATGTCAAATCCATGATCGATTCTATTCAGACCGGCTTTTAAAGACAAATTATGCTCTAAAAAACCAGTATTTGTCATAACATATTCAGGTGTTTCAAAGTCACCCATCCGTTTTAAAGTCCCTTGTAGCCTGTAGTACCAACCATTGCTATTTGTTTTTGTAAAATTAGTTGACACACTACCTCCTCTTCCATTTGATTGAAGATTTGTGGTTGCGTTTCCATAAACAGTATCTAATAATTTTTCTCTGGATGATTCAGCAATTATAACACCACCTACTGCATCACCTGCATACTTTAAGGCACTAGCTCCTTTAATGATTGAAATTTTATCAATTGAGTTAATATCAATACTTGGGGCATGTTCAATTCCCCATTCCTGATCCTCTAATCTGACACCATTATTAATTAGTATGACACGACTACTGTGCAATCCATTTATGACTGGTTTTGATAGATAGCTTCCTGAGTTAAGACTACTAACACCTGTTACAGTTTTTAAGACTTCTCCTAAAGTTCTGCTGTTATAATCATCAAGAACTTCTTTAGAAATTTTATTTTCGAAAAGGGTTCTAGAATTATTTCTGTTGTTAGAAATAATCATAATTTCCTCTAACTCGTTTAAGTGGTGCTCTAATCTTATTTTACGAAAAGTATCTTTTTTTATATCAACGGTTTGAACCAAAGATTCACAATCCTCATGAGAAATTGTTAACACATAAGTATCCTCACAAAGATTTTCAAAAATTAAATTACCGTCAAAGTCAGTTGTACCCAATAAATCATTAGTCTGAACTGTTGCATTTTCAAGTGGTGTTCCATCATGCAAATCAATTACCTGAATTGATAATCTGTTATTACAATTTTGGGCAAACGAATTTATGCAACATAATGAAAAAAAGGAATACAAAGTGAGTGCTAATTTCGATGAGAAACTAGCACCGCACATCTTGCACTTACAATTCATTTATCTACTCTACAGTTACTGGGAAAGTTGTTTGAATATCAATAGAACCACCAGCTGTATCTAAACCATCATTTGGTTTATTTGGCTCATGCACTAAAGTAATGGTTACAGATCCTGAACCAGCTCCAAGAGGTGCAAGTACAAACTGTGTTCCAAGAGGATTTCCATTTCCATCAAAATCCATGTAAACAAATTCCATTCCTACTCCAGAAGCGCTGAAGAATACTTGGTGCTCATCATCTTCTTCTTGTACTTCTAGTGTGATATCCTCAGCTGGATCTTCCATTTCATTTAACCATTGAATAGATCCCGCATATGATGTTCCAGCAGTTAAAGGACCAGAAACAGTTACAACAGGTGCATTTGGACCATCTCCATCTAAATCTTGTGTTTGCATAGTAACAACATCACTACCATTTTGGTGATTTACTAGAGTTACTGTCATTGTAGTAATTACTTCTTCTTCATTAATCGGTTCTGGCGTATCGTTATCGTCATCACATGAGAAGTATAAAAAAGGTATTGCCAATAAGGCGTATTTGAAAATTTTCATAATTTTTAAATTAAAAGTTTAATTAATATTAATTGTGTCGCGATTAGTATCGCTTAATTAAAGTACGTGTAGTTCATCAAACAACTGGCGGAGCTCTTAAATCAAAAACCCTTAAGTCGTTTGACTTATGGTTTTCATAAAGATCAATGACTAATTCATCTATTAAAACCAAATTATAATTAAACTCTGTGTAGCTAATAAAGCTATTATCTATGTTATTTAATACGAAGCAGGTAGAACAGTTAATTTCATCTTGATGAAAATGAATTTCAGTTTCAGTACAGGGTTTGTGCTCTTCAAAAATGTGATGAGCAAAGCTTATGATACTAGGTACTATTAGTAAAACTGAAAGAAAAAAACTGTGGAATTTTTTCACGGGTTAAAAATATAAAATTTATATTATTTTATTTATACAATTAATTGCTTTTTTTAACCTTTCAATTCTAGTGCCATTTATCAATTCAAAAGGAATATTATTTTTTATAAGTTCGTTTTTAAAAATCTCAAAAGATTCCTCTCTTTCGTTAGGCTTATCTCTTAAATCATCTTTTTCCCATGGAATATCAATGTCAGTTAAAAGAAATAAATCATAGTTATTTTTTAGCGCATATTTTTCTAGAAGTGGATCACAGTTTCCTCCGTAATAATATTTTGAATACACCATTGTTTCGAAAAGATTAGTGTCGCAAATTATAAGTGAATCAGACTTTTTCACATAATGGTTCTCTAACTCCATTTGACCAAACGCAATTGGTAATATATCCTTTGGTTCACAAATTCTTTTTTCGCTATCCCAAACTTTCTGTAAATACTCTCGTGCATATTCAGGAACCCAGTGAACATTGAAATGTTTCGACAATTCAATTGCTAAAGTTGTTTTTCCAGTTGACTCTGGTCCATAAAGGACAACCCTTTTACAATTAGATTTTATTTGCTTAAGCTTTTGTTCCATTCTATATATGCCTGAATTGCAAGTATGGTAAAAATAACATATTGAATTGATAATATAATCTTATCACTTGAAAGATATAGAGGTATAGTTATCACATTTCCAATTATCCATAATATCCAATTTTCTAATTTTTTATTTGCCATTAACCACATTGCAGTTACAAAGATTCCAGATGTTAAAATATCCAATTCCTTTATTTGGCCTTCAAAATTAGTTGCAAAGAAATCGTGTGCAAAGTAGGCAACAAACACAATAAAAAAGAAAATTAATAATGACTTGGTAAGGTCATTAGAGGTGAATTTTGAAACCTTGACCACTAAATCATTATTCTCTCTTCTAGACCAATTCCACCATCCAAAAAAGCTAATAATTGTGTAGAGTAAATTAACAAGTATATGACCCAATAAACTAACCTTATACATCAGGTACATTGTGATTATAGTACATATAATACCTGTTGGATACACAAGTATGTTTTGTTTTTTAGCAAAAACAACACTTATAATTCCAAACCAAAATGCAAGAAATTCTAAAACAATATCAGCCCTGGTATAGTTGGAGTATGAACTGAGAAAAAAATCGTAAACTTCTCCCATTAATTTTTAATTACAAATGCTAAGGTATATTTTTTAGAAATTTTAAAACGAGTGTCAAAAGAATAAATTTTATCATCGTCGATATACCAACTTTTCAGCATATTTTTTTTAATGTCTAAGGGAAGAACAAGAATATTTTTTTTAAAATCAATTCCAGGTTTTTCCATTGCCTTAAATACACTCTCTTTTATATTCCAATAAACAAGTGAAGTTTCTGTGTTTAATTCCATTGGATAGTTAAGTTCGGTATCCAAATATTTACTTTTTATTTTTAGAATTCTGTCGTTAATTGTTTCAATATCTATCCCAACAGCAGTATCACTGATGATTACCGCAACATATACTCCAGAATGTGAAACAGAAATTTTATAATTGTTTTCAAAAAAAGGTTTTCCTGAACTATCATAATTTAAATTATTTAAATCAATTGATAAATACTTAAGTAAATATCTTACAGCTAAAAATTGATTTCTATGAGTTTCTGATTTTTTTTGAGAAAACAGCTGCTTAGAGTTTAAGTCAAGCTCAATACCAGAAAATAATGTTTCATAGTTTTCTGTTATTTCCCACAGCACATATCTTGTCTTACTTGATACATTAAAATCTTCGATAACTGGCATAAACATAAAGTTAAAAAAATTGAACCATAGGAAATAAAAAAACCCCTTCGAATGAAGGGGTTTTATTTAATATTTTAGATTATTGTTAAGCAGGAACAATAGAAACAAAAGACTTATTATCTTTTTTCTTTGTAAATTTTACAACTCCGTCAACTCCTGCATGAAGTGTGTGATCTTTTCCTAAGTATACATTTTCACCAGGATTGTGAACTGTACCTCTCTGTCTTACAATTATATTACCAGCTTTAGCAAGCTGTCCACCAAAAATCTTAACACCTAATCGTTTCGATTCTGATTCTCTACCGTTTTTAGAACTACCAACTCCTTTTTTATGTGCCATTTTTTATAAAATTAACTTAATGCTTTTATTAAATCCGCTTTTTTCATTGAGGAAATACCTTTTATCCCTTTATCTTTCGCCAAAGTTTTTAGTTCGGCTACGGACATAGAAGAAAGATCTTGTGATTCCTTTTTGGGAGAACCCTTTTTAGGTTCAGCTTTCTTTGTAGCTACAGTTTTCTTTGCTTCAGCTTTTTTGGAAGCATCAGCTTTTTTTGCAGTAGCCTTCTTTGAAACACCGGTTAAAATATCACTTATTTCTATTTCAGTAATAGCTTGACGGTGTCCGTTTCTTACTTTATAACCTTTTCTTCTTTTCTTTTTGAAGACAATTACTTTGTCTGATTTTAGGTGCTTTAATACCTTAGCGTCCACGTGAACTCCAGAAACATTAGGAGTACCAACCGATGATTTTGAACCATCGTTTACCATTAAAACGTTATCAAATGATATTTTTTTACCTTCAGCAACATCTAACCTATTGACAAAAAGCTTTTGCTTTTTCTCGACTTTGAATTGTTTACCTGATATTTCTACTATTGCGTACATTTTATCTTTAAAAGCGATTGCAAATATAAAGCTAATTAGCAAATCAGCAAATTTTTATAAAAATTAAATTTAATAGGTTACTTGATTCGTTTTTTTGATTTTCTTTAACATTCTTTTATTATGAAAAAACTATATTTGGTTTTCATAATATTTAAAACTTATATCAATGAATAAATTTTTAAGTTTATTTGTAGCTTTTCTGGTTACTAATTATATATATTCTCAAAATATTGAGTACACGGAGTATACCTTAGAAAATGGCTTACATGTAATAATTCATCAAGATAACTCTGCTCCAGTCATAGCTACTGAAGTAATGTATCATGTTGGAAGTAGAGATGAAGTTGAAGGAAAATCAGGATTTTCTCACTTTTTTGAACATATGTGTGCTTCATCCTCTGCAAATTCTCCCAATATCAAAAAAAGACAATGGAAGCAAATTATAACATCCAAAGGTGGAGTTGCAAACGCAAGCACCTGGAAAGATAGAACTAACTATTTCAACTTTTTCCCATCCAATAATTTAGAATTGGCATTGTGGTTACAAAGTGAAAGAATGCTTCATGCAATCATTGACCAAGATCAAGTAGATACTCAAAACGAAGTAGTTAAGGAGGAAAAAAGAGACAGAATTGACAATTCTCCTTATGCAAAATTCGGATACAGAGAAATTGACAAATATATGTTTACAAATCATCCTTATGGCCAATCCGTAATCGGTTCATTTGAAGACTTAGATTCTGCTAGTCTTGAAGAATTTCAAGACTTTTATAAAAAATGGTATAATCCAAACAATGCTGTTCTGGTAATTGGTGGAGACCTTGATACCGAAAAAACTATAAAGTTAGTTGAAGACTACTTTGGTGATATAGAAAATAATAATCCAAAGCCTGCTAAGCCAAATATTATTCAAAAACCTATAGCCGAGACAATCAAGGTTACTGAATACGATGCTAATATCGAAATTCCTGCTAAAATTTTCTCATATATTACTCCTAGAAATAGTGCTAAAGACTCATATGTTTTAAACTATATTTCACAAATACTGACGGGTGGCAAAAGCTCGAGACTTTATAAAAAAATGGTTGACGAAGATAAGACTGCTCTTCAAATATTTTCATATGGTAGATATGATCAAGCATATGGAACATTTTCAATTTTTGCATTGCCTCTTGGTGAAACATCACTTGAAACATTATCTGAAGAAATCGATAGTCAAATCAGAAAACTTCAAACTGAGTTGGTAACCGAAAGAGAATTTGAAAAAATAAATAATCAAATAGAGACTTCCTTTGTTCAAAAAAATACTGGAATTTTAGGGATTACCAGTAGTCTAGCTGAATATTATCTTTTGTATGATGATACATCATTAATTAATGATGAGATCGAAATATACAGATCTATCACTAGAGAAGATATAATGCGAGTTGCAAATGAGTATTTAAAGCCAAATCAAAGGCTTGATATGGATTATGTAAAAAAATAATAAAATGATGAAGAAAAATATTATTATATCGTTACTGTTAATTTTTGTTTTCAACATAAATTTTTCACAAATTGACAGAAGTAAACAGCCAAATTCAGGACCCGATCCTGAAATTAAGTTTGGTACACCCAAAACATTTAAGTTAAAAAACGGAATTCAAGTATTGGTTGTTGAAGATAATAAATTACCAGTTGTAACTTACAGCTTAAGAATTGACAGAAATCCGATAATCGATGGAGAAAAAGTTGGAGTTTCGAGTATTTTAAGCGCTATGCTTGGAAATGGAACAACAAATATCCCCAAAGATGAATATAATGAAGAAGTTGAATTTTTAGGGGCATCAGTCGGTGTAACCTTTAGTGGTGGTTCAGCGAATACTTTAACCAAAAATAATGACAGAGTTCTTGAACTTTGGTCAGACGCGATAATAAATCCACTATTATTAGAAGAAGAGTTTGATAAAGAAAAGACTAAACTTATTGAAAGCTTGAAATCTGATGTAAACAATATTGATGCTATTGCTTCTAGAGTAAGCTCTGCATTATCCTATGGAAAAAATCACCCATATGGTGAATTTACAACACAAGAATCTCTTGAAAATGTAACTTTTCAAGATGTAGTTGAACACCATAAAACATATTTCATTCCAAATAATGCATATTTAGTTGTTGTCGGTGATGTTACTGCAAAGGGAATTAAACCTGTTTTAAAGGAAAAATTTGAAGGTTGGAAAAAAGGTAAGCTACCTGTAAATCCAGAACCATCTTACACAGAAAATGTGGCTCTAACTGAAATAAACTTTATTGATGTTCCTTCTGCAACACAATCAACAGTAATTTTCACTAATAACACACAATTAAAACAATCTGATGAAGATTACTTTGCTGGTTTAATCGTAAATCAAATTTTAGGAGGTGGTAGTGAAGGATATTTATTTAAAAATCTTAGAGATGATAATGGATGGACATACGGTGCATACTCAAGCCTTGGATCTAGCAGGTATGGAGTTTCTAGATTTACAGCTGAAGCTAAAGTAAGAAATGCAGTTACAGACAGCACGGTTACTGAAATTGTTAAAGAAATCTCTAGAATTAGAACAGAAAGTGTAGATCCGCAAAGACTTAAAGACGTAAAAGCTGCATACCTTGGTAATTTTATTTTTTCAACAGAAAGAGCTTCTACAATAGCCAGCTTTGCCCTTGGACAAAGATTAAATAATCTTCCTGATGATTATTATGAAACATTTATTGAAAATATTAATAATGTTTCAGCTCAAGATGTTAAAAAAGCAGCTAATAAATTTCTTAAACTTGGCAATACGCGCATAATTGTTGTAGGTAGAGGCAGTGAAGTTGTAGCTGGTTTAGAAGAAATCGGATTCCCAATAAATTATTTTGACAAGTTTGCTAACCCTGTAGCGAAGCCTGTTTTCAACAAGGCAATTCCAGAGGGATTAACAGCTATTAATGTAATAAATAATTATATCAGTGCAGTTGGTGGTAAATCAAACCTAGAATCCGTAAATACATTAATAATGAAAGCTGATGTCACAATTCCTGGAGCTCCTTTTACACCTCAGGCTACAATGAGACAGAAACTTCCAAATAAGTCTTCTTTTGTAATTGAAGCAAGTATGCAAGGTCAAAAAATGACTTTGAGTAAAACCACTTTTGATGGTGAAAGAGGATATTCTGAAATGCAAGGTCAAAGAGTAGAATTTGACGAAAGACAGCTTAATGAAAACAAAAAGGTTAAAGGTATTTTTGAAGAGCTTTACTTTAAGCCTGAAGAATTAGAGCTAGTTAGTATAAACTCTGTAAATTTTCAGGATGCTTACAAAGTTAAAGTAACTGTTGATGGTAAAGAATCACACAGATATTATTCTGTTGAATCTGGACTACTACTAAGTACAGAGGATACTGATGATAACAATAATATTGTAACTACAAATTATGGTGATTATCAATCAGTTCAAAATGTTATGTTTCCATTTTACATGGAATTACCAGCTCAAAAACTTGAGTTTAAGACAAGTAGTATAGAAATTAATAAAGAGATTAAAGATTCTAGTTTTTAACATTTGATTTTTTATTAGTTAAAATAACACCAAATACTATTATGAGTGTTGCTATTAGTTGATAGACAGAGAATTTTTCTCCATCTACGATTCCCCAAAAGATAGAAACAATCAGCATTGAATAAGTTACTGAAGAAGCGAATACTGGACTTGAAATCTTTATAAGCTTATTAAAAATAATTTTAGCTAATGCTGTACCAAATAGCGCTAGTATAAATACATAAAATATTGAAGTTTTTACCTCATCCTTTTCTAAACTAGAAAACTCAAAGTCAGAAAATAAAAAAACCAAAACAGCAGGAAATATAATTGCTGTAAAGTGTCCTACTGTAATTGTTAAAGCTGAAAGGTGTTGAAGATATTTTTTTATAATATTAACGTTTAATGCATATAAAAACGAACAAAGAATCACCAATCCTGCATAATTATAATTTTGATCTGGGTTTAGCTTAAGTCCAGATGAGATTAAGAGATATGTACCAAAAAAACCTGTAAGGACTCCAATAATCTGCCTTTTGGTAGATTCTATTTTAAAAATAATCATTCCCAAAATTAAGGTATTTAAGGGTACTATTGAATTGATTATAGATGCTACTGAGCTATCAATTTCTTTTTCAGCAAATGCAAACAAAAATGCTGGAAAAAAACTTCCCAAAAATGCAGAAATCGTTATCCATTTCCATTCTATTTTTTTAATTATAAAAATATTCCTCCATGCAATTAAAAAAATAAAAATTGAAGAAAATATAATTCTTAATGAACCAAGCTGAGAAGCTTCAAGGCCAACTAAAGCCTTTTTAATTAAAATAAATGAACTTCCCCATATTAATGATAAAGCAATTAAATAAAACCATTTATTAAGTTTCATTTCGTGTTCCAATTAATAGATTCAAATAAAACTAAAATATCATTTTTAACATATTGAATTGAGGGATATATTGAATCATAATTTGATTTAAATTTTAGATTAACCGAACCGCTTATAAAGTTTGAAATACTGTCTGTGAGGTAGAATTGAATGGGAGATGCTACGTCACCTTTAATTTCATAAAGTTTTCCAAATATCCTACTATTATTATTATCGTATTCTCTTAAAATAACACCATTTGATTTTTTTGTATGGGTATCCAAAATTAAAGAAAAGTCACGTGATTTTTTTTCTAAATCCTGACTACCTCCAATGTTGTAAAATGATAAATTTAAGGATAGGTTTAGATCACTATAGTCAAATAGAAATTGGTTATGTCCGATTTGATCTAAATCAGTGGAATTTGAATTATAATAGAAATTGAATGGAGTGTCTGTTTCTTCGTAAATTGAATAATATGGTTCTTTAAATTCAATTCTAAGAAAGCCATTTTGCTTAGGTAAATTAGTCTCATTACAAGAAAAAATCATGAAAGTAAAAAAGAATATTGGAATAATTATTTTACCCATATTGACATAAATTCTATGGTAAGAAATAAAATTTAATTTAATTCTAAAACGGTAAATCGTCGGTTTCTTCAACAGAATCGGAAACACTTTCTACTTTCTTTTCATCAATGACTGGTGAATTATCGGGTTGAGCTGGCATATCATTTTTATTAGATAAAAAGGTGAATTCAGTACAATTTATCTCAGTTGAATACCTATCATTTCCTTTGTCATCTTGCCATTTTCTAGTCTTGATTCTACCCTCAATGTATACTTTATCTCCCTTGGATAAATATTTTTCACAAATTTCAGCAGCTTTATTTCTCAATACAATATTATGCCATTCAGTATTAGAAACTCTTTCGTTAGTTTGCTTATTCATATATGTTTCATTTGTTGCTAAAGGAAATCTTCCAACACATCCTCCATCCTCAAACCTATGAATTTTTACCTCATCTCCTAAATGACCAATTAACATGACTTTATTAAGTGTTCCAGACATAATTTTTATTTTTTTCTAATTTACTATTTTAACTTAAGATATACTCAATTCATGAGCATATTTTTCAATAAACTTGTGCATTAATTTAGACATCGGATATTCCTTAAACGAAGACACATAGATTCCCTCATTAGCATTAATTTTATTCTCTACTAACCAAAATCTAGATCTTATATTTATGTGAGATAATTTATGCTTAATAAATTCAGAATCAATCAGATTAATCGTCAAGTTTTTAGTCTGATATTTTTCTAATAAAAACTTTGTAATCTCTTTTTTTGTCTTTTTAGATTCTGAAACATGAACCGGAAACTGATACATATTCTTCCAAACACCTTCTTGTATTTGCTCAATTAAAAATTGGTTGTTATGCTTTACAACTATGTAATCAAAATACAACAACTTAATCTTACTTTTAGAGCTCTTAACCGGATAATATTCCACAGAATTATTATTGAAAGCAGAACAAATTTTTGAAATAACACAAGATGAACAAAGTGGGTTTAAAGGTTTACAAATAATTGATCCAAAATCCATTAATGCCTGATTATAATCACCATATCTATCACTTGGCATCATTTCTTTAGCCTTTTCTTTAAATACTTTTCTTGACTTATTTAAATCTATTGGATTTTTGATTTCATAAACTCTTGAAATAATCCGAAAAACATTACCATCTAAGACAGGCTGAGATTTTTCAAAACAAATAGATGAAATTGCACTAGCTGTATAATCCCCTATTCCTTTAAGCTTAATCAACTCTTCGTAGGATTCAGGAAACTCTGAATTTAATTGATTAAATATATATTTTGATGTGGAATGTAAATTTCTGGCCCTTGAATAGTAACCTAAGCCTTGCCATAATAATAAAACATCTTTTTCATCTGAATTTGCCAAGGTTTTTAAATCTGGAAACTTGGATATGAATCTATTATAATAATAAATTCCCTGTTCCATTCTAGTTTGCTGTAAAATAATTTCAGATATCCATATATTATATGGGTTTTTGGTATATCTCCACGGCAAATCTCTTTTGTTTTTATCATACCATTTTAAAATTAACTTATTGAGTGCCATTTAGATAATTAAGGTTGGTAAAGGTAATCTATAGATGTAATAAATTAAATTATAAACCAATTAAATATTGAAGTAAAAAATACATATATTTGCAGGCATTGTTGAATTATTAATGATAAAAATATATTGATTTATGACAAAGGCTGAAATTGTAGCAAATATTTCTGAAAAATTAGGAATTGAAAAAGTTGATGTGCAACTTACTGTTGAATCACTTATGAAAGAGATAATTGATTCATTAGAAAATGGTGAAAATGTATATTTAAGAGGTTTTGGAAGTTTTATAGTTAAAAAAAGAGCTGAAAAAACTGCTAGAAATATCAAGAAGAATACAACCATTAAAATACCAGCTCACAATATTCCAGCTTTTAAACCATCGAAGTTTTTTATTGATGGTGTGAAATCGAAATTAAAAATTAACTAAAATATAATTTATGCCTAGCGGAAAAAAGCGTAAAAGACATAAAGTAGCTACTCATAAGAGAAAAAAGAGACGTAGGGCTAATCGTCACAAGAAGAAGGATTAATTCTTATCAATCTTCTTAATTATCATTAATATCAACTTAAGTTCTTTGAAAAATATTCATTAGCACGTTGTAATAATTGCTTTTACAATAGATGAATAATTGTAGTTTATATATTAATCAGCATTAATGCAAAAAAATGATAAAATGAATAAAGAATTGCTTATTCGCTCAAGTTCTAACAATGTTGATTTTGCCTTACTTAAAGACGGAAAACTTATAGAGTTTCATAAAGATAATGACAATACAAAATTTTTAGTTGGTGATATATTTCTTGCCAAAATAAGAAAAACAATGCCTGCTTTAAATGCAGCATTTGTTAATGTAGGATATAAAAAAGATGCTTTTTTACACTATCACGACTTAGGTCCTAAAGTTTCTACCCTTCAAAAATTTATAAAGGGTATTAGCTCAGGAAAAATCAGAAATTTCTCTTTAAACAATTATAAATTTGAGGAAGAAATAGATAAAAATGGTGCTGTTGCAGATGTACTTAGCCCAAATCAATCTGTTTTAATCCAAATTGTAAAAGAACCTATCTCTACCAAAGGTCCAAGAGTTACTTCCGAATTATCACTTGCCGGAAGATTTTTAGTTCTTGTTCCATTTTCAAATAGAATTTCTATTTCTCAAAAAATTGAAGATCAGAAAGAAAAAGATAGATTAAAGAGGCTGGTAAAAAGCATTACGCCAAAAGGATTTGGTGTGATTGTCAGAACCGTTGCAAAAGGCAAAAAAGTTGCTGAACTTGACAGAGATTTACAAAATCTTTACAATAGATGGATTGCGATGTGTAAAAAAATTAGGAATGCAAATATTCCTAGTAAAGTTATGGATGAAATGAATATTTCGTCTAAAATTCTTAGAGACTTATTTGATGAAAGTTTTAAATCAATCTTAGTTAATGATGAAGCATTACACATTCAAATCAAAGATTATTTACAAAAAATTGCACCAAAAAAGGAGTCGATTGTAAAACTATACAATTCAAAAATTCCAATCTTTGAAAAATTTGGAATTGAAAGACAAATTAAAACTTCATTTGGTAAAAATGTTTCAATGACAAAAGGTTCCTACTTAGTCATTGAACACACAGAAGCTTTGCATGTCATAGATGTTAATAGTGGAAATAGATCTTCTTCGGCTAAGAACCAAGAAGATTCTGCACTTGAAGTTAATCTAATAGCTGCCTCAGAAATTGCAAGACAACTTCGTCTTAGAGATATAGGTGGAATTATTGTAGTTGACTTTATTGATCAAAATAAAGCAGATAACAGAAAAAAACTATTTAACCATCTGAAAACAGAAATGAAGGAAGATAGAGCTAAACATAAAATTCTTCCTCCAAGTAAATTTGGATTAATCCAGATAACAAGGCAAAGAGTAAGACCTGAAATGAATATTAAAACTAGGGAAGAAAACCCTAGTAATGGTCTTGATAATGAAGTTGAAGCTCCAATTGTGCTCTTAGATAAGATATCTGAAGATATCGATAGGCTAGTTAATAAAGGTGAAAGTCATATTAATTTAAATACTCATCCTTTCATTGCTGCTTATCTAGAAAAAGGATATCCTTCTGTTAGGCTCAAGTGGTATTTTAAACATAAAAAATGGATTAAAATTATCCCTAGAGATGCTTATAAATATTTGGAGTACCATTTTTTGGATGAAAATGGTAAAACTATTTGAAAAAAACCCTATCAATTGATAGGGTTTTTTTTTAAACTTTTAAAGAAATTTTTATTGGGCAATGATCACTATGCACTACATCACTTAATATATTAGCAGATTGTAAATTTTCTCGCATTGAAGAAGAAACCATAATATAATCTATTCTCCATCCTTTGTTATTTGCTCTTGCATTAGCTCTGTATGTCCACCAACTATAATTATTCGCAGATGAATTAAATTCTCTGAAGGAATCTACGAATCCTGAATCAATAAATTTTTGCAACCATTCTCTCTCAATTGGTAAAAATCCAGAAATATTTTTATTTCTTATTGGATTGTGAATATCGATTGCCTTATGACAAATATTGTAATCTCCAGCAATAATTAAATTTTTAATGTCAACGTTTAATTTTTTAATATAATCCAAAAAATCATCCATATATTTTAATTTAAATTCTAGTCTGTCAAGATTAGTTCCAGAGGGAAGATATAAACTCATTACCGAAAAATCCTTGAAGTCCAACCTTATATTTCTTCCTTCAAAATCCATATATGATATGCCGGTACCATACTCTACATGTAAAGGTTTATATTTAGATAAAATAGCAACTCCACTGTATCCTTTTTTTGTTGCACTATACCAAAAGTTATACTTAAAACCTATGGATTCAAACTCTGAAATATTTATCTGCTCTTCTAATGCCTTTATTTCTTGTAAACAAACAATATCAGGGTCTTCTTTAATCAGCCATGCAACTAAACCCTTATTCATTGCTGCTCTAACCCCATTAACGTTATATGAAACTACTTTCATCTTAAAGAATTTTGTTATGATAAAGATGATAAAATATTTTCTATTATTTTTAGTTTATTCTATTATATGAGAGTAATAATATATTTATTCATCTTTTTATTGTATGGTGTTTCTTACGGTCAAGAGATTTTCATTGACACCACTCAGATGAGTAAAAGTAAGGCTCTTGATTTTCAAAAGGAATTAAGAAAATTTAAAGATTCCATTTCTGATAAAATTTATCCTGTTATTTTATCAAAAGAATATTCAAAATTAAATAGTGAAATAATTATTGATAATACTGATAATCTTAATAAACTATATAAACTATCAAAAAGTAATTTATCAAAGCAAAACAACAATTTTTCAAACATTATAACAAATGGTAGTATTTCAAGAGGTGTAACAGTTGGGAGTAATCAAAACTCTGTTCTAAATAGCGAGCTTGACTTACAAATTTCAGGTGAATTAGCGAATAATGTAAAAATAAAAGCATCTATTCAAGATTCAAATATTCCTCTTCAAAACAACGGTTATTCTCAACAGATAGATGAATTTGATCAAATTTTTATTGAAGTTTTTTCGAATAAATGGAATATAAGAGGAGGTGATATTGATCTGATTCAAGACAATACATTTTTTGGAAATTTCAGTAAAAGAATTCAAGGGTTATCAATCAATTCTTCAATTAATGAGTCTATTAGTGTTGAAGCGGCAGGTGCAATTGCAAAAGGAAAATACAAAAGAACAGAGATAACTACACAAAATGGAAATCAGGGTCCTTATAAATTAGTTGGACAAAATGGTGAGCTTTATGTACTGGTAGTTTCTGGTAGTGAATCTGTATTTATTAATGGCAATAAGCTAGAAAGAGGAATTGATAAAGACTATGTTATAAATTATAATGCAGGTGAAATTATATTCAATTCTACATTACCAATTATGTCTGATATGCGAGTTCAGGTGGAGTATCAAGTAAGCGAAAAAAACTACAATAGTTTTTTTGGTTTTTCCAGAATTGAATTCAAGAAAAATAAGGCTATTCACAATATTTCATTTTACAATGAAAATGACATTAAAGATCAGCCGCTACTTCAAAATATCTCAGATAATCAGATACAAATATTATCTAACGCAGGTGATAATATAAACCTTATGTCAGCACCAACAGGAATTTTAACCTCTTATGACGAAAACAGAATTTTATATAAAAAAGAAATAATTAATAATATTGAAATCTTTATTTATTCAAATAATTTGGAAGATGATCTGTATGATGTTAATTTCACCAATGTTGGAGATAATCAAGGGGATTATATACTGATTAATGATAATGCAATAGAAAATATTTACGAGTATGTAGCTCCTTTAAATGGACTAAGACAAGGGAATTTTGAACCGCTTGTAAAATTAGTTGCACCAGAAAAATTACAACTTCTTTCTTATTATTCAACTTATAAGACAAAAAATGACTCCGAAATAAATATCGAATTAGCAGCAAGTAATAAAGATAAAAATCTTTTTTCATCATTAGAAGACTCAGATAATACAGGGATTGCCTCCAAAGTAAATTACATTTCGGAAAAAAAACTCGATAAATTTAATTTAATCACAGAGCTGGATGTTAATTATATTGAAGATAACTTCAACTCTGTTGAAAGGATATATAATACAGAGTTTAATAGGGACTGGGATTTAAATGAAAATATTTCAGGGAATTACAATCAACTTTTAACTAAAGGTATTCTTGAGTTAAATAATGAAAAAATTGGTGTATTAAATTACAGTTTTGAGAACCTGAAGTATGGTGATTTGTTCAGTGGTATAAGAAATAACCTAAATATTAATTCCAATAAAAACAGAAACTTAAAATTAAGTTCAAAAAACAGTTTTATGCTGTCTGATCAAAATGATTATTCTAGTGATTTTATTAATTCCAATAATTATATACAACTAGATCATAAAATTGGATGGATAGAAATTAATTATAATCATGAAAGAAAAAAAAGTAAAGGAATTCAAGGTTTAGCAAATCCAGACTTTGGTCAAGAGACATATCAATTTAAAAATGGTTTTGGTAATAAAGATGAGTCGTTTGTAGAAATAGGATATTTAAAAAGAGAAAATGACAGCATATATAATGGTAGGCTGGATAATGTTAATTCATATGAAAGTTATTTTCTTAATTCACAAATTATAAATGATAAAAAAGCTAGACTCACTGTATATTTAAATCAGAATAAATTAAAATCAATCACCGAAAACAGGGAAGAGAAATTTTTAAATACAAAAGTTTTATATAATCAAAAGCTTTTTCAAAACTCGTTTGACTCTAACCTGTTTTTCGAAACTAATTCTGGAAATTTACCACAACAAGAATTTACATTTTTAGAGGTTGAGCCAGGCCTTGGTAACTATAAATGGATTGATATTAATAATAATGGCATACAAGAGCTAGAGGAGTTTGAAATTGCAGTCTTTGAAGATGAGGGCAGGTATATAAGAGTACTTTTGCCAAATCAAATATTCATAAGAACTTATCAAAATAAGCTAAACTACTCACTTAAGGTTAATTTTTTAAAATTGAAAAATTCTGATTTGGGCTTTTATAAATTTTTATCAAAAATTTCAAACCAATTGCAATACTCCTTAGATAAAAAGACAAATCTTGACATCAATCCAGAAATAGAAATAAACCCATTTAGCATTGACGAAAACAGTCTTTTGGCTTATAATTATTCTTTAAAAAATGTGTTTTATTTTAACAGGTCAAAGCAGAAATTTTCTTTAGCTTTTACCTTTCTTGAAAATAAATCAAAAAATAATTATTCTTTTGGCTCAACAAGAAGTTCAAGCTTAATTAAAAAAATAAATTTTGTTCATAAAATTGGTGATTTATATTTAATGGAAGTTATCGGAAATAGACAAAAGAAAATCAATTGGAGTGAAAATTTTCAAGATAAAAATTATGACATTAAAGATTACAGCATAAATCCAAAACTTACATATTTTTCTGGTGAAAATAATCGCATAAACTTTATTTATAAATTATCTAATATTAGCAATTTAATCGGAAATCAGGAATCTCTAAAACAGCAAAATTTTGGAATTTCTCTTTTTTTAAATCAAAAAGAAAAGAGAGGTTTTATTTCAGAATTCAATTATTATAAGAATGAATTTAATGGAGAATTAAACTCAGTAATTAGTTATGTAATGATGAATGGGCTACAGGGTGGGGAAAACTACACTTGGTCATTTAAATTTCAAAGAAAACTTTCAAAACTTTTAGATATAAACTTTATTTATTTAGGTAGAAAAAGTAATAGTCTTAGAACTATTCATAACGGTTCAATTCAACTTAAAGCTATATTTTAATAAAATAAAGGAGGGTAAAAATTACCTTCCTTTATTTATTTGAAAAAACTTTGTTATCTAACAATAATCCTTTCGGTTTTATAACCTACTGTAGAATTACCAAGTCTAATAAAATATATACCTGCTTCGGTATTTGACATATTTAAGTTGTATACGTAACTTAAATTATTGGTCTTTGTTATATTTCTTGATTCTAAAATTCTACCCCTAGTATCATAAACACTTAAGGTCATTAGATCATTGTATTCAGTAGTAAGTTTAATAGTGAATTGCTCATTATCGCTTGAATAAACAATCATATTAGAACCATTAAACTCTAAGTCTCCTATACTTAATGAGGTGACTACATTTACCGTATAATCCTCAGTCTCTCCATAAGTAGTTTCATCACATGAATCATCTGGGACTCCTGCATTCCAGTTCGTCTTAACCCTCATTGTATGCTCACCAAGTGTAGCATCAGATGGGAGTACAATCTGGGTAGTTTCAGTATATGTACCGCTACCAAAACCTTGACCTAATATATAATTATCAAGGACCAACTCATCCATAGTGTAAGAGTAATCATCATTAAAGTCAATCCATATTCTAACATATTGATTTCCATAACCAGTAGTCATTGTTACATCATGAGTGCCACCTTGTTCAACATTTGTCATTTGATCGGTAAAGTTTCCATATCCCTCACAACCAGATGGATTGTCAATATCCAATAATTGGAATAATGATAAACCATCACCAACCGAACAATTCATTGACGGAGCACAAGTAGAGCTGATAACTTCAACACTAGCTGAGTCATTTGAGGGGTCAGCATCACCATCAACAGTCGTGTAACATGTGAAAGAATATGTTCCAGGATTTGCTAAATCAGCACTTTGAGTAAATGTGTACTGCATTGTTGAGTTACCTTCAAGTGGTCCAGCAACAGTCTCAGAAACTACAGTTCCATTCATTTCATAGGTTATTACAAAATCCGTAAGTGTAGCACCACCAAAGTTGGTGATTTCAACAGTTACCTGCTCAGCGGTTGTAAGCCCAACACCTGATGTTGGAGAAATCATAGCTGTAACACCGGCATCATAAGGATTAAGGTGTTGAATTTCAATTTCATAAGAATCATTCTCTGGATCTTCATCTCCGTCTAAGTTTACTGATGCAACTATTGTATAGTATGCTTCAACCGTTGACATGTCAGGTGTCCCAGTGAAACTATATTCAGCTGTTGTACCCGAAGCTAAAGTTTCTGTAAACGTTTCAACAACTTCAGCACCACCATTAACACTGTAAGATACTTCAAAGTTAGACACATCGTTTTCTCCATAGTTGAAAATCTCAATTGTAATGGTTTCTGAGTTTGACAACGTACCTGTTACAGGATTAGTAATATTTGTTACACCAATGTCATATGCTGCAGCTGGAAGTATATTAATCATATAATCCTCAGTTTCACCATAAGTTGTTAATGCACATGCGTCGTCAGGAACACCTGCTTGCCAATTTGTCTTAGCTCTCATTAAATGCTGACCAATTGTTGCATCTGCCGGAATCGTTACTTGAGTAGTTTCGGTATAAGATCCTGATGCAGCACCATCTGCTATTTCATAATTATCAAGGATTAATTCATCTAATGTGAAGTTAAAGTCATCATTATAATCAATCCAAATTCTAACAAACTGATTACCATAACCAGTGGTCATAGTTACATCATAAGTTTCTCCTAATTCAACATCAGTTGATTGATCAGTGAAGTCCCCATATCCCTCACAATCTGATTCATTATTAATATCTCCAAGCTGGAATAATTGGAACCCATCAGCAAATGAACAATCCATTGAAGGGGCACAATTAATATTAGTAATATCTGATGTAGAAGAATCATTCGATGTATCTGAATCACCATCAAGCGAGGTGTATACAGTAATAGTATAGGTTCCAAATACAGAAACATCTACTGTTTGAGTAAAGGTATATTCCATTGAACTGTTTCCCTCTAGTGGACCAGGAACTGTTTCAGTAACAGTTTCTCCATTAAGCTCAAAAGTAATATCAAAGTCATATTGAGTAGCTCCACCATAATTTGTTATAGTAACAGTAACAGGCTCAGCACTAGATAATAATTCACCTGATGATGGAGAGGTAATCTCAGAAACACCAATGTCATTTGGATTCAAATGGGTAATGTCAACTGTTACTGAATCGTTTGCGTCATTTTCATCATCAGTCAAGGACGTGAAAGCATGAACCACATAAGTTGTACCAACCGATGACATGTCAACAGTGGTTGAAAACGTATGCTGAACAGTCTCTTCAGATGCCACAGAACCAGTATAAGTTTCTGTTACAACTGTACCACCATCAACCTGGAAGGATACATCAAAATTAGATGCAGCATTCTCACCAAAATTTGTGATAGAAACAGTGACAGGTTCTGAATCAGTTAATGTTCCACTTACAGGTGAATCAACACTTTCAATACCAATATCATTAGCCAATAATACTAATGCTGGGTATGGGTCTACATCAGTATCCCCAGAACTATTAGGGTCTAACCAATCTCTTAAACGAGTAGATGAACTTCCTCCACCTTCCCACGAAATATCTAATCTGCCATAATAATCAAATAAATTATTATCAACTGTTCCAGAGCAAGCAGCACCACCTCCATAAAGTTGACCAATAATTCTACCTTCGGTATCAAATAGAGGTGAACCAGATGATCCTGGCTCAGTGACACCCCACTCCCAGCCTCCACCGGCAGTAGTGATTTCCCAAGTTTGAGCACCACCATTTATAGTTTGTGTTGGTTGGTCATCGTCTCTACAAACTTTCATTACATCACCCGATGGATGGTGAATTCCAACTGTAAAATCTGGAGTATTTCCTGATCTGTCCCAACCAGCGTAAACTCTATCCCAATCTTCAGGAACGTTTTGATTTATTTCAACCAAAGCAAAATCTGATCCAGCGTCTCTTGCTCTTAGTGTAGCACCACTTATTGTCATATTAGTAGGTCCATTGGAGCTATTGGCAGTAGTTGCACAGACAACATTTGGACTAATCCATCCAAATCTGAATGCCCAGACACTAGGGTTTGAGAAACAGTGATTAGCTGTTAAAAAGTATGGTGTGCCATCATTTTCAGTATTATTAATTAGTGCTCCAGAGCAAAAACCACCACCTCCACCAGAAAGTAAAATTCCAGCAGATCTTTTATTATGCTCTTTTAATTCTTCCCAATCATCTCCGATTGAACAATCAACATCCAAGTTACAATCACCTGAATCATTTAATCCCTTAGCTTCTTTAAAGGTTTCGGCATTTCTATAACCATGAGTAGCTTTTGCAATGTGAAGCCTTCCTTGACCCTTAACTTCACTTGGCTCGAAATATTCTAACCAAACAGCGTCACCTTCAACAAGCCATGTGCCAAGCACTCCACTTTCTTGATTTTGATTAGAATCATATGCTCCTAATAAATCAGTTCTTTCATTGTTGTATAAATATAAATATCCTCCTTGAGGCATGTAAAAATCATCAAATATAAAATTTAAGGAAAGTGCTTTCGGGGAGGTAATTAATATCCTCCAAATTCTATCACCATTTTCCAATACTGACCACACACCATCTTCTAAACCATAATCTACACTATGTATATATCCAAATCTCCAAGGCGCATCAAACTTGTAGTCGTTTACTGCATCTTCAGCTTTTACAGCTTCAAGATCAAAGCTAGGGAGCTCTTTCTTTTGTATTTGTGAATTGTCTAAATTTATATTCCAACTATTTGGAACTCCTTGATTTGTTACCTGTGAAAAAGAGATAGCACTACATAAAAAAATTACAGCAAATATTATCTTTTTCATAATCGATTTTTTTATTTATTTAACGATTATTTTTCCAACTTTATAACCAATCGTATTATTACCCATTCTAACCATATAAACTCCAGTTGCAGCATAAGACATATCTAAATTATAAGTATACTTACCATCTCTGTAAGGAACTTTTCTAGAAATTAAAGATTGACCAGTTACATTATAAACTTTAAATATAATATTGTCTGAATGCTGAGTGATTAAGCTGATTTCATAATTATAATTGTCTTTCATAATTATTTTGAATTCTGAATTACTTATAATATCATCTACTCCTAAACCAGCAACAATATTAACCATATAGTCTTCTGTTTCTCCATACTGAGTTTCTTCACAGGCATCATCAGGAACGCCTGCCTGCCAGTTAGTTTTTGCTCTTAAAATATGCTCTCCTAGATTTACTCCTGCGGGTATTGTAAGTGGAATAGTTTCAGAATATGAACCTGAACCAGAACCAGCAGCAATAACATAATTATCAACAACTAATTCATCCAAATCAAATACAAAATCATTGTTAAAATCAATCCAAACTCTAACATTTTGATCACCGTAACCAGTGGTCACATTCAAATCATAAGTGTAATCTGCTTCTAAATCAGTAGATTGATCTGTAAAATCTCCGTAACCCTCACAACCAGATTCATTATTTATATCACCCAGCTGAAATAACTGGAAACCGTCATTGTATGAACAATCCATTGAGGGTGAACAATTAATATTATAAACATTTACTGTTAAAGAATCATTTGAGCTATTAGAGTCACCATTTAGTGATGTGGTTACCGTAATCGAATATGATCCAAATGCAGAAAGGTCTAAATTCTGAACAAATGTATATTCAATTGAACTATTTGCCTCAAGCGGGCCAACAACATTATCAACGTAAGTTTCACCATTAAATTCCACTGATACATCAAAATTACTTTGTGACGCACCTCCATAGTTGGTTATTACAACTGTCAACTCTTCTGAATTAGTTAGATTTGTGCCAGAGTTAGGCGATAAAATTTCTGAAATACCAATATCATTAGGGTTCAAATGGGTGACAGTGCTTGTTACTCCGTCATTTTCTGAATACTCATCATTATCTAATGAAGTATATGAAAAGATTTCATACGACTGACCGACCAAAGAAAAATCTGCGGACTGTGAAAATGTAAATTCTGCTTCTTCATAGCTTTGTAATGTTCCTGAGAAAGTTTCTGTAATAATGTTACCAGAATCAACTTGATATGAAAGATCAAAGTTTGAAACATCTTGCTGACCATAATTAAATAAAGTCACAGTGATATTTTCTGAATCGGATAAGGTACCATCAACAGGGTCATCGATACTAACTACTCCGATGTCATTGTTGAAATCTGAAGCAATTTTAAAAACTCCAACGACATCTCTTCTATTATTATTTCTAAAAAATTCTGTGTTGAACCAAAAACTTTTGTCATCACTTGGATCAACTGTTAAGTGAGAATAGTCAGCATATCTGGCGTAAAGATTATGAGAATTACTAGTTGAAATAGTTTGCTCATCAATGGTCATAACCCCTAATTCATCATTACTAAATCTTCCTGTGTAGTTAGACTCAATAAAACTATTCTCACTGAAACTGGTATATCCCATTCCTATGTTACCTAAAAAGTCCATTGCCATACTTCCATAAATAGCATGCTTACCATTTGGTGCTACGTATGTCCCTTCTTGATAAATATACCAAGGTTGACCATCTCCATCTTGTCTCAACTCTATCCAACGAATACCTGCTTGTTCTGCAGGTGAAGAAGGGTTTTGACTAATTGCATTAACCGTAAAATTGACCAATGCTGAGTTGTGATTAGCAAATTTTCTAAATTGTGGTTGGTTACTAATCATATGAGTCCCTGCTGACATATCAGTCCCATTCATTTGAGTTAAATTCACTTCTAAATCTCCTCCATCAAAATACGCATTGAAAGGAACTGTAAACAGAGATTCTGGAGCTGAAACCGTAGTATTTGCGGAATTTTCCCAGTCTACATTGATAGTCCAAACTTTAATTTGATCTGACCCTCCTGTTACAGCACCATCTGCGTGAAGAACTAGTGTTGCATTTCCTGGCTCTGGATGGTTGTCATCTGAAATACTAAATACTTGTGAACCCCTAAAACCTAAGTAAACCATTCCAGAAACTGTCATTCCTTGAATAGACGCAGTAGGGTCACCATTTAATATCTTATCCCTTTCAAGTGCAAACAAAGGAACATTAGAATAATTAGTTGTTAAATAATATGCGTCAGACCATATTGCATATTTAGGGTAATCTGGAAAGTCACTTGCCAAATCTCCAGTACTAAATGTATCATCTGCAGCGGTATAAACATACCAGCCATCAGTATATGGGTTGGATCCTTCGGTAATAGCAAAATTTACAGCACTATTTCCCATGCTTGTCAAAATAAATCTTTCAGCTTGGGCATCATATAAAACAATGGGGTCACCTAATTCATCATTTCCAAAAACACTTGCTAAACTTGCTGCTGAAATAACTGGAGTACCTGATTTATCAAAAATTCTAAAAGAAGAGTTCCATGCTGCAACATAATGATCAGGACCAGCTGCACCTGTTGGGTCAGATGGTATGTAATTTATTGATTGAAAAGGCTCAAAAACTAATTCTGGCTCTCTAGTCTGTTTTTTTTGCTTTTCTATCTGATCTTTAACAAGTTTTTCTGAAAGGGCAGACTCTTGAGATTTTCCAATGGTAATATTGTAGTTGTCCTCTTTCATATCATTTCTAATTTTTTTTGTTTTTTCTATTTCTCGAGACGGAACAAAAGTACCTTCATCAATTTGTTGTTTTATGCTTTTAACATATTTAAAACTTAATTGACTATCAATAACTGCTTTACCTTCTCTGTTGTCTTGGCTATATCCAAATAAAAAGAAGGAAAAAATTAAAAAATTCATTATGTGCTTCATGATCATTTTTGTATTTTATTATTTGACTAATATTCTAGTAGTTTTGAAACCAACCGTTGAATTACCCATTTTTACAAGGTAAATGCCTGAGGCTGCATAACTCATATCTAAGTTATAAATAAATGAGCTATTATTACTCTTTTCAATGTTATTAAATACAATGATTTTTCCGCTTGCATCATAAACACTGAACGTTATTAAATCATTGTATTCAGTAGTAAGTTTAATAGTGAATTGCTCATTATCGCTTGAATAAACAATCATATTAGAACCATTAAACTCTAAGTCTCCTATACTTAATGAGGTGACTACATTTACCGTATAATCCTCAGTCTCTCCATAAGTAGTTTCATCACATGAATCATCTGGGACTCCTGCATTCCAGTTCGTCTTAACCCTCATTGTATGCTCACCAAGTGTAGCATCAGATGGGAGTACAATCTGGGTAGTTTCAGTATATGTACCGCTACCAAAACCTTGACCTAATATATAATTATCAAGGACCAACTCATCCATAGTGTAAGAGTAATCATCATTAAAGTCAATCCATATTCTAACATATTGATTTCCATAACCAGTAGTCATTGTTACATCATGAGTGCCACCTTGTTCAACATTTGTCATTTGATCGGTAAAGTTTCCATATCCCTCACAACCAGATGGATTGTCAATATCCAATAATTGGAATAATGATAAACCATCACCAACCGAACAATTCATTGACGGAGCACAAGTAGAGCTGATAACTTCAACACTAGCTGAGTCATTTGAGGGGTCAGCATCACCATCAACAGTCGTGTAACATGTGAAAGAATATGTTCCAGGATTTGCTAAATCAGCACTTTGAGTAAATGTGTACTGCATTGTTGAGTTACCTTCAAGTGGTCCAGCAACAGTCTCAGAAACTACAGTTCCATTCATTTCATAGGTTATTACAAAATCCGTAAGTGTAGCACCACCAAAGTTGGTGATTTCAACAGTTACCTGCTCAGCGGTTGTAAGCCCAACACCTGATGTTGGAGAAATCATAGCTGTAACACCGGCATCATAAGGATTAAGGTGTTGAATTTCAATTTCATAAGAATCATTCTCTGGATCTTCATCTCCGTCTAAGTTTACTGATGCAACTATTGTATAGTATGCTTCAACCGTTGACATGTCAGGTGTCCCAGTGAAACTATATTCAGCTGTTGTACCCGAAGCTAAAGTTTCTGTAAACGTTTCAACAACTTCAGCACCACCATTAACACTGTAAGATACTTCAAAGTTAGACACATCGTTTTCTCCATAGTTGAAAATCTCAATTGTAATGGTTTCTGAGTTTGACAACGTACCTGTTACAGGATTAGTAATATTTGTTACACCAATGTCATATGCTGCAGCTGGAAGTATATTAATCATATAATCCTCAGTTTCACCATAAGTTGTTAATGCACATGCGTCGTCAGGAACACCTGCTTGCCAATTTGTCTTAGCTCTCATTAAATGCTGACCAATTGTTGCATCTGCCGGAATCGTTACTTGAGTAGTTTCGGTATAAGATCCTGATGCAGCACCATCTGCTATTTCATAATTATCAAGGATTAATTCATCTAATGTGAAGTTAAAGTCATCATTATAATCAATCCAAATTCTAACAAACTGATTACCATAACCAGTGGTCATAGTTACATCATAAGTTTCTCCTAATTCAACATCAGTTGATTGATCAGTGAAGTCCCCATATCCCTCACAATCTGATTCATTATTAATATCTCCAAGCTGGAATAATTGGAACCCATCAGCAAATGAACAATCCATTGAAGGGGCACAATTAATATTAGTAATATCTGATGTAGAAGAATCATTCGATGTATCTGAATCACCATCAAGCGAGGTGTATACAGTAATAGTATAGGTTCCAAATACAGAAACATCTACTGTTTGAGTAAAGGTATATTCCATTGAACTGTTTCCCTCTAGTGGACCAGGAACTGTTTCAGTAACAGTTTCTCCATTAAGCTCAAAAGTAATATCAAAGTCATATTGAGTAGCTCCACCATAATTTGTTATAGTAACAGTAACAGGCTCAGCACTAGATAATAATTCACCTGATGATGGAGAGGTAATCTCAGAAACACCAATGTCATTTGGATTCAAATGGGTAATGTCAACTGTTACTGAATCGTTTGCGTCATTTTCATCATCAGTCAAGGACGTGAAAGCATGAACCACATAAGTTGTACCAACCGATGACATGTCAACTGCTGTTGAAAATGTATGCTGAGCTGTTTCACCAGTTGAAATAGTGCCAGAATAAGTTTCTGTTACAACTGTACCACCATCAACCTGGAAGGATACATCAAAATTAGAAATATCATTTTCACCATAATTAAAGATTGATACAGTGACAGGTTCTGAATCAGTAAGTGTTCCTGTAAGAGGTGAGTCAACACTAACTACACCAGCATCGTATGCTGCATCGGCAGCAATTTGAAATACACCAACCATATGGCTTCTGCCAGGTGAGAAATATTCGCCAACATGCCAAAATTGCTTATCGTTAATTGGGTCAACACTTAAATGAGCATAATCAGAATATCTTAAATTAGTACTGTTACCAGTACTTTGTGCAATCAAGCCCTCTTCTAGTGTCATTTCACCAAGGGGATCAGCTGCGTATCTACCAGTGTATCTTAGGGAAATTGACTCAGAAGAACTAAGGGATGAATATGCCATTCCAATATTCCCCTGTAAATCCATAGACATACTTGCCATAAATGCATGTCTTCCATCAGGTGCAGTATAAGTACCTTCCTGATAAATACTCCATGGTTGACCATCTCCATTCTGTCTTAATTCGTACCATCTTACACCAGCAAGTTCTCCTGATGAAGTAGTATTAACCAAAAAATTAAAAACGGCAGAATTATGTCCAGCAAATTTTCTAAACTGTGCTTGATTCATAATTGTTGCTTGAACAGCATCAATATCTGGACCTGAGGGTTGTTCCAAATTACTGAAACTACCACCATCAAATACACTGTTGAATGCAGTTGTTGCCAACTCCGTTGGATTTGAGATCGAAGAATTTGATGGGTTATCCCAATCAACATTAACAGTCCAAAGTTTTATATGATCATAGGAAACTCCACCCCATGAATCGTCTTGAAGATATACCAAAGTTGCGTTTCCTACCTCGGGGTGATTATCATTAACAATATCTAAAATTTGAGCTGACGCAAATCCACTTTGAGCCATTGAGGGTGTATCAAATGATTGTAAGGATGCCGTTGAATCACCGTTCAATATCTTTTCACGTTCAAGAACAAATAAATTATCTCCACTCTGATTTGTGGTGCAATAATATCCGTCGGACCAAATTGAATATTTAGGATAATCTGGAAAACCTTGGGTTGGAAATTGATTACTTGCAGCATTATAAACATGCCATCCATCATTAACTGGGTCGTTTGTAACGGAAACAGCAAAGTTTAATGAACTACTTCCCATTGAGGAAATAATATATCTATCGGCTTCACCATCATAAAGAACAATTGGGTCGCCGGACTCGTTTGGTCCAAAAAGTGATGAGAGACTGGCTGATGGTGTAGCTGGAGAACCGTCTAAATTAAAGAACCTAAATGATGAATTCCAAGATGCCAAGTAATAATCTCTTCCTACTTCTCCTGTAGGGTCACCAGGAGTTGCTGTTTGTGTTGTTGATTGAAAAGTAAGTATTGGATCTCTAGTTTGTTTTTTTGGGCTACTTTTTTCTATATCTACTAAAGGATCATTTCCAGCAGGTAGACCTTTACCAGGAACAACTTTATTAGCCCTCATTCTTTTTGGTGGGCCTTGTCTTTTAAATTCGTTGGGATCTGTATGAATGAAAGTTCCATTTTGAATTTGTTCTTTTATACTGGGAACATATTTATATTCTAAATTTATGGTTTTGGTAACCTTAAATGTATCCGGTTTTTCAGGAATTGGAGGATATTTTGTTTGTGCAATTGTATCATTTAAAAATGCACTAAAAACAAAAATCATTAAAACAACTGAGTAAAGTTTCTTCATATCAACATAAATCAGTAAAAATTCAAGAGTCAGCAAATTTAATGCTTTTAATCAAATAAATAAAATATCTAGGGTTAAGAATTTAGGACAGCCAATTAGAGATATTTATTCTGTTATCAATCTCTTTTTTTATCTCTGAAACTTTGACCCGTATTTGATCCATGGAGTCTCTGAATCTTAAGGTTACTGAATCGTCTTTAATTGAATCGTGATCGACAGTAAGACAAACTGGAGTTCCTATTGCATCTTGCCTTCTATATCTTCTTCCAACAGCATCTTTTTCATCATAAGCAATATTAAAATGGGCTTTTAAGTCATCATAAATTTTCTTAGCATATTCTGAAAGTCCATCTTTCTTTACAAGTGGTAAAATGGCTAATTTATAAGGAGACAAAAAGCCTGGAATCTTTAAGACAATTCTAGTATTTTTATCTTTTAATTCTTCTTCATTGAATGAGGATGCTAGTACAGCAAGAAACATTCTATCCAATCCAATCGATGTTTCTACAACATATGGTACATAGCTTTCATTTATCTCGGGATCAAAATATCTTAATTTTTTTCCAGAGTACTCTTCATGCTGAGTTAAATCAAAATTTGTTCTTGAGTGAATTCCCTCTAACTCTTTAAATCCAAACGGAAAATTAAACTCAATATCACAAGCAGCGTCTGCATAATGTGCTAATTTATCGTGATCGTGAAATCTATAATTTTCATCCCCCAGGCCTAAAGCCTTATGCCATTTCATTCGATTCTCCTTCCATGACTCATACCACTTAGATTGTGTACCTGGTTTAACAAAAAATTGCATTTCCATTTGTTCAAATTCCCTCATTCTGAATATAAATTGTCTTGCAATTATTTCATTTCTAAATGCTTTTCCAATCTGAGCAATTCCAAAAGGAATTTTTTTTCTTGAAGTTTTTTGAACATTCAAAAAATTAACAAAGATTCCTTGAGCTGTCTCTGGTCTCAAAAATATCTCTGATGCAGATTCTGAGCTTGCTCCAATACTTGTTGAAAACATTAAATTGAATTGCTTGATGTCAGTCCAATTTTTTGAGCCGGAAACTGGATCCGAGATTTCAAGATCAACAATCAATTGCTTCAAAGAAACTAAATCATCATCCTCGAAACATTTTTTCATTTTTGAAGTAGTATTGTCAATCTTTTTTTGATTTTCTAAAACACGGTTATTAGTCTTTCTAAACTCATCCTCATCAAAGGCATCACCAAATCTTTTCTTTGCCTTTGCTATTTCTTTGTTAATTTTCGTTTCTATTTTCGCAATATAATCTTCAATTAATACATCTGCTCTATATCTTAATTTTGAGTCTTTGTTATCAATAAGTGGATCATTAAATGCATCAACATGTCCAGATGCTTTCCAGGTTGTTGGATGCATTAGAATAGATGAGTCTAGGCCAACAATATTGTCATTCATTTGAACCATCGAAGACCACCAATAATTTTTGATATTATTCTTTAGCTCAACACCATTTTGTGCATAGTCATAAACTGCACTTAATCCATCATATATTTCACTACTTTGAAATATAAAGCCATATTCTTTGGCGTGTGAAACAATTTTTTTGAATTTATCTTGGTTAGTACTCATAATGCAAAAATATAAAACGCATTTAACAAAGGAATGCTTTTTTTAAAATTATGCGTTTCTTTGTATCTAAGAATTAAAAATGGTTCAACTTAGATTTTCAATTTTAGCGTTATTAATCCTTATGGGTTGTGCTAACCGTGGCAATCCAACAGGCGGTGAAATTGACACTGAACCACCAATTGTCATAAAATCTTTTCCTGAAAATTTTACAACTAACTTTGAAGCAGAAGAAATCGAAATTATTTTCAACGAGTATATAAGATTAAATAATATTCAGAAAGAACTTATTATTTCCCCTCCCATTGAGCCTCAGCCACTAATTATGCCAATGGGATCTGCCAGTAAAATCTTAACTATTTCTGAATTTGATTCTTTACAGAAAAATACAACATACAGTTTTCACTTTGGGGAAAGTATTGAAGACAATAACGAAAAGAATCCGTTAAGTAATTACAGGTATGTATTTTCAACAGGAAACTACATAGATTCACTAGTTGTTAAAGGAAGTGTTAAAGATGCATTTAATAGAGAGATAAGCGAAAATCTTAATGTATTATTATACGAGGTAGACTCACTCTTCAATGACTCCATTGTTTATAGAAAAAAACCAAAGCATGTAGCGAAAGTAATCGACACCACTAATAACTTTATAATTCAAAACATAAAACAAGGAAAATATCTAATAATTGCACTAGAGGAAGAAAATAAAGACTACACATTTCAAAACAAGGTTGATAAAATTGGATTCACTGAAAGATTCATACAGTTACCGGATGATAGCATAGTAAATCTGAGTGTATTCAAAGAAAAATTACCGTTCAAAATTGGTAAACCAAAGCAGAAAACAAGCAGGTCTTTCTCATTTGGATATGAGGGAGAATATGAGCCTTTCAAAATAAAAATTATAAGTAAAGACTCGTTTAATTATGAAAGTAAAATAACAAGAGAGAAAAAATCGGATAGCTTAATCTTTTGGTTAAAATCTGAAAAAAAATTAGATTCGATTGCTTTCAATGTTTACAATGAAAATTTTTCCGACACACTTTCATTGAATTTAAGAAATAAAATTAATGATTCCCTTGTTATAAAATCTGGGCAAAATAAGACTTTGAAGTTTAACGAGGATTTTTTGATTGAAGCGAACTTGCCCTTTAATAAAATTGACAAAAATAAGATCTCAATTTACAATAAAGATTCTTTAAAAATTGAATTTGAAGTGAAGCTTGACACAATTATGAATGAATATAGTTTTGTTTTTGAAAAGGAGGAGGAAGAAGAGTACAGAATCGAATTATTGCCGGATGCATTAACTGACTTTTATGAAAATAAAAATGATACATTGTTCTATAAAGTAAAAACAAGAACTTATAATGATTATGGAAATTTAAGTTTGAATTTGAGAAACGCTAAATTCCCAATGATAATTGAACTGGTTAATCCCACAGGTGAGATTAAGTATACTAAATACACAGTTAGTTCCTCAACAGTAGATTTCAATTATATCGATTCTGGGAAATATTTTATCAGAATAATTTTTGACGAAAACAAAAATAAAAAATATGATTCAGGTAATTTTTTAAAAAGAATCAAGCCTGAAAAAGTAATATACTATCCAGATGAAATTGATGTCAGAGCAGGATGGGATTTAGTGCAAGAATTTATTCTTCAATAATTATTTTTTGACTGAGGCTTTTAGCAACTCCCTATTCATTCTTGCAATATTATCAAGTGATATTCCTTTTGGACATTCAACCTCACATGCACCAGTGTTAGAGCAATTCCCAAAGCCTTCTAAATCCATTTGATTAACCATATTAACGACTCTTCTGGAAGCTTCTGTCTGACCTTGAGGCAATAGAGAATATTGAGAAACTTTTGCGCCAACAAACAACATTGCTGAAGAATTTTTACAGGCAGCAACACATGCACCGCAACCAATACAGGTAGCAGCATCAAAAGCTGAATCAGCATCATCTTTGTTAATCGGAATTGAATTTGCATCCTGGGTATTACCTGAAGTGTTTACCGAGATATAACCACCCGCATGTTGAATTCTATCAAATGCACTTCTATCGACAACCAGGTCTTTAATAACCGGAAATGCTTTTGCTCTGAATGGTTCAATATAAATTGTATCACCATCTTTAAATTTTCTCATATGTAGTTGACAAGTTGTAACGAGTCTGTCCGGACCGTGTGCCTGTCCGTTAATAAATAAAGAACATGAACCACATATACCTTCACGGCAATCATGATCAAACGAAACAGGGTCTTCATCTTTTGAAATCAAATCGGCATTTAACACGTCTAACATTTCAAGAAAGGACATGTCAGGAGAGATATTTTCGATATCATAGTCAATGATTTTACCCTTTGACTCTGAATTTTTTTGTCTCCATATTTTAAGCTTTAACTTCATATGATATTATTTATAACTTCTTTCTTTAACCTCTATATTATGATAGACTAATTTCTCTTTGTGTAATTCAGCATCTTTAGGCTCGCCTTTATATTCCCATGCCGATACATATTGAAATTCTTTTCTTCTTTTTGCTTCTCCCTCAGGTGTTTGATATTCCTCTCTAAAATGTCCACCACAAGACTCTTCTCTTTGCAGTGCATCTTTTGCAAATAATTCTCCTAATTCCAAAAAGTCTGAAACTCTACCCGCTTTTGCTAACTCTTCGTTAAACTGGTCAGAAAATCCAGGAACCTTGACGTCTTTATAAAATTCTTTTCTCAAGCTACTTATATCGTCAATAGCTTCTTTTAATGTTTCTTTCGTTCTAGCCATTCCACATTTATTCCACATTATTTTACCAAGCTTTTTATGAAAATAATCAACAGATTTTGAACCATTATTAGAAACAAAAAATTCGATTTTTTCTTTTACTTCTTTCTCAGCTGATAAAAATTCTTTGCTGTCATTTGGAATGGGACCGGTAGAAATATCCTTTGAAAGATAATCTCCAATTGTGTATGGTAAAACAAAATAACCGTCAGCCAACCCTTGCATTAGAGCAGATGCTCCTAATCTATTTGATCCATGATCTGAAAAATTTGCTTCTCCAATTGCATAAAGTCCTGGAACAGTAGTCATAAGATTATAATCGACCCATACACCGCCCATTGTATAGTGTACAGCGGGATAAATCATCATCGGAGTTTCGTAAGGGTTTTGATCAACAATCTTTTCATACATCTGGAATAAATTTCCGTATTTCTTTTTGACAACTTCTTTTCCTAGTTTTTGTACTAATTCGTTATCAGAATCGTCTTGACCATTAACAAGTGCCTGCTCCTTTCCATATCTAATTATAGCTGAAGCAAAATCTAAGTATACAGCTTCACCAGTTTTATTAACACCAAAGCCTGCGTCGCATCTTTCTTTGGCGGCTCTTGACGCTACATCTCTTGGAACTAAATTTCCAAACGCAGGATACCTTCTTTCAAGAAAATAGTCTCGATTTTCTTCTGGGATCTCTGTCGGACTTAATGAGCCTTCTCTTACTGCCTCAGCATCTTTTTTATTTTTTGGCACCCATATTCTGCCGTCATTTCTAAGGGATTCAGACATTAAAGTTAATTTAGATTGATGATCACCTGAGACAGGAATACATGTTGGATGTATTTGAGTGAAACATGGATTTGCAAAAAAAGCTCCCCGTTTATGTGCTTTCCAAGCAGCAGTTACATTACTTCCCATTGCATTGGTAGAAAGATAAAACACGTTACCGTAACCTCCTGAACCTAAAACAACTGCGTGAGCTGAATGTCTTTCGATTTCTCCTGTTACTAAATTTCTTGCAATGATTCCCCTAGCTTTACCGTCAACTAAAACTATATCAAGCATCTCATGTCTATTATACATTTTAATCTTACCTCTGGCTATCTGACGATTCATCGCTGAGTAGGCCCCTAATAAAAGTTGTTGGCCTGTTTGCCCTTTGGCGTAAAATGTTCTAGAAACTAAAACACCTCCAAATGATCTATTATCTAGTAATCCACCATAATCACGTGCAAAAGGGACTCCCTGAGCTACACACTGATCAATAATATTAGCAGAAACTTCAGCTAATCGATAAACATTTTCTTCTCTTGACCTGTAATCCCCACCTTTTACAGTATCATAAAATAGTCTGTAAACAGAATCACCATCTCCTTGATAATTTTTTGCTGCGTTTATTCCACCTTGAGCTGCAATGGAGTGAGCTCTTCTAGGTGAGTCTTGAAAACAAAATGCCTTGACATTATATCCAAGCTCAGCCAAAGTAGCAGCTGCAGAACCTCCTGCCAAGCCAGTTCCTACAACAATTACATCAAGATTTCTTTTGTTGGCTGGACTGACAAGATTAATTTTATTTTTATGAGATGTCCATTTTTTATCAATTGGACCGTCTGGTACATTTGATTTTAAAATCTTCGAAAAACCGTTTTTACTATTTGTCATAACTGTTTTCTATTGATTTAAATAATGAAATATTGCAATTACACAGAAACCCAAAGGGATTCCAATACTATAAATTATTCCTGCTGTTTTTGCAGACGCAACATATCTTTTATTTGTTCCCATCGATCTTAGAGATGATGTAAAACCATGAAGCAGATGTAAGGCTAAAAGAACAAATGCTAAACAATACATAGCTACCCTAAGTGGGTTTTCAAATTTATGCACCAAATGTTTAAAATACCTGTTTGGATCTTCAGGTAAAAATTCAATGTATTTGTGATTCATTTCTGGAACCCAAAAATCAATAAAGTGTAATACTAGGAATGCTAAAATTACTAATCCACTGGTGATCATATTTCTACTCATCCATGTTGAATTAGCGCTTCCTTTTTCTTTTTGATATTCGTATTTAGCAGCTTTTCTATTTTGAATTTCTAAATAAAAACCCATAATGAAATGAAATAAAACTCCGGCGATTAAAATTGGTTGGAGTATAAATTGAACCAAAAAATTAGTTCCCATAAAATGGGAAAGCATATTAAAAATATCTTCACTAAATACTGATGTGATATTTATGATGAAATGTTGCAGCAAAAATATCATTAAGAATATTGCTGAAATTGCCATTGCAAATTTTTTACCAATAGATGTAGAAAAAAGGTTTTTCATCAATCACAATATATAATACAAAAATAAGCACGATTAGATTCTTAGACAAAAAATTAATACTTTAAATGTCTGAAATGTAACATAGGTAGAATTACATCTAAAATTATAAAATGAAGTACCACAAAATAGATTCAAAATTATTCGTTAAAAACAGGAAAAATTTTATGTCAAGAATGAATAAAAAAAGTATAGCTTTTTTCAATTCAAATGACATATATCCAGTAAGTGCTGACTCAACATTGCCTTTTGAACAACATAGAGATATATTCTATCTGAGTGGAGTTGATCAGGAGGAGAGTGTTTTGATGTTATGTCCAAGTGCATCTGACCCAAAACACAGAGAGGTTCTTTTTTTAAAGAAAACTGATGAACATATTGCCGTTTGGGAAGGGCCAAAACTAAATAAGAAACAAGCCTATGAAACCAGTGGTATTAAAACCGTTTACTGGCTAGATGAAATGGAAAAAGTAATTGATGAAGTTGCAAACGAATGTGATACTATTTACTACAATCACAATGAACATTACAGGGCAAAAATTGAGATGGAAACAAGAGAGGAAAGATTTAACAAGTGGATTGAAAATAAGTTTCCAAAAAAAATAAAAGAAAGAAGCAATCCAATACTTCAACATTTTAGATCTATTAAGGATGCAGTTGAAATTGAGCTTATTCAAAAAGCCTGTGATATAACAAACAAGGGGTTTAGAAGAGTTTTAAATTTTGTAAAAAACGGTGTGTGGGAGTATGAAATTGAAGCCGAATTTATCCATGAATTTTTAAGACATCGCTCAAAAAAGTTTGCCTATACTCCTATCATTGCATCTGGTAATAATGCTAATATCTTACACTATATTGAAAATAATAAGCAATGTAAAAATGGTGAATTAATACTTATGGATGTTGGAGCTGAATACGCAAATTATTCCAGTGATATGACACGGACAATTCCTGTTTCAGGTCGTTATACAAAAAGACAAAAGGACATATATAATGCAGTCCTTAGGGTTAAAAATGATGCTACAAAAATGCTAATCCCTGCAACAGATTGGAAAGAATATCATGTTGAAGTTGGAAAATTGATGACTTCTGAATTATTAGGGTTAGGTTTGTTAGATAAAGCTGATATACAAAATGAATCAAAAGAAAAACCAGCCTATAAAAAATATTTTATGCATGGAACTTCACATCACATGGGACTCGATACGCATGATTATGGGCTATTGAGCGAACCAATGGTTGAAAATATGGTCTTCACTGTTGAACCGGGAATTTATTTACCAGACGAAGGGTTTGGTGTAAGACTTGAAGACAATGTAGTAATTCAAAATAGCGGCGAACCTATCAATCTTATGAAAGATATCCCAATAGAAATTGAAGAAATTGAAGAATTAATGAACAATTAATTTCTTAGTTAATCTATCACTTCCTGATTCTAATTCAATCACATAAATACCAGCAGACAATCCAACTGTTGAGATCGTTTGTGTACCCATGTTGTTGTTTAGAGTAGTGGATAATACTTCTCTACCAAGAATGTTATATAAACTAACCTTAGTTTCATTTGATTGAGTAGCTAATCCTTCAATAGTGATGTAGCTAGCATCTATTTCTTTGTAAGCATTCAACATGCTTGTTGATACTTCTCCGTTACTCATTGTATCTGCAGTCATGTGGATGAAGAATCTTCCAACACCCTCTAAATCACTAGTAGGAGTGTAAACAAAATCGCCTTCATAAAGATTTGTAAAGGTTCCTTCCTCAACATCTTCCAAATAAACATTAGGATCTGGAATTGTTGCTGTATGAAGGTTAATTCTAAACTCTTGACCAGCTGCTTGATTGATAACCAATGGAATCACTGCATTTTCCATGGCTGATAGTGGTAGATTTTGATGTTCAAAATTTACTCCTTCATCGTCTTCAAGCAATCTTGTTGTAATTGCTGCATTTTGATTGAAATTACCAACATCATAACCAGGATTTAATCCAAATGTCATATTCTCTCTAAAACGAATATGAGTTTGTTCAATAAACGCATCATTGTTGAAAAGCCTTAAATAAATCTCTGTATTTTCCATAATGTCGCCAACAACAAAATCATCCCCTCCAGTAACTGTTTGCATTACCTCTGTAAAATCTAAATCAATGGAACTTGAGCCTGATGCTGCTATAAAAAATCCCTGACCAGGTGCTATATATTTTGCAGTATCATTATTATCATATGAATCATAACCTGCACCACCAGACTTGTTGGGATTCCAACCGTAGACTGCAGCAAAACTCCCGTCAATGATTTGATTACCCATAGCCGTATTTACAGATATTAAGTTATTTGTGCCATCTGCTGCACTATTCAAATTTAAATAAGATGGATAAGGGTTTGCAACCAAATTCCATCTTCTCCCTGAACCATTTCCATCATTATTAATGATTGACTGTGTTTGATCGGTAGTTGCAATGGTTCCAGTAAAGGCTAAAGTTGCTCCACTGGTAGTGGCCATTTGATATCCCTTACCAATATCAAAGCTACCTACTGCATTTATATTTCCAGCGCCAGACCCGTCAGTTGTATAATTAGACCAGTCATTATTACTATTGTTATATGTTCCAATACCTACCTGAACACCATTTGTAGCTAATACACCAGAGTTGTCTGAAACAAAAGTATTGATATCTAATCCATTAACAGGTGAACCGATTAAATCCCACTCGTCAGCACCAACAGTATTAACATAACGATTATAAACAACATTACCAGAAGATATGCCTCCAACTATAATAGAAGCAAATTCATCAGCATCAGAATTTAATGTAACAGTTCCTCTGTTAGTGAAATTTCCAGCTACAGTCAAATCGTATCCTTTATTTATGGTTAATGTAGCAGAACTATTTATAGTAATATTTTTTGACGCCGCGCCAGTATTAGAAATTTCAGGATAACGAGTTGCACCTGTTGGAATTATAACATGAACATCAGAGGTGGGTACATAACCAGTTGACCAATTTGATGCGGTATTCCAATCAGTTGTAGCTGCTGTTTTTTTCCATATTGTTGTATGGAATTTTGGAGTCCAATTAATTCCTGTTATCCAAGATTCACCTACTTCAAAAGCACCAATATCTGCTGCTGAGCCCGAGTTTGTATGTGGAATAAGTTCATTCATCTGTCTTGAACTTCCAGTGATTGGTGAGTAGTTAAAATTTGATGAAGGGCCATAAGTTGATGTTCCTGACGGAGTATTAGTTAGAGTTACTCCTTGATCAATAATTGTATTACTTGTAGGATGGTAACGTGATTCAATTTTTTCTGTGGATGAATTGTAATTGATCAAGCTCTCAACATCAGCATTATAGGTAATCCCTGTTCTTGTTACGCCTGCAGTTGCAACGCTTATTTGATCTATATTATTTTGTGAACTACCATCTCCAGCAGTTGCATTGTAATAGGGGTCAGTACTTACACAAACTCTCCAAAAATCATCGGGATCTTCAATATAACCATAATTTGAACTACCAGCATTTCCAGCAATGGGCATTGGACTGTTCGAAGAGAGTAAAAATGATGTAGCACTACGATGTGCCCCTATTTTTTCAGCAAGGTTGTTATATAGCCATGTATTTGTATTTGAACAACCTTCAGAAAGAATTACAATATCATTTTTATTGTTTTGTGTATTAATAATTGTATTGTGAGCAATAATTTGATTGTTTCCTTTGATCATTAAACCATTCGTATTGTCTGCTATATTATGATGCATAATTCCATAACTTCCTGCTTCAGACGCATCTCCACCTGGCGCATCATATCTAAATGCATATTTTTCAGTGTCATAAACATAATTATGATGAACAACTGAGCCCTCAACATAATTCTTAGTACCTTGAAATACAGCACCATCTGACTGCAACAACCCAGTATTTGTGACTTTATTATAGCTAAAAATTGACTGTCGACCAGGTAAAACAGTAGCAGAAGCACCAGTAGTGTGAATTGAATTATTGTCAAATATATTTGAAGTACCAACACAATATATAGAAACCATCAAACCTTCAAGATCAGAACAGCTCCAGTCAATATGATGAAAATAATTGTTCTCAATTTTATTTCCATCGCCGTAAATCCTCAATGCTTCTCCCTCAGTATTTTCAAACAAACATTCTAAAATGTGATTGTTATCTACATCATTGTCATCCTCATGTGTGCCGGTTCCAAGTTGAGTAACATTTGGAGTGCCTACTCCGTTAGTTGTTCCAAGCATTCTTTGAGAAGCACTTGGAAAATAAAAATTACATTCCTCAATAATATTATTATCAGAATTACCCGTCATTTGAAAAGTTGTTGCAAAAAAATTAATCCCCTTTAATTTAACATAATTTGCAGAATTGAAAGTAACTCTATAATCAGTTGTTTTTGCTTTTATCGACCTATTCGAAGGGTCAGAACCATCATCAGGAAAAAGGTATAATTTATTATTTGTTTTGTCGTGAAACCACTCATTATTGGTATCAATGAATTCTTTTTTACCCTCAAAGAAATAATAATGATGCTTTGTCTTATAGGCCCCATTAAGATGTGATGAATTATAAGTAATGACATCAGTTTCTTCATTATGACCAGTAATTTCCACGGTCGAAGTTTTAAATGAACCAATATTTAAAATTCCAATGGATCCATCTAAATCAATAGTTCCTGGGTCGTGAACACTAGTATCGATTTTTAATGATCCGTTTAAGCTGCTACCTTCAATTCCCTCAGCCCATGTTGAATGAGAAAATATAGAATCATCATTAAACTGAGCATTTGGCCACCTTGCGTTGACCATAGGTTGGTCATCAACAAATAGCTGAGTAATGTCGTTACTACCAGCATAGGAGAGTTCATAAGCGCCAGAAACATTATTATAAGGATCCCATGTACCGGATATATCAACTGTACCATCGATCGTAACCACCTCATTTGGATAATTTTGAATAGTGATTAAATTTCCATCGGTACCATCGTTTGTGATAGTAATTGTTTCCCTGTAAGTACCACCTCTAATGTAAAGTCTGTCTCCCGCACCTATCTTATTATCTAATGTGTACTGAATGGTTTGACAAGGTGAGAGTTCAGATCCACAACTAGCGTTATCAGTACCAGATGAAGAAACATAATAATTGGCTGAGTAGGTGTTAAAAACAGAGAGAAATAAAATCAATAAAAACAAAAATCTTTTCATAGCTAATCTTCTTTTGAACCCCAACCTCTCGATTTTAATTCAACTATTGAATTATCTCTTAAAACAAGGTTTGTACCTGCGTTTTTTTCTTTAATATATCCAATTACGGTAAGGTTTGGATTACCCTTAATTTTATCATAATCCTTTTGAGAAACAGTCATTAAAAGTTCATAATCCTCACCTCCGTTTAAGGCCAATGTTGTAACATTTAATTTAAACTCTTCACACGTTGAAATGAGCTGTGGATCTAGAGGTATTTTGTTTTCATATAAATCACATCCAACTTCACTTTGTTTACATATATGTAATAGCTCGGAGGAAAGGCCATCACTTACATCAATCATTGAAGTTGGCTTAACCTTTAACTCATCAAAAAGTCTGATAATATCTTTTCTAGCTTCTGGTTTTAATTGTCTTTCAATTAAATAAGTATACTGATCTAAATCTGGTTGATTCTTAGGATTGACCTTAAATACTTCTTTTTCTCTTTCTAAAACTTTTAACCCCATAAATGCCGAACCTAAATCACCAGAAACAACGATTAAATCATTGGGTTTAGCCCCGTTTCTATAAACAATATCCTTTAAATTAGCCTCCCCAATTGCCGTAACAGAGATGGTTAATCCTGTCACTGAAGATGTGGTATCACCACCGACAAAATCAACATCATATTTATCACAAGCCAATGTAATTCCAGCGTACAATTCCTCCATGGCCTCTTGAGTAAATCTATTTGAAATAGCGATTGAAACCGTAATATGTTTTGCAATACCATTCATTGCGTATATATCCGAAAGATTCACCATAACAGCCTTATATCCAAGGTGTTTTAATGGCATGTATGAAAGGTCAAAATGAACTCCTTCGACTAAAAAATCGGTTGAAACCAATACTTTTTTTGATTTATAATCTAAAACCGCAGCATCGTCACCTATTGACTTTATGGTTGACTTGTGTTTAATTTTTAAATCTTTTGTAAGAAGATCAATCAAATTGAACTCTCCAAGATCCTCTAATTTTGTTAGGTTTTTGTTCTTATTTTCTAACATGAAGGCAAATTTACATTGTTTTAGTTAAATCTCTGTTAATCAAATCAGGAATATTATAATTTTTTAATAAAAAAATGCGGTTATGTTGTATATTTGTTGTCCATTTAAATTTAGTAGTGTGATCAGTATAACAGACCTTGCAAGAAATAGGGTAATAAAATTAATGGAAGATGACGGTTTTAACCATAATTCTGACTTTGTCAGAGTTGGTGTTAAAAGTGGTGGTTGTTCTGGTTTATCATATGATTTAAAATTTGACAATAATCTTAAAGAGGATGACAAACTTTTTGAAGATAATGAGATAAAAATCGTAGTTGATAAAAAAAGTTTACTCTATTTAGTTGGCACAACATTAGAGTACTCAGGAGGTCTTAATGGCAAGGGATTTGTATTTGTAAATCCAAATGCTAACAGAACCTGTGGTTGTGGAGAAAGTTTTTCATTATAAAAAATTATGAGCAAGTATACAGAAGATGATTTAAAGAAAGAATTAGAAACCAAAGAATACGAATATGGTTTCTACACAGACATCGAGTCTGACACTCTTCCTGTGGGATTAAACGAAGAAATAATTATTGCTATTTCAAAGAAAAAAGAAGAGCCTGAGTGGATGACTGAGTGGAGATTAGATGCCTTTAAAAAATGGCAAGAAATGAGTGAGCCTGAATGGGCAAATGTAAAATATGAAAAACCCGATTTACAGAAAATCTCATATTATTCTGCTCCGTCAAATAAGCCAAAATATAATAGTCTTGATGAAGTTGATCCTGAACTTCTTGAAACATTTAAAAAACTAGGAATCTCTGTTGATGAACAAAAAAAATTGGCTGGAGTTGCTGTTGATGTTGTTATTGATTCTGTTTCTGTTGCAACCTCTTTTAAAGATACTTTAAAAGAAAAAGGAATCATTTTTTGTTCAATGAACGAAGCGATTAAAGAACATCCTGAACTAGTAAAAAAATATATTGGAACAGTAATACCAAAGACAGATAATTATTATGCTGCTTTAAATTCAGCAGTATTTAGTGATGGATCTTTTTGCTACATCCCAAAAGGAGTAAAATGTCCAATGGAACTCTCAACATATTTCAGAATTAATGAGGCTGGAACAGGCCAATTTGAAAGAACATTAGTAGTAGCAGACAAAGGAAGTTATGTAAGTTATCTTGAGGGTTGTTCAGCACCAAGCAGAAATGAAAATCAACTTCACGCAGCAGTTGTAGAATTAATTGCATTAGATGATGCTGAAATCAAATACAGTACTGTTCAAAACTGGTTTCCAGGAGATAGTGATGGAAATGGTGGGGTTTTCAATTTTGTTACTAAAAGAGGTCTTTGTGAGAATAATGCAAAAATCTCATGGACACAGGTTGAAACCGGAAGTGCTGTGACATGGAAATATCCTTCATGTGTACTTAAGGGAAAAAATTCTGTTGGTGAATTTTATTCCATAGCTGTGACTAACAATTTTCAGCAAGCAGATACTGGAACCAAAATGATTCATTTAGGTGAAAACACAAAATCAACAATAATTTCTAAAGGAATTTCTGCTGGTAAATCCCAGAACAGTTATCGTGGACTTGTACAGATAAGCCCCAGGGCTAAAAACTCTAGAAACTTTTCACAATGTGATAGTCTTCTTATTGGGAATGAATGTGGAGCTCACACTTTCCCATACATTGAAACAAAAAATAAATCTGCTCAAATTGAGCATGAAGCAACTACGAGTAAAATTGGAGAAGATCAAATATTTTACTGTAATCAAAGAGGTATTGACACTGAAAAAGCAATTGCTCTTATTGTTAATGGATTTAGCAAAGAGGTTCTGAATAAATTACCTATGGAATTTGCAGTTGAAGCACAAAAACTATTAGAAATCAGCCTTGAAGGGTCAGTTGGATAAAATAATATTATGTTAGAAATTAAAAATTTACACGCCAAAGTAGAAGAAAAAGATATTCTTAAGGGAATTAATCTCGAAATTAAACCTGGGGAAATTCATGCTATTATGGGGCCTAATGGCTCTGGTAAAAGTACACTCGCATCTGTTATAACAGGTAAGGAAGAATATGAAATGACTGATGGTCAAATTATATTTGAAAATGAAAACTTAGAGGATATTTCACCTGAAGAAAGAGCACATAAAGGTATTTTTATGTCATTTCAATATCCGATCGAAATACCCGGAGTAACAACTACAAACTTTATTAAAACTGCGATTAACGAAACTCGAAAAGCTCAAGGTGAAAAAGAAATGTCTGCAAAAGATATGCTCCAAAAGCTTAGAGAAAAATGTGATTTATTGGATATTGATCAAAAATTTCTTTCTAGGTCAATTAATGATGGATTTTCAGGAGGTGAGAAAAAAAGAAATGAAATTTTTCAAATGGCAATGTTAGAGCCTAAACTTGCTATACTTGATGAAACAGATTCTGGTTTAGATATCGATGCCTTAAAAATTGTTGCCAACGGAGTTAACAAACTTAAGAGCAAAGATAATGCTGTATTGGTTATCACTCATTATCAAAGACTTTTAGATCACATTGTCCCTGATTTTGTTCATGTTTTATTTGACGGTAAGATTGTGAAATCTGGTGGCAAGGAATTAGCATTTGAATTAGAGGAAAAAGGATACGACTGGATTAAAGAGGAGATTAAAAGTTAGTCATGACTCAATTAAAGGAAAAATTATTATCATCTTTTATTGCTTTTGAGGATCAAAAAGACATTGATAGCTATGTTCACGGAATAAGAACAAAGGCAATAAAGACTTTTGAAAAAGAAGGATTTCCGACAAAAAAACTAGAAAACTGGAAGTATACTTCATTAAAAAAAACCCTTAATTACGACTATAAATTATTTCCGTCTGAAACTAAAGCTTTAGAATTTAAAGACATAAAAAAATATTTGATAGACGATGTTGAATCGTATAAAATTATTTTTGTCGATGGAAAATACAGTTCACACCTTTCAGAAACAACGCACGATGGAATGGATATTTGTATTTTATCATCAGCGTTAAATCAATCAAAATACGACCTATTAATTGAGAATTATTTTGATAAAATTTCAAAAAAGGATGGAATCACTTCTTTGAATACTGCTTTTTCAAGTGAAGGATCCTTTATACACATCCCAAAAAATGTTCAGGTTGACAAACCTATACAAGTAATCTATTTTTCAACCGGTAAAAATGAATCTGTTTTCTATCAACCAAGAAACTTAATTATTGTTGGTGAAAATTCTCAAGTAGAAATTATTGAAAGACATCAAAGTTTAAGTGAAAATAGTGTTTTGGTCAACAGTGTTTCTGAAATTTACTGTAATGTAAGGTCCGAAGTTAAACACTATAAAATTCAAAATGATAAAACCAATGCATCTTTAATTGATAACACATTTGTAAGTCAGGAAAGAAATAGTGATTACTCTCTGCATACATTTTCTCTTGGTGGGGAATTGACAAGAAATAACTTAAGTATCATACAAAACGGTGAAAGAATCGAATCAACAATAAACGGAATAACGATAATTGGATCAAACCAACATGTTGACCATAATACATTAATACATCACAAAAAACCAAATTGTAATAGTTATCAAGATTATAAAGGGATTTTCGGGGATAACTCAGTAGGGGTTTTCAATGGTCAAGTTATGGTGGAAAAAGAAGCTCAAAAGACCAATGCATTCCAAGCTAATAATAATGTTTTAACTTCAGATAAAGCTACAATAAATACAAAGCCTCAACTTGAAATATTTGCAGATGATGTTAAATGCTCGCATGGTTGTACAGTTGGTCAACTAGATCAAAATGCACTCTTTTACTTGAGATCAAGGGGTATTCCTGAAAAAGAAGCTACTGCACTAATGATGTATGGTTTTGCAAATAAGGTATTGGGTAGTGTAGGGATTACACAAGTAAAAACCAGAATTAATCAAATTATTGCCAAAAAGCTAGGAGTAAAAATAGGCTTTGATATTTAAAATGAATATTTTAAATAACATAGAATCAATAAGAAAAGAATTTCCGATTTTAAATACAACAGTCAACGGAAACAAGCTCATATATTTGGATAATGCTGCGACTTCACAAACTCCTAATTGTGTTATCGAGTCTATTTCAAGCTATTATAAAAATTTAAACTCAAACATTCATAGAGGTGTACATACACTAAGCCAAATTGCTACTGAAAAGTATGAGGACACTAGAAAAAAATTTAGCAATCACTTTAATGCAAGAAGTTCAAGTGAAATAATTTTTACTTCGGGTACAACCCATAGCATAAATCTAGTTTCTAGTGGATTTACTAATTTTTTAGATGATAAAGATGAAATTATTGTTTCTCAACTTGAACATCACAGCAATATTGTTCCATGGCAAATGCTATGCGAAAAAACAGGAGCGAAGATGAAGGTGATTCCGATGAATGATAAAGGTGAACTAGATTTAAATGCATTCTCTAATCTTTTATCAGACAAAACTAAGATAGTTTTTGTTAATCACGTATCTAATGCTTTAGGAACCGTTAATAATATTCAAGAAATAATAGAGAAATCTCATCAAGTTGGTGCTGCAGTATTAATTGACGGAGCTCAGGCGGTACCACATTTCAAGGTTGATGTAAGAAAATTAGATGTTGATTTTTATGTCTGTTCAGCTCATAAATTTTGTGGTCCTACGGGTGTTGGCATTCTTTATGGAAAAAAGGAATGGCTTGAGAAACTTCCTGCATACCAAGGTGGTGGAGAAATGATAGATGAAGTAACATTTGAAAAAACAACGTATTCTGAACTTCCAAATAAATTTGAAGCTGGTACTCCTAATATTGCTGGAGTGATTGCGTCTGGAATTGCACTTGATTACATTAATACTATTGGTTTAGAAAATATTAAGGAATATGAAGATTATTTATTGAATTATGCCACTGAAAAATTACTTGAAATTGATGGGATGAAGATTTATGGAGAATCAAAAAATAAAACATCTGTTATTTCATTTAACATCGGAAGTATTCATCCTTATGACATCGGAAGTTTAATTGACAACCTAGGGATAGCTGTCAGGACTGGACATCATTGTGCACAACCAATAATGGATTTCTTTAAAATTCCTGGTACAATTCGTATATCTTTTTGCTTTTACAATACAACTGAGGAGATAGATACACTTATTAATGCGTTAAAAAAAGCATCAACAATGCTATCTTGATGATTAATTAATTTTCTTTGTTCTAAATTAATTTCTATTACTATTTTTATAAAAAGCTAAAGTGAAAATTAAAGAAATACAAGACCAGATAGTTGAAGAATTTGATATCTTCGATTCTTGGATGGACAAATATGAATACCTAATTGAGTTAGGAAAATCCGTGCCTGTAATTGATGACATTAATAAAACCGATGATAATATAATTAAGGGTTGTCAAAGTAAAGTTTGGCTACATGCGCAAGAAAATGATGGATTTGTTGAGTTTTCTGCTGATAGTGATGCAATTATCACGAAGGGAATTGTGAGCCTTTTAATTAGAACTTTTTCAAATCAAAGGCCTGACGATATAATAAATGCTAGTCTGGACTTTATTGATAAAATTGGTTTGAGACAGCATTTATCCCCAAACAGGGCTAACGGTCTTAACAATATGATAAAAAAAATAAAATTTTATGCGATTGCATTTTCAAAAACTAAATAAATGACAGATCAAAAATTTGACCCTAACGTAATAGGTGAAAAAATAATCAAGACGATTAAAACAATATTTGACCCTGAGATTCCAGTGGACATATATGAGCTTGGCCTAATTTATGATATTATGGTAAACGAGAATTTTGATGTCAAAATACTAATGACCTTGACAACACCAAATTGCCCGGTTGCGGAAACTTTACCTGTTGATGTTGAAGAAAAAGTTAAAACAGTTCAAGGAGTAAAAGATGTTGAAGTAGAGATAACCTTTGAACCACCTTGGTCTCAAGATTTGATGAGCGATGAAGCAAAATTAGAATTAGGAATTTTATAGGATTATGAAGAAAATAGGAATTGACGCAATTTCATACTACGTTCCATCGATATATCTATCAATTGAACAGCTTTCTGAAAAAAGAAACTTAGACTTTCAAAAATTGAATAAGGGTCTTGGATTAGAAAAAATGGCAATTGCAGATTCTAATGAGGACCCATCGTCATTTGCGGCTAATGCCCTGATTGACTTATTTGAAAAAAACAATCTTGATCCTCAGGAAATTGGAAGAATTTATATGGGAACAGAAAGCGCACTTGACGCGTCTAAACCCTCTGCTACATATGCTACTGATTTAGTTGAAAAATATTTTACAAATAAATTTGGGGAAAGGTGTCTGAAAAACTGTGATATCACGGATATGACATTTGCGTGTATTGGTGGAGTTGATGCACTTCAGAATACAATTGATTGGGTTTCAAGAAATTCTGGCAAAAAAGCGATTGTTGTTAGTTCCGATTTATCTAAATATGAACTTAACTCAACCGGTGAGTATACACAAGGAGCTGGAGCCATAGCTTTATTAATAACAGAAAATCCCTCAATACTTACTATTGATAATGCATGGGGTATAGCTACGAAAAGCGAAAATGATTTTTTTAAACCGAGAAGAACTTTTAATAAAAAAGATTTAATAAATGAAATTATAAGTAAGCTAAACCTAAATATTTCTGATAGTGATTTTGAAGAAAAGTTTTCTGAATCGATATTTTGGAATAATAACAGTGAAATAATTGAAGTTTTCAAGGATGAACCAGTCTTTGATGGACAATTTTCTAATGCTTGTTATGTTGATAGAATGCAGGAAGCATTTATTCATTTTGAAAAAAATAAAAAAACGGATTTTCTTAACGAATGGGATCATATTATTTTTCATTTGCCATACGCATTTCACGGCAGGAGAATGATTTTTAACAACTGGTTTAATTGGATAAAAAAAGATGAAAAATTTGGTGATTTATTAAATGAAATAGGGTCTGAAGATGATGAATTATTCACTAAAAAAGCTTACAAATCAAATATATATAAGGAGTTTATAAAAAATAAAATTGCTCCAGGCGAAAAAGCATCATCATCGATTGGTAATATGTACTCTGCGTCAGTTTTTATGTCATTATTAAGTATGTTGAATGTTCACTATGATAACGGATCTGAAATAAAAGATCAAAAAGTAGGCTTTATTAGCTATGGTAGTGGTTCAAAAGCAAAAATATTTCAAGGAATAATTCAAGAAAACTGGAAAGTTAAGATTCAAACATCAAAATTATTTGAATCATTAAATAACAGAAAAGAAATTTCATTTGAAGATTACCAAAATTTACATAAATCAAAAAATATCCCACCACTATCCAATCACAGCGTCAGGTTTTCACACACTGACAAAACTGTTAATTCCAAAGGCTATAGAAGATATAAAATTTAATGTCTGGGGAAATTGTAAATAGAGTTGAAAAAAGCGGATTGATGACAATCGATCTAGATGAAATAAAACTACCAAGCAATATATTTGAAATTGATATAAAAAAATGGCTGTTTGAAGGCTTATTTTTAAAAGAAAAAGACTTTAGAAATAACATAAACAAACACGATTGGTCTGCTTACACTAATGCATATGTTTATGTTCATTGTAGCTCAGATGCTATTATTCCAACATGGGCTTATATGTTAATTTCTTCTCAATTGGAAAACTTTACTGAGCTTGTTATTATAGGTAATGAGAAAAAGTTTTTTGAGAAATATTTTGAGGATACTATAAATTCAATTGACTACTCTATTTATGAAGGTAAATCGGTAATAATTAAAGGATGTTCAGATAAAAAAATTCCGATTTCTGCTTATCACATATTAACAACAAAATTAAAGCCTTTGGCAAAAAGCATTATGTTTGGTGAAGCTTGCTCAGCTGTACCTGTATTTAAAAAAACTAGTTAATTTCTGGATAAAGAAAGTTGTTGTAAGGGAATCTGGTTACATGAATTTCTCTTACTTTAGAGTATAAAAGCTTCTTAAGTTCCTCTATATTACTTTTTTCTATTGCCGAAATAAAGATCACATTATCTCCAAGTTGCCCCATCCATGTATGTTTCCACTCATCTAGGGTATAATGTAATTTAGTTCTTTCTGTGGTTAAATCATCTTCGTCAATTTCTAGTGCTTCGTAATTGTCAATTTTATTAAAAACTAATAAGGTTGGTTTATTTAGTGAATTTATTTCAGATAGTATTTTTTCTACAGATTCTTTGTGTTCCTCAAAGTTATTATGAGTTATGTCAACAACATGCAAAAGTAAATCAGCCTCTCTTACTTCATCTAGAGTACTTTTGAAGGACTCAACTAATTGTGTTGGCAATTTTCTAATAAATCCAACAGTATCACTAATTAAAAAAGGAAGATTTCCGATAACAAGTTTTCTGACTGTTGTATCCAGTGTTGCAAAAAGCTTGTCTTCTGCAAAAACTTTTGATTTACACAAAAGATTCATGAGTGTTGATTTTCCAACATTGGTATATCCAACTATAGCTACCCTAACAAGTTTACCTCGATTTCCTCTTTGAACATGCATTTGTTTATCAATGGATTTGATTTTTTCTTTAAGTAAAGAGATTTTATTTCTTACAATCCTTCTGTCAGTTTCGATTTCAGTTTCACCAGGCCCTCTCATTCCAATACCACCTTTTTGTCTTTCGAGGTGTGTCCACATCCCTTTTAACCTAGGTAATAAATATTGACATTGTGCTAGCTCGACTTGAGTCTTAGCATAGCTTGTTTTTGCCCTTTGAGCGAAAATGTCCAGTATCAAATTGGTTCTATCTAAAATCTTACAATTAAATATTTTACTGATATTTCTTTCTTGAGTGGCACTTAACTCATCGTCAAATATGACAGTTTTAACATCGTTATACTTTATATAATCCCTGATTTCATTAATCTTCCCTTCTCCGATAAATGTTTTAGGGTTTGGATTATTTAATTTTTGAGTGAAAACCTTATAAACTGAACCGCCAGCGGTTTTGGTTAGGAAAGCTAACTCATCCAGATAGTCCATGGATTTTTCAACACCTTGATCATTTGTTATAACACCAACTAGTACAGTTTTTTCCAATCTTTAAATTTATTAAGGATTACAAATTTAAGCTAATAATAAATTTGAGGCTTAAAAATCATAATTTTTCATATTGCATTTGTATATTTAAGCGACTAATCAAACAAATTTATCTTGAGATATTTATTACTATCAATTTTTAATATTATTCACTTAAGCACCTTTTCACAGCAAAATACAACTGTGGATTGTTCAGCTGGTCCTGTTTCAACGACTTTCTGTTACGACACAGGTCAAGATAACAGCTATACATTCACAAGTAACGATGGTACTCCTCTAAACTTGACTATTGATGAAGGTCAAGTAGAAACCAACTGGGATGAATTAGAGATTCGTGATTCTGACGGTACTGTTCTTTATAATGGTTATGGTAATGGAGGTAATATAGCAGGGTTTTCTTTTCAATCCTCTGGAGATACAATAACATTGGAAGTAGTTGAAGATGGAAGCATCAGTTGTGTTTCATCTGGCTACACCCCAATTACCTTTACCGTATCATGTGCCACTTGTGTAAATCCTCAGGTTGATTACGAAGTAGTATCTGACTGCTTAAATGCACCTCAATTTTTTGTTGATGTGAATGTAACAGATTTAGGATCTGCTGGGAGTTTAACTATTTCTGATAATCAAGGTAATAGTTCTAGTGCAACAGCAACAGGAACAATTCAATTTGGTCCTTATGCTAATAATACAAATGTTCAAATAACAACATCAAATGATGATGATGCAAACTGCTCGTCAAGTAGTGGTCCTCTAACTCAAGAATATTGTGCTACCACATTAGTAGACTGTGCTGTTGGGCCGGTCTCAAGCTCATACTGTTATGGCAATGGAGATACCACACAATTTGAATATGTCAGCTCGGATGGATCTCCTTTAAATTTAACAATTGATTCTGGATTAATAGAGGCAGGGTGGGATATAATCATAATAACCGATACCGATGGAAGCATCTTATTTCAAGGGGATAACGGTGGAGATTTAACCGGCCTTTCTTTTCAATCTTCTGGTGACACCATATACTTAGGATTCCAGACAGATGGTTCTATAAGTTGTGCATCTAGTTCAACTTATGCTGGCGGTATTGATTGGACTGTTGCTTGTGCAACATGTACTAATCCTTCAGCCGAATATACAGTAATTGATGATTGTACTAATGGTGATCAATTCTTAATCGATGTAAATATTACAAGTATGGGTGATGCTACATCTTTAACAATATCTGATAACTATAGTTCAAATACAGAACAAACAAGCAGTACAGGGGTTGTACAAATGGGACCATATCCATTCTTAACAGATATAGTAATCACAGTTTCAAATGACCAAGATGTTAACTGTGTAATTAATAGTAGCCCAATACAACTATTTGCTTGCCCGCCAGAAAATGATAACTGTAGTGGAGCGATAGAAGCTGTCGTAAATGCAGATCAATCTTGTAATCTTACAACTCAAGGCACACTAAGTGGGGCATCATACTCAGGAAACGATAGCAACTGTATTTCTGATATGGATGATGACGTATGGTTTTCTTTCTCAGCGTTAAGTGAAGTTCAATCTATATCTTTACAAAATATAACTGGTAGTACAAGTAACTTAGGTCACGCACTATATGAAGTTGGTGGTAACGACTGTAGTGATTTAACAGAACTATATTGTCAAAACGGAACAGCTAGTATTAGTCCTGATTTAAACATTGGTTCAACTTATTATGTTCGAGTTTATTCAATAGGTAATGAATCCCAAAATGTAGATTTTGATTTATGCGTTAGTGATGCTCCAGATAATACGGTTTGTGATAACGCAACAAACTTCTGTGGAGAAGGTGGAGCGTTGTATGGTGCTAATATTTTTGATTATCCAAGCTTGGGTCAAATTGCATGTTTGTATACAACTCCTAATCCATCATGGAATACAATTCAAATTGGAGAATCTGGTGAAATAGATATTCAAATTACCCAAAACACAGCATTTGATGATAATGGAAATCCTGTTGGAACTGGGCTTGATGTAGATTTTGTAATTTGGGGGCCATTTGAGCCTGGATTCGATTTTTGTGAAAATGATATTTTAGACCAAGGATGTCCAGATCCGTTTAATTGTCCAAATAATACATCAAATCCAAATTTCTACCCATACGGAAATATTATAGATTGTAGTTATTCTATTTATAGCGTAGAGAATCTTACCATTGAAAATGCAATTGCGGGTGAGGTTTATGTTTTACTTGTAACCAATTATTCAAATAATCCAGGAATAATCCAAATTGAACAAACGAATGCTGGTCAAGAAGGTGCTGGTTCAACGGTGGCAGAAATTGAAGTTGATTTAGGATCTGATCAAACTTTTTGTGGTTTCCCAGAATATGAAATATTTGCAGATGCACCCTTAGCAGACTCATTTGAATGGTATTTGGATGGAGTTTATATAAATACAACTGAAGAGAACCATATGACCGCTACTGAATCAGGTGAGTATTCAGTGATTGTTTATGATGAGCAATGTGGGTCATTTGCAGAAGATTTTGTGCAAATCAATTTATTTTCTGAGGCATATGCTTATACAACTGATGACATTATTACATGTGACGACAGCTCAAATGATGGTATTGAAAACTTTGATTTAACAATTCAAAATGAAAATATTTTAGGAGGTCAAGATGCAAATCAATATAGTGTTACTTATTATGAATCATATGAAGACGCACAGTCAGGTAATAATGCAATTAATACTGACTATACAAATAGCTCTAACCCACAACAAATTTTTGCCAGAGTTGAGCATATTGATGCAATTGGATCAAATTCTGGATGTTTTTCAATTTCAGATTTCATGATTGAGGTAACTGGTGCAGTCCCCGATGCTATTTCACCAGGTGAATACGTGATTTGTGAACCAATTTTTTCTTCAAACAATCAGATTTTTGATCTTGAATCTCAAAATGAAATTATTTTAGAAGGACAAAATGTGGACAGCTATAACATTACATATCATATTTCTGAAGAGGATGCTTTAAGTGGGCTTAACCCTCTTGAATCACAATATGAAAATATATCAAATCCTCAAACAATTTATGTTAGAGTTGAAGATACAAATGCTTATGAATGTTACAGCACCACAAGTTTTGATTTAGTTGTTTGTCTCATTCCCGAAGGAATATCTCCAAATAATGATGGTTACAATGACAGTTTTGAGTTAAAAGGCTATAATGTTCAAAGCCTAAAAATTTATAATCGATATGGTAAATTGGTATTTAGTACTACAAACTATGCTGATAATTGGGAAGGCCAATCAAATGAGGGGAATAAACTTCCTGTCGGCACATACTTCTATCATATGATTTACGATGAAAATTTAGAAAAAACAGGTTGGGTTTATATAAACTATTAATGCCTATCACTTTATTTGTATATGATTAAAATAAATATTAGTTTTAGTTTATCCGAGACTAACTCTCATATTTACCTTATTATCAACTAATTATTATGAAAAGATTTATATTCTTCATTGCTTTATTTTTTTCAGTACAACTTATTTTTTCACAGCAAAATACAACTGTGGATTGTTCAGCTGGTCCTGTTTCAACGACTTTCTGTTACGACACAGGTCAAGATAACAGCTATACATTCACAAGTAACGATGGTACTCCTCTAAACTTGACTATTGATGAAGGTCAAGTAGAAACCAACTGGGATGAATTAGAGATTCGTGATTCTGACGGTACTGTTCTTTATAATGGTTATGGTAATGGAGGTAATATAGCAGGGTTTTCTTTTCAATCCTCTGGAGATACAATAACATTGGAAGTAGTTGAAGATGGAAGCATCAGTTGTGTTTCATCTGGCTACACCCCAATTACCTTTACCGTATCATGTGCCACTTGTGTAAATCCTCAGGTTGATTACGAAGTAGTATCTGACTGCTTAAATGCACCTCAATTTTTTGTTGATGTGAATGTAACAGATTTAGGATCTGCTGGGAGTTTAACTATTTCTGATAATCAAGGTAATAGTTCTAGTGCAACAGCAACAGGAACAATTCAATTTGGTCCTTATGCTAATAATACAAATGTTCAAATAACAACATCAAATGATGATGATGCAAACTGCTCGTCAAGTAGTGGTCCTCTAACTCAAGAATATTGTGCTACCACATTAGTAGACTGTGCTGTTGGGCCGGTCTCAAGCTCATACTGTTATGGCAATGGAGATACCACACAATTTGAATATGTCAGCTCGGATGGATCTCCTTTAAATTTAACAATTGATTCTGGATTAATAGAGGCAGGGTGGGATATAATCATAATAACCGATACCGATGGAAGCATCTTATTTCAAGGGGATAACGGTGGAGATTTAACCGGCCTTTCTTTTCAATCTTCTGGTGACACCATATACTTAGGATTCCAGACAGATGGTTCTATAAGTTGTGCATCTAGTTCAACTTATGCTGGCGGTATTGATTGGACTGTTGCTTGTGCAACATGTACTAATCCTTCAGCCGAATATACAGTAATTGATGATTGTACTAATGGTGATCAATTCTTAATCGATGTAAATATTACAAGTATGGGTGATGCTACATCTTTAACAATATCTGATAACTATAGTTCAAATACAGAACAAACAAGCAGTACAGGGGTTGTACAAATGGGACCATATCCATTCTTAACAGATATAGTAATCACAGTTTCAAATGACCAAGATGTTAACTGTGTAATTAATAGTAGCCCAATACAACTATTTGCTTGCCCGCCAGAAAATGATAACTGTAGTGGAGCAACAATGATTGAAGCTAATGAAGATGAGAGCTGTGATGCATCAGGTTCTGGAACGTTAGTGGCAGCAACTCCTTCATCCGAATCTAATAGCTGTGGTGGAAGTGCTGATGATGATGTATGGTTTGAATTTACAGCTGTTTCAGAAAATCATGCTATTTCGCTATATAATATTATAGGAGATACTCAGGATTTATATCATGTACTTTATGAAGGAGACGGTTGTGGAAGTTTAAACCAAATTTACTGTAGTGATGATAATAACAGTACTGCAAATGATCTTACGATTGGTAATAATTATTTTGTAAGAGTTTACTCATTTACTGCTAATGAGCTATCTAATTTAACATTTGATATTTGTGTATTCACCGTTCCACCTCCTATTTCAACAACTACTAGTTTATACACTGTTGAGGAACTTGTGACTGATGTATTGATTGATTCACAATGTAATCAAGCGTTTAATATTACCTCAAGTACCGGAAGTGATTTTGGAAGTACCAATGGTATCGGATATTTTGAAGCAAATGGCTCTTCATGGCCTTTTGAAAATGGTTTAATAATGACATCGGGTGATGTAGCAAATGCTCCAGGTCCTGAAAGTGGGGTATTATTGGATGGAACTTATGCTTGGCCTGGTGATGGAGATCTGGAAGCATTTATTCCTGGTCTAAATGCTGGCGATACAAATAATGCATCGATAATTGAGTTTGAATTTGTACCTGTTTCAAACTCAATGAGCTTTGACTTTATTTTTGCAGCAGAGGAATATGGGACGTTCCAATGTACATTTACAGATGCTTTTGCGTTCTTACTTACAGATTCAGCTGGGAATACAACAAACTTAGCTATTGTTCCGGGAACAGATGATCCAATTTCTGTTCTTACGGTAAGAGATGATCAGTATAATGGAGCTTGTGAATCCGTGAATGAAGAATGGTTTGCTAATTACTATGGTCCAGGAGGACTCCCACCACTTACTAGCCCAACAAATTTTATTGGACATACTGAAGTCATGACTGCTTCAGCCACTGTTATACCTAATGAAGTTTATACAATTAAGTTAGTTGTAGCTGATGATGGGGATACAATTTACGATTCAGCAGTATTTATCGATGGAGGTAGTTTTGATATTGGTCAACTAGATCTTGGAGAGGACATACTAGTTTCATCAGGTAATGCACTTTGTGAAGGACAAGAAATAGTTTTAGATGCTGGAGCTCTTCCAAATAATTCTACTATTGAATGGTTTATGGATGGGACTTTAATGGAAGGTGAAACAGGTGTAACCCTAACTGTTACTGAAACTGCATTTTATAGTGCGATTATTACAGTTGATAATACAGATTGTTCATACGGTGATGATATTCTGGTAGAATTTTTCCAATCGCCTGTAATCTCACCTGTTGAAGATGCTATAATAAAATGTGCAAATGAAGGCTATATACTGGAAGTTTATATAGAAAATAGTGATCAACTTAATTCTCTTACTTATATATGGACTTTAGATGGAATTGATCTTCAAACTGGTACCGAAAACACCTACTACCTTGATGAGATGAATGAGGAGTCTGGTGAATTTACTGTAACTGTTTTTGATGATATTACGTATTGCTGGAGCTCAACAACGATCAACGTTGATTTCTATGAAAATAGTTATTGTGTAGATTTACCTCAAGGCCTATCGCCAAACGGAGATGGATTTAATGATTGTCTTATACTTGATCATTTAGAGGATAGAGAAGATATAGATAAGTTAGAAGTATTTAACAGATACGGTACTAAAATCTATGAACTAAATGAATATGTTGACCAGTGGTGCGGAAGTTACCAAGATGGAAAAGTTGTTCCAGTTGGAACCTATTTTTATATAATTTATTTTAATTCATCCAAGGAGCCTATTACTAGCTGGATTTATGTCAACTACTAAAAAACTAATTATGAAAAAAACAATTTTAGTAATACTTATTTTGTTAACGGCATCAGAAATAAATGCCCAACAAGACCCACAATATACTCAGTATATGTACAATATGAATATAATCAATCCAGCATATGCAGGATCAAGTGATGCTACCAGTGTTGGTATATTATATAGAGATCAATGGGAAGGATTGGAAGGTGCGCCAAAAACAGCAACTATGAATGTACATTTTCCTGCAGGAAATAATGTTGGATTTGGATTTTCAGCAATTTCTGATGAGATTGGACCTGTCAGTGAAACAAATTTATACATAGATTTTTCTTATACATTGAATTTAGCAAATGAAAATAGATTAGCTTTTGGAATAAAGGCAGGTGGAACATTTCATGATATTGGACTAATTGACTTAGCATTAATTGACCCTAATGATCCGTTTTTTGCTAGTGATGTCAATGAAAATACTCCAAATTTTGGTGCAGGTTTATATTTCTACAAACCAAATAGATATTATGTGTCAGTGTCAGTTCCAAATATATTAGAGTCTGTTCACTTAGACAGTGATGATTTTAATATAGGCTCAGAAACTAGGCATATGTTTGCAGCAGCAGGGTATGTATTTGATATCAATAATGATTTTAAATTCAAACCTCATGCATTCATGAAATATGCTTCGGAAGCACCAATAAGTTTAGATTTAAATGCTAATTTATTTATGTATGACTTTATTGAAGTTGGATTAGGTTACAGAACAGATGATTCAATAACAGCAATGGTTAACTTTCTAGTTTCTCCTTCGATCAGGATTGGTTACGCTTATGACAGCATTCAATCTGAACTAAGTTTTTTAACCAAAGCATCACATGAAATATTTATAAACTTTGATATTAACTTTAGAACTAAAGTGTCAAGATCGCCAAGATACTTCTAATTATAATATAATAACATGAAAAAAATACTTACACTTTTAATAATAACATCATTTAGCATAACTCCTATACTTGCTCAAAATAATTCAACAAAGAAAGCCGATAAGCTTTTTGATAGACTTGAATATGTTAAAGCAGCTCAAGAATACCTAAAGTTAGCTGAAAAAAGTCCAGATAATTATGTTATTAGCAGATTAGCAGATGCATACTACAATATTTTTAACACTAAAGATGCTGAAAAATGGTATTCCAAAATAATAAATGAAGATCCTGGTGCGGAGATTATTTTTAGATACGCTGAAATGTTAAAAGCTAATGGAAAGTATAAAGAGTCAAATGTTTGGATGTCAAAATTTTCTGAAATAAAACCATATGACACCAGAGCAATTGCATTTAGAAATACCCCAAACTATTTAGATAAAATCATTAAAAAAGGGAAAAGATTTAATGTGCAAAACCTGAAAGATATTAATACAATTTCATCTGATTTTGGTGCATTTACTTTTGATAATGCGCTTTATTTGACTTCAGGAAGAAAACAAAAGGGCTCACAAAATAAAAAGTATAATAATTATACGTCAGACGAAGAATATGTACTGGATGTATTTAAATATGATGTAATAAATGATGTATATATAAACGAGACTCCGCTAGAGGCAATTAATACAAAATACCATGAAGGAGTTATCGCATTTAGTCCATCAGGAGATACAATGTATTTTGCAAGAGAAACTTATTATTCTAAATCATACTACAGGGATTCTATTGTTAAAAATGGATCGACTACTGAGCAAATAAGTGTTATCAATTTATACAGAGCAACTAGATGTACTAAAAAAGAGATTACTTGGAAAAACAATGGTAATTGCAATTTTAATAAAGGTTGGAATGTTACCGAATTAGAAATTAATAGTGCATACTATTCAATGAAGAATCCTGCATTAAGTTGTGATGGTAAATCATTATATTTTTCTTCAGATATGCCAGGCGGATTCGGAAATTATGATATTTACAAGTCAGAAATCAAAGATGATGGCAGTCTTGGAAAGCCTATTAACTTAGGGCAAAAAATAAATACCGAAGAGCAAGAAGTATTTCCTCATATGTGTTGTGATAACACACTTTATTTTTCTTCAAATGGACATCTAGGGCTTGGTGGTCTTGATGTTTTTTACTCGAAAAATGTTGACGGGAAATGGTCTAATGTTAGAAATGTTGGTCTCCCAGTTAATAGTAATTCTGATGACTTTGCCTTTAAAATGGGGGATGATTGTACTAATGGCTTTGTTTCTTCAAATAGAGCAGGCGGAGTGGGTAGTGATGATGTATATGCAGTTAAGAAAATAAAACCTCTGTGTGATATATTACTTGAATCAATTGTAGTTGATGCCAAAACGGATTTACCAATAGATGCTGCATTGACATCTGTAAAAGATAATACAGGAATTATAAATAATTCTAAAGAAACGAGTGAGGAAGGTCTAGTGGATTATATGTTTGAATGTGAAGATGAAATTCAATTATTGGTAAGTAAGGAAGGTTATGAAAGTAAAATGATTGATATTAAACTTTTAGATATTGATCCGCCTTTATTAAAAATAAAATTAGATCCAATCGAAGAACTAATTGTAGAAGAAAAAATAGTATTGAACCCAATTTACTTTGAATTTGACAAGGCTAATATCACCAATCAAGCAGCTTTTGAACTTGATAAATTAGTTTCAATTATGAAAAAGTATCCTAAGATGATTATCAGAGCTGAGTCACATACTGATAGTCGAGGACCTGCATCATATAATAAATTACTTTCAGATAGAAGGGCAAAATCAACAGCTCAATACGTGATTTCAAAAGGAATTGATGAAAATAGAATTAGCGGATTTGGAATGGGTGAAGAAGATCCTGAGATTGACTGTAGCTCAGGGTGTTCAAAAGATGAACATGCTAAGAACAGAAGATCAGAATTTATAATTGTGTCCAGATAAAATTAACTCAGACTTCTCTTTTTGGTAAGAGGGGTCTAATTAGTTGTGCAAAAATATAGTAAAGTATACTGAAAAACTGTTTTAATACTGGTATACCTGCTATAATAGAAAGCTTTTTATATCCTAGTTTTCTTAACAATATAATTATAGTATCAAAGCCTTTAAATTTATTCGTTTCAAATTCACCTATGATTGCCTTTGAATAAGGGATAGGATCATCTAGTCTACTTATCTCAAAAAATTCAATATTGCTTTTGGGATGCTTTTTCTTTAAATATGTTATTCCAGAGTGACAAACAACACATTTGTCATCATAATATACTTTATTCATAATAATATTAACTAAAAGTTGAACTTAACTTCTTGGATTAAATCAGAGCTTAAACTTTGAGCAACAGGACATCCTTTTGCAACTGCAACTAACTTTTCTGTTTGCTGATCAGAAAGATTATTATTATCAAAATTAATTTCTATTATTATTTTTGATATTCTTCTCGGGTGTGATTCCATGATTTTAGTAACGTATGCTGTTGATCCCGGAAGTTCAAAATTATTTTTTTCTGCACAAATTCCCATCACTGTTGTCATACAACTACATAATGCTGATGCAACTAAATCAGTAGGAGAAAAAGCATTACCCTTTCCATTGTTATCAACTGGAGCATCAGTGATAATTGTATCTGAGGATTTCAAATGTGTTGAATGTGTCCTAAGTTCACCTAGATATCGGTTTTCAATAGAATGTGACATAAATAACTATTCTCCTGTAAGTAATACATTATCTATCTCATAAGTTGCAGATGCAGATGATGTAGAAACATATTTGAATGCAATATGAACATTACCACCAGCATAAGAACTTAAATCTATATTTCCTGAGTCAGTCCAAGACGACCAGCTACTACTATCTGTATCTAATGTCACTGAAAGCTCAGTCCAATTACCGTCAGATGTTGGATCTCCTCCTGAATAATCAGATGAAGCATATACTTCCAAAGAAGGACCATTGTATCTAACTACAGATTGAAAATTTAATGTAACCGTTGACAATGTACTTAAATCAATTGTACTAGTAATTAACCAATCTTCATTCGCATTACTTCCTCCACTATAGCCAGAAATCTTAGCACTTGGTGCAGGATTGCCATAAGGTGTTATCTCCCACTGCTGTTCTCCAGTTACACTGACAACTGTCCAATTATCTAAATTATTTGATGAGAAATCATCTGCAAATAATGGGTCACATCTCGAAGAATCAAAATTGACATCATCTTTAGTGTTTAACATCATCACTCTATTATCACCAAAATAATCTCGAGTAATAATTCCCGTTATTGTACCACTTCCGTCAGTTGGAAGCATAGAATCATTGAAATTAGAGAATGCACTTGTTTCAAGCTTTAATGTACCCGAGTCAACACAGCTTTCAAGATCTCGCTGAGTATCGTAATCTTCATCAGGATCAACGTAAGTGAGACCATCAAGCCCAGCTGAGAATTGAGCGCTTAGAGCGCTTATATATAATCCAATATGACTATCGTTTATATCTGATAAATTAAGAGCTAAAGGTACCAATGTAAAACTATTACTTGATCTCAAAATACAATCAGATGCTCTATTCTCTGAAATTTCAGAAATCTCATCACCAGCTGCATTTCCACCACCACCAATAGCAATCACACCATCACCAGAATTGGTTTCACCAATGGAAAGGCCTTGAAGCTTAATATAAACCTCTCGACCTACGTTAAACTGGTTATAGCTATCAACCTGATTTATCGAAACCTTAATTCCAGCAGTTGGATTTTCGATTTCATCTTGCATATAAAATTCTTTGTAAAAATTACCACTAAAATCAGATGATGAAACATACCCTCTAACAACTAAATTAGATTCAATTTCATTTACCTCCCCACCAACAAATAAGTTCTTTACCTCTGAAATAGTCATTAAATCAGCTGAACCATTTTCGATTTCATTAATTAATTGAACTAATTTTTGATTTTCTTCTTGTCCAATGCTTTGTGGAACAGAATAATCATCATCCTGAACGCAGGAAAAAGCAAAAAGTGTAATGAAAGATACTATTGATATTTTATTAATTAATTTCATGTTTTCTGTTTTTAAAATCTAAAGTATAAGTTTAAAAAGTAATTGGTCCCTCGGCCATACCAGTACTTAGGTCCAAAAACTCGCTTTGGTTTATTTGTGTCTTGAAGTAGCTGTTGATAGTTTGCATTTCTGCCTTGTTCAAACCCTCCAGTTCTATATTTTTGATCAAGGATATTATTGATGCTTGCAAAAAACCCAACAAAATAATCATCTATTTTCCATGATTTTCCACCAATCATATTTACAACCATATAATCATCAAATTTTTCTTGTCTTAGTAAATCTCTTGCGATATCAATATCATAATCATTAAAAGGAAGCCCATCTTGAGCTAAATAAAAGTTTTGAGTTCTGGTAAGAGGACTTACATCAACATATGTGTTAGTGAAAAAGTTAGAAGTAACTCCGATGAACCAATAATCTGGATCTCTGTATTCAAATCCAACCGAATAAGCCCTTTGAGGACCACCAGCAATCTTATAGTTTTCAAGATTTGAAGGTCCAACAGCAACCGTATTATTATCAGCACCAAGATATAGGTATGGATTGTTATCATATGTGTATTGTCCAATTGAGGCTGCTCCCTTTAACTTTACAGTTGGTATAATCTGCGCCTCAACTCCAAATTCAACTCCTAAATATTTCTTATCAATACCTTGAAGAATCTCTTGTATAAACTCACTATCGTCTTCAAATCCCACCAGACCATCAGCATAATAAAATGAAATCTCATTAGCATCTTTAACTTCAGAATAAAAACCGGTTAGTCTTCCGGTAAAAATTGGAGTTCTGAATATATAATTAGCATCAAATGACATGACTTTCTCCTCAGTGATAGGAGAATTATTTATTAATCCATTTACATCACTCCCCACAACATTATGATTCACCCTTGAATTTGTAAAGGTGTTTCTGATAGAGGGAGCTTTTTGTAAATAAGCTGAATTAAAATCTAGAATATGTTTTCCTGAAAACTTATATGTTATGCCAGCTTTAACCCCGTACCCATCAAACTTAATTTCTTCACCTTTTCCTGATGAATTACCTGCATTTGCTTCATTTTCAAAAATACCCTCTCTTTGATACGTTGTATTCGTTAAGTCACCTGCTAAGTAAAACTCAAGTTTATTGTATGAAAAATTAATCATAGAAAATAAACTTATCTCCTCAGCATTCATTTTGTAATGGTATTTAAATTTATCTCCATCTGAAACAATACTGTTTGGAGATAATAAATTATAATCTAAATTATCGAATGAATCAATATTTGAGTATGAATAACCACCCAACATATCTGAAATCTCAGCAAAATTATCTGAAACTAAATTTCTGTAATTAAGTGACGAAGTAATCTTGATGTTTTCATTTATTTCTCTATTATATGCTGAGTTTATAGTTAGTTGAGTGTCATCAACCCTGTCTTCATATAAAACATACGCAGCATTTAAATTAGACAAATTATTTGTTATGTTAGCATCATATATTCTGTTCCAATTAATTTGTCCATCATTAACAAAATTTTCCTGAGCAATATAAGCTCCCTCATAATCGGGTCCATTTGTATCGGCTAAAAAGTAACTGGGTAAATCCTGATAATAGGCAGGGCTTGGGTTTCCACCTCCTGCATAATCTAACCTACTATTACCCATTTCCCCAAATTGATATCCAATACTTGTTTCCAATGATGAATTTTCATCTATAGACCAATCATGATTTAATAATATGATGGGCTCAACAACCCTTTTTACTCTTGAATTTCTTTTTTCACCATCTTGATATCCCCAATATTCGTTATACTTAATCCCTTTTAAATCATATACCTCTTGAGTATTAGGTGAAACTTTTCCTCTTCTGTTGGGAGCATAAATTGCAGCAAGATTTAGACTATGTTTACTGTTAAATATTTTCTGAACTGAAAGAAAGGCAGAGTTAGAATCATAAAAAGAAGCATCTTGATACCCTTCATTTCCCCATCTTCTACCAATAGAAAGAGAATATGCCCATCCTTTTTCAAGCATTCCAGAATTATATGTTGCCATTAATCTATTAGAATAACTTCTATTGGATGAAGAGTATGTGATTCTTCCTCCTTCACCATATTCCGAAGCCCTAATATTAATATTATTTGAACCTAAAATTCCCCCGAAATTATACTTGAGAGGAATAGATCCATTTGATAGTTCTTGATTTCTCAAAACATCATTTAATCCACCCCAATTACTCCACTGGGGACGCCCATTATAGAGCTTATTCATTTTAATACCGTTTATGTGAACAATAGCGTTATCAGAGTCAAGACCTCTTACTTTAAAAAAAGAAGAGCTAAATTCATAAGCTGCAGTTCTGTAAAAAACATCCATGGATGAATTTAGTAATCCAGAAATATTATCAGATGCAGATGTGTCATCGTTTAATTCATCATCACTTAAAGAAATACTGAAAAAATCTACTACATCATTTGTGGTGGAGAGATTATTAATTGTGTCATTTACAGTGATTTGTTCTTCAGCCTGGGAAAAAATATTAAAGTTTATAAGTAATATTATAATTAATACTAATCTTGTTTTATACATATCGATAAATATTTTCAACTATTACAATAATTAGGTTAAATTTACGGTTTAAATGTCAATTGTAAATACTTTTTATGAAAATTAAATCATTCTTTTATATAGCTTTTTCAATACTGATTTCGTTTAATTCAATAGCTCAAAATAAAGAGAGAAAATTCAAAATACACACATTAGCGTTTTATAATCTTGAAAATCTATTTGATACAATCAATGATGTTAATAAAAATGATGAAGCAAGCCCGATAATGGAAATTAAATTTAATCGTGGAAACATCTACAAACAAAAGGTCACAAATATGGCTAGAGTAATTTCAGAAATTGGATATGATGTTACAAATAGACCTCCCACTATCATCGGAATTTGTGAGGTAGAAAACAGAAATGTTGTTGAGGATCTTATAGCAAATGAAAAACTTTCAAAATATAATTACGGAATAGTTCATTATGATTCACCTGATAGACGTGGAATTGATGTCGGTTTATTATATAATAAAGATATTTTTAAAGTAATAAATTCAAATTCACATGTTTTATACATCAACTATAATAATACAAGTGACAGAAGCTATACTAGAGATCAATTAGTTGTTAGCGGAAAACTTGATGGTGAGCTAATTCACCTAATTGTCAATCATTGGCCTTCAAGAGGAGCTGATGAATCTAAAAGAATGGCTGCTGCTGAAGTTAATAATAGTATTATCGATTCACTAAGAAAGATTCACAATAACCCTAAAATTATTACTATGGGGGATTTTAATGATGATCCCTTTGACAAGAGCATTAAAAAAATATTAGGAGCAAAAAAGGAGATTGAGGATGTTGGTAAAAATGATTTATATAATCCATTTGAAGAAATATTAGTTGAAAAAGGTATAGGAACAAATGCATATAGAGACAAATGGCAATTGTTTGACCAAATAATTTTATCAAAACCATTTTTAAAAAAGGATTATAAGGATTATCAACTTTATAAAGCTGGTGTGTTTAACAAATCTTATCTTATAAATAAAAAGGGTAAATTCAAGGGGTATCCTTTTAGAAGCTTTTCGTATGGAACTTTCACTGGGGGATACAGTGATCACCTACCTCCATATATATACCTTCTTAAAGAAATTAAATAAAAAAAGGCCCACAAAAATTGTGAGCCTTTTTTTTATATGTAAATATAGTATTAGAAGTTATATCTTAGTCCAACATTCCAAGTTCTTCCTAATCCGAAGTAACCTTGGTTAGCAGTATCGATACCATCATATAATACACCAGTACCTTCACCCGCAGCAATTGCAGATCTTAGTTCACTGATGTAAACATTATCAAATACATTGTTTACGTTTAATCTAATATCTAATGTTCCATCATTAACAAACATTTTGTATGATAGACCCATATCAACTACATGGTAACTAGGTAATTCAAGGTTTTCTTTTACTGCACCTACATTAGCGTAAAGGTCATCATAAAATCTGATATCAGAATCAAATGAGAATCTTTCAGCTAAATCTATATCAAGACCTAAACCAGCTGTAAATTGTGCTGCATCACCTACTTTTCCACCATCAACGTCAACAGTCTCTGTAGAAATTACATTTTGGTCTTCATCTTGTAGTCTTGTAATAGCATCACCTTCATAAATCCAATCACCAACAGAAAGGAATCCTTTCAAAGTATAAGGGACATCTTCCTGTGGTTTTGCTGAGAAAGAAACCTCAACACCTTGGTGAACCTGAGTTACACCTTCAGAGATGTTATAGAATACTACGTCGTCATCAACATAGAAAGATGAAGTTACTCTATCAGCCCATGAAGTTCTATATAAATCAACTCTTGCAGAAAAATTTGGAACTTCATAAACATATCCAGCTTCAAGACCAATAATAGTCTCGTTTGAAGTATTTGGGTTGATCTGATTTGTGTAGTTTAAGTATATATTATCATGATATGGTGCTCTTGAGTAGTATCCAACATTAACATAAGCCTGAGCATTATCGTAAAGTTTAAAACCAACACCTGCTTTTGCATTGTAACCAAAGTTATCAGCTTTTTCAGACTTTACACCATCTGTGATTCCATCAGGTAAAGCTTCACCAGTCCATTGACTTGAAGTTCCGTCAATTAAAGATTGGTCAGCATATTGATAGTGATCCCATCTTTGATACATTGTTTGAGAAACAGCTCCTTGAAAGAATACTGAAAAATCATCATTCACATATTCTAACTGAGTAAACAATCCACCATAGGAAATTCTCTCATCATTACTGTATGCAATTTTTTGATCTTCGTCAAAATTAGTGAATGTTGCATCCCATGGATTTGCACCCATACTTTCAGTAGCAACAACATACTTGTAAGTACCGTAAGTACCATAAGTTTGATGGCTATTATTCTGATCTCTTAATCTAATGTTTTCTTGCCATGAAGTTAAGCCATGGAAATTTTCAACAATTCTAAAGTGCTCTCCATAATAAGTTCTTAAATCAACACCAACGTTGAAAGTTAAATTGTCAGATAATTGAGTCTCATAATTTGATACCGCACCTATCCAATTGTGCATGTTCATAGAAGCTCTAGTTACATAACCACCCTCGGCAGCAAAATTACCACCAGCACCTGAAGTGGATAAATTATAAGCATAAATAGCATCATAATCTATGTATCCTTCATCAGTTCTGATTCTTTGACCTCTACCACCAGTTCCCCCACCATTACCGGTAGAAGCATATAATACTGTTGATAAGCTTGACTTATCATCAATTTTATAGTCCCAGTTTAAGTTAAATACTGGTTTGTGATAAAAGTTTCTTCTTTCGGTTAGGTATCTGTCACCATAATAACCATAATTATTATTGTACTTTCTACCCATATCTAAATATGTAGCAATACTTTTTGTAAAGTTTTGATCATGCCATTGTGGAGCACCAGTCATTAAAAAGTTAAAGTTGTGCTTGTCATTCATCTTATAACCTAATGAAAAGAAATAAGTTTGACCCTGACCAAATGTACCTTCAGCATAACCATCTCCTTGCCAGTGAGTCAATAGGAAGCTTGTTGACCACCCATTATCGTTTTCACCAGTATCATAAGAGAAAGTAGTTTTTAGGTAATTATCATTAGCAAAACCAGCATAAGCAAAACCACCTTGCTGCTTTGACGTAGATTTCATTACAAAATTTACTGTACCACCAACTGATGATATTGCTAATTTAGAAGCACCAAGACCTCTTTGAATTTGAACGACATTTGCAATATCATTCATACCAGACCAGTTAGACCAAAACATTCTACCATCTTCCATACTATTAATTGGCTGACCGTTTAACATGAAAGCAGTATTGTCCTGACCAAAACCACGCACAGCAATTCTAGTATCACCGAACGCACCTGACTGACCAGCTACATAAATAGATGGAGTATTTACAAGAGTCATTGTAATATCCTGAGTTCCAATCTTTTTTTGGATTTCTTCACCAGAAATGGTGGAAACCGCTACAGGAGTTTTTCTATCCTCAGCAAGGTCAATAACCCCACCTCCGACTAAAACAACCTCCTCTAATTCCTCAAGATCCATATCTTCAGCGGATTCTTGAGCATAAATTGTAGTACCCATAAGTAAAAGTGCTACAAAAAATAATTTGTGAGTAATGTTTTTCATAATTTGTTTTACGTTTAATTATATTATTACAGGACAAAAATAGATAATATTTATAACTTATTGTTATGTCAACATTAATAAATTATACTTCAATTATTAACATTTCAGGTTAAGATACCAATGTCTAATCTGTTGATGAATACCTATTTAAAAGATTTTTTGTAGACGAATCATGATCCCTAAAGTCTTTATTTTTAAGATCTTTAAGAATGTTTTTAGCTAGTTTTTTGCCTAATTCTACCCCAAATTGATCAAAACTAAAAATATTCCATATAACTCCTAAGGTAAAAATCTTATGCTCATACATAGCAATCAGTGAGCCTAAAGAAGCTGGAGTAAGTTTACTGATTAAAATTGTGTTTGTCGGTCTATCCCCTTTGAATAGCTTATGATTGGTTTTAACCTCTTCACCTCTTGTGCCTTTCATCAAGGCTTTAGTTTGAGCAAAAAAATTAGCCATTAATATGTCATGATGAACTTTATTTCCTTTGATTGAATTATTAAAACCAATAAAATCTGAGGGAATTACTTTTGAACCCTGATGAAGTAATTGGAAGAAAGAATGTTGAGCATTGGTTCCTGTTTGACCCCAAATAATCTGACCAGTTTCATAATCAATAAGATTATCTGATCTATCTGTTTGTTTACCATTACTTTCCATGGACGCTTGTTGCAAATACTTACTAAAACTTTTTAAATTTTCAGAGTAAGGAATGATAGCGTGTGTTTGGTAATTGAAAAAGTTGTTGTACCATAGACTCAAACAAGCCATTAAGACGGGGATATTTTCAGAAAACTCATTGTTTCTAAAGTGCAAATCCATATTTCTTGCGCCCTCCAATAATTCATGAAATTTTTCATATCCTATAGATAAAGATATTGATAAGCCAACAGAACTCCACAAGGAGAATCTGCCGCCAACCCAGTCCCACATAGGAAAAATATTTTCTGAACTAATTCCGTATTCAATTGCCTTCTCAACATTACTACTTACTGCAATAAAGTGTTTTGAAATATCATTTTCACTAGCTGACTTTAAAAACCAGCTTCTAACAGAGTTTGCATTTGTTAGTGTTTCTATTGTTGTAAAGGTTTTTGAAACTATAATGAAAATCGTTGTTTCAGGATTGACTTTACTTAATACTTCATTTAGATGGTCTCCATCAACATTACTAATAAAATATGTGTTTAAATCCGTTTTATAATGAGATAAGGATTCCACAACCATAGATGGTCCAAGATCAGAGCCTCCGATTCCAATATTAACTACATCTGTTATTTTATCACCCTTAAACCCTTTATAATTTCCGTTAAGTACTGATGCGGTAAATAATTTCATCTTTTCTTTTACGGATTTTATTTCAGGGATTATATCTTTTTTGTTAACTAAAATTTTTTGATTTTCAGATGCTCTTAGCGCTGTATGAAGAACAGCCCTTGATTCTGTTGAATTTATTTTTTCACCTGAAAAATATTTTTCAATTGATGATTTAAAGTCAATTTCGATTAATAAATCATTGAATAAAGTAATTGTCTCGGAATTAATTTTATTTTTTGAAAAATCAAAATAGAAGTATTTCCAGCTAACACTGAATTTTTCAGCCCTATCGATGTCATCAGTAAACATGGTATCAATATGAATATCTTTAATGTCGTTAAAATGATTTCTAAGTTTATTCCAAGAATTGGTTTTAGTAGGATTAGTTGACTTTAATGACATTATTCGAAATTTATTTGATTCAATGTTTCCTCTAGAGGAACTTTATATATTTCAAAATTAACTTTTAATTCCGAAGGAACTGGCTTGCCAGCAGGTAATTTTTGTTTAAAAGGATCAACTTGGCGATTATTTTTCCAAAACCTATAACAAACATGTGGGCCCGAGGTATTTCCTGTCATTCCAATTCTTCCGATTACATCACCTTGCTTAACATATTGACCTTTTTTTACTCTACCATTTTTTTGCATGTGTAAATACTGAGTTGAGTAAGTATCATTGTGTTTTATTTTCACATAGTATCCATTTGCTCTAGTGTAAGCTGATTTTTCAACTCTTCCGTCGGCAGTGGCCATTATTGGGGTCCCTGTTGGGGCAGCAAAATCAGTCCCTTTATGGGGTCTTACTTTGTTACCATAGTAAGCGATTGTTCTTTTTAGGTTATATCTGGACGAGATATTACTAAATCTAACTGGAGACTTTAAGAATGTTCTTTCTAAACTATTACCGTTTTGATCATAAAACTCTGAAGTTTTCTTAAGTGAGTCTGTGACGAAATTAAAGGCAAATAGTTCTTCTCCATTATGTTTAAAATATGCAGCGTCAATATTTTTAATTCCTACAAGAATTGTATCCTCTATATATCTCTCATTATATATTATTTTAAAACTATCTCCTTTTTGAATTCTTGTGAAGTCAATTGTCCACGCATAAACATCAGAAAGTTGATTGATTAGTTCCCAAGGCAATCCATTTTCATCCATCGTTTCAGAAAGACTACTTGTTATCACTCCAGATGTTGTTTTGTTTACAATTTTAAAAGGTTTTTTCTGATTGTAGGCTGATATAGAATCAAAGTTTGAAAAATCAATTACCACATAGTTTAGAAGGTTTGGTTGATATATGAAGTATTGTGGAATAGCTGTAGAATCTTTTGTTGAAAGAATCGTATACGGCTTTCCTGCGGTTAACCATCTTACGTCAAAAGAATCTTTTATGCTTTGAACAATATTATAAATTTGAGAATAAGACATCTTATTTCTCAGCATGATCTCGCCAAAACTATCTCCAAACTGAATTGTGTCTCTATCAACTCGGTAATTATCTAAATTAAAACCAAATTCTATATTATCCTTCTTTTCTATAAAGAACTCTTCGTTAGAGCTATCAGAAAACAGACCGAATAAATAATAAATTGAATAAAAAAAACCAGTAAGAATTAAGGAAAGAAATAAAATTCTGAATAACCTTTTCATTTAGTCAAATTTAATTTCAAAGGGATTGTTAAGATTACTAAAGGATTCCAAATCAATACGTATTGACCCAACAATTATGTCAGCTTTTATCTTTACAGGAATTCTATTTTTATCAGCGGTAATCCACATGGTTAAACTTTCATCTTTCTTGAATACTCTACCAGACTGTACATATGGCTGAATTTTATAACATATAATTTTACCAAAATTAGTATTTAAAATTTCAGTTGACAAATACTTTATTTTTAATTTATAATTTTCAGAATCAAAAAACATATCAATCGACATTTCGTTTCTGTCATCTAGTTTTTCTAAACTAAAAAAATTTCTTAGGTAGTAAAAAACCGAAACCATATCCTGAGAATTTTTCTTAAATGAAAAATCTTTGGTTGTATTATTCTTTAAATCGTCAACTTTAGCAATTTGTGTTTTTTGGTCAAATAGTATTTCAATATTCTTGGTGTATCCACCTTCATTTATATTTCTAATAAATTTATTTGGTAAGATGTTTCTCTTGTAAAAATAACTTTCATATCTGTCGTGAACCTTAAAAAATAAATTTACAGCTCCGGTACTTTTACCTATCATCTTTGCATGAAATAATTTATTATTACTATCGACTTCGCTTAGATTAACAGTTGCCTCACCTGCTTTAAACCAACCACTATACGAAAGTTTATATTTAAACCACTCACCCGATTTAAAAGCCATTTTATTTTGAGCATTTGCAAAATGCAATAAAAAAAACAGCAGAATAATCAGATGATATTTCATTTTAATTATTGAAGTAGTTATAAATAATTCTTGCTTTATTCTGACCAACTACAGAATTTAGTTCTTTAATAGACTTTGTCTTGATGCTGTTGACAGACTTAAATTTCCTCATCAGAGACAAAGCTGTTTTTTCACCGATTCCATCAATACTGTTTAATTCTGAATTAAGAAAATTATTATCTCTTCTAGTTCTGTATTGTCTTAAACTAAATCTATGAGCCTCATCCCTTAGTTTTTGTATTAACTTAAGTGATTCTGATTTTTTATCTATATATAATGGGGTGCTTTCATTTGCAAAATATATTTCCTCCAATCTTTTTGCTATTCCTATTATTGTAACTTTTTTTTCTATTCCAAGATTTCGCAGAGCTACTAACGATGAGGAAAGCTGCCCTTTACCGCCATCAATAATTATTAAATTTGGAAGGCTTTGCTTTTCTTTAATCAATCTTGAATATCTTCTAAAAACTACCTCTTTCATTGAAGCAAAATCATCTGGCGAGGAAACAGTTTTAATATTGAAATGTCTATAGTCTTTTTTTGAGGGTTTTCCGTTTTTAAAAACAACGCATGCTGACGAAGGGAATGAACCTTGAAGGTTGGAGTTATCAAAACATTCAATATGTTGAGGTAAAGATTCCATGTTTAAGTCTTTTTGTAAAGTTGTCAAAATCCTCAGACCGCTATCTAAAGATTTTACTTCTAATTTTGACTTAAAGAAATTCATCTTGTAGTTTTTAATATTTCTTATTGACATTTCAACTAAATGTTTTTTTTCACCTAAAACGGGGACAAATGACTTTTTATAATCCATTGATTCAACGTTTATATTCGAGCACATCTGTTTTGATTTTGATAAAAACTTAAGTTTAATCTGTGATATTAATTGTTCAAGTATGATTTTATCTTTTATAATATTTGATTTCTTTACATGAGTATTAAATGAGCTTATTATAAATCCATTTGAAATTTGAGTAAAATTTATAAAAGCATAATCATTATCGGAAATTATCGCATAAATATCTAAATCTTTAATTTTTGAACTTACAACCATTGATTTAAATTGATAATTTTCTAGAGCTTTCAACTTAGTTTTATATTCTTCCGCTTTTTCAAATTCTTGGGCCTTTGATAAAGAAATCATTTGCTTTTTAAGCTGAGCCTTTGATTTTGAGAACTTTCCTTTCAAAATACTCTTAACCGAGACTATTATCTCTTTATATTTTTTTTCAGAAATTAAGTTTGATGCAGAAAAATCATCTTTTTCAAAACCTAAAATTATAAAGTGCCCATTTTTTTCAAGAACCCTAAGCGATAATTTTATTTTAGAATCATTTATAATTTTTTGGGGTAGGTTATAATTTGTTTTTCGAATTGGATAAATGTTATTTATTAAATCCAAAAGAGTATTGATTGTCTTAATATTGGTGTATGGACCGAAATATTCTGAACCATCATTTATTACTTTTCTTGTTAAAAAAATTCTTGGGAATCGTTCATTTTTTATACAAATCCAAGGAAAAGATTTTCCATCCTTTAATAAAATATTGTACTTAGGTTTAAATTTTTTTATTAGATTATTTTCAAGTAAAAGAGCATCAGATTCTGTTTCGACAAGAATTATAGAAATATCGTCAATATTAGATACTAATGATTTTGTTTTTTCGTCTGAATGTTTTGTGTTAAAATATGAGCGCACCCTATTTCTCAAATTTTTGGCTTTACCAACGTAGATTACATTGCCGGATTTATCTAAAAACTTATAGACACCTGGTGATTTGGTGAGATTTTTTAAATAATCAGGGATGTTGATTTTTGGCATATATCAAATATACCACGAAAGTTAATTATGTGTAAAAAGAACGATAAACTATTTCTGCATATTCTTTGCCTCGATACTTAAAGTTGCATGCGGAACAAGCATAAGCCTTTTCTTTGAAATAAGTTTACCGGTTACTCTACAGATTCCATACGTTTTATTCTCTATTCTTATAAGAGCGGTTTTCAAATCTCTTATGAATTTTTCCTGTCTTAGTGCTAACTGAGAATTGGACTCCTTACTCATAACAGTACTTCCTTCATCAAAAGCTTTAAATGTTGGAGAGGTATCCTCAGTGCCATTGTTATGATCATTCATATATGCACTTTTGATAAGTTCAAGGTCATGCTTGGCCTTATCAATCTTTTCATTAATTAATTTTTTAAACTCTGCTAAGTCAGAATCTGAATATCTAATATTTACATCTTTACTCATAGTTTCAAACTTTAGTTATAAATATTTTTGTTTTTAATTTATCAAATATAATATCTATTCCTCCGCTACTTTCAACATTAAATTGAATGATGTTAGAAAGTGTTTCGGATTTGACATAATCTAAGTTTTTATTTATTGCGTTTTGAATTTCTTCGTCTCCATTAAAAATCAGGTTTATTCTGTCTGTAACCTCAAAACCTTCTGATTTTCTTAAATTTTGAATTTTACTAACAACTTCTCTTGCGATACCTTCATTTCTAAGCTCATCATTAATTGTTATATCTAGAGCAACAGTGATATTTCCCTCATTTGCTACCTGCCATCCTTCAATATCTTTTGAGGAGATTTCAAAATCATCAACATCGAAAGTTATAGTTTTTTTATCAATTAATAAATCAATTTTTCTTGTTTTTTCTAGCTCAATTATACTATGATTGTCTAATGAATTAACAAGTGTTGAAATTTCCTTCATATACTTCCCATGTGTTGGTCCAAGTTTTTTAAAATTTGGTTTGATCGATTTTACCAATAAGTCAGATTCACCATCTAAAAACTCAATGCTTTTTACATTCACTTCACGCTTGATTTCTTCCGAAACACTTTTAATTATATTTTTTTGTTCTGAGTTATTTACAGGGATTAATATCTTAGATAATGGTTGTCTTACCTTAATTTTTTCTTTTGCCCTAAGCGATAATGTAAGGGAGGAAATTGTTTGGGCATAATTTATTTTTTGCTGTAATTTTAAATCAATTTTTGAATTATCAGCAACTGGAAAATCTTCCAAATGAATGCTTTCAGAATAATCTTTACTTATATTTTCTGTTAAGTCAATGTAAAGCCTGTCCATAAAAAATGGAGAAATAGGAGCAGATAACTTTGAAATATCTATCAATACCTTATAAAGAGTTTGAAAAGCAGAAATTTTATCTTTTTCATATTCCCCTTTCCAGAATCTTCTTCTGCTTAATCTAACATACCAATTACTTAAATTATCAATAACAAAATTATTTATAGCTCGTGCGGCTTTAGTTGGCTCATAATCATTATAAAATTCATCCACATCATTAATTAATGAATTAAGTTCTGATAAAATCCATCTGTCTAATTCTGGTCTTTCATTAAATTCAATTTCCTTCTCCTCGTAAGTAAATTTGTCAATATTTGCATAAAGCGCAAAAAACGAATAAGTATTATAAAGGGTTCCAAAAAATTTTCTCTTTACTTCGTCAACTCCACCAAGATCAAATTTTAAATTATCCCATGGGTTCGAATTTGATATCATATACCACCTTGTAGCATCAGGTCCAAAATCAGAAAGTGTTTTAAAAGGGTCAATTGCATTTCCCAATCTTTTTGACATTTTTTGACCATTTTTGTCTAGAACTAATCCGTTAGAAACTACGTTTTTATAAGAAACTGAGTCAAATACCAATGTACTTATTGCATGTAATGTGTAAAACCACCCTCTTGTTTGGTCGACTCCCTCAGCGATAAAATCAGCAGGATAAAAACTTTTTTTATCAATGAACTCTTTGTTTTCAAAGGGATAATGCCATTGTGCATATGGCATACTTCCAGAGTCAAACCATACATCAATTAGATCAGCTTCTCTAAACATTTTTTTTCCAGAATTCGAAGCTAAAATGATTTTGTCTACTATATTTTTATGAAGGTCAATTTTTGAATAGTTTTCATCTGAGAAATTATTGGGTTCAAAATCTTTAAATGGATGCTCTTCCATAAAACCGGAACCTATAGATTTATTTATCTCTTCACAAAGTTCTTTTACAGACCCAATACAAACTTCTTCTCTACCATCCTCTGTTCTCCATATTGGCAAAGGAATACCCCAAAATCTAGATCTTGAAAGATTCCAATCATTTACATTTTCAAGCCACTTTTCAAATCTACCTTCTCCAGTTGATTTAGGTTTCCAATTAATTTTTTTATTAAGTGAAACCATTTTATTTCTGTACTTAGAAGCGCTAATAAACCA
>CABYFY010000002.1 GCA_902518355.1 uncultured Bacteroidota bacterium | reverse complement strand
CACAAAATTCATAATAAAAATTATTGTAGATTTACATAAATTAAATTAACTATTATGAAAAATTTTGTTTTAATGATGTTAGTTATAACACTCGCATCTTGCTCAGGTAATGTCCAACACCCTGATTTTGAAAATAACATAAAACTTGGACAAAAATTCTTTCAACTTCATGGTGAGGAAAATTTTGATGCAATGGCAGAAATGCTTCACGATGATCTTCAATGGACTAGTCCAAAGTATGGAGAAGGTTTAGTTACCAAAGAAACTCAATTAGGTTACATTAAAATGTATCAAGATTTATATGATAATATTAATTTTGAAGCAAATTATTGGTTACCTGGAGTTGATACTTTATCATTACAAAATGATGGTAGTATTAGAGTTTATGGTTCTTGGACTGGAGTTCATACTGAGACAGGTAACGAATTCAATCTTGGTTCTTATCACACTATGGCATTTCAAGATGGAAAAATTATTGGTGGTGGAGATTGGTTTGATCTGACTGGTTTCGTACAAGAGTCAACCAAGTCCAATGAAACCGAATAAACTATATTTTATTCTTTAGTTTAAAAAAAGCGCCGTTTGGCGCTTTTTTTGTTTTAATGATAATAATGCAGATTTTAATATATACATCTTTATTCTGTAATATATTTATGATTGGTATATCGATAATAACACAGTTTATCACATACCCTTCTTTTAAGTCAATAGATTTAAACTTATTTTCAAACTTCCATAAAGCCTACACCAGAAAAATGCTATTTATCGTTGGTCCAATAATGATAATTGAATTTTTGAGTTTAGCTATTCTATTATTTGTGAATTTCAATTTTAATTTTCTAATTCAATTTACATTGATCTGTTCAATATGGGTTCTAACTTTTTTTGTAATTGTACCTATTCATAATAAATTAGAAAATCAATATGACAATTTGTTGAATATAAATTTGATAAAGCTAAATGGATACAGAACTCTTATTTGGTCTTTAAGATTTATTCTTTTGCTTTTTATTATTTAAATCTAGAAATTAATTCACCAGATATTTTTAAAAAGTATGCTTCTGAAATTTTTGCTCTATACTTAGCGGCATTTTTTGATAGTTCTGAATTTAAAAGATTTAATTGAGCTCTTCTAAATTCTATTGATGATACTTGCCCAACGTTATATCTTTCTAAGTTTCTTTCAAAATTATTTTTATTGGTTTCAAAATTTTGATTTTGAGCATCCAAAATAAAAAGGTTATTTAGATGACTTTGAAATGCATTATTCAACTCTTTTCTGAGGCTAAGAATTATTTTTTCTTTATTTAGTTTAAAATTTTCTTGATTAATTGATGCATTCTTATTTGCAATAATTTTTTTTCCACCTCTAAAAATATCCCATCTGATATTTATTCCTGCTGAAAATCCGTCTGAAATACTTTTATTATAAAAAGCATAAGGATTATCATTAATGCTTTCATTCCATCCGTAAGAGCCAGACAATCCTAAAGTTGGTAAATATGAAAATTTAATTGCTTTTTTATCTAGATCTGAAATTATAATATCCTTTTCTGAAATTAAATAACTTGTATTGTTTTTTATATCGTTTAAAAACAAGTTTGAAAGATCATCTTTATTAATAAAATTTAGTTCCGTATCAATACTATGTTTACTTTCAAGATTAACATTCATTACAAGATTCAAATCTCTTTTAGCATTGTTCAATCGATTTGATAGATTTAATAAATTAATACTATCGGTATTTACATCAACCTCAGCATTTAGAACTTCAAGATTATTTGTTTGTCCAAATTCAAATTGAGATAGTTTTCTTTCATATCTTCGTCTCGAAATATCTAATGCATTTTTAAGAATTTTTTCCTCCTCCGTTAATCTGCCAACTTCAAAATATACTGTGAATAGCTGAAGAAGAGTGTTTTCAATAATTTCTTTGACTTCCAATTTTGATTTTGAAAACAACTCCTTCGATTTTTTAAAATTATACTTTCTGCCAGAGGCATCAATTAAATTATAATTTATCGAGAGTACTGCAGAGCTATTGTCAGTTTTTGTATTATCAAGAGCACCAGCAATTCCACTAGGTGTCTCGATTTCAATGTTTTGAACATTTGTATTTATATCAGAACCCAATTGGATATTAGGCAGGTAGTTATTGTTGAGGATACTAGAATTATTTTTTGCAATTTCTTGTAAATTTTCAGAAATTTTAATGTCAAGATTATTTTCAAGTGTATTTTTAACCGCTTTAAATAATGTTAAATTCTCCTGAGCGACTAGTCCGGAAGTTGTCAGAATAAATACAAGAATAATATTTACTATTTTATTCATTTTAGCATTCTATTTTGTTCTACGATTGGAGCTTCAACATCTCTCTTCATTGGTTTTTGTCCTGTCAACAGCCAGTTAAAATTAACCTTGAAAGAATTAGTAAACGAAATTAAAATTGGTAATAGTATTAGAGTTAAAAAAGTTGCATATCCTATACCATAGGCAATTGAAATAGCCATCGGTTTGAGAAGTTGGGCTTGAAAACTTTTCTCTAGAATTATCGGAGCTAAACCAGCAATTGTTGTAATAGATGTAAGGAATATTGCTCTAAATCTTTCTAAACCTGCATTAAAAATTGAATCGTCAAAACTCATCCCATCTCTAAGATTAGAGTTAAATTTTGATATTAAAACAAGTCCATCATTAACAAGAATACCAATCAATGCAATTATTCCTAATAATGAAATCACGTTTATAGGAAAACCATGAAGTAAATGACCCCAAGCGACTGTTGTTAAGCTAAATGGGATTAGAAGAAGTAATAAAAATGGTTGACTATATGTTCTGAATACAAAACCAATTGTTGAAAAAATAAGAAATAAAGCTAGAGGAAAAACCACCTTTGAAGATTCAATAGTCTTATTAGCTTCTCTGTATTGACCTTCAAATGAAACCTTTATCGAGGGATATTTTTCATTTAATGGTGGAATTATTGTATTCTGTACATTAAAAACTATATCCGAGGCACTGTCACTTGGATCAAGTAGATTTGCGTTTACCTGAATTTCTCTACTTCCATCAAGATGATTAATTGAAACTTCTCCTCTTTCGATTTTATAACTAGCAATTTCATTTAAAGGAATTCTAGCGCCGTTTGGTGCTAAGATCCTCATTTCCTCAAGTCTTTTTACTAAAGATCTTGAGTTTTGATCATATCTTACCCAGACCTTAATTTCATCTTCACCTCTTTGAAATCTTTGAGCTTCAATCCCAAAAAAAGCAGCTCTAACTTGTTTCATCACGTAGGCGTAAGATAGCCCTAAAAAGTAGGCATTATCATTTAATTTTATATCAATTTCTTTGATACCCTCAGGATCATTACTTGTAATGTCAGTCAATTTTGGATTAAGCCTTAATTGTTGCATTAAGTCAGATTTTGCGCTTTTAAGTTCATTTATATCATCACTTAATAATGAAATGGCAACTGGGCTACCCCCAAAATTTGCACCTCCATCCACAACAAACTTTTCGGCACCTATAATTTCTCCAGTTCTTTCTCTAATCATATTTGCCATTTCAGGGGCCCTAATTTCTTGAGGTCTATTTTCACTGTCAAGAAGAAATATTTCTAATGATGCTGTTGATGAACCGCCAATATCGCCAAATCCTTTGACCATAGACATATTGTCTGCTGAATTACCAATATTTTTTTGAATGTGCTCTATCAATGCCCGATTATCATCTTGCATATATTTTTCTTCGAACTCTCTGCCTATTTCAATTGCATGATTTTCAATAACACTTATTATTGAGTCGGTTACTTTTACATTTGTTCCCATTGGCATTTTTAGATCAACTGTTACAGCATCACTGTCAATCATTGGAAAAAAAGTTACCCCAATTATACCTCCAAAAACAGAACTAATTGTCAAATAAAGTGCAGCAATGAAACCAGAAAGACTTAAAAATCTGTTTTTTAATGCAAATTTTAAAGTTGGACTATAAATTTCATCTCTAAGCCATCTCATTATTTTGAAACCTTTGTCATTGATTGATCTCATATACTTAAAAAATCTATAGATAAAGTTATTTTTTATCTCGTCCTTATTACTTAAGGCTTTTGAATGAGCTAAATGCGATGGTAGGATAATTAATGCTTCAACAAGTGATACAATTAATGTTAATATTACAATCATTGCAACTTCACCAAAAAAGTTTCCTACATCTCCTGCAAGCAGAAGTAAAGTCGAAAATGCTATCAAGGTTGTAATAATAGCTGAAACAATGGCTGGAAGTACTTCCATGGTACCGTCAACCGCTGCTTGTTCTGGAGTTTTCCCCTCCTCGTGATGCCTAAATATATTTTCAGCAATTACAATTCCGTCATCAACAAGTATCCCAATAACTACTATCATTCCAAACAATGACATTAAATTAATAGTAATATCAAATTCACCAGCGAAAATTAGCATTCCTAAAAAAGATATTGGTAAGCCAAACGCAACCCAAAATGCAAGCCTAATATTTAAAAATAAAGAAAGGAATATCAGAACGAGAAAAATTCCTAAGCCTCCATTTTCAAGTAATAGATTTGTTCTTTGTCTTAAAGCTATTGAGTAGTCTTTTAACGCAGTAAGTTTTAAATCAGGATTTATTGAATTAAATTCATCAATGTACTGATTGATTTTTTTGGCAGAGTCCATCATGTCCTCATTATTCGTACTAGTAACAGACAAAATAATAGCAGTGTCATTATTTACAGTTGATGAAAGTGGGGTTTCTGAAAATTGATCCCTAATTTTAGCTACATCACTTAATCTTATTTTTTTGCCATCTGTACTAGATCTAACAATAATATTGTTAAGTTCATTTGCATAATAATTTTTATTACTAGCTCTAATTAAAAACTCTTCTTTATCGGTTTTAATATTACCTCCAGTAGAGAGGATATTTGTACTTGAAACCGAATTCAGAACTTCATCAAATGATAAATTATATTTAATAAGATCTTCTTCGGTAACCGAAATTTCTATTTCTTCATCTGGAAACCCAGAAACACTAACTTGTGAAATACCATCTATGTTTCTGATATCTTTTTCTATATTTTTTGATATGTTTTTTAATGACTTTAAATCAATGCTTTTTCCAGTAAGAGAAAAAATAACGGTTGGCTGTTGTTCTTCAATTTTTGTAATTACGATTGGCTCAAGGTCTACGGGAAAGGATGGTACTTTGTCAACAGCATTTTTTACTTCAAAAAGTATCGCATCTAGCTCAAAATTTTCATCGGTTTCAACTAAGATAGATCCGGAATTTTCACGTGACGTTGAAGTAACTCTAATAATGCCTGGAACACCTTTTAAATTCTCTTCAATTTTATAAATCACACCTTCTTCAACTTCTTGAGGAGAGGCACCCGGATATATTGCATTTATTGAAATAAATTTAGAATCAATTAGAGGAAAAAATGATGACTTTAATGCAATCACTCCTGAGATTCCAAAAACAATAAAGAACATAACTAGTATGTTCACAGCTTTTGGATACCTAACAAAGTATGCTATTATTTTTCTCACTAATCAGAGATTTTTATTTTCATTCCCTTGTAAATTCCTGGGATGTAAGAAGAAATTAGGCTAGTATTATTTTCAAGACCAGAGACTATTACCGAATCTTCGTCATAATAAATAATTTTTACGTTTCTTATTCCAACTGTGTTATCAGATTCTGCAACGTAAACAAAAGAATCATTAATTAGATTTGACCTTGAGATCGAAAATCCTTCTTTATTAATTCTTAAAGGAATCTTTGTTTTAACATACATCCCATCTTTAAGTCTATTATTTTTGAATTCAATATGAACTCCAACTGTTTGAGATATTCTGTCTATATTTTTATTTATTCTTTTTATAAACCCTCTGTAGTCAGTACCATTAAGATTAATATTAATTTCTTCGTTAATTAAAATATCAGAAACATATTTTGAAGGTACATTTACCGTTAATTCAAAATTATCATCACTTATAAATGAACCCAATAGCATTCCAGGGTTAACCATTGTTCCCTCATTTATTTTAACGTCTATTAGTGACCCTTTAAATGGTGCATACATAAAATATTTATTGAGCCTTTCTTCAAGAGACTTAACTTTGTAGTATGCTGATTGTATACCTCTTCCTACAATGTAATATTTTTCTTTTTCTGAATTACTTTCAGGTAATTCACTAACAGATTTATTTACATTAAAATTTTTGAAATATGATTCCCAATTTTTGAAATTATCATTAAAATCAATTTTTATATCAGGTAAAACAGAAGCGATTAGATTTTGAAGTTCACTTCTGGCTTGCTTCACACTTGAATGGAATTCATCTGAGTTAACAGAAAAAATTATTTCGTTTTTTTTTAAAGAATTTCCTTCAACAAAAGTATTCTCGTTAAAATTTAATATTCCGCTAACCTCACTATACAGGTTTATCCTGTTTTTTGACTTAACTCTTCCGTCAACTGAAAGATTGATTGGATTTATTGAATTTTGTACAGTAATTACCTTTACAAGTTTTGAAGATTCACTAACTAAGCTTTCCTCAACTTTATTGAAGTTCAAAATAAAATTTGATATTAGATAAGCAAAAGCAAGAACAAGTACTCCAGAACCAACAGAAATAATATATTTTTTCATATGTCCAAATAAAAGGCAAATTTAATACCAAAAACACTGATTTTTTATTGATGTATGTTAATTAATACATAAATTTTATTTAATTCGTAATATGACTTTTCAAAAAGAAATATCCGTAGGCCCATTCAATAGGGGTTTTCATATAATTACAAATCTGATTATTAATGAGTTACCAATTATGACAGGCATTGTAAATGTCTTTATTAAACACACATCTGCTAGTTTAACCATAAATGAGAATGCGGATCCAAGTGTTAGAGAAGATTTTGAAACTCATTTTAATATTATGGTACCTGAAGACGGAGAATATTTTAAGCACACATTAGAGGGGCCCGATGATATGACTTCACATATAAAAAGTAGTTTACTTGGCTCTTCCGTTTCATTTCCTGTTAAAAATGGCATTCCGCAGATAGGTACATGGCAAGGAGTTTATCTTTGTGAGCACAGGAATCATGCATCAAAGAGAAGAATTGTTATAACTTTAATCGGAAATTAGTTAAGAAATATAGTCAAGTATTTTTTCAAGTTCTACTCCTCGTGACCCCTTGATTAATAAACTAGAGTGCTTGATTTCTTTGAACTCTTTTTTATTTGACAATTCAATATAATTATGAGAGCTGATAAATTTATTTGAATAATTTGTTTTAGAAAAAATTTCACCAACAAGAAATACCCTTTCTATGTCAAGATTATTACAATAATCTACAATTTCTTGATGAAATTTATTTTCATCCCTACCTAGCTCAAACATATCACCAAGAATCAATACCTTATTTTCAAGTTCTGCATTTTGAAATGCTTTTATAGCCAAAAGCATGCTTGATGGATTAGCATTATATGCATCTAGAATTACATTATTCGAGTTAATTTTCAGAATTTGAGATCTGTTGTTTGAAGAAATGTAGTCCGAAATCCCATTTTTTACTTTTTCAACAGGTACACCTAAAAATATACCAATGGAAATTGCTGAAATAACATTAGGAATATTATAGTTTCCAAAAAGTGTGCTTTTGAAAGTATTATTGTTTACTTCGACAACTATGTTTGGGTTTTCCGCTTTAACTAAATAATTTAGGTCACCTGCTTCTTTTCCAAAACCAAACTTTTTCTTGTAATTGGACAAAATATGTTTTTGTTTTTCATCATCTGAATTATAAAAAATAAAACCAGAGCTTTCCGTTAAAAACTCATATAATTCAGACTTTCCTTTTATTACTCCTTCTTCACTTCCAAAACCCTCTAGATGGGCTTTGCCGAAGTTGGTGATATAACCATAATTAGGTTCGGCTATTCTGGATAACAATTCAATCTCACCAATATGATTTGCCCCCATTTCTATTACTGCAAATTCTGTGTTTTCTGAAATTTCTAAAAGAGATAATGGAACACCGATATGATTATTCAAATTTCCTTTTGTACAATAGGTTTTAAAATGTGTTTTTAAGACAGAATTAATCAGTTCTTTAGTTGTAGTTTTACCGTTGCTTCCAGTGATCCCAATTATTTTAGTTTTAACTTTCTTTCTGTGGAAATTTGCAAGTTGTTGGAGAGTAGCTAACGAGTTATCAACTTGTATATAATTTTCTTTATTTTCAAAATATTTCTCTTCGTCAATAACTGCATACATTGCTCCATTTTCGATTGCAGATTTTGCGAATTGATTTCCATTAAAATTGGATCCTTGAAGGGAAAAAAATATACAGTTATTTTTTATTTTTCTGGAGTCTGTAACAACACCCGAAGATTTCATAAATAATTCATGTAAATCTTGAATTGACATATAATAAATGTATAAAAAAAGCCCTAATTTATAATAGGGCTTTTTTAAAATTAAAAAATTCGTTTAATTCCTAGATCGTCTTTTCATATCTAGTGATTTACCACCTAATCTTGACATTACACATCTGAATCCAATAAAATCAGTTGCCTGATCCTGATGATAAAATCTTCTTTGCGCTGGATCTAACCAGTAAGCTCTATCTTTCCAAGATCCACCTTTGTAAACTCTAACTTGATCACCAATCAGTGTAGTTTCACCAGAGTCTGAAATATTATTTAAGTTTGGAGATTTATACATTGTCTGAGTTTCACCATCTTCAGCATCAGCTCTATCGCTTCTAGCATCTTCTGAGCTAAAGCCTCTTGAAGACCTCATATCACCATCTCTAAAATTGATGTTATAACTTTTATCAAATTGAGTTCGGTTTTGAAGATCTGAATCCTCCAAATCCATTGATCTTATCTCACCTTCTCTTACAATTGCAACTCTTTTTCCATTTGAAAGAGTTTTATACTCGGTTTCTTCGGCTAATTCAACTTCACCTTCACCACTTATTACAAATTTCTTGTAATCATTTCCTCTGTAGTAGTTGAAGTCATTAAATTCATCATCAACAATTGGTCTATATACATCAGCTACCCATTCAGCTACATTTCCTGCCATATCATACAAACCAAAAGCATTTGCATTGTAAGATCCAACTCTGTTAGTAATGTCAGCACCATCATCAGACCATCCGGCAATTCCTCCATAATCTCCATCACTATTTTTAAAGTTTGCTAGTTGATCTCCAAGGTTTTTTCTTTGACCTGTTCTGGTGTATTGTCCTTGCCATGGATATTTTTTTCTTGCTTGATAAACATTAAATTCTCTTACTTCTTTCAATCCAAGAGCTGCATATTCCCACTCCGATTCAGTAGGAAGTCTAAATTTTGGTGTAATTAATCCCGTTTCTCTGTTGGCAGATGAAGGAGCCATTGAGTCTGCTGAAACACCTTTAATATTAGCTATTCTGTTTGATTCTTTTCTGCTTGAGTTACCTTTGAGTAGTTCTGACCATCCTTCAATGTTATCTTCGCCACCAAAACTTTTATTAGGAATTTGAACATATGCGTCCTGGTTGAAATTTCCAGATTTAATTAAACTATCATTATTAGCTATTTTACCTCCTTTATCTGTAAGTGTAGCTCCTTTTGAAAGCCATCCACTGTTTTCTAGAATTAACTCTTGATATCTGTCAGTTCTCCATTCAGCATATTCATAAGCTTGAACCCAGCTAACTCCTACAACTGGATAGTCTGAAAACGCAGGGTGTCTTAAATAACTGTTTACCATTTCTTCAGCATATCCAAGTTTGTTTCTCCAAACGAGTGTATCTGGTAACGCCCCCGTGTAAACATCATAATCTTCATTTCTTTTTAACCAATCGAGGTACTCAAGGTACATAACGTTGGTAATCTCTGTTTGGTCCATGTAAAAAGATTGAACATGTTGCTGGTTAGGTGAGTTATTCCAGTCTCTCATGGGATCATCTTGAACTCGTCCCTTTGTGTAAGTACCACCTTCAACTAAGACCATATTTGGAGGAGTTTGTTGTCCTTTATAGTTGGTATTGTACTGAAAACCACCTTTCTTATTATTTATAGCCCACCCAGTAGCGGATGATACATTTCTATTATTTGAAAATTGAGATTTGTTGCAACTTTCAAAGGAAAAAAGCATAACAAAGCTGAATAAAACTGCAGCGTAAAATTTAAATTTTCTTTTCATAGTAAATCTTTTTACTCATGTAGAGCTTCCAAATATAATAATTAATACTCATTTCACAATATATTTAATCATATTGATTTCTTTAATTTAACGGATAAGCAATTATTATATTATGTTATTTTTGCTAATTGTATAAGTAGTATAATATTTAAGGTAGTATAACGTTTTACATTTTATGAGAATTTTCACTTTATGCAGTCTCATTTTAATTTCCACAAATTTCTTTGCCCAATCTCTTAAAATTGATGTAGAATGGGACGGAGAAAAGTCTTATACTCTAGGCGGTAATACGTTTGTAGTCCCTGAAACTAAAAACTTTAAAAATAATTTCAGCTACGGAGATTATTTTAGAATTACGATGCAATGGAATAGTGAAAAAATTATTGATGATTCATCTGTCGTAATTTCAAATATTTTATATGAAGATTTTGATTTAAATCCATATTCCGGATTGCAAAAGGTTAATTTTAACAACAATATCAACGTAACGTTTAATTCGTCGATGTCTAAGGGAAAAATATTTTCCTTTCTAGAACTTGATCCAATAATTTTTAAAAATGGGGTATATAAAAAAGTTAAAAGCTTTGAAATTAGCTACAGATATTCTGATAATGTGAATAACAGAAAAAACTTGGTGCAACCATCTGTTATGAGAAATGGAGATTGGTATCAGTTTTATGTACACGAATCAGGTATTCATAGAATTGACAGAAATTTTCTGGAAGCTTTGGGAATTAATATTCAATCAATTGACCCTAGACGTATTAGGATTTTTGGCCATGGTGGTAAAATGTTAAAAATGCAAAATGAAGAAGATTTTCTGGTTGACCCTGTTGAAAATGCAATCAAAATTATTGGCGAAGAAGATGGTAGTTTCGACTCAAGTGATTACATTCTTTTTTATGCAAGTGGTCCAAAAGGATATAATTCTGAGAACAATACAAACATCAATTTATTTGAGGATAAAACTTCCTATTTTTTAGCTATTGGATCTGAAAATGGAATACGAACGACAGAATTTATTGAGCCAAATGGAGAATCGGTTTTTTCAATTGATTATTACACGAACTATCAATTTCATGAAAATGATGATTATAATCTAGCTAAAATTGGAAGAAGATGGTTTGGAGACAGATTTGATTTCGAAAATGTCAAATCTTTTAGCTTTGATTTTGCTAATTTATTAGTTGATAAACCAATAAGTTTGAAAATTAGTGCAGCTGCTACTTCTGAAATAGTTACTACTATGTCTGTTGAATTAAACGGATCTCCTTTATCCACTATGATTTTTGGGCCAATTGGAGACCCAATTTTAGCAACAGGTGATAATTATATGTCAAACATTGATTTAAATTCATCTACCGCAAACTTATTATTGACATACAACAACAATGGAAACCCAGCTTCATCAGCATATTTAGATTATATCTCGATTGAGGCAAGCTCAAGTTTGAATTTCAGTGACGGACAATTAACTTTTTATAATAACGACTTGGATTTAGATTCGGAGATTGTAAATTATGAAATATCAAATGCTAATAATATTTCTAGTATTTGGAATATTTCAAATATTTCAAATATTTCAGAAATTTCTCCAAACCAGGAATCAAATTTTTCTTTTAAGTCAATCTTTTCGGCCTCAAATAAATTTATTGCATTTGATGATTCTAATTTTCTTGTACCAACATTGGAGGGAGATTCTCAAATAACTAACCAAAACATTAAAGAAAAAATATTTATTAATTCACAAAATGAAATTGAACCAGTTGACTATATAATTATTGCCAGATCTGATATGCTTTTGCAGGCAGAAAGATTGGCTGATATTAATAGGGAAGTTAATGGGCTAAATGTAAAAGTTGTTGAATTAAATAAAATTTACAATGAGTTTAGTTCTGGAAATCAAGATATCTCAGCTATTAGAAATTTTGTTAGATACGTGTATAACAATTCAAGTAATAACAATGCATTGAAATATCTCTGTTTGTTTGGTGATGCATCTTATGATTATAAAGACAGAATACCTAACAATACAAATATAATCCCTTCATGGAATTCGCTCAATAGTTTTAGCCTCTCAAGCTCATATGTTTCTGATGATTTTTATGGAATGATGGATATTGGAGAAGGATTGATGTCAAATTCAAATAAACTTGATATTGCCGTTGGTAGAATTTTAGCTGATTCCAATATTAGAGCAAGAGATTTGGTAGACAAAGTTGAGACTTATTATAGTCAAAATTCTTTTAGTGATTGGAGAAATAAAATTATAGTTATTTCAGATGATGTAGATGAGCCTTGGGAAAATATTATTCAATCAACTTCAAATGACATAGCAGACTTAATTTCTGAAAATAAGCCATTTTTTAATGCAAAAAAAATATTGGCTGACGCGTTTAATCAAGAAGCATCATCAGGTGGTGAAAGATATCCTGAGGTTAAAAATCAAATTATTAATGGGATGAAGCAAGGCGCATTAGTTGTAAATTACTTTGGACATGGCGGAGAAGATGGCCTTGCAAGGGAAAGAATATTTGATAAAATTGATGCAGAAGAAATTACAAACGATAAATTTAATTGTTTTGTTTCAGTCACCTGTGAGTTTACAAAATTTGACAATCCGAACAGAGAAACAGCCGGCGAATATTTGTATTGGAATAAGAATGGGGGTTCAATTGCACTTATAACAACGACTAGACAAATTTTCGTCTCAGTTGGAGTAAATTTTAATTTGACTCTTGAGAATTATTTATTCTCACTAGATTCGAATTCTTATGTTTCGATGGCAGAAGCTTTAAGACTAACAAAAATAGACCCTTCAATTTCAGCTTCAGATCAAAGAAGATTAGTTTTTTTTATTGGTGATCCCGCAATGAAATTAGCTATTCCTGAACCTCAAATAATTATTACAAAAATTAATGATATTCCAATTAATGAATTTGATTCTAATATTCGAGGTCTTGATTTGGTAAATGTAAAGGGAAATATAATTGATTCTCAGGGACAGATAGCTAATGATTACCAGGGAGAATTAACCGTTACTTTTTATGATAAAGAAATTGACAGAACAACATTAGGTAATGACGGTACAACTGATAACCTAGGGAATCAAATTTTATTGAATTTTAAAACCTTGGGAGAAACCCTTTTTAGAGGTAAGTCAAGTGTTGTAGATGGAGAGTTTGATTTTGATTTTATTGTTCCTAAAGATGTTGGAATGGAAGTAGATTTTGGAAAATTCAGTTTTTATTCAAAACAATACAATAATTTAAAAGATAATAATGGATATGATCTTACGGTTCAAGTCGGAGGCATTAATGAAAATGCTGAGGAAGATAATCTTGGTCCTGAAATTGAGTTATTTATGAATGACGAATCATTTATAAACGGTGGAATAACTAACGAAAACCCAAATTTAATTGTGAAACTTTTTGACGAGAATGGAATTAACACTTCTAGTGGGGTTGGTCATGATATTGTAGCAACTATAGATTCAGATCAGGCTAATTCTTACATATTAAATGATTATTATCAGGCAAATATTGATGATTTTCAGAATGGAACTATAAATTTTCCTCTCAATAATATCAGTGCCGGGGTTCATACCCTTAAATTAAAAGCATGGGATGTTTATAATAATTCTTCTGAATCTGAAATCGAATTTATGGTCTTTGATGAAGATGAAGATTTAGTTATTGATAATATTTTGAATTATCCGAATCCATTTATTGATTACACAGAATTTTGGTTTAATCACAATAGTTCTACTCCTTTGAACGTTACAATACAAATATTTACTGTTTCAGGTAGATTGGTAAAAACGATATTCGGAGCAACTGATTCATCTGGAAATAATAGTTTTTCGAGAGATTTTTACTGGGACGGTAGGGATGATTTTGGAGACAAAGTTGCTAAAGGTGTTTACATATACAAGTTAAGTGTAAGGTCTGAAGCACTAAATAAAAGTGTATCAAAAATCGAAAAACTTGTAATACTATAAATCAGTATATTTGCTAACTATTATGAAAATGAAAAAACACATATTATTCTTTATAGCAGTTTTTTTTGCTTTAAAAATAAACTCTCAAACATCCACGGAAATTATTCCTAATCCTAATGATAGCAGGGTTATCACCACTGGTGTTCCATTTCTTTTAATTGCATCTGATGCTAGGGCTGCAAGTATGGGTGATATGGGTGTTGCAACCTCAGTTGATACATATTCACAATTTTGGAATCCTTCGAAATATGTCTTTTCAGAAACTAAATCTGGATTTGGACTCAGTTATACTCCTTATCTAAGTAAATTGGTAAATGACATTTCTCTTGGAAATTTAACTTATTTCAATAGAATTAATGAGAGAAGCGCATTTGCAGTAAGTTTAAGATATTTTTCTTTAGGTGAGATTGAAATTATTCAAGATGAATTTTCACAAGCTTTAATTGAAAAACCTAATGAGATGACAATGGATATTTCATACTCACTTAGATTGGCAGATCAATTTTCAATGGGTGTCGCACTACGTTATTTGAGATCTGATTTAAGAATTCAAGCAGTTGATGAAACTGCAAAAGCTGCCAGTTCATATGCTGTTGATATTTCTGCTTATTACCAGGGTGAAGAACAAACATATGGTGATATTGATGGTAGATGGAGGGCCGGTATGATTATTCAAAACCTTGGTCCAAAAATAAAATATGATGAATCTGGTTCTGAGACTTTTTTACCTACTAATCTTAGAGTTGGTGGTGGATTTGATTTTCTGTTAGATCAATATAACAAAGTTGCAGTTACTGCAGAGGTTACGAAATTATTAGTCCCCACTCCTCCAATATACGGAACATTTACTGATTACATTGATAATAATCAAAACGGAGTTTTTGATGAAGGTGATGAGCAGTCAGGCAACTCCTACACAGGAATTGTTGACGGTCAGTCTACTGATGTTGATTTTTTGTCTGGTGTTTTTCAATCTTTTTCAGATGCTCCAGGTGGATTTAGTGAAGAATTAAAAGAATTTACTTGGGCTCTTGGTGCTGAATATGTTTATGATGATTCTTTTGCCTTAAGAGCTGGATATTTTAACGAAAGTGAGGATAAAGGAGCAAGAAAATTTTTAGCCCTTGGTGCTGGTTTTAAGTTTTCTGGAACTAGAGTAGATTTATCATATCTTTTCTCTGCCTCTAAGGTTCCAAGCCCCCTTGAAAATACTCTAAGATTTTCTCTTACCTTTGATTTCGGCTCCAACTCATATTTAGAATACTAGTTTTTCTTGTTAAAATATTTTATTTTGTCTTTTGCAATGGACAATCTATGTCTTATTTTTGTGGATTCAATACTAACCTATGAAGAAAATCACTAAAGACACATATTTATCTTGGTACGAGAATATGTTATTTTGGAGAAAGTTTGAAGATAAATTAGCTGCGGTTTACATACAGCAGAAAGTTAGAGGGTTTTTACACCTTTACAATGGCCAAGAAGCTGTCCTTGCAGGTTCTCTTCATGCCATGGACTTATCCAAGGATAAGATGATTACAGCTTACAGAAATCATGTTCAACCAATCGGAATGGGAGTTGACCCAAAAAGAGTTATGGCTGAATTATATGGTAAAGCGACTGGTACTTCTCAAGGTTTGGGAGGTTCTATGCATATATTCTCCAAGGAACATCGATTTTATGGAGGTCATGGGATTGTTGGTGGGCAGATTCCTCTTGGTGCTGGTATAGCATTTGGTGATAAATATCATGGGAGTGATGCTGCAACTCTATGCTATTTTGGTGATGGTGCTGCGAGACAGGGATCATTACATGAAACATTCAATTTGGCGATGTTGTGGAAACTACCAGTGGTGTTTATTTGCGAAAATAATGGCTATGCTATGGGGACGTCTGTTGAAAGAACATCTAATACAACTGATATCTGGAAATTAGGTTTAGGTTACGAAATGCCATGTGGGCCAGTTGATGGCATGGATCCTGTAAAGGTTGCAAAGGCTGTAGACGAAGCTATATTAAGAGCCAGAAATGGTGATGGGCCAACTTTCTTAGAAATGAAAACATATAGGTATAGAGGCCATTCAATGAGTGATGCCCAACATTACAGAACAAAGGATGAAGTTGCAGAGTACAAAAAAATTGATCCTATTACTAAGGTCAAGGAACTTATTCTAAAAAAGAAATATGCAACACAAAAACAAATAGATGAAATTGATTTAAGGGTAAAAGATATGGTTAAAGAATGTGAAAAATTCGCTGAAGAATCTTCCTATCCTGAAAAAAATATTATGTATGATTCTGTTTACGAACAGGATAATTATCCATTTTTAAAACATAAAATTTAATTATGGCTGAGTTAATTAAAATGCCTCGCTTGAGTGATACCATGGAAGAAGGAACAGTTGCAACCTGGTTTAAAAAGGTAGGTGATACTGTACAGGAGGGAGAGATTTTAGCCGAAATTGAAACCGATAAGGCAACCATGGAATTTGAATCATTCTATGAAGGTACCTTGTTATACATTGGAATTCAGGAAAATGAAACTGCAAAAGTTGATGCTCCTCTTGCTATTATTGGAAATCCAGGTGATGATATCGAGTCTATTTTAGGCGGTGGTAAAGAATCAGTTGTAGAGGATAAAAGTGAGATTTCAGAACCAGAAGACAATCCTATTGAACAAACTCAAGATATTGAAATACCAGAAAGTGACGATGTTCACGTTGTTTCAATGCCTAGATTAAGTGATACTATGGAGGAAGGAACAGTTGCATCCTGGTTCAAAAAAGTTGGTGATGAGGTTGAGGAGGGCGAGATTTTAGCTGAAATTGAGACAGATAAAGCTACAATGGAATTTGAGTCTTTTTACTCAGGAACATTACTTCACGTTGGTCTAGCCGAAGGAGATTCTGCAAAAGTTGATTCATTACTTGCTATAATTGGTCCAAAAGGTACAGATGTTAATCCTTACTTAAGCGGCAGTAAAAAAACTGCAGAAAAACCAAAAACTCAAGAAGCTGTTCAAGAAGTTATTGAGACTAAGTCTGAGAAAAAAATTGATGATTCATCAAAAACTACAACAAAAACAGATCGGATTTTTATTTCACCATTGGCTAAAAAATTAGCTAAGGAAAAGAACCTTGATATTTCAATGATTCAAGGAACTGGTGACAGCGGAAGAATTATTAAAACTGACATTGAAAACTATAAAGAACCATCGATTGTTCAGCCAGTTACTAATATTGTTTCAGATTCCAATGTTATTCAAGACTATACTGAGGTTAATCACTCTCAAATGAGAAAGGTTATCGCTAAAAGACTTTCTGAATCTAAATTTTCAGCACCTCATTATTATTTAAATATTGAGCTTGATATGTCTGAAACTATCGCGTTTAGAAAACAGTGTAATTCAATCCCAGATACAAAAATCTCATTCAACGATATTATCATAAAAGCTTGTGCTGTTGCTTTAAGAAATAACCCGAGTGTAAATTCTCAGTGGTTTGATGACAAGATTAGATATAATAATTTTGTAAATATAGGAGTTGCAGTAGGGGTGGAGGATGGTTTAATAGTCCCAGTATTAAAAAATGCTGATAAAATGAGTGTTGCAGACATTAGCAATTCAGTCAAGGAGATGGCAGGTTTAGCGAGGGATAAAAAACTTACACCTGATATGATGCAGGGTAGTACGTTTACAATATCAAATCTTGGGATGTTTGGTATCGAAAGTTTTACTTCTATAATTAATCCACCAAATTCAGTAATTCTCTCGGTTGGTGCAATTGTTCAGAAGCCTGTTGTCAAAGAGGGAGAAATTGTTGTAGGAAATACTATGAAATTAACTTTGGCATGTGATCACAGAGTTGTTGACGGATTGACTGGGGCTAAATTTTTACAAGCTCTAAAGCCTCTTATTGAAAATCCATTATCAATGCTAATTTAGCAATATCAAAATGTCTAAAAATATAATCATTACAGGTACTAGTTCGGGTATTGGCTTTGAACTAGTGAACATTTTTTCAAAAAAAAATCACAGAGTTTTAGCTTTATCAAGAGATAATTCTAAGCTAAGAGAGTTAAAATTAGATGGTGTTGATGCGATTGATTTTGATTTAAATCATAATGATTATGGAAAAATAAATGAGTTTTTAAAAAAAGCTGAAAAAATTGATATTTTAATCAACAACGCGGGTTATCTTGTAAATAAACCTTTTAAAGAAACTACTCTTGAGGATTTTCAAATGGTATATTCCACAAATGTTTTCTCGGTTGCAATGCTTATCAAAAATACAATCGATTTTATGGAATCAGGTTCTAATGTTTTAAATATTAGTTCTATTGGTGGTATCCAAGGAAGTGTAAAATTTCCAGGTCTTTCAGCTTACAGCTCAAGTAAAGGAGCATTGAATATTTTAACTGAAATGTTAGCGGAGGAATATAAAGATCGAGGAATTCACTTTAATTCTCTTGCTTTAGGTTCAGTTCAAACTAAGATGTTAGAAAAAGCTTTTCCAAATTTTACAGCTTCCACTTCAGCGTTAGAAATGGCAGAATACATATATAATTTTTCTACCAATGGTTACAGGTTGATGAATGGAAAGGTAGTATCAGTTTCATCGACCACCCCGTAAATGGAACAAATATTTGATAAAATACCTAAATCTTCTGTAGAGTATGTAAGGTGTCTTATTTCCTCTGAAAATATCATTTTTAAATTAAAAAAATCAAGAAGAACTAAACATGGTGATTTTTCAATCAAAAAAAATGGATTGGTGATTATCACTATAAATGAAGATTTAAATGCTTACAGATTTTTGATAACATTAATTCATGAAATATCTCATTATTTCTCTGTCAAAAACTATGGTGTACATATTAAACCCCACGGGATTGAATGGAAAAATACTTTTAAAAAACTATTACTTCCTATAATAAATAAAGATATTTTTCCGGATAAAATATTAAAGTTTCTTTCTAATTATGCTAAAAATCCAAAAGCATCAACTGATTCGCATTCTGATTTAAGTCTTGCCTTAAATAATTATAATATCAGTAAGTCAAAATATGTTTTTAATCTCAATAATGGTGAAATTTTTAGAGCCTCAAACAAGAGAAAATATAAAATGATAAAAAAATTAAGAAAAAGGTATGAGTGTATGGACGTTTCAAGCAAAAAGCTATATTTGTTTAACCCAAATGCTATAGTTGAAGAGATTATTTATGAGTGATAAAAATAAAATTAGAGTTGCCGTGAGTGGATATTTTGATCCGATACATGTTGGTCATTTAGAATATTTAAAGATGGCTAAAGAATTAGGTGATTCTTTGGTTGTTATTGTAAATAATAACCATCAATGTGAGTTAAAAAAAGGGAAGCCTTTTATGGATCAGAATGACAGGCTTGAAATCGTTAAAGCTTTAAGATTTGTTGATGAGGTTTTTCTTTCAGTTGATCAAGATAGAACTGTATGTAAATCTCTTGAGGCTATAAAACCAGATATATTTGCAAATGGTGGAGACAGGGCAACAAGTGAAGTTCCTGAGACACCTATTTGTAAAAAATATAATATTAAAATGGTTGATGGACTTGGTGATAAGATAAGAAGTTCCTCTAACCTTACTGGTTTAAAAGAAATTAAGTAGCTATTTCTTTTGATACATTTTTCTCACTTTTTTATATAAATTTGATGAGTAGACAAAGTCGGTAACTGCCTGATTATCCGTTTTAAATATATTTGATTTGCTACCTTCCCATTCTAAAATTCCGTTTTTTAGAAATATGATTTTTTCCCCTATTTCCATTACTGAATTCATATCGTGAGAATTTATTATTGTAGTTATATTTCTCTCTTCAGTAATTTCTTTAATCAGATTATCGATTACAATAGCTGTTTTTGGGTCTAAACCAGAATTTGGTTCGTCACAGAACAAATACTCGGGATTATTGACAATTGCTCTGGCAATTGCAACTCTTTTTTGCATTCCTCCAGATGCTTCACTTGGCATCTTATTATTGCTATTTTCTAACTCAACTCTTTTTAGTACCAAATTCACTCTGTCAAGCATTTCATCGAAAGGAATATTTTTAAACATCTTCAAGGGAAACATAACATTTTCTTCAATTGTCATAGAATCAAAAAGTGCACTTCCTTGAAATACTGTGCCTATTCTCGATTTTAGTTCCATTTTTTGATTATCGTTCATTTTTTCAAAATCTCTGTCGTTAAAAATGATTTTTCCTGAATCATGTTTATGTAAACCTAACAGGCATTTCATAAAAACTGTTTTACCAGAACCAGTTTGACCAATAATTAAACTGGTTTTTCCCTTTTCAAATTCACACGAGATCCCCTTGAGAACAGGTTTTTCATTAAATGATTTTTTTATGTTTTTAACTCTTATCATTACCCTAGCAACATTTGAGTTATTAAAAAGTTAAAAACAACAATTGAAACACTAGTCCATATAAATGATTTTGTACTTGCTTTACCAACCTCGAGTGCTCCACCCTTCATGTAATAACCATGAAAGGATGGTACAGTTGCTAAAATAAAAGCAAAAACAAAACTTTTAATAAAAGCATAAGTCATATGAAATGGAACAAAGTCTGTTTGTATTCCTTCAATAAATGCACTCATTGTACTGTAGCCGCCATATACACAAGCGATCATTCCACCCAATATTCCTAAAAACATTGCGATCGAAATTAAAAATGGATATAAAAGTAATGCAATAACTTTAGGAAACACTAAGTAGTTAATTGAGTTAATCCCCATTACCTCCAAAGCATCAATTTGTTCTGTTACTCTCATTGACCCAATACTTGAAGTAATAAACGACCCTACTTTACCTGCCATAATAATAGAAATAATTGTTGGTGCAAACTCAAGTATAATAGTTTCTCTAGTAGCAAATCCAACCAAATAATCAGGGTAAAAAGAACCTGTCATACTTAATGCTAATTGAATTGTAATTACACCTCCGATAAAGAAAGAAACAAATGAAATAATTCCTAATGAATTTACTACGGTGTCTTCAGTATCTTTTAAAATAAGCTCTTTCATCACCTTCCATTTGGTAGGTTTATGAAGCATTTTTTGCAACATAATTATATATAAGCCAATGTTATGAAAAAAATTCATTTAGAATTTATTGAAAAATTAATTTACAATAATTTTACAATAAAGTCTATGTAGAATACCTATTTTTACATTTTAAATTTTTTTATGATAAGGTTTATTTTACTCTTTTCTTTTTCATTTCTTTTATCCTGTTCTTCAGACAATAAGAATTTAGAAAAACCAAAACTAGTTGTTGCAATTGTTGTTGATCAAATGCGTTACGATTTTTTAGAAAATTTATCACATAGATTTTCTGAAAATGGTTTTAATCGATTAATTAATGAGGGTTATAATTGTAAAAACAACTTCTTTAACTATGTACCCACAGTTACTGGCCCTGGACATTCTTCGGTGTCTACCGGATCGACTCCAATGACTCATGGAATAGTCGGGAATAACTGGTATGATAGAGAAAAAAGTAAATCTATCTACTGCACTGATGATAGTAATTATGATCATATAGGTGGTGACGATTATTCTGGGAATAAATCCCCAAACAATTTATTGGTTGAAACATTTGCTGACATTAATAAATATTACAACCCAGAGGCAAAGACAATCTCTGTTGGCATTAAAGACAGAGGATCAATTTTAATGGGTGGAAAAAATGCTGATGCAGCGTATTGGTATTATGGAAAAGAAAGGGCGCAATGGATTACTAGCACCTATTATATGCAAAAATTACCATCTTGGGTTGAAAATTTCAATATGGAAGATAATTTAGAAAAATACCTAGAAGAATGGGTGCCACTTTATGAAATTTCAACCTATGATAATTTTGAAATTGACAATAATAATTTTGAAAAATTATTCAAAGGAAAAGATGATTCAGCGTTTCCATATGACACAAAATCTTTGATGAAACATAATGATTGTTTTGATATGATAAAAGAAACGCCTTATGGAAATGAAATGACTACTGATTTTGCAATGGAAGCAGTAATAAATGAGAAGTTAGGTAAAAGGGGTGTAACTGATGTATTAACTATCAGCTATTCTTCAACAGATTATATTGGTCACAGTTTTGGGGTGGCATCCGTAGAAACTCAGGACACATATATCCGTCTAGACAAAGAAATCGAAAAACTTTTATTGTTTTTAGATAATGAACTTGGTGAAAATCAATACACGTTATTTTTGACAGGAGATCATGGTGTTCTGGAAATTCCAGCATTTTTAACAAATAGTGGAATTGATGCTAGGGCAGTCAGTGAAAATGAATTAACGTTAGATGTTGTTGCACAACTAAAAAAAGTTTTTGGAGTTGAAGTTAAAGATTTGATATCTAATGTTGACAATAGTCAAATCTATCTTAATGATGAAGGTATTAGTGATTTAGGCTTAGAAAAAAATAAAGTTATAAATGAAATTATTAAAATATTAAAGTCTTTTGATTTTATTTCTAATGCCTATTCTAGTGATTATATAATGAATGCTAAAGCTTTAGATGGATATGAAAAATTGATTCAAAATGGTTTTCATGAGAAAAGAAGTGGAGACATAGCATTAATCCTTGAACCTAATGTTATTTTCTATGACGGAAAAGGAACTACTCATGGTTCGGGGTATAATTATGATACACACGTTCCTCTAATATTTTTTGGCTCAGGTGTTAAAAATGGTGAAACGGAAAGGATAACTGAAATTCCAGATATTGCCCCAACAATTTCAAAGATATTGGGACAAAAAATGAAAAATTCAACAGGGGAGTCTTTAGATTTTATTTTTGATTAATATCACTATTAAGCTTATTAATGTAGTATAGAATATTTTCCTTTCCAATATGTTTTGTACTTGATGTAAGAAATATTTCAGGTAAATATTCCCAGTTTTCTAATATTACACTCTTGTAATTTTTTATTTTTTCCTCAATACCACTATTTGGATTTCCCTCCTGTTTTAATTTATCAATTTTGGTAAATACTATTGAAAAGGCAATTTTATTTATCGTTAGCCAACGCATAAATTCAACATCAATTTTTTGAGCCTCATGTCTAACATCGACTAATATAAAAGCTGAAATCAATTGATTTCTGTTAATAAAATAGTCGGTAATCAGTTTTTGAAAATTTTTCTTTTCAGATTTTGAAGCTCTAGCATAACCATAACCAGGTAAATCAACTAAATGCCAAGACGAGTCAATTAAAAAATGATTAATTAGTCTGGTTTTTCCAGGTTTAGACGAAGTTTTTGCTAGTTTTTTATTATTGGTCAACATATTTATTAAAGATGATTTTCCAACATTACTTCTGCCGATAAATGCATATTCAGGCAAATCACTTTTTGGGCAATCTTTGGCGTTTTGATTACTTACAATAAATTTCGCACTTTTAATATTCATTATTTTACGGTAATTTTTGAAGTGAGCCAATCAATGAGAATGGCATTAAATTTACCTGGATGCTCCATCATTGGTGCGTGACCACATTTATCAATCCAAAAAAGATCAGAATTCGGAAGAAGTTTATGGAATTCATCCGCAACTTCGGGTGGGGTTACATTATCGTTTTTCCCCCAAATTATACATGATGGGAGTTTCATTTTTGGTAAATCCTCTGCCATATTATGTCTAATTGCGCTTTTAGCCATAGCTAAAATTTTAATAAGCTTATTTCTGTCATTTACTGTTTTAAAAACATCATCAACAAGCTCCTTTGTTGCTGTTTTGGGATCATAAAAAACCTCTTCAACCTTTTTCTTTATCACATTGTAGTCACCTCTTTTGGTGTACCCACTTCCCATACCTTTTTCATAAAGTCCAGAGCTTCCAGTAAGAATTAGTCCCTTGGCTTTATTAAAAAGTTTTGTGTAGTAAAGACCTATATGTCCTCCCAGTGAATTGCCCATTAAGACAAAATCCTTGATTTTTTTATGCATTATGAATCTATCTAGAAATTTAGCTAATTCTTTTACTGAGGTTTTAAGTAATGGAAGATCGTATATGGGAAGGACGGGCATAATAACCTTAAAATTTCTATCTCTGAAAAAATTTGTAACCTCGTTAAAATTACCAAGATTACCCATCAATCCGTGAAGAACAATTATAGGAAAGCCCTCTCCTTCTTCTATATATTTATAGCCATTTTCTTCGATTAAATTAAAATTCATTTTCAAAAATTTAATTCAAAATTAGTCAAATTTATTTACAAACTGATATTTAAAATCACTGATTAACAATTAATCAACAACGTGTGTTAATTACTTACAGTAAAAATATAACCACTTGTTTATCAGTAGTTTAACTATTTTTTTTCTTTAATATGTGGGTAAAATCTTAAGCAAACTCTAATTTTATTAACAATGTGGTAAAATGTGGTAAAATGTGGTAAAATTTTTAGTAAATTTGAGATTACATAACTGAGAAATACTTTGAACTATTTAATTGGAACATACGAGTGCAAAATTGATGTGAAAGGAAGGTTGTTAATTCCTTCAGCATTTAAAAAACAGTTAGCCTCAGTGGTTAAGAAAGGTTTCGTACTCAAAAGAGCAGTTTTTCAAAATTGCCTAGAGCTATATCCATTAAATCAATGGGAGGAGCTTATCACTAAGGTGAATTCACTAAATAGATTTAAGAAAAAAAATAATGATTTCATTAGAAGATTTACCGCAGGGGTAAAATTCGTTGAACTGGATGGTAACGGACGGTTGTTAATACCTAAAGATCTTATTGAATTTTCAAATATTAGTAAGGAGGTCACTCTTTCCACATCAGTGAATATTATTGAAATATGGGATAGATCTAGTTATGAAAAAGCAATTGCTGACTCAAGAGATGATTTTGCTAAGCTAGCCGAGGAAGTTATGGGAGGTGATGAAGAGTAGTTATCATTTACCGGTATTACTGGAGGAGTCAATTAATGGTTTAAAAGTATATCCGAAAGGAGTTTATGTAGATGCAACTTTTGGAGGAGGCGGTCACAGTTATGAAATATTGAAGAATCTTTCGAATGAGGGTAGTTTAATTTCCTTTGATCAAGATCCAGATTCAATCAATAATACTTTCGACGAAACTAATTTTTATTTCGTCAATGAAAATTTTAAACATATGAAGAGATTTTTAAAAAATTTAGGGTTTTCAAAAGTTAATGGAATTCTTGCTGATCTTGGAGTGTCCTCGTTTCAAATTAATACCCCAGAAAGAGGATTTTCATATAGATATAATGCTGGCCTTGACATGAGAATGAATAAAAAAAATGACATCTGCGCAATGAAGGTTGTAAATGAATATTCATTAGAAAAACTGAGTAAAGTATTATTCGAATACGGAGATTTAAAAAATTCAAAAAAAATATCAAATCAGATTTTTACCGCTAGATCTAAAGAAAAAATAAAAACAACTTTTGATTTAAATAAAATATTAAGTCCACTGTTCCCTGAAAGGTATTTAAATAAAAATCTTTCAAGAATTTATCAAGCTATAAGAATCGAAGTTAATAAAGAGCTTGATGTTTTAAAGACATTTTTGGAACAATCTAGTCAATTATTAGTTCCAGGAGGTAGGCTATGTATCATCTCATATCACTCACTGGAGGATAGACTTGTTAAACGATTTATTAATAATGGAAGTTTTTCAAATCATAAAGAAAAAGATTTTTACGGGAATTTTTCAGTTCCCTTCAGGAAAGTTGGAAAAATGATTCAACCTTCAGGCTCAGAAATTAAAGAAAATATTAGAGCAAGAAGTGCAAAGTTAAGAATTGCAGAAAAGATTTAAGTATATGAAAAGAAGAATATTTAACATATTGGGAGGGTCTTTTTTAGTCGATGAAAAATCCGCTTCAAATTGGCTGTACATTTTTCTTTTTCTAATACTCGCTCTTATTATGATATCATCTTCACATTCAATTGATAAAAAAGTTTACAAAATAGCTGCACTTAACGAAGAAATTAAATCGTTGAGATCTGAGTTTGTTGATACAAGAACCAGATTGATGACTTATAAAATGGAATCTTCGGTTAAAAATAGATTAGTTGAGCAAGGAATAAAATCATCGAAAACACCACCTATCAAAATTATAATCAATGTCAGTAACTAAGAAAAAAATAACGAATAGACTTTATGTTATCAGCTTGTTTCTGATCGTTATTATTTTTTCCATTGTTTTCAAGATTATTGACTTGCAATTCTTTCAAGGTGACTATTATATCAGTATTTCTGAAAAGAGAGAATTTAAAAACATTGAAATCCCTGCAAACAGAGGTAATATTTATTCAGATTCTGGAAAATTACTTGCTAGTTCGGTTCCAAAATATGACATCAGATTTGATGCTTTAGCTCCAAGTGATACAAACTTTAATAAATATGTAGATCTTTTAGCATCAGAACTTGCCATCTATTTCGGAGAGTCGTCTGAAAAATATTCCAATAAATTAAGACAGGCTCGAAAAGATAAAAACAGATATTTACTGATTGCTAGAAATTTAGGTTATCTAGATTTTAAGAAATTTAAAAATTTCCCATTATTTAATTTAGGTGGTTTTCGTGGTGGCTTCATCACTGAGCAATACACCAAAAGAGACTATCCAATTGGCGGAATTGCCCAAAGAACAGTCGGCTATGAAAGATATGATGACTTTGGAAATGCAATGAGACCAGGCCTTGACGGGGCTTTCGGGCCAAAATATCTAAAAGGGGAAAATGGAATTAGATTCTCTCAAAAAATAGGCCTGGGGCAGTGGAAGCCAGTATTAGATTATAATGAAAAAGAACCAAGGGATGGTTATGATTTACATACCACATTAAATATCGAAATCCAAGATTTAGCCCATCATTCACTTTTACGTCAATTAGAGTTTTATGAAGCTGAACATGGAAGTGTGGTTGTAATGGAAACTAAAACCGGAGAAATTAAGGCAATTTCAAACTTAGGAAGAACTTCAGAAGGTAAGTATTATGAAAAATTAAATTATGCTGTTGGTGAATCTCATGAACCGGGATCAACATTTAAGCTAATGGCTATGGTAAGAGCTCTTGAAGATAAAGTAATTGACACTTCAGATGTAATTGACACAAAAAATGGAATCTTAAGTTTTTACGGAAGAAAAGTTAGAGATTCAAAAAAAGGTGGATATGGAAAAATATCCGCAGCCAGAGCATTTGAGGTGTCATCAAATACAGCATTGGTTCAAATAATTAATAATAATTATCAGGATAAGCCTGAGAAATTTGTTGAAGGTCTGTTCGATATGAAGATAAATACTCCTTTGGGCTTACCAATATTGGGTGAGGGAGTACCAAAGTTTACGCATCCAAATGACAAAGTAAATTGGGACGGATTAGATCTTCCATGGATGTCGTTCGGATACGGAATTTCCCTCACACCCCTTCAAACCTTAACATTTTATAATGCTATTGCTAATAATGGAGTAATGGTGAAGCCAAGATTTATAAAGGAGGTAAAGCAATTTGATCAGGTGGTTGAAAAGTTTGACACTGAGATAATTTCAAGTTCAATATGTAGCCAAGAGACAATTGATAAGGTGAAAAATATGATGAAAAATGTTGTAGAAAAAGAACATGGTACAGCTCATAATATTTATTCTGAGGACTTTTCAATGGCGGGAAAAACAGGTACATGTCAGACTGAATATTGGAAATCAGAAGGATTATATATATCCTCTTTTGCTGGATATTTTCCGGCTGATAATCCGAAATATTCATGTATAGTTGTCATCCATAAGCCAAACAAGACTAAGGGTTATTACGGTAATGTAGTTGCAGCACCAGTATTCAAGGAAATTGCACAAAAGATATATTCGAATATTCCAAATGTGGAAAGTTATGACGAGTTGAAATTTGAGGTCCAAAATCAAAGAATTAAGGATGAAGTTATCGTAAATCTTGAAAATATGATAATGCCAGATATTTCTGGTTATGAGCTTATGGATGTAATTCCATTAATAGAAAATGCTGGATGTCAGGTATTAGTCGAAGGAAACGGCAACAGAATTAAACAATTGACTAAAGCAGGAACAAAATTAAAAAAAGGTCAAACTGTAAAAATAAATTTGAGTTGAAGCTATTAAGAGAAATATTATATAAAGTAGAAATTAATTCCGTTATAGGGAATACTTCTTTATCGATTAATAAAATTGAATTTGACTCAAGATTAATAAGCGATGGTGATATGTACATTGCTATTACCGGAGTAAATGTTGACGGTCATAGTTTCATATCACAAGCAGTTCAAAATGGTGCAAACTGTATTGTTTGTGAAAAAATTCCTGATAATAAAACTGATGGAGTTGTCTATGTTAATGTCAAATCATCAAGAAAAGCTCTAGCAATTATTTCATCAAATTATTTTGACAACCCATCTTCTAAATTAAACTTAATTGGGGTTACAGGAACAAACGGAAAGACAACTATTGCTACTTTATTATTTGATTTATACACGGAGCTTGAAATAAAATCAGGTTTAATTTCAACCGTTAAGATTTCATACGATAATAAAAATTTTCAGGCTAATCAAACCACTCCTGATTCACTTTCGATAAATAGATTTTTAAGTGAAATGGTCATTTCAAATGTCAGATATTGTTTTATGGAGCTTAGTTCACACGGAATTGATCAAAATAGAACAGACGGATTGGTTTTTAAGGGTGGTATTTTTACAAATCTGACTCATGATCATCTTGATTATCATGAAAGTTTTGAAAATTATCGAGATACAAAGAAACAATTTTTTGATTCATTAAGTAATAACTCATTCGCCTTAACAAATAATGATGATAAGAATGGTATGGTTATGCTTCAAAATACAATAGCTGACAAATACACCTATTCTTTAAATTCTGTTTCAGATTTCAAAGCTAAAATTTTAGAATCTTCATTTGATGGTATGCTTCTTAAAATAAATAGCACTGAATTTTGGTCAAAATTGGTTGGAAAATTTAATGCATATAATATACTATCAGTTTACTCAGCTGCCTCAATCCTAGGCTTACCTAAAAACGAACTTCTTAAAGCTATGAGTTCTTTAGATGCAGTAGCTGGAAGATTCCAATTCTATAAAAAAAATAAAATTACCGCTATTGTTGATTATGCTCACACACCAGATGCGCTTGAGAATATATTAAAGTCAATAAATGAGATTAAGACTTCAGAAAATAATTTGATAACAGTTGTTGGATGTGGAGGGAACAGAGATAAATCAAAAAGACCATTGATGGGTGATATAGCTAGTAATTTGAGTTCAAAAGTGATTTTTACAAGCGACAATCCAAGATTTGAAGATCCAGAAATTATAATCGAAGAAATGATAAGTGGAGTTAGATCTACGAATTCAAATAAAACAATATCAATATCAAACAGAAAAGAAGCTATTAGAGCAGCATGTCAATTTGCCCGTACAAATGATATTATTCTAGTAGCAGGAAAAGGACATGAGTCATATCAAGAAGTAAAAGGTGTTAGAAGTGACTTTGACGACTTTGAAATAGTTAAGGAATTATTAAACCAAAAAAATTAAAATATGCTTTATTATTTTTTCGAATATTTAGAAAGTCAATATCAAATTCCTGGAGCATCATTATTTACCTATATTTCCTTTAGAGCTGCAGCTGCTATCATAACTTCTCTTTTAATCTCAACAATTTTTGGTAAAAGAATAATTGATTTTTTAAGAAAAAAACAAATTGGAGAATCAATACGAGATCTAGGATTAGATGGTCAAATAGAAAAAAAGGGTACACCAACAATGGGTGGATTAATCATCATTTTAGCCACAATTATACCGGTATTTCTTTTTGCAAACTTAAATAACATATACATCATTTTATTAATTGTGACTTTACTATGGATGGGTATCATTGGTTTTGTAGACGATTATATAAAGCTATATAAAAATGACAAAGAAGGATTGAGAGGTAAATATAAGATTATTGGTCAGGTTTTATTGGGTTTATTTATCGGAGCTACTTTATTTTTTCATCCTGATGTAACTGTAAAAGATCAAATTCCATTTGGTATTGAACTTCAATCTGTGGATAATCTTTCTGAGTATAAGTCGACTGAAACTACTATTCCATTTGTTAAGGATAATGTTTTTAATTACTCAGATTTAATCACATGGATAGATCCAAGTTTAGAATCGTATACGTGGATTGTGTTTATATTTTTTGTTGTACTAATTATTGCGGCTGTTTCGAATGGGGCCAATTTAACCGATGGTTTGGATGGGCTTGCGGCTGGTTCATCCGCAATAATTGTTTTAACTCTAGGTGTCTTTACTTGGGTATCAGGAAATATCATCTTCTCAGATTATTTAAATATAATGTACATACCAAGGGTTGGAGAAATAACAATTTTTATAGGTGCTTTTGTCGGAGCGCTTGTTGGATTTTTGTGGTATAATACATATCCAGCTCAGGTCTTTATGGGTGACACTGGCAGTTTGACAATTGGAGGAATTATAGCCGTAATTTCAATCGCTGTTAGAAAAGAATGGCTTATTCCTTTAATATGTGGAATTTTTCTTATCGAAAACCTTTCAGTTATTATTCAGGTTTTATACTTCAAGTACACTAGAAAAAAGTTTGGTATCGGAAAAAGAATTTTTCTTATGTCCCCTTTACATCATCATTTTCAAAAGAAGGGATATCACGAAAGTAAGATTGTAACTAGATTTTGGATTGTGGGAGTTTTTCTTGCGATTATCTCAATCATAACATTAAAAATCAGATAATGACTATACTAATACTTGGAGCAGGGGAAAGTGGATCGGGTAGTGCATTACTGGCCAAAAAGTATAACTATAATGTGTTTATCTCTGATGCTGGATATATACTTGATTCCACAAAAGAAAAATTGATTAATTCATCAATTAATTTTGAAGAGAATTCACATGAAAAAGCTAAGACGCTAAATGTGGACTTAGTGATAAAAAGTCCAGGAATTTCAGACAGTAGTGATATTGTAAAATTCCTTGATTCGAAGCAGTTAAAAATAATCTCAGAGATTGAGTTTGCATCCAAATACTGCAATTCCAAAATAATTGGTATTACCGGAAGTAATGGAAAGACGACTACCACAACTTTAATTCACAAACTCATTTCAGATGCTGGTTTTTCTTGTTCAATTTCAGGAAATATAGGTAATAGTTTTTCTAGTGTTTGTGAAGAAGATGTTGACTTTAGTGTCATTGAGGTCAGTAGTTTTCAACTGGACGGAATTGAAAATTTTAAGCCTCATATTGCTATAATAACTTCGATTACACCAGATCACCTTGATAGATATAAAAATTTTGAAGCATATGTAGATTCAAAATTTAAAATAATTAAAAACCAATCATATGATGATTATCTGATATATGACTCTGATTGTGAAACAATAAATAAGTATATAAAAACAAAAAAAATTAAGTCTAGGTTGTTCCCTTTTTCGATAAAAAAAAAAGTCAAACAAGGAGCATACTTTTTAGATAATGAAATAAATATTATAACGGATAAAAATATAATTAATATGCCAACAGATAATTTTTTAGTAAAAGGAAATCATAATATTAAGAATGCAATGGCTGCAGCCACAGTTGCAAATTTGTTAAAAATTAGAAAAGAAACCATAAGAAAAAGTCTTGAGCATTTTCAAGGTATTGAACACAGATTAGAAAATGTATTGACCATTAACAAGGTTAAATATATAAATGATTCAAAGGCTACAAATGTTAATGCAACTTATTATGCGCTTGAATCAATGGAGTCGCCAACAGTTTGGATTGTAGGTGGAGTTGACAAAGGAAATGATTACGCTGATTTAACTAAAGTGGTAAACAAAAGAGTAAAAGCAATTATTTGTTTGGGCTTAAATAATCTAAAAATAATGGATCATTTTGAAAATGTAGTAGAGTACATAGTAGAGGTAAAATCAATGGATGAAGCAGTGAATGCAGCATATAAAATATCATCTTCTGGTGATTGTGTATTGCTATCTCCAGCTTGTGCAAGTTTTGACTTATTTGATGATTTTGAGGATAGAGGAAGACAATTTAAAACAGCTGTTAGAAAATTATAGTGAATAATATTTTTGCAAACATAAAGGGAGATAAAACTTTGTGGGCAGTTTTAATATTGCTTGCAGGCTTTTCTTTTTTACCTGTCTATAGTGCGGCAAGTAACCTCGCATATGTCTCAGGATCAGGTAATACGTTTAATTATTTGTTTAAACATTTTATTCACCTCTCGCTTGGATTCACATTTATGTATTTGATGCAAAAAATCCCATACCACTACTTTAGAGGTATTTCTATACTAATGATTCCTGTAGTGATAGTTCTTCTCTTATACACAATCTTTCAGCCAAGCGTTACAGATTCATTAACCAACACAAATAGATGGATTAAAATACCATTTGTTGGATTTACATTCCAGCCTTCGACTTTAGCAGGAGTAATTTTGATGATATATGTTTCTAGATATTTGGCTAAAATTAAAGATATTGATGTTCGTTTTAGTCAGACTATATTACCGCTTTGGATTCCCACATTATTCATATTACTGTTAATTCTTCCTGCAAACTTTTCAACTACAGCGATAATATTTAGTATGGTTATTTTGTTATGTTTTGTAGGTGGATACCCTATAAAACATTTGCTAGGAATAGTTTTATCAGGGATTCTTGTATTATCAATTTTTATTTTGACAATTAAAGCCTATCCAGGAATTTTTCCTAATAGAGTTGATACATGGAAAAGTAGAATTGAAAATTTTGTCAATAAAGAAAATACCTCAGAAAATTATCAAATTGAGAAAGCAAAAATAGCTATTGCAACAGGCGGGTTCAGAGGTTTAGGTCCAGGAAAAAGTGTTCAAAAGAATTTTTTACCACAATCTTCATCAGATTTTATTTTTGCGATTATTATAGAAGAATACGGATTAATCGGGGGATTATTTCTTTTAACCATTTATGCATTATTTCTTCTAAGGATAATTATCATTTCAAATAAAGCAGAAAGTGTATTTGGTTCACTATTGGTAATTGCACTTGGTGTTCCAATAGTGTTCCAGGCTCTAGTTAATATAGGGGTTTCGGTTGAACTATTTCCAATCACCGGCCAGCCCCTTCCACTAATTAGTAGTGGTGGAACCTCAATTTGGATGACCTGTATTGCAATAGGGATTATTCAAAGTGTCAAAAATGGTACTGGAGTTCAATTTAACAATATTGAGGAAGATAGCCCATTGGATATATTAAAAGAAACAATATAAATGAATAGAAACAGAATAATATTATCAGGTGGTGGAACAGGAGGACATATATATCCTGCTATTTCTATCGCAAATGAATTGTTATTTAGAGATAAAAATTCAGAGATATTATTTGTCGGCGCAAACAACAAAATGGAAATGAATATTGTACCAAAATATGGATTTGATATATTGGGCTTATGGATTTCGGGATTTAATAGAACAAATTTTTTAAAGAATATTTTAGTTCCGTTAAAATTATTGATAAGTATTTTTCAATCACTGATTATTATCAAGAGATTCAAGCCTAATATTGTAATTGGAACCGGCGGATATGCCAGTGGCCCAATTATTTATGTCGCAAATCTTTTAAATATTCCGACATTAATTCAGGAGCAAAATTCTTACCCTGGTATAACAAATAAATTATTGTCAAAAAAAGTAAATAAGGTTTGTGTTGCTTATGAAAATTTGGAAAAGTATTTCCCAAAGAATAAGATTGTATTAACGGGAAACCCGGTCAGATCAAATATTAATAATTTTTCAGATTTATTTCATAAAGGAATTGAATCTTTTGATTTAAATGCCGATAAGAAAACAATGCTTGTCATTGGAGGTAGTTTAGGATCAAGAGAGATTAATAAAGCTATTTATTCTATTCAAGATTATTTAAAGTATATCAACCTGCAGGTAATATGGCAATGTGGAAAGTTATATTACGATGAATATAAACAAAAAGAAATTTCTTCTGATGTTAAGTTATATGACTTCTTAGATGATATTGCTTTAGCCTATTCAGTTTCTGATTTTATAATTTCAAGAGCTGGTGCAAGCTCTGTATCAGAATTATCCATTGTAGGAAAGCCTGTGATTTTTATTCCATCACCAAATGTCGCCGAAGATCATCAGTTAAAAAACGCCATGGCAGTTGTAAAAAACGAGGGAGCTCTATTGGTTGAAGAAAAAAATATTGATGATTTAAAAAAGAGAATATCTGAATTAAATTCATCCTCAGAGCTTAGAAATAAACTTTCAAAAAATATCAAAAAAACGGCTTATACAAATGCTACTATTGATATTGTTAATGAAATAAAAAATCTTATGAACCGATGAATATAGAGAACATAAATAAAGTTTTTTTTATTGGGATAGGAGGAATTGGCATGAGCGGATTGGCTAAGTATTTTATAGAAAAGGGAGTTTCTGTTTTTGGTTATGATAGGGAAAAATCATTTATAACTGAAGGTCTAGTAAAATTGGGAGCAAATGTGATTTACGACCCAATCAAAATAAATATAAGTGAATTCATTGATAACAAGAAAGACACGTTGATAGTTTATACATCAGCAATTTCAAAAAAACATCCATTACTTAAAGTTTTCCTTGAAAATAAATTTAAAGTTCACAAAAGATCTGAGATTTTACAAAAAATCTCAAAATTTGGTCAATGTATTGCGATAGCTGGAACTCACGGGAAAACTACAACAACAGCAATATTAGCTCATATTTTAAAAGTGGCTGATTTTTCCTTTTGCGCTTTTGTTGGAGGAATTATGGAAAACTACAATTCAAATTTTATTTTTAATGGAGAAGATTTCATTTTGGTTGAGGCTGATGAATTTGACCGGTCTTTTTTAAATTTAAACCCAAATTTTGCTTGTATAACTTCTTTGGATGTTGATCATTTAGATATTTACGAAGATTTAGAAAATCTAAATAATGCCTTTAAACAATTTAAAAATAATTTGTTAGATGGAGGGTTTTTAATTTCAAATGAACAGGTCGACATTAAGTCTTTGAAATATGGAATTTCTGATGTTTCAGATTATATCGTTAAAAACATCAAATGTAATAGTAGTTTTTCGCAATTTGATTTGCATTTTAACGGGTGTAGACTAGAAAATTTAAAAATTAAGCTTCAGGGTGTTCATAATGTTATGAATTCAGTTGCTGCAATTTCCATCGCCCTAAAATTAGGTGTACCCGAAAAACAAATTTTCAACGCTTTATATTCTTTTGAGGGAATAGAACGTAGATTCTCATATAAAATTGATAATGAAAATATAGTCTTAATTGATGATTATGCACATCATCCTGAGGAAATAAAACAGGTTTTAAAAACTTTAAAATCCATTTACCCAAATGAACATTTATTAGTTGTTTTTCAGCCTCATTTATTTTCAAGAACCCGAGATTTATTGGACGAATTTGCCGATGTGCTTTCAGAATTTGATGCTGTTATTTTATTGGATATATATCCTGCAAGAGAGGAGCCAATAAGTGGAGTAAGCTCAGAAATTTTATTAAAAAAAATTAAATCAAATAATAAATACTTGTCAAAGAAATCCGATTTAAGCGATATGATTAAAAATATTGGTTATAAAGTCAATATAACACTAGGTGCAGGTGACATTGGTAAAGAAGTAGAACAGATAAAAAATCAGTTAGAATATGCGGTTTAACTGGAGTAAAATATTATTAGTTTTTGTATTCCTATTTTCAATAGGAATATTATACGCTTCTAATTATTTTAATAATAACAGGTTAATCAAAGATATTGATGTAGTAATTCAACCCAACTCTTCATTTTACATTTCAACTGACTCTATCAAAAACAGTATCAAAAGATATATTTATAACACAAAGGATTCTATTTCTATAACAAAAATCGAAGATGAATTGGATAAAAACACTTTTGTTGAAAAGTCTCAGGTGTACACTATGGTAGGTGATAAATTATTTGTTAATGTAAAACAAAAGGAACCTGTTGCAAGAATAATTACAAATGACAGTATTTTTTATTTAGATAAAAATTCAAATTTTATGAGTCTTTCAAAATTACATTCGGCAGATGTTCCGATAATTTTTGGATTCAATCAATTTTCTGATTTGGATTATTTAACAAAAGTTTCATTAATGATTAGAGATGATAAATTCTTGAATCAAAATATCACTCAAATTATTATAAATGATAATCAGGAGATTAATTTAAAGCTTAGTGGTTTAAACACATTTATTGAGTTAGGTCATAACAACAAATTAGAAAAGAAAATTCAAAATCTAAAAGCTTTTTACAATAGAGCAATTAGAAAAAATGATATGGAAAAATACAGAAAAGTAAATCTACAATTTGAAAATCAAGTTGTGGGAGTAAAAAAATAATGATTATGAAAGAAAATATGATTTCAATTGGATTAGATATAGGTACAACTAAGATAGTTGCAATGATTGGGCAAACAAATGAATATAATAAAATGAAGATTTTGGGAGTCGGAAAATCAATCAGTTTAGGTGTTCATAGAGGAGTTGTTAACAATATAACTCAAACAATTCAATCAATTCAACAAGCTGTTTCTGAAGCAGAGGAACTTTCTGGTATTAAGGTAGACGGGGTTACTGTTGGAATTGCAGGACAACATATAAGAAGTCTTCAGCATAGCGATTATATAACTCGAAACAATTCAGAACAAGTTATCGATGAGAGTGACATAGAGAAATTAATTAATCAAGTACATAAATTGGTGATGCTTCCTGGAGAAGAAATTATACATGTTTTACCACAAGAATTTAAGGTTGATGGACAAGCTGAAATTAAGGAGCCTATTGGGATGTACGGGGGCAGGTTGGAGGCTAATTTCCACGTTGTTGTAGGTCAAGTTTCATCAATCAGAAATATTGGTAGATGTATAAAAAGTGCTGGCTTAGATCTGGACGGAATCACTCTTGAACCACTAGCATCAGCAAATGCAGTACTAAGCCATGAAGAAAAAGAAGCTGGAGTTGCTCTGATTGATATAGGTGGAGGAACTACAGACTTAGCAATATTCAAAGACGGAATTATAAGACACACAGCAGTTATACCGTTTGGAGGAAACGTTATCACTGAAGATATTAAAGAAGGATGTTCAATTATTGAAAAGCAAGCAGAATTATTAAAGGTAAAATTTGGGTCTGCTTGGCCAGGAGAAAATAAAGAAAACGAAATCGTGTCTATTCCTGGTCTTAGAGGAAGAGACCCTAAAGAGATTTCGTTAAAAAATCTGTCAAAAATAATTCATGCAAGAACTGTAGAAATTATTGAACAAGTATACCTGGAGATCAAGAATTATGGACACGAGGAACAAAAGAAAAAATTGATTGCAGGAATCGTACTAACTGGTGGAGGAAGCCAATTAAAACACCTAAAACAATTAGTTGAATATGTCACTGGAATGGATACCAGAGTTGGTTATCCAAATGAGCATTTAGCTGGAGATACTGATAAAAATGTCACGAGTCCGCTTTATGCTACGGCTGTTGGACTAGTGATGGATGGTCTTTCCAAAATAGAAAAAAATACTATCGATAATTCTGAACCGGATAACTTAAATGAAGGGGATAGTATGACAGAATCAAATGAAGAAGGTGATTCAAATGAAAATGAAAAAAAACCTGAAAAAACAAAAATTAAGAGAGAGTCCTTTTTAGATAAATTAACAAAGAATCTACAAGACTTTTTAGATAATGCTGAATAATAAAAATAATACTGTACCATGGATGAAAATTTAGATTTAGGAATTAGTTTTGATTTACCCAAAAATCAATCTAACGTAATTAAAGCAATTGGTGTTGGAGGTGGAGGTAGTAATGCTATCAATCACATGTATCGCCAAGGAATTAAAGGAGTTGATTTCGTTATTTGTAATACCGATGCACAAGCACTTAACAATAGTGGAGTGCCTAATAAAATTCAGTTAGGGGTTAACCTTACTGAGGGGCTAGGAGCCGGAGCAAACCCTGAAGTCGGTGAAAAGGCTGCCCTTGAAAGTGCTGAGGACATAATGGCAATGCTTAATGTAAATACTAAAATGGTTTTTATCACAGCAGGAATGGGAGGTGGAACAGGAACGGGTGCCGCTCCTATAATTGCCCAAATGGCAAGAGAAATGAATATATTAACCGTCGGTATAGTAACAACGCCATTTAGTTTTGAAGGAAAATTAAGAAACGATCAAGCTCAAGCAGGAATCGAAAAATTGAGAAATCATGTTGATTCATTAATTATCATAAATAATAATAAGCTGAGAGAAGTGTATGGTAATTTAGGTTTTAAGGCTGGCTTTTCAAAAGCTGATGAAGTATTATCAACTGCATCAAAGGGAATTGCAGAGGTTATCACACATCATTACACGCAAAATATTGATTTAAAAGATGCAAAAACAGTGCTAAGTAATAGTGGTACAGCTATTATGGGTGCTGCTTCATCTTCTGGAAGCAACAGAGCAAATGATGCAATAACAAAGGCACTAGATTCACCACTTTTAAACGATAATCGTATTACTGGTGCGAAAAATGTGCTACTACTAATTGTGTCTGGAAATGAGGAAATAACCATTGATGAAATTGGGGAGATAAATGATTACATTCAGGAACAAGCTGGGTATGGAGCTAATATAATTATGGGTGTAGGTGAAGATCCTGAACTTTTTGATTCAATTTCGGTAACTGTAATCGCAACAGGATTTAATGTTGATCAGCAAAATGAGATTTCAAACACAGAACCAGAAAAAATAGTTCATGAGTTAGAGGGTGATAATTTATTCTCCCATGTTTCTGAAATTAATGAAACAAATGACACCATTGATAAAGAAACTGGAATTGAAAATAGCGATAGGATTATACATGTATTGGAGGAGGAAACTGAAATTGACACTCAACATGAAATTAATACTGAAGAAAATTTTAAAAACAAACTTGAGTTAGAAAGTGAAGAAGAAGTTTCAGAAGAGAAAATAGTTCACATTCTAGATGAAGTGGAAGAAGTTGAAGAGGATTTCAATTTCGATATCGAAGATGAGATTTCTGCATTGAATACATCAGAAAATGATCAAATAGATGTTAATTTATTTGAAGATGATTCTGAAGATGAAATTGAGAAATTTGACGATGATTATGAAGCTGAATCTTCGTCAATTGAATGGTCGTTATTTGATGAAAAGGAAAAAAATAATATATCTGAGGTTGAATCTCAAGAATCTGAATTAGAGGAAAATGAGATTGACGATATTATTGATAATGAAGATAGTTTTAATAATGAAAGCGATGAAAATCATTTATTTGAATCTGTAATTGAGATAGAAAGTAAAATGAATTCATCTGAAATTGATACCACAACAGTAGAAGCTGTTGATAAATCGCAAAAAGATGATTTGCAAGATCCTTTTAATTCATCTGTTTCAGATTTTCAAAAGCAAAGATCTGCAGAAAGAAGATTGCGTATGAAGGAATTTAACTACAAGTTTAATAAATCAAAAATTGATGATATTGAAAATGAACCTGCTTACAAAAGACGAGGAATCGAATTGGAAGACAAAAATTATTCAGAGGATAATGAAATTTCTAGGACATCAATTACGTTAGATGAGAATGATGACATGAAAATTAGAAAAAACAATTCGTTTCTTCACGACAACGTAGATTAATCTAAGTCAAGAATCAAAATTGAATTATTTATATGAATAAAAAAAATATTTTAGTTACTGGTGGTGCAGGCTACATTGGTTCACATACTTTGGTAGAGTTATACAATTCTGGTTATAAGCCTATTGTAGTTGATAATTTATCAAATAGCTCATTAAATAACATCACAGGGGCTGAGCAAATAATCAAAAGTAAGATTGATTTTTATAAAGTTGATTGTACAGATTTTGAGCAAATGGATAAGCTATTTAAGGAGCAAAAAGATATTGATGCAGTAATACATTTTGCTGCCTTTAAATCTGTTGAGGAATCCGTTAGACTACCAGACAAATACTTCTCAAATAATATTGGTTCACTACAAACACTGATAAATTTAATGAATAGCCATGATGTTAATAATATTATTTTTTCTTCTTCTTGTACCGTGTACGGGACACCAGAATTTTTACCTGTAAATGAGTTAGCACCTTTTGGAAAAGCTGAATCACCCTATGGTGAAACAAAACAGTTATGTGAAAAATTAATAGAAGACTCGGAGATTAATAGTATCTCATTGAGATATTTCAATCCAGTTGGTTCTCATCCCACTAGTTTGATAGGTGATTGCTCAGCTGATAAACCAAACAATCTGGTTCCGATTATCTGTGAAGTGGCAAGTGGTAAAAGAGAATCTATGCAAATATTTGGTAATGATTATAATACTCCTGATGGTACGTGTGTAAGAGATTATATACATGTAGTTGATTTAGCAAAGGCACATGTAATGGCTGTAAATCATATTTTGAATAATACTAAAATAAAAACCGCTTTTAATCTGGGTGTAGGAAAAGGTGTAAGTGTTCAAGAAGTTATAGACTCATTTCAAAAAGTAAATAATTTAAAAATTTCATATAACTTAGGTCCAAGAAGAGCAGGTGATGTTGAAAAAATTTATTCTGATAATAACAAAATTAATGATGAATTAGGGTGGTTTCCAGTTATGAGTTTTGAGTCAGCGCTAAAAAGTGCATGGAATTGGGAAAAATTAAAAAATTATTAAAGAGTATATTTAAAGTATAAACATTTTATATGGGTTTAGAATTAAAAATTACAACTGCCCTAAAAGAGGCAATGAAAAGTAAAAATCAAACAGCGTTAACAGCGCTGAGAGCGGTTAAGTCAGCTATTTTATTACACAAAACACAAAAGTCATCCGACGGAGATTTATCCCATGAAGATGAAATGAAATTATTACAAAAGCTGGTAAAACAGAGAAAAGACAGCGCTGATATTTATAAAGGTCAAGGCAGAAATGATTTAGCCGATCCCGAGTTAAAAGAGGCAGAGTTAATACAACAATTTTTGCCTAAAGCACTTTCTGAAGATGAGGTTAAAGATGTTGTAAAATCTGTAATTGAGGAAATAGGAGCCGAGGGAATGAAAGATATGGGTAAAGTTATGGGTATATCAACAAAGAAACTTATGGGAAAAGCTGATGGAAAGATGATATCTACAATTGTTAGAGAATTTTTATCATGAAAAAAAAAGGCTCAGTAGTTCAACTGGATAGAATATCAGATTTCGGCTCTGAGGGTTGGGGGTTCGAATCCTCCCTGGGCCACTTTCTACTATTCTTTTTTTTATTGTTTAATAATTTAGGAGCACAGGAAATTATTTCTAAAACTGAGTTACCGCGCTACATAAATGAAACTTCAGGTTTAGAATATTATAAGGATTACTTAGTCACGCACAATGACTCTGGAAATGAACCTGTCATTTATTACTTGGATAGGGAAGGTAGATTTTCATTTAAAAGAAGTTTCGATTCTTTGACCAATCATGACTGGGAAGATCTTGCGTCAGATAAAGATTTTCTTTATATAGCTGATATGGGTAATAATTTTGACACAAGGAAAAACCTACAAATAGTTAAAGTGCCAATTGATCCGAAAATAAATAAGACTGAGTTTATTAATTTTTATTATCCTGAACAATCTGAATTTGAATTTAGACTGTCATCTATGTATGATGCAGAGGGATTAATATCGATTGATGATTATCTTTTAATATTCACAAAAAATAGAGCAAAAAAAATTACTGAAATTTATAAGATATCAAAGTCACCCGGTAGTCAAATTGCCGAAAAAATTGGAAGTCTTGATTGCCGCTCAATAGTTACTGGTGCAGATTATAATAAAGATTTAAAGCTTTTAGTGTTAACATCAACTGTAAGCTTTGAAGAATATTATATTTTGAAATTGGAAAATTTTGATCCCAAAAACCCAATTAAATATCATATTGACATGTACGAAATTCCGTTAGAGAAAACTCAAGTTGAGTCAATTAAAATAATTGATAAAAACACCTTTTGGATCACTTCAGAAGCTGAAACTTTTGGTCTCCCAATGCTGTATAAAATATTAATAAAAAAAACTGATTAAAAAATAAACGATATGAAAAAAGGTTTTGTAGCAGGTAATTTTGATGTTATTCATCCAGGATACATAAAGATGTTTAAAGAGTGCAAAAATAATTGTGATGAATTCACTTTATTTTTACATTCAGATCCATCAATCGAACGTCCTCACAAATTGAAGCCTATTTTATCCTTGGATGAAAGAGTTGAGATTTTATCTTCTATTATATATATAGATCAAATTAAATCTTATACTTATGAATCCGAATTGTATAATCTCATAAAAAATGGTAATTTCTCTGTTAGATTCCTTGGGGATGATTATAAGAGTAAAAGTTTCACAGGGGATGACATTAAAATCCATGTTCACTATCTTAACAGAGATCATGGGTGGTCAGCAACTAAATTTAAAAATCTTATCGCCAAAACTATATAAGATTTGAAATCAATTAATTTCACGATTTTTAATCAAAAAAATTAATTCAACATAATTTTCATATTTTTTTTTTATGGCATTTTTATGTGGTATTTTTGCAAACTATGAGTTATTTGTTTACATCTGAAGCAGTTAGTGAGGGTCATCCTGATAAGATTGCAGATCAAATCAGTGACGCAATACTTGATAATTTTCTTGCCTTTGATTCTAACTCAAAAGTGGCTTGTGAAACACTTGTTACCACAGGTCAAGTAATTTTATCCGGAGAAGTAAAATCTCGTACTTATGTTGACGTACAGAAAGTTGCAAGAGAGGTGATAAAAAACATTGGTTATACCAAAAGTGAATATAAGTTTGATTACAAATCATGTGGTATTCTATCTATGATTCATGAGCAGTCTGATGATATAAGCCGTGGAGTAGTAAAAAAAAATAATGAAGAACAAGGTGCAGGGGATCAGGGAATAATGTTTGGTTATGCTACAAATGAAACAAAAAATTATATGCCACTAGCTTTAGATATTTCTAATAAAATATTACAAGAATTAGCACTTCTGAGAAGGGAAAATAATGAGATAAAATATTTAAGACCTGATTCTAAGTCCCAAGTTACAATCGAATATTCTGATGACAATAAGCCTTTGAGAATAAAAACGATTGTTGTTTCTACTCAACACGATGAGTTTGATGATGAAGATAAAATGCTTGATAAAATTAAATCCGATATGATTAACATCCTTATTCCGAGGATATTAAATAAAAACCCTGATTTGAAAAATTTATTCGATGAAAATGTGGAATATTTAATTAATCCTACAGGGAAGTTTGTTATAGGTGGACCACATGGAGATACCGGATTAACCGGAAGAAAAATTATAGTTGACACTTACGGAGGTAAGGGTGCACACGGTGGTGGAGCTTTCTCTGGAAAAGATCCCTCTAAAGTTGATAGAAGCGGAGCATATGCAGCAAGACACATTGCAAAAAACATAGTTGCCGCTGGAATATGTGAGGAAGCTTTAATTCAAATTAGTTATGCAATAGGTGTTGCAGAACCCGTAGCATTATATGTCAATACATATGGTACTTCAAGAGTTGACTTTTCTGACGGTGATATTTCAGAAAAACTCTCAGGTTTATTTGATTTGAAACCTTATTCAATTGAAAAATTATTTAATCTAAGAAAGCCAATCTATTTGGAAACAGCAGCATATGGTCATATGGGCAGGAAACCTCAAAAAATCAAAAAAACTTTTTTTAATTCCGAGAATAAATTTGTTGAATTTGATTTAGAATTATTTAACTGGGAAAAATTAGATTATGTAGATAAACTAAAAAAACTTTTTAAATTAGCATAATGATCAAAAGTAATGTAAAATATACGCCTTTCAGGGTTAAAGATATTAACCAGGCTAAATGGGGAAGAGAAGAGATTAAATTAGCTGAAGCTGAAATGCCAGGTTTAATGGCCTTGAGGTCTGAATATAGAAAGGATAAGCCTCTAAAAGGAGCTAGAATTGCTGGTTGTCTTCATATGACAATTCAAACCGCTGTATTAATTGAAACTTTAATTGAACTTGGTGCTGAAGTTACTTGGAGTTCATGTAATATATTTTCAACACAGGATCATGCAGCTGCTGCAATTGCAGCTGCAGGTGTTCAAGTTTATGCTTGGAAAGGAATGAATGAAGAGGAGTTTGACTGGTGTATTGAACAAACATTGTTTTTTGGTAAGGAAAGAAAACCTCTTAATATGATTTTAGATGACGGTGGGGATTTAACAAACATGGTTTTAGACAAGTATCCAGAGCTTAATGAAAATATAAAAGGTCTTTCAGAAGAGACCACAACTGGTGTATTAAGATTATACGATAGAATGAAAGATGGTACTTTGAGTTTACCCGCAATAAATGTTAATGATTCAGTCACTAAAAGCAAGTTTGATAACAAATATGGATGTAAAGAAAGTTCTGTAGACGCTGTCAGAAGAGCAACTGACATTATGATGGCGGGAAAGAGGGTTGTTGTTTGTGGCTATGGAGATGTTGGAAAAGGAACTGCAGCATCTTTTAAATCTGCGGGAAGTATTGTTACTGTTACCGAAATAGATCCAATATGTGCATTACAAGCAGCAATGGATGGGTATGAGGTCAAAAAACTAGAAACAGTGATAGAAAATTCAGATATTATCATAACAGCTACTGGCAATAGAGATATTGTTAAGGATATTCATTTTAAATCTATGAAGGACAAAGCAATAGTTTGCAATATTGGTCATTTTGATAATGAAATAGATATGGCTTGGTTAAATAAAAATTATGGTCATACAAAAAAAGAGATAAAACCCCAGGTAGATTTATACACTGTTAATGGTAATGATATTGTGGTATTAGCTGAGGGTAGATTAGTAAATCTTGGTTGTGCTACAGGTCACCCAAGTTTTGTCATGAGTAATTCTTTTACTAATCAAGTTTTAGCTCAAATTGAACTTTGGAACAATTCATCAAAATATGAAAATAAGGTTTACACATTACCCAAACACTTAGATGAAAAAGTTGCAAAGTTACATCTTGAAAAATTAGGTGTTGAGCTTACTATACTTGATGATATTCAGTCTAAATACATAGGAGTTGAAATAGAAGGACCATATAAATCTGACGATTATAGATATTAGACATTGTAATTCAGAGTAATATTCCATTTTAACTTTCCATTTTTTAATATTTTTGTAAATTAAGTACTTTTTTTACTTAAAATTAAGTACTTTTATTACTTAATATTATGTTAGGTTCATTAATTACATCTAAAACCAGGCTAAGGATGCTTATTAAATTCTTTGTTAGTGCTGCTAATAATGGATATTTAAATGGACTTGCCAGCGAATTCAACGAATCTACAAATTCAATAAGAAAGGAATTAAATAATCTTTCCGGCGCGGGATATCTCTTGAAATCAAAAGAAAACAACAGGATTATTTATAATGCTAATACATCTCACCCAATGTTCGAAGTTTTACAAAAGATTGTACGACAACATTTGGGTTTAGTGGATATTGTTGAAACTGTGATTGATAGAATTGGAGATGTTGATCAGATTGCTTTGAACGGAGAATATGCCAAGGGAATTGATAGTGGAAATATTGAGATAATTATTATTGGTTTAGACGTGAACGAAGATTATTTGAATAGTATTAAACCAAAAATCAAAAAGAAAATTGGGAGAGAAGTAAGTTTTCTAGTAAATCAAAAACTAGATTTAAATGCAATTATTCTTTACAAAAAAACAACTTAATGAATTGGTACGTAATACATACAAAACCAAGGGGTGAGAAAAAAGCTGAGGAACAGTTGTTGTCTTTTGGTATAAATGCTTATTGTCCAACCCGAAATGAAATTAGGCTTTGGAGTGATCGTAAAAAAAGAATTCAAGTTCCGGTACTGCCTTCAATGGTATTAGTAAATATTGATGAAAAAGATATTAATAGAGTTTTTGAGTCTCCTTTAGTAGTTAGATACATGTTTTGGATGGGTAAAAGAGCAATTGTAAGACAATCTGAGATTGATATTTTGAAAAAATATTTAGACGGAAGTTACAATTTAACGAATAGTATATCTTCGTCTATAAATGTTGGTGATGATTTTAAGTTACCATCATTTAATAATGAAAAAGGAATTGTCAGTAGAATTTCAAATAATAATATATGGATTTATTTGAAATCTATTGGATATAGTGTTAAGCTAAAATTAGCTTAATTAATAATAAATAAGTATTGTTTTTGTTAGTTATAATTGTGACTGACTTTGGCGAAGCTATCAAAAAAATAAATGAAAAATATTAATATTAATATGGTTGATTTAATGGGTCAATACTCTAAAATCAAGAATGAAATCGACAGAAATATTATATCTTCAATTGAATCAGGTCGATTTGTAAATGGGCCTATTGTTAAAGAATTTTCTGAAAATCTGTCTAGCTACCTAAATGTTCAAAATGTAATTCCGTGTGCTAATGGAACAGATGCATTACAAATTGCTTTTATGGCACTAGATTTAAAACCAGGGGATGAGATAATATGTCCATCATGGACATATATTGCTACTGCTGAAGCAGCGGCTATTCTAGGAATAAAGGTTGTTTTTTGCGATGTAGATTTGCATACTTTTAATACCACAGCAGATTTAGTTGAACCACATATAAATGATAATACAAAAGCAATAGTTCCTGTTCACTTGTACGGACAATCTTGCGATATGGATCCAATTATCAATCTAGCTAAAAAGTACAATCTTAAAATCATAGAAGATAATGCACAGGCAATCGGTTGTAAATATACATTCCCTAGTCAAAAAATTATGTTTACAGGAACTATGGGTCATATCGGAACCACTTCTTTTTATCCCTCAAAAAATTTAGGTTGTTATGGGGACGGCGGTGCAATTTTTACAAATGATAATGATTTAGCTGATAGAATTAAAATGATAGTAAATCATGGTGAAAAAATTAAATATCATCATGAAATTGTAGGTTGTAACTCCAGATTAGATTCAATTCAAGCTGAAATATTAAATATTAAGTTAAAGTATTTGGATGTGTATAATTCTAACAGACAAATCATGGCTAACAATTATAATTTAGCATTTGAAGATATTAATGAAATTAGAATACCAAGAGTTATTTCAAGTTCTAAGCATGTATATCACCAATATACATTAAGGGTTTTAAATGGTAAAAGAGATCAATTAAAAAATTATTTAAATGATATAGGAATTCCATCAATGATTTATTATCCAATTCCAATTCACAAACAAAAACCCTATATAAATAATCAAATTTTAGAAAATACTAATATTCTTTTCAACGAAGTTATTTCATTACCGATACATACAGAATTAGAAAATTCTAATCAGGAGTATATTATTGATAACGTTATTAAATTTTTCAAATGAAAATAAAAAATATTTTAGTGACAGGAGGAGCAGGTTTTATTGGATCCCACCTTTGTAAATCCTTGCTTGAATTAGGTCATTATGTTATTTGTTTAGATAATTTAATAACAGGCTCCATTAGTAATATTCAGGATTTGAAAAGGGATAATAATTTTGAATTTGTAAAGCATGATATAACAGAACCATATTTTAGAGATAATATTGATCAAATATATAATTTAGCCTGCCCAGCTTCTCCGTTACATTATCAATACAATCCCATTAAAACTATCAAGACATGTACAATTGGAGTAATTAATATGCTTGGTCTTGCAAAAAAAAATAATGCAAAAATATTACAGGCAAGCACAAGTGAAGTTTATGGTGATCCTAAAGTCCATCCACAAAAAGAAGATTACAATGGAAATGTTAATATGCTTGGGTTCAGGTCATGTTATGACGAGGGTAAAAGATGTGCTGAAACTTTATTTATGGATTATAAAAGAGAACATAATTTAAATATAAAAATTGTTCGAATATTTAACACATATGGTCCTAATATGACTAAAAATGATGGTAGAGTAGTCTCAAACTTTATTTTACAAGCTTTAAATAACAGAAATATAACTATTTACGGAGATGGTTCACAAACAAGATCCTTTCAATTTATTGATGATTTGATTGTGGGATTAATAAAAATGATGAACAGTGATTTTGTAGGTCCTGTAAATCTTGGAAATTCTGCAGAATTTTCAATTAAAAATTTAGCAAATAAAGTAATAAAACTAACAAATTCATCTTCAGATATTATATTTAAAGAATTACCTGAAGATGATCCAAAGAGAAGAAGACCAGATATAAGTTTAGCAATTTCTAAATTAGGTTGGGCCCCTAAAACAGAATTAGAAACTGGGCTTAGAAAAACTATTAATTACTTTTCAAAGGAAAATTAGACAATTAAGGTATGAATATCGCAGTTATTGAGTCTTTTAATTGTTATGAGTTTGAAAAATAGATATTTAAAATAAATAATTTTTGTACAATATTAATTATGGTTTCTAATGGTAATTATAAAAGTAAAGCTAATAAACCTAATTTCTCAATATCATCAACGGATAAAAAAAAATAAAAATGAAAATTAAATCTATATGCTGTATCGGTGCAGGTTATGTCGGCGGTCCGACTATGGCTGTAATTGCACAGAAAAATCCCAATATCAAAGTCACCGTAGTTGATCTGAATGCCCAACGCATTGTCGATTGGAACAACAAAGACCTTTCCAAGCTTCCGATATATGAACCTGGACTCGATGATGTAGTTGCGGAGGCCCGTGGGCGCAACTTATTTTTCTCTACAAAGGTCGATGAAGCCATTGACCAGGCTCAGATGATTTTTATCTCAGTCAATACACCAACTAAAACTTATGGTGCTGGTAAAGGTATGGCCGCAGATTTAAAATATGTAGAGCTCTGTGCACGTCAGATTGCCAAAGTCGCCACCAGAGATAAAATTGTTGTAGAAAAATCAACACTGCCTGTCAAAACCGCTGAAGCCATTCAAAATATATTGGATAACACAGGTAATGGCGTGGATTTTCAAATTCTTTCCAATCCAGAATTTTTAGCCGAAGGTACGGCCATGCGGGATTTAGCGGTCCCAGACAGGGTGCTTATTGGAGGTGATTCAACTACATCGAAAGGACAAGAGGCAATACAGGCTTTGGTAGAAATATACGCCAGCTGGGTACCTAAAGAAAATATTTTAACAACCAATGTTTGGTCATCAGAATTGTCTAAACTCACAGCCAATGCGTTTTTAGCTCAGCGTGTATCTTCAATTAATTCCCTTTCAGAACTTTGTGAAGTCACAGGCGCTAATATTCAAGAAGTGGCCAAAGCTATTGGGATGGACAGTCGCATTGGTTCTAAGTTTTTACAAGTATCTGTTGGTTTTGGAGGCTCTTGTTTTCAGAAAGACATTTTGAATTTGGTATATATTGCAAAATCGTTGGGTCTTAACGAAGTCGCCGACTATTGGCACCAAGTAATTCTTATGAACAATCACCAGCGCGAGCGCTTTGCCAAGAAAATTATCAAAACGCTTTACAGCACGATTAGCGGAAAAACCATTGCTTTTTTGGGATGGGCTTTTAAGAAAGATACCAACGATACCAGAGAGTCTGCCGCTATTTATGTTGCAGATTCTCTTATGGACGAACAAGCCATCATTAAGGTGTACGATCCCAAGGTGACTTCAACCCAAATGCAATTGGATTTGAATTATTTAAATACCAGGTCTGAATCTGAAAATATCAAGTATTTAAAAACACAAATTGATCCTTATACGGCTATGGATGGTGCTCATGCGATTGCTGTGCTGACTGAGTGGGATGAATTTAAATCCTATGATTGGAAACGTATTTACAAAAATATGCAAAAACCAGCCTTTATTTTTGATGGTCGTAATGTTTTAGATCGCCAAATATTAGAAAATATTGGATTTATATATAAAGGCATTGGATACTAAATGAAGAGTAAAAAAACCATACTGGTCACAGGAGTTGCAGGTTTTATTGGCTATCATCTTTGTGAAGCACTGCTAAAAGCAGGCTATAAGGTCGTAGGGCTAGATAATATCAATGATTATTATGACGTGAATCTAAAATATGCGCGTTTACAGCAGTTAGGGATAAAGCGTGAAGATGCTCAGGTTTTTGATGCTATAACTATTAGCACAATCCATGGTTCTCAAATGCAGTTCGTTCGTATGCATTTAGAAAACCGCGAAACCCTACCAAAAATATTCAAAGAATTTAAGTTTCATATGGTATGTAACCTAGCTGCACAGGCGGGTGTTCGTTACTCACTAGAAAACCCTGAGGCTTATATAGATTCTAATATTAATGGCTTTCTGAATGTTTTAGAGTGCTGTAGACATCATGATGTTAAACGCATGGTATATGCGTCCAGCTCCAGTATTTACGGAAACAGTGATAAAGTTCCTTTTAATGAATCTGACAATGTTGATAAACCCATTAGTTTGTATGCTGCCACAAAAAAATCTAATGAGCTTATGGCACATGCCTATAGTCATTTATATGGTATTGAAACCATAGGCTTGCGTTTCTTTACAGTTTATGGCCCTTGGGGACGTCCAGATATGGCTATGTTTTTATTTACTGATGCTGTTATTAATAATAGACCTATCAAAGTCTTTAATAATGGCGATCTCTCCAGAGATTTTACTTATATCGATGATATTATTGCTGGTGTTGTTGCTACACTAATTAAGGACTCTAATGATAATTCTCTTTGTAAGCTATATAATATTGGTAACAGTGCTCCAGTTCAGCTTTTGGATTTTATAAAAGCTATTGAAAATAATTTATGCATAGTGGCAAAAAAAGAAATGCTTCCAATGCAGGCTGGCGATGTCAATCAAACATGGGCTGATGTGAGCAGGCTTGAGAAGGATTATAATTACAAACCTAACATTTCTGTTGTTAAGGGCGTGGAAGCCTTTACAGATTGGTATAAAACGTATTATAAAATAAAATAATGACTGCCGGAAAATAAAATAATGACTGCCGGTGCTAGTCAAGAAAAACAAATAATTATTAATGAAAAAAATATTATTACTATTTGGAACTAGACCAGAAGCTATAAAAATGGCACCAGTAGCTAAAGAATTTCAAAAATATCCACATGAATTTAACACGAGAGTTTGTGTAACTGCTCAACACCGTGAAATGCTAGATCAGGTTTTAGGTTTTTTTGAAATTAATCCTGATTATGATCTGAATTTAATGACGCCAGGACAAAATTTATACGGCTTAACAGCTACTATCATTGAGTCTTTAAAGCCAATTCTTGAAAAATTCTCCCCAGATTTTGTTTTTGTTCATGGAGATACGACCACGACAATGGCTGGCTCCATTGCCAGTTTTTATTCTGGAGCAAAAGTATGTCATGTAGAAGCAGGATTAAGAACAAATAATAAACTTTCTCCTTTTCCAGAGGAGATAAATCGTCAAATTACCGGCAGAATTTGTGACTATCATTTTGCGCCAACAGAAACTTCAAAGAGTAATTTACTTAGAGAAAATATTTCAGAAGAAACAATTTTAGTTACGGGAAATACGGTGATTGATGCTTTGATGAAATCTGTTGAAAAAGTGAATGAAAACCCGAGTCAATTAATACAAGATCTTTCAAAACATATAGACGATAAAGAAGTAATTTTAGTTACTGGTCATCGCCGAGAGAATCATGGTGGTGGTTTTGAGAGAATCTGTAAAGCTTTAAAACGAATTGCTGAAGATGATATAGATCGTTTAATTATTTATCCTGTACATTTGAATCCAAAGGTACAGGAGCCTGTAAAGAGAATTTTATCAGGATTTAACAATGTAATTTTAATAGATCCTTTAGCCTATCAAGATTTTATTTGGCTTATGAATCGTTCTAAAATCATTATTACTGATAGCGGAGGTGTTCAAGAGGAAGCTCCAAGTTTAGGAAAACCTGTTTTAGTGATGAGAGATACCACTGAAAGACCCGAAGCAGTTGAAGCGGGGACAGTTTTATTAGTAGGTACTGATGAGGAGCTAATAATTTCCAAAGCATTAGAGTTACTAAATAACAACGAAAAATTTGAAAAAATGTCAAAACTTCACAATCCATATGGAGACGGGTTGGCATCAAAAAGAATTGTAGACTTTATTAAAAATATAAAATAATGAATCCAGAAGTAGTAACTATCGGCTTAGGGTATATTGGATTACCAACATCCGCACTCATAGCATCACATGAAACAAATGTTTTAGGAGTTGATATAAATCAAAGTGTTGTCAATACAATTAATAAAGGAAAAATTCATATTGAGGAGCCTGAACTAAATAAGATTGTTTCTAAAGCAGTTTCTAATGGCTTTTTTAAGGCATCTACCAAGGCTAGTTCAGCAGATGTATTTCTAATAGTGGTTCCTACACCATTTAAAGGCAATCATGAACCAGATATTTCATTTGTTGAGGCTGCAACAAAAGGAATTATTCCACTTTTAAAAAAAGGTGATTTATTTATTATTGAATCGACCTCTCCGATAGGCACAACCGAGAAAATGCAGAAACTAATATTTGCATCTAGACCTGAGCTAGAAGAAGCTATTCATATTGCCTATTGCCCTGAAAGAGTATTGCCCGGAAATGTTATGCATGAACTCGTTGAGAATGATCGTGTTATTGGAGGAGTAGATGAAGCTTCTACTCAAAAAGCAATTTCATTTTATAGAAAGTATGTCAAAGGTGAGTTGCACGGAACTAATGCTCGTACTGCCGAGATGTGTAAATTGGTGGAAAACTCGTCTAGAGACTCTCAAATAGCATTTGCAAATGAACTATCATTAATATGTGATAAGGCAGATATTAATATTTGGGAACTAATAAATCTTGCAAACAAACACCCAAGAGTAAATATTCTACAGCCTGGTTGTGGAGTGGGTGGGCATTGTATCGCTGTTGATCCTTATTTTATTGTTTCGGATTATCCAATGGAATCAAAAATGATAAGTACAGCTAGAAAGGTGAATAACTATAAATCTTTTTGGTGTGCTGAAAAAATTCAAAATGAAAAACTTCAATTTGAATTAAAAAATGGAAGAAAGCCAAAAACAGCTTTAATGGGATTAGCATTCAAACCAAATATTGATGATTTGAGAGAATCACCTGCTAAATATATAGTTCAAAAAATAGTTCAAAACTCAAATAATGAAGAATGCTTTATTGTTGAACCAAATATTGACTTTCATTCTGTTTTCAAACTAACAGATTATAAAGAAGCAATCAATAAAGCTGACATTATTGTTTTTTTAGTAGCCCATAAAGAATTTTTTGAATTGGATATAAAAAAAGAAAAAATAATATTAGATTTCTGTGGTATTAATAATTAGTCAAATTGAGTTTGAGTAAAAGACATATTGCTAAATCCTTATCTTGGAGACTTATTGGAACCGTAGATACTTTTATATTTACTTGGTTTATAACCGAAGATTTTAATGATGGATTAAACTTGTCAGTTATAACTACTGTTTCTAAGCTCATTTGGTATTATATTCATGAACGCTATTGGTTTAATTCATCTTACTTCAACTCAAACAAACGTCATATTATTAAGACTTTCTCATGGAGAGGGATTAGTACGATTGATACTGTTTTATTTGGCTGGATTTTATTTGGAAGTCCATTAACCGGATTAAAAATTGGTGCGGTTGAGACCATTTCAAAAATGATTCTATATTATTTTCATGAAAAATTATGGTATAAAATTAATTTTGGATTGGACATTAGTAAAAGATCACATCATTTAAAAAAAAAACAGAGGAAAATATAATTTTAAATCAATGAGTTTTAATACAGTAAGACATAACTATAAAATTACTAAGCAACAAAGGGAATGTTTACACGGACACAAAGCCTTTTTAGTATGGTTCACAGGTTTATCTGGATCAGGTAAATCAACTTTAGCCAACTTAGTTGAGATTGCATTACATAAGCAGGGTTTGTCTACTTATGTACTAGATGGAGATAACATACGAGAAGGTATTAATAAAGATTTAAGTTTTGAACCAGTGGACAGAAAAGAAAATATTAGACGCATTGCTGAAATCAGTAATTTGATGTTAGATGCAGGCGTAATAACTTTAGCTGCATTTGTATCACCCTATATTAAAGATCGAGAAAAAATCAAAAAAATAGTGGGTACAGATAATTTCATTGAAATTTTTGTAAACACCTCGTTAGAGGTATGTGAAAAAAGGGACGTAAAAGGGCTTTACAAAAAGGCAAGATCTGGAGAAATTAAAAACATGACCGGTATTTCTGCACCCTATCAGGCACCATTAAATCCAGGATTAGAAGTTGTTACTGACGGGCAACCAATAGAAAAAAGTGTAAAAACTATTCTAAAATATATACAAAATAAATTAAAGTAAGGCATATGGGTAATTATGTAATCAATCATTTAAGAGAGTTAGAGTCTGAGGCTATTTTTGTTATTCGCGAAATTGCAACACAATTTGAAAAACCAGTTTTATTATTCTCTGGTGGGAAAGATTCTATCCTGTTAACTCATTTGGCTAAAAAAGCCTTTTATCCTGCCAAAATACCCTTCCCTCTAATACATGTGGATACCGGGCATAATTTTCCTGAAACCATTGTTTTTCGTAATTCTTTAGTTGAGGAATTAGGCGTTCAATTAATTGTTGGCTCTGTACAAGAATCGATTGATAAAGGACGTGTTAAAGAAGAAACAGGTCTAGATGCATCACGAAATGCATTACAGATTGTATCTTTGTTAGATACATTAGAAGAACACAAAGTTGACGCTGCTATGGGAGGTGCACGACGTGATGAAGAAAAAGCACGTGCCAAAGAGCGGTTTTTCTCACACCGTGATGAATTTGGTCAATGGGATCCCAAAAACCAACGTCCAGAACTATGGAATCTTTTTAATGGACGAAAAAATTATGGTGAACACTTTAGAGTGTTTCCTATTTCCAACTGGACAGAAATGGATGTATGGGAATACATAAAATTAGAAAATATTGATTTGCCCTCACTCTATTTTTCTCATCAACGTGATTGTGTAGTTCGTGATGGAGTCATATTAGCAAATTCTGAATTTATCAAATTAAAACCGGGTGAAGAAGTAGTTAATATGACTATTCGTTACAGAACATGTGGAGATATGCCTATTACTGGTGCTGTAGAATCTGAGGCAGATGATTTAACAAAAATCATCGACGAAATAGCTACAACGAGAATAACTGAACGAGGAGGGAGAGCAGACGATAAGCGGGCTGAAACTGCTATGGAAGATCGAAAAAAACAAGGTTACTTTTAGAAAATAAAATATATGGAATATCAAGATGTGGAATTATTAAGATTTACTACTGCAGGGAGTGTAGATGATGGAAAAAGTACTCTGATTGGAAGATTACTTTACGATAGTAAATCAATTTTTCAAGACCAGTTAGATGCCATAAAAGAGTCTAGTAAAAACAAAGGCTTTGATTATGTTGATCTGTCATTATTCACAGACGGTTTGAAGTCGGAACGTGAGCAGGGTATTACTATTGATGTAGCATACAGATATTTTGCCACCCCAAAACGCAAGTTTATTGTAGCTGATACACCAGGACACATTCAATATACTAGAAATATGGTTACAGGGGCATCTACTGCCAATCTAGCTATTATTCTAATTGATGCGCGTAAGGGAATGTTAGAACAAACGCACCGTCACTCTTTTATTGCCTCTTTATTGCGTATACCCCACGCCATTGTTTGTATTAATAAAATGGATTTAGTTGATTACAGTGAAGACGTATTTAACAAAATTGTTTCTGATTTCAAAGCTTTTTCATCTAAGTTAGACATCCAAGACATTCAGTTCATCCCTATCTCTGCATTGGTTGGAGATAATGTGGTTAATAGATCTGAAAACATGGACTGGTACAAAGGTAGTACTTTGATGTACCATCTCGAAACAGTTCACATTTCAAGTGATTTAAATCATGTTGATTGTCGTTTTCCTATTCAATTAGTGATTCGTCCACATACCCTTGAGAACCAGGATTTTAGAGGCTTTGCAGGTCGTATTGATGGCGGAGTTTTTAAGCCTGGTGACACAATTAAAACTTTACCTTCAGGATTTTCATCAACCATTAAAACTATTGAATTAAACGGAGAGCAAATTGCAGAGGCTTATGCTCCTATGTCTGTTACGATGACTTTGGAAGATGAAATAGATATCAGTCGAGGCGATATGATTGTGCGTGAAAATAACGTTCCAGAAGTAGGTCATGATTTAGAAGTATTGGTAACTTGGATGAATACTAATCCTCTACGAGCCCGAACTAAGGTAGTTTTAAAACACACTACAAACGAATGCATGGCAATGATAAAAGAATTAAAGTATAAAGTGGACATTAACACTTTACACCGTATCGATAACATTGACAAATTAGAAATGAATGATATTGGACGTATTTCTATACGCACTTCTAAGCCTCTTTTTTACGATGCATATAGAAGAAATCGTCAAACAGGATCTTTGATTATCATTGACGAACAAACCAACGAAACTATTGGAGCGGGGATGATTATATAATGATCAAGCAATTATTAAATACAGCTATAACCGCCGCTATCGAATCTGGTAAAACCATCTTAGAAATATATCATACTAGTGAATTTGATGTAGAAATAAAAGGTGATAACTCCCCTTTAACCGTAGCGGATACAGCCTCTCATAAAGTGATCATGAATTATCTTAAAAAAACTAAAATTCCTGTACTTTCTGAAGAAGGAAAAGAAATTCCCTATAAAAAACGTAAAGACTGGAATCATTTGTGGATTGTAGACCCTATTGATGGTACCAAAGAATTTATAAAGCGCAACGGCGAATTTACCGTAAACATTGCTTTAATTGAAAACCAAAAACCTCTTATAGGGGTAATTTTTGTACCTATAAGTGGTATCTTGTATTTCTCAAGTATAGGCTTTGGTGCTTTTAAGGCAAAGATCGATTTTAACAATTACAATATCGATCGTATTTTAGATAAGAGTCAAAAATTACCATTGCATCGTGAAGACAAAACATTCACCATGGTTACCAGCAGATCACATATATCTCCAGAAACCGAGACCTATGTTGAAGAGATGAAAGTAAAACACGGCGCCGTAAATCTAATATCAAAAGGAAGCTCTTTAAAACTATGTATGGTCGCTGAAGGTAAAGCAGATTGCTATCCAAGATTTGCGCCTACCATGGAATGGGACACAGCTGCTGGCCAAGCTATTTGTGAATATGCTGGATTTGACACGATAGACACATTTAATTCAAAAAAAATTGTTTACAATAAAGAAAATCTGCGAAACAATTCATTTATCTGTAAAAAAAAACATAACAATTAATTCTTATGATATTATATTTACTTGTTATAATATTTGTTTTATTCCAGTTTTTTAAAAAAAATATTGTTGCTTTAGTTTTTTTAGTATCATCTACTTTTTATGTATTCTTGCCTATTTTTTGTTATGAATTAGGGATTGATGGTAAAACTTCATTAGGTAAATTATTGGACATTAGCAATATCTATGAAATTGGCTTTTTATACACAATTTTAATACCACCATCATGTCTAATTTTAAGTAAAATTAAAGCTCCTCCGGTAAATTATTATTATAGACAATTAAACCTTAAATTACTTTTTGTCATTTCATTTTTTTTAATCATAATTTACTATTCTAATTTAATTTCTGAATATAATAGTTTATATGAATTTTTTATTACTAATAGATTTGAAAGATATAATAATGATGTTGGAAAAGGTCGATTTGTTGGAATTTTACAGGCACTTCCTTTTTTATTCGGATTTATAATTCTCAATGAAAAAAATAGTTTTTTAAGAAAGACATCAGTAGTATTATTAATACTGATATTATTTTTTACTCTTTTTTCAGGTGAAAGGAGAATTGCTTTTAACTTTTTATTATTCTATTTGATTTATTCATATAATTTAAAAACCATTAGTATTTCTAAAATTAAGAGGATATTGTTATTTGCATTTCCAATATTGGTATTGTTGGGTATCACTAGAAATTATACATCAAACATGTTGGATGATCAAGATTTTGAAATTTCTGAAAAAATAATTGAATCAAGTACCCAACTTATAATCAATGGAGAAAATACAAATCACTTTATTATAAATGACTACATAATTCGGGAAAATAAAAAATTATTATTTGGAATTAGTTATTTAAACTCTTTTCCGATTTTAATGCCCAGTTTCATATTAGAGGATAGACCAAAAACATTTGGTGCTGAATTTCCTAATATTTATCTGGGAGTTAATGATGCTAATAGATCTTCTTATGCATCATCTCTTCTTGGAGAGTCCATTGCTAATTGGGGTTTATTTTTAGCAGTTCCATTTTTATTTATTTTTTTAATTTTGTTTGTATCCATAATAAATATTTTCTTAAAGACTCTTCCAGATCGTTCCAGATTGTTTTTTTATTCACTATTAATTTCATCTATTATTGGAATACTCTTTAGAATTGATAGTAATAATCTTATCAGAATGTTTTTTTATAATGTAGTTTTTTTAACTTTTTTTATCTCAGTACTATCATTTAACAATAAATTAAAAAATGGATAAAGTCAAATTAGATTTAATCTATAACTTTTTAAGCTCATCAATAGTTTTAATTTTCAGATTTATATTAATTTCAATCTTTATTAATCTAGGGCTTCTCTATGAAGTGGGTATTTTTAATTTTCATCTAGTTTTAGCAGCAACCCTTGTAATTATATGTAAAATGGGTAGTGATTTACAACTCAATCTAATTTCTAATCAAAGAAAAAAAGTAAATTTTTATGATTTCATTTTATGCTCAGCTCCAGTCTTTGTAGTAACCATAATTCTATTTTTTTTTAAGAATATACTTGAAACTTATATTTTAAAAGATTTATCTATTTTGAGTTTTCTGTATTTATTTAGTTTAATGTATTTTTTACAATTAATTGTTCCAATTTTTCAGGGTTTAAATAAATTTCTAATTCTATTATTAATAAATTTTTTTTCAATTACTATATCTTTCGTTAGCTATATTTTAGTGTTTAATGATTTAATTCCTACATGGGCATTTTTTCAATTAATTTTTGTAATAACTTCTTTGTTTTATTTGAAAAGTAATGGCTTCTTTTATTTTAAAATAATAAAATTTAAAAAGACTATAATTTTTTCTGGATTCCAAAATTTCACTTTAATTCAAATATTGAATAATTTAATTTTAAAAATTGATGTAATAGCTATAAGATTCATTTATCCAAATTTTTTAGGAATTTATACCACATTAACATCATTAAATGAAGTTTTTTATATGATTCCAAGGGCGTACTCAAGTCTTCAAATAAATGATCTTAATTCAAATAAAAATCCAATACATAAAGATGTTTTATATCTATCTGTTATATGGTTGATTTTTATTGTTTCATCATATTTTTTAGGTAATCTCTTTTTTGATTCATTACCCAAAAACAATATATATATTTTTATTATAATCGGAATTTCAGTACTAATTTATTCAATAGTAATATTAGAAATTCATAGAAATATCATTTTTCTTAAAAAGAAAATTATAATATCATTGATTTTTGGTTTAATTATAGAGAGTATACTACTTGCATTAATATATCTTTTCGAAATAGATAATTTGATTTTTTTTAACTTTTCAGTATTATTTTCATACTTAATATCATTACTAAATTTAAAATATGCAAATAGGTTTAAAAATTCCTAAACTTTCAAGTAAGCTTTACGCTTTTTCTAAAATTTTATCTAAAATTTTAGATTTCTTGAATTATTTAATATTTAATTGCTCAATTCCTGCTACTGCTAGGATTGGTAATAGGACTAAATTATCTAAAGGAGGAATAGCAATAATTATACATGAGAGAGCTGTGATTGGTTAAAACTGTACTATCGGTTCATGTGTCGTAATTGGTGGGAGATCTAGAATTTATAATGTTCCAACAATAGGAGATAATGTTTATATAGGTTCGGGTGCAAAAATTTTAGGAGACATTTCAATTGGACCAGGTTCAATAATAGCTCCTAATTCTGTTGTTTTAAAAAGTGTAAAGAAGAATTCTATAGTGGCGGGAATACCAGCTATTGTAAAAAAAGAAAATATTAATATTAAAGATTTTATATAAATGTGTGGATTTGCCGGAATTATAAGCAATAAAAATATTTTAAAGGATAGATTATTAATTATAAGTAAAAAAATTTTATATCGAGGGCCAGATCATCAAGGTTTCTATACTAATAATCATAATAACCAACATATTGGTTTAGTACATAATCGTCTATCTATTCTTGACACCTCTAGTAATGGTAATCAACCCATGTTGTCTAAGAATAAAAAAATAATTTTAGCTTTTAATGGTGAGATTTACAATTTTAAGTATTTAAAATCAGAATTTTTAAGTGAACATGATTTTGAAACAAATTCAGATACTGAAGTGATAATAAAACTTTACGAAAAATTTGGAATAGATTTTTATAAACATCTTAGGGGTATGTTTAGCTTTTCTTTAATAGATCTTTCAACCTCTAAACTTTACCTTATAAGAGATAGATTGGGTGTCAAGCCACTCTATTTCTATGAAAGCGCCTCCGAATTTAGATTTGGTTCAGAACTCAAAACTGTAACTGAAAATGATAAGTTTAATATTAATAAATCTTCAGTTGCCAATTTCATTCAATTTGGTTACATCCCAAGTAGCAAAACTATTTTTGAAGGAGTTTATAAACTTAAGCCTGGACATCTCTTAACCCTTGATTTAAATACACGTAAATTTAAAATAAAACAATATTGGAATTTAAATGATTATGTTTCAAATAATACTTTTAAACATGATCAATTAGATCAATTAAAAGACATAAAGGAAGCTGTTTTACTAAGATGTGTTTCTGACGTGCCTATATCAGTTTTTCAGAGCGGTGGTTATGACAGTAGTCTGGTATCCTCAATACTTAAAAATAGTTCAATAAATTTCACCTGTTTTAATATTGGATTTGATTCTAAGAAATATGATGAATCAAAACATGCTAAAAATATTCTAGAGTATTTAAATAAAGATCTAAAAACAAAAAAATTTCAATTTAGTGATACAAAAAATATTTTGAAAGTAATGAATGATTTATACGATGAGCCTTTTGCAGATCCAAGTTCCTTACCAACATTAATGCTTTCAAAATTCACAGCTCAAACTCATAAAGTAGCTTTGTCAGCCGACGGTGGAGATGAATTGTTCGGTGGATATGATAAGCACGTCTGGACATTAAAAATATACAAAATTTCAAAGACTCTTTTTAAGTGGCCATTAGTGTTTTTAATAAATGTTTTAGTAGGTCTTAATGATTTATTTCGCTTTAACAATTTTTTTAATATTAGAAATCTTAGAGTTAGATTATTGAAGATTAAATCTTGTTTAATTGCTTCAGATCCAATAAAAATACTAGAAATAATTTCGAAATATGTTCCTGATTTTGAACTAAAAAAAATAATGTCTAGCCATGTAGATAATTATTCATTTTTAAATTATAAACCAATTAATGGAGACTCGTTACAGAAAATATTGTGTGTTGATTTGCAAACCCACCTACCTGATCAAATTCTTTATAAAGTAGACAGGTGTACAATGAGGTATTCATTGGAGGCAAGAGAACCATTGGTTGACCAAGATTTAATAAAAAAATATATTAATCTAAATAGTAATTCCAAAATATTTAAAAAAATATCTAAATACCCAATTAGAAAATTAGTTTGGAGTTTTATTCCGAAAAATATAGTAGATAAACCTAAACAAGGCTTTTCTATTCCTCTTAAAGATTTGTTATTTAAAGATTTTAAACCTATTGCTGAAGATTTGCTTTCTGAAAAGAACTTATCTCACGGCATTTTTAAAACTAAAAATATTTTAAAATTAAAAAAAGATTTTTACGATGGTAATGACATTAATGAAAGACAATTATGGCATTTATTAGTATTTCAAATGTGGTATAATAAATGGAAAGTAAACATAAAAATATAAGCGTCCTGCTAATTGGACCATTACCTCCACCTGTTGGTGGAACAAGAATTTCATTTAAATATCTTTTGGATGAAAATGAGGTGTTTTTTAATTCTTTGGATTCTTTCAAGTTTATTAATTTGAGTGTTAACAATAATTCAAGAATATTAAATTTAAAAACACAATTAAAAATTTTCCTTCAAATTCTCTTTTCAATACGGAAATATAAAATTGTAAGTTTTCATGCTAATTCAAAAAGAATTTTAATTTGGGGGTTTGTTTTTAAACTTTTTTTCAGAAAAAAGAAATTTATTTTTAGATTTTTTGGGGGTGATCTTTTTGAGTATTTGAATAGTATAATTTACAAAATAATTGCACGCGCTACTTTTTCTAATTCGGTAGTTTTAATTCAAACAAAAGGTTTAAAAGTAAAACTTAGAGATGAAAAATTCAATAAATGTAAAATATATTGGTTTCCAACTAGCAGACCACTTGTTAAGGACGTTAGTTTAAAAGTTTATTCACGAAAAGTTAAGCGCTTTTTATTCATAGGTCATGTTAGACCAGAAAAAGGAATTTGTGAACTTTTAAAATCATGTGATTTGTTATTTTCTGAGGGATACAATTTTGAATTACAAATTGCCGGAAGATTATTTGATAAGAACATCATTAAAAACCATTTAGAACACAAGAACATTCAGTATTTAGGTGAAGTAGATAGTCAAAAAATTAATGAACTAATTATGGATTGTGATATAATTATTTATCCTAGTTACTGGTCAGGAGAGGGTTATCCTGGAGCACTAATTGAAAGTATTAACTTAGGAAAACCAATAATAACTACTAACTTTAATTTTATGCCAGAACTAGTCTCTAAAAATGGAATTCTTGTTGAACCTGAAAGTACAACTGCTGTATATGATGCTATGAAATTAGTTCTTACAAATAAGAAAAAATTTAATGAGATTAATGAATTTGCAAAAAGTATGAAAGGTAGTTTTGATTCTTCATACTGGAATAAAGATAATTTTCAAAAAATAATAAATTCTATTTAGATGTGCGGAATAATTGGAAAAGTTAATGGTGAAATTGATTCTTTAAAAAAAGGACTTGAAAAAATAAAACATCGCGGACCTGATTTTAATGATTATGTAGAAATATGTAATGGCAAAAATAAAATTTCATTAGGTCATGCTCGTTTATCGATATTAGATTTAGATTCAAGGTCTAATCAACCTTTTAGCTTTAATAATAGATACCATCTAGTATACAATGGTGAGATTTATAATTATTTAGATTTAAAAAAAGAATTAATTGATATTGATTTTAAAACATCATCTGATACTGAAGTGCTATATCATTGGTTAATTAGATTTGGAACTTCAAGATTAAATGAGCTTTCAGGAATGTTTTGTTTTTGCTTTTATGACAATAAAACTAAGGATGTTTTACTAGTAAGAGATCAATTAGGAATTAAACCCCTTTATTACAAAATTGAAAATGAATCTTTATCGTTTTGTTCAGAAGTTCGAGGATTAAAAGAAATAATTGAATTAGACGAGGGAATAGAGAAGAATTTTATTTCTCATTATTTAAATCTTGGGTATAATCTAGAACCATTTACAGGTTTCAAAAATATTTTTAAGATATTTCCTGGATCTTATCTAAAATTTAATATAGAAACAAAATCACAAACAAAAAAGCAATATTGGTCACCTTCTAATATTAATAATTCAAATAAATTAGGAATTAGTCAAAAAATATTGAATTCAATTAAAAATCATTTAATTTCAGATGTTCCCGTAGGTGTCTTTTACAGTGGTGGTGTTGACTCTTCTTTAATTGCTACACAAGTACCTAAAAATTCAAAGTTCTTGATTTCTAAATCTAGTGTTAAGGAGCTAAAATCTGCTGGAATTACTGATGATAATTATTATGCTCAAATAATTTCAAAAAAGTTAAAATTTAAACTAACGACTTTAAATATTGATAATGAAAAAACTTCATTTATTGATAAAGTTAAACATGTAGTAGAGTTAAATGAAGAACCAATAGCTGACTTTACTTCATTTCCAACTTCATTATTGTCAAAAGAAGCAAGAAAATTAAATTTAAAAGTTATGTTGAGTGGTATGGGAGCTGATGAATTGTTTGGCGGCTATCCAAGATATTTAATACTTAATTTCAAAAAGTATGTTAGTCTCTTTAAATTTTTATTTCCGTTACTAAAGTATTCGAAATTTTTGAGTAAAAAAATAAGTCGTTTAAAAGATTTTTCAAAAGCTAATTCTGAAATGGAATCTTACATGTCTCTTTTAACCCCTTTTAATAGGGAAGAAATAAGTAAGTTAAGCAACCAAGAAAGTCACAAAATGTTTTTAGTTGAATCTGAAAAGTTATGGAGCTCATGTAAAAGTAATTCGTTAATAAAGACGGCTATGAAATTTGATATTTATGGATTTTTATCACATAATTTTTTGTTAGCTGACAAAGCTTCCATGGCACAAAGTATTGAAATGCGAGTTCCTTTAGCTTCAAAAGATCTTTTCGAATCTTCAATTTCACTTCCTGAAAAAGATTTAATAAGTGTACTAACATCAAAAGTTACATTAAAAAAAATATTATATAAATATTTACCAAAAGACTTAATATATAGGCGTAAAAGTGGATTTCATCCTCCACTGGATGATAAGATAAACATGTTAGGTAAAGACTATCTTTTAGAGATCTTAAATAATAATTATTTAGGAAAATTTGTAAACTTATCAACTGTAAAAGAAATTGTAATAAGTCATTTTGAGGGAATTGAGAATAATACATTTAAAATTTATAGATTATTATTTTTGAATTTTTGGATTGAAAAAAACTTTAAATAATGAGATTAATTTATATTGTAGGAGTTGGAAGGTCAGGGACAAGTTTACTACATTCAATTATTGGCTCTCATAGTGAAATAAAGAGTATCCCAGAAAATAAAATTTTCAGATATTTGAGTTTACTAAAATCTGATTTAATAAATCATGAAGATATTTATGATCTATTATTAGAAAACACTAATCTTAAAAGATTACAAATAAGCAAGAAGGATGTTATTGAAATGATAGATAAATCTTCAAATCATTTCGATCTCTATTCAAATATTTTAAATTACTTTTTAGAAAGAAACAAAAAAAATATATGTGAAAAAGACCCTAAGTCTATAGATTTAATTGAAAATTTAATCAAATATGATAAACAAATTAAAATCATTCATATAATAAGAGATCCAAGATCTGTTGTGGCTTCAAGACTTAAAGTAAAATGGACAAAATTTAAATCTGTAATTTTTCATAGTCTTGTTTATAATAGTCAACTTCTGAATTATGATAAAAAAGTTAATAATATTAAAACAAATGTCATTGAAATAAAGTACGAGGATTTAGTTTCTAATCCTGAAATAAATATTAAAAGTATATGTAACTTTTTGGAATTAAATTTTGAAAAATCTATGTTAGATTTTACATCAACTTCAAAAAAAATAGTTACCAATGAAGAACTTAGTTGGAAAAAAGAAACTTTTGGTTCAATTAAAGATTTTTCACAAAAATGGAAATATGATTTAACGATATTTCAAATATTTCTTATAGAACTTTTTACACCAATAGCTTATAAATCCTACGGATATAAAAAATCCGTTAGATTTAAATTTATTTACCCTTTAAATTTTTCTATCAATCTTTTTTCAAGGGTTGTAGCATATTTCTATAAAATCTTGTTTTAATGATAAAACCTTCATTTGTAACCGATAAGTTCTACCCAATAAGTTTTTTAGATAGTAATCTCTATATACAAAAAGGTAACAAAATAGGAATATTAGACAAAGATTTTAATTTTCAATTTATGTATGACTGTCCTGAAAAATCATTGACTGAATTAATATTGCAAAATTTTAGTATAACTAGAAGAGTTTTAAGAAAAGGGTCTCATCGAATAGCTAAAATTAAAAATACTTTTTTTTTAGTTTTTAATAGTGATATATATTATTACGATGATAATATTAAAGAATTTATAAAAATGGGTATTCCTTTTAAAGGAAGTAGGCCATTAAATTTTAATTCATCTAATGAAGAAATAATCTTTGGAGAGTATTTTAGCAATAAGAAAAGGAGTCAGCCTGTTAAACTTTTTAAAATTAAAGGATTTAATGAATTTAATCTTATACATAAGTTTAAAAAAGGAGACGTTCGTCACATACATAACTGTTTATATGATAGTCATGATTGTGGATGGTGGATATTAACTGGTGATTCTGATTCTGAATCAAGGATATATTTTTTAGATAATTCTGGTATCAAAAAAATACTAGGTGGTAGCCAAAAATATAGATGCGTTGAAATTATTGCAGATGATAAATTATTGATAATTCCCTCTGACACACCACAGGAGGTTAACTATATAAGGACTCTTAATAAAAGTACTTTGAAGATTATTTCAAATCACAAAGTTAGCGGTAGTGTATTTCATGCAAAAAAAGTTGAATCCCTTTATTTAGTGTCTACAGTTACAGAACCAAGTACAGTAAATAAAACAAAAAAAGCATTTGTCTACGCTAGTACTGATGGAATTAATTGGAAGGAAATATTTCAAATAAATAAAGATTTTTTTCCTGTAAGTATTCAAAAAATAACTAGGTATACTGAAATAAGATTATTAGGTTTTCTTTTCAATAATAATATAGTTTTTGAAGTAAGAGCAGCTCATGGAATTAGTCACGGAACCATTATGTTAAATTATAATGATGTAATCAAAGACATTGTCTAAACTCATAAAATTAATGCTCAAAAGATTTAAATTATATTTTTATTCAATCCTTTTTTTAAAAAAAAAACAGATAATTTATCAGATACTTTATAGATTTAAAAGAAATATTAAATCTGAATCCTATTCAAATAAATATTCCATATTTAATAATTTAAATTGGTTTGATCAATTCTATAATCACAGTTCATATAAAGCAGATTTTGAGTTTACATTTTTAAAAATTTCTCATAAATTTCAAGATAAAATTGATTGGAATGAAAATAAACATGGTAAGTTATGGGCATATAATTTAAACTATTTTGATTTTTTAAATCAAAATAAAATGACAAAAGAAATTGGTTTAGATTTAATATTAGATTATATAAGAAATGATATGGTTTTAAAAGACGGTAAAGAACCTTATCCTATTTCGTTAAGAGGAATAAATTGGGTTAAATTCCTTTCTAAAAATCAAATAAATAATTCGTTAATAAATAGAGCGCTCTACAATCATTATAGAATATTATTTGAAAATATTGAATATCATTTATTAGGAAATCACTTATTAGAAAATGCTTTTTCGTTTTTATTTGGAGCTTATTATTTTAAAAATGAAAAGCTATATTATAAATCTAAAAAACTTTTAGAGACACAATTAAATGAACAAATATTAGATGATGGTGGTCATTTTGAGCTTTCGCCTATGTACCATCAAATAATGTTATTTAGAGTTTTAGATTGTATTCAGTTAATAAAATTGAATAGTTGGAAAAATGATGATTTATTAAATTTATTAAAAGTAATCAGCTCGAAAATGTTATCATGGTTGGATAACATGACTTTTAATAATGGAGATATACCTATGGTTAATGATTCTACATTTGATATAGCTCCATTCTCCAAACAGCTTTTAGATTATGGAAAATCTTTAGGAATTAATAGAAAAGATATTAAATTAACTGATTCGGGTTATCGTATGTTTAAAAATAAAAAATACGAGTTGTTTATGGATTTAGGCGATATAAAAGCTTCTTATCAACCAGGACATGTTCATTCAGATATTTTCAATTTTATATTATATAAAAATAAACTACCATTTATTGTAGATACCGGAACTTCCACATATGAGAAAAATGAAAGAAGACAGATAGAAAGAAGAACTAGTTCTCACAACACTGTAACTATTGGTGATCATGAACAGACAGAAGTCTGGGGCGGTTTTAGAGTAGCTAGGAGAGCTAAAATAATATCATTTACTGAAAATGAGAATGAATTTTCAGCGAGCCATGATGGGTACAAAAAGGTCGGAGTTATTCATAACCGAACTTTTATTACAAATAAAGATTCGGTTCATATTTATGATGATTTAAGTGAACAAGATATTCATGAACAAGTTGCTCATTTTCATTTCCATCCGTCAATAAAAAATATTGATATAAAAAATACTAGTGTGTTTTTTAAAAACTTAGATATAGAAATATCATTTAACGGAAAAAATATTTCTATAAACAAAGAATTTTATAGGTTTGCACATTCTTTTAATAAAACAGAAATTGCTATTAAATTAAAAGTTGTTTTCGAAAAAAATTTAGAAACGAAAATTGAATTATGAAAATACTTTTTCTGACATTTTATTTTGAACCAGATCTTTGTGCAGGATCATTTAGAAATTCATCTTTAATAAAAGACTTACATTCAATGATGAAAAAAAATGATTCTATAGATGTTATATCGACTCATCCTAATCGATATGACAGTTATAAAGTAAATTCTAAAGACTTTGAAAAAAAATTTGAAAATTTAACAATAAGAAGGATTAAACTTCCAAATCATAAAGGTGGCATATTTAATCAAATAAAACTATTTGTAATTTTTTATATAAATGTTTTAAAAATCACAAAAAATAATAAATATGATTTAGTGTATGCTTCATCATCTAGATTATTCACAGCATTTTTAGGTTCAAGATTAGCAAGAAAAAATAAAGCTATGTTGTTTCTAGATATAAGAGATATTTTTAAAGAAACAATTTTAGATGTATATAAAAAAAGTAAAGTTATTTCATTCTTTCTAAATTTAATTTTACCTTTTATTGAAAAATATACATTCAATAGAGCTAGTGCAATAAATATCGTTTCAGCTGGTTTTAAAGATTATTTCAAAAAATATAATTATGGAGTCAATGCAAAATTTTACTATTATACTAACGGTATAGATGAAATATTTTTAGAAAACAGACCTAATCGAACAATCAAAAAAAATAAACTGAAGAAAATTGTTTATGCAGGAAATATTGGCTCTTCCCAAGATTTAGACAAAACTCTTCCGGCTACTTTAAATCTTCTTGGTGAAAATTATGAGCTTCATATATATGGGGATGGGTCAAGAAAAAATAATCTAATTTTAGAAATAAAAAATAATAATTGCACCAATATATTTGTGCATAGTCCTGTAAAAAGAAATACACTTATGGAGATTTATAATGACGCTGATATTCTTTTTTTTCAACTAGGTAAACTAGATGCTTTTTTGAGAGTTATACCCTCAAAATTATTTGAGTATTCTTCATTTAATAAGCCTATAGTAGCGGTTGTTGATGGATATTGTAGAGATTTTATAAAAAGTAACCTCGAGGGTGTTTTTATAGCAGCCCCGGAAGATGTAAATCAAATTGTAAAAAGAATAAATGAAATTGACTTAAGTTTATCTTATGACAGATCAAAGTTTATAAAAGAATTTTCGAGATCAAAAATTAATAGTAAACTTTCAAAATCAATTTTAAAATATTTGAAATGATAAATATTAGCATTATTACACAGGAAGATAAATTTTTTATCCCAAAAAATATTAAAATACTTATTGCTAATGATAGGATAAAAGTAAAAAGCATTCATATTATATCTTCAAAAGGATCGCTAGAAAATAAAAAAATATTTTTTTTAAAATCTTTTCTTTTTGCAGGAGCATTTCGATTTGGTTTAAAGTATGTCTTTCATAATTTGAAGGATATGTTAGATAAATGTTTTAATTATAAATTATTTTTTGGAGAAAACAGTATACAATCATTAGCAGTTTATAATAATATTAAGTTTTCTAGAATAAAAAATCCTAATGATAATGAGTTTATAAAAAATTTAAAATTAAAAAATTTAGATTTTATTGTTTCTTATTCTGCACCTTCTATATTTAAAGATAAATTACTCAAAATCCCTAAATATAATTGTATAAACCTGCATTGTTCCCTTCTTCCAAATTATTCAGGAATAATGCCTAGTTTTTGGGTTTTATACTTTAAAGAATTATACACTGGGAGTTCTGTTCATTTAATGGATTCTAAAATTGATAATGGGGAATTAGTATTGCAAGAGAAAATTAATATAGAAGGGATAAAATCGATATATAAATTAAACTTATTAACAAAAAAAATCGGTGGAGAATTAATGCTTAATAGTATTTTAGGCATTGTAGATCAAACTATAATTCTTAAACCAAATAATGTTGAAAAAAACAAATATTTCACATGGCCAAATAGTAGTGAAATTAAATTTTTTATAAAAAATGGAGGAAAAATCTACTAATAAAATAGCAGTATTTTCAATTGATGTAGAGGAATGGTATCATTTAGAGTATTTCAAAAAATCTGACACAGACAAGAGTAAAAGTGTAATGGATGGCTTACATACATTTATCAAAATTATTAATAAGCATAGTATAAAAGCATCTTTTTTTATTGTTGGGGAACTAATTCAAACCTTAAAAAAAACAATTATAAAATTAGATAGTGAAGGTCATGATATAGGATTGCATTCTTATTTTCACAAAAGACCTGTTGTTCAAAATATTAATGAATTTATTAAAGACACTGAAGATAGTCTTTCAGAAATGAAATTTATTCTTCCAAACAACTCATTTGGATATAGGTCACCATGTTTTGCTATTGATAGGCAAAGGTTAGATGAAGTCATTAAGTTAGGTATACAATATGATGCTAGTAAAATTACTCAAAAGGAACATCCGCTATATGTTAATCTAGATTTGCATGGTTTTGAGAAACAAGAAAGAGATATTTACAAGAAAGATTCTTTTAAAGCTTTTGAAGTAAGTACCATTAAATTTTTGGGAGTAAACATTCCGATAGCAGGTGGTGGATATCTTAGAATAATTCCTTGGCCTCTATACATTTGGTTACTGAAAAAGTATTTAAAAAAATCAAATTTCATTAATTTTTTTATTCACCCATTTGAATTAAGCAATACGAATTTTGATTTACCTGATAATACTCCAGCTTTGACTAAATTTAGGTATAATTACAATAGAAATAAAGTAGAAAAGCGTCTTAACAAAATTATTAAGTTATTGAAAGAAAATGGTTACAGTTTTAAAACATTTAGTCAGATATAAATTATGAATATATTAATCACTGGTGGTACTGGATTAATTGGAAGAAATTTAGTAGCTGAATTATCAAAGAATAATAGCTTAAAAATATTTTTGATTTCACTCAATAAAAAATCAAAAAATAAAAGCCTAAATGTTACCAATATTTATCATGATTTATTAAAACCAATTCCTGAAGATAAAACTCCAAAAAATATAAGTATTATTATTCATTTAGCTGCAATCGCTCATAAGTTTGATCATCAAACCATGACAGTTAATTGTTTGATGACAAAAAACATAACTGATGCTTTTATTAATAAAAAAGTAAGATTTGTATTTTTTAGTTCTGTTGCTGTTTATGGAGAGGCTAATCGAAAATTTCCAATAAGAGTTTCAGATGTTTGTAAACCTTATTCAAATTATGGGCTTGGGAAGTTAAAAGATGAGAAAATAATATCTTCATCTTTTAAAGATTTTATTATTTTTAGGCTGTGCCCAGTTATTGATGGAGACGATACAGATTTATTAAAAAGAGTATACTTGCCAAAAACAAAAATAAAGTACAAATCTTCATACAATAGATCTTATAGTTTTTTAAGCCATAAAACAATTTTAAAATCTGTTAAAATGATAATCAATCAAAATGAAATATCAAATAAAATAATAAATTTAAAAGACCCTTCAAATTATAGTGAATCTGATATTTTAAATAGATATTCAGGAAAAGAGATTAAAATTCCTTTTTTAATTTCTGAACTAATATTTTTTATTTTGAATAAATTATCTTTCATGCCAAAAATCTATAAAATTAATTGTCTTCTAACTAAAATGTTAAAAACAAACACTTATGAATAAATTAAATTCAAATTTTGTAAAAATTAATTTTGACAAAGATGTGTTTTCATCAAATAAACTTCTTAATTCAAAAATCAATAATTTAAATATTTTAGTAATAGGGGGTGCAGGAACAATAGGTTCAAGCTATATCAAACAAATATTGAAATACAAGCCTTCAAAAATAATTGTTGTAGATTTTAACGAAAATGGTTTAACCGAGTTAACCAGAGATTTAAGAAGTTCTAATTTATTAGATTATAATCCAGAATATATTACCTACCCAGTAAACTTATTAAGTGATACATTTGATAAAATTTATAATTCCGATACTTGGCAAGTTGTCGCAAACTTTTCAGCTCATAAACATGTGCGTTCAGAAAAAGATAAAATTTCAGTAGAAGCTTTAATCAAAAATAATATTTATGGCGCCATCAAACTTTTAAATCTTTGTGAGGTAAATCCACCAAAATATTTCTTTAGTGTATCTACTGATAAAGCAGCTAATCCTGTAAATATTATGGGTGCATCTAAAAGCTTAATGGAAAAATTAATTTTATCAAAAAAAAATAATTTTAGAGTATCAACAGCTCGATTTGCTAATGTTGCTTTCTCTAATGGAAGTTTGTTAGATGGTTTTATATACAGATTAAACAAAAAACAACCACTTTCTTGTCCAGACGACATAAAACGTTTTTTTGTAACTCCAGAACAATCGGGGCAAATATGTCTGCTGGCTACATTTTTAGGCGATAGTGGTAATATTTTCTTTCCAAAATTAGATTTTTATAAAGATCAAATCTATTTTAAGGAAATTGCTTTAGATTTCTTAGAAGAAAATGGACTTGAACCTGAATTGGTCAAATCAGAAAAAGAAGCTAAAGAATTTGATTTTAACAAAAATCCCAATAAATATCCGATCTATTTCTTTAAGACAGATACTTCAGGAGAAAAAACATATGAAGAATTTTACACTGAAGAAGAAGATTATGAAATTAAAATTTATGATTCATTAGGATTAATAAATACTCAAAATATTAAAATATCTTTTGAAGACGTAAAATCTGATTTTGATGAAGTTTTTAATAATCCTAATTCAGATAAATCAGACATCATAACTATTATTAAAAAATATGTTCCAGACTTCATACACATTGAAACGGGTAAGCATCTAGATCAAAAAATGTAAATCATGTATAGTTTTTTTAAACGCTTATTAGATATTGTTATTAGCTTTGTAACACTAATTATTTTGTTACCAGTTTTTATCCCAATTATTATTATTCTTAGGTTATCGGCAGAAGGAGAAGTTTTTTACTTTCAAGAACGTTATGGCATATATAATTCTAGATTTAAAATATGGAAGTTTGCCACCATGCTTAAAAATTCAATGAATATGGGTACAGGAAGTATAACACTTCAAAATGATCCAAGGGTAACAAAAATCGGATCTTTCTTGAGAAAAACAAAAATCAATGAACTCCCGCAAATCGTTAATATTTTAAAAGGAGATATAAGTATAGTTGGTCCTAGGCCATTAGTTACTAAAACTTTTACCGCATACAATGAAGAAGTGCAATCTAAAATATACAATGTAAAACCGGGACTTACAGGTATTGGATCTATTATTTTTAGAGATGAGGAATCAATTATATCAGCGGTAAAAGATGAAGATCCACATGAGTTTTACAAACGAGTAATAGCACCTTACAAAGGTGAATTGGAAATGTGGTATCAAGAACACAATTCCTTCTTTTTAGATTTACAGTTAATCTTCATGACTGCTTGGGTAATTTTGTTTCCCAAATCAAAACTTTATGAGAGGTGGTTTAAAGATTTACCAAAACGAAATTTTTAATGATGATTTAAACATAAAAATGAGAATGACTACAGACCGTAGTAGTTTTTCTTATTAAGTAAAATATCTTAGTTTTTTAAAACTAGACATAATCAAAATAATAATTATCTTTAAATTATGAAAGGAATAGTATTGGCTGGAGGTAGTGGTACACGCTTGTATCCAATCACAAAAGGAGTTTCTAAACCTTTGTTACCTGTTTACGATAAGCCTATGATTTACTATCCATTATCTGTTCTAATGTTGGCCGGCATTCAAGAAATATTAATTATTTCAACGACCGAAGACTTACCTAATTTTCAAAAGTTACTTGGTGATGGAAAAGAAATAGGATTAGAATTAAGGTACGCAGCACAACCAAGTCCAGATGGTTTAGCCCAAGCTTTTATTATCGGAAGGGATTTCATTGGATCAGATGATGTGTGTTTGATTCTGGGTGATAATATTTTTTATGGAGTCGGTTTTTCAGCTATGTTACAAAATGCCAGAAAAAATGTAGCAGAATGTAAATCTACCGTATTTGGATTTTATGTTAAAGATCCTGAGCGATATGGAGTAGCTGAATTTGACACAAAAGGAAATGTCATTTCTATCGAAGAAAAGCCAAAAAAACCAAAATCAAACTTTGCAGTGGTTGGGTTATATTTTTATACCAATGATGTTGTACAAATTGCTAAAAACATTCAACCTTCTAAAAGAGGAGAGCTGGAAATTACATCTGTTAATCAAATTTACCTACAACAAAAAAAATTAAAATTAGAAATGTTAGGTAGAGGATTTACATGGTTAGATACTGGAACTCACGATTCATTGATGGAGGCAGGACAGTTTATTGAAACAATTGAGAAGAGACAAGGATTAAAAGTAGCCTGTTTAGAGGAAATTGCTTTTAGAATGAATTATATTAATGCTCAACAAGTTAGAAAACTGGCAGAACCTTTGAAAAAGAACAGATATGGTCAATATCTTTTGAATCTGATTAAATAAATGAAGTTTATTAATACTCCCATAGAAGGACTTTTCATTATAGAACCTACCGTTTTTAGAGATGACAGAGGGTATTTCTTAGAAAGTTTTAACAAAACAAAGTTTGAGAAAGCTATTGGAAAAATTTCTTTTGTGCAAGAAAATGAAACTAAATCTTCTAAAGGGGTGTTAAGAGGTCTGCATTTTCAGAAACCTCCCTACGCTCAAGCCAAATTAGTAAGATGTATTGAAGGTAGAGTATTAGATGTTGCGGTTGATATTAGAAATGGGTCTGTGACCTATGGACAATATATTATTGTTGAACTCTCGGGAGAAAATAAAAAACAAGTATTCATTCCTCGAGGATTTGCCCATGGTTTTCTGGTACTTAGTAACTCTGCCATATTTTCTTACAAGGTTGATAACAGGTATGCAGTAGCATATGACTCTGGAATTCGTTGGGATGATCCATTACTAAATATTCAATGGGGACCAAATTTAGGCGAAGTATTGATTTCTAAAAAAGATGCAAAGCTCCCACTTTTTTCAGAATTTAATACACCATTTTAAAACTAAAATATGAGGGTGTTGATAACAGGGGCAAAAGGTCAATTGGGGTCTGAAATTAAAGATTTAGCGTCTGATTATGAAAACTTGGAATGTATCTTTACAGACCTACCTGAGTTGGATATTTGTGATATAGAAGCGTTAAATACGTTTATTATTGATCAACATATAAATACTGTTATAAATTGTGCAGCATATACTGAGGTAGAACAAGCTGAGGTAAATCCCAAATTAGCAAAACAGTTAAATACAAAATTGGTTTTAAATTTGGTGAATGCTTTGGAAAAAGTGAATGGAAAATTAGTTCATATTTCAACTGATTATGTATTTGATGGAAACCATTCGTATCCATATAAAGAATCTGATCCGGTAAGCCCAATTAGTGTTTATGGAAAAACTAAAAGAGCAGGGGAGTTGGTAGTTCTTAATAGTAGTATTGAGGCTATTGTAATTAGAACCTCTTGGTTGTATTCAGCTTATAGTAATAACTTTGTCAAATCGATGTTGCGTTTAGGAAATGAAAAAGAATCCTTGAAAGTTGTTTGCGATCAGATGGGAACTCCAACCTATGCTAAAGATTTGGCTAGAATATGTTTAGATATTTTATCAAATGAAAATTCAACGAATATAAGTAGGAAACGAAGTCTATATCATTATTCTAATGAAGGAGTTGCCTCTTGGTATGATTTTGCAACTACCATTATGAAAATTAGTAATATTGATTGTAAAGTAATTCCTATTGAAACGAAAGATTACCCCACAAAAGCTAAAAGACCTATGTATTCAGTATTAGATAAGTCTAAGATTAAATCTGATTTTAAAATAACAATTCCTCACTGGAAAGATTCGTTAGCCTATTGTATAAATAAAATAAATCAAAACCCATGAGAAATATATTAGTCACCGGAGGCGCAGGATTTATAGGGTCTCATTTAGTTAGATTATTGGTTAACAAATACACAAATTATAATATTATAAATATGGATATGCTTACATATGCTGGTAATTTGGAGAATTTAAAAGATATTGAGGATAAAAAAAATTACACTTTTGTAAAATGCAATATTTGTGATGTAGGAAAAGTAAACCAAGTATTTGAAAAATATCAAATAGATAGTGTTATCCATTTGGCAGCAGAATCACATGTAGATCGTTCTATTGTAGATCCGTTATTATTTGCAAAGAGCAATATAATGGGTACTTTAATTTTATTGCAAGCTGCTAAAGAACAATGGAATGCAAATTTTTCAAATCATATATTTTATCATGTATCTACGGATGAAGTTTATGGGTCTCTGGGTGATGAAGGTTTTTTTACAGAGCAAACCCCTTACGATCCTCATTCGCCATATTCTGCTTCTAAAGCCTCTTCTGATCATTTTGTTAGAGCTTTTCACGATACCTATGGTCTACCGATTTTAATATCAAATTGCTCTAATAATTACGGTTCTTTTCAATTTCCTGAGAAACTGATCCCTTTATTAATCAATAATATTATAAATAATAAGTCGCTACCTGTATATGGAAAAGGTGAAAATATTAGAGATTGGCTATTTGTAAATGACCATGTAAGAGCCATTGATTTGATATTTCACAAGGGTAAATTGGGAGAAACCTATAATATTGGTGGCTCAAATGAATGGAAAAATATTGATTTAGTTAAATTAATAATTAAAACTGTAGATCGTTTGCTTGGTAGAGAAGAAGGAACATCTAATAAACTCATTACTTATGTTACTGATAGAGCAGGTCATGATAAACGTTATGCAATAGACTGCACAAAACTAAAAGATGAATTGGGTTGGGAACCTTCTTTACAATTTGATGAAGGGATTGAAAAAACAGTTATTTGGTATTTAAATAACAAAGAGTGGTTAAAAAATGTAATTTCTGGAGATTATCAAGCATATTACGGTAAAATTTACAAAAATTAATGATTAAGTCTTTACGATAGTTGCTCAAAGAAATACTTTAATTTTAAATTTTTTCCTTGTAGCCCCCTATTTTTCAATCTTTCTAAACATTTCATATATTTTCTTCGATTAGCTATTTATTGGGTTATTTCCTTTTTCTTAGATTTAAAGAAGGTTTTATTTTATACTACTATTGTTTAAAACCTAATTGAACGAGTTTTTTCTTTGTACCAGTTTTTATCTGTTAATCTTCTGAATAACCAAACCCGGTATTCTTTGTGTATTATAGACTTATATAAAATATTTAACCTCGATTTAATTGATAGAAAGATTTTTAAACGTTTCTGTCTTTTTTTTGTTGCTTTTGGGTTGATAAACTGACTAGTAAAAATACTTAAATAAGAAGTTGCCATTTTTGTGTTATTGTATTCTAGACTATTTAAATTATTAAAAATCTCATAACAAATAGCTAAAAAACAATTTAAAGGATTAGTTAATCTATCTAATGAATTCACAGCATCTTTTGCGTTTGTTTTTTTAGATAGCAAAAAAACATCATAAGCATTTCTTAAGGCGATGGTTTTATAATAAAAACCATTATCGTTTATTTGTTCCGCGATGATAGTTAAATTTAATTTGTTTGCATAACTCAAAACTCTAAAATCTTTGATTACTTGGGAATCTTTTTCTACAATACCAAAATTGAACTCTTTTCTATATTTTTCTATTCCCAATATTTCTGAATGAATTTCAATAGCAGCGATGTTGTCTTTTTTTTGGAGCCTTCTATAATGTTTTCCGTCAGGAAAGTAGTAGCTATATTTTTTTACTTCAGAATATCCAAACTCTCTTAAAACAGTAATTGCTTTTAGATAACATTCTTTTGAAATAATAAAATCGATATCTCCAACCATTCGCTCGGCTATGTCTACATAAATGTCTGCTAATAAGTTAGCAGTTCCTTTTAAAAATATTGGTGTAATGTTGTTTTTCAACAATAGTGTATTTAATTCTCTTGCCTGTGTAATGATTTCCTCGTTTCGCTCTCTGTTTAAATTTGTAACATACTCCATATAGGTCACTAACTCCTCTGGTAAATAGTGTAAAAAGTTAGCTCTCTGGAAATTACAATAGATCGCAGGTAAGACATAATGGCTTGTAGATACTTTTACAACACTGTCCCAATCTATTTTGTTCGATTGCAACTTTATTTCTATTGCTTCTTTATTACTGTCTTCTAAGTAGATAGTCAAGCATTGTGCGACAAAATATAGAGTTTCCCTATAATTCAATGATATTAGTTTTTTAAATATGATTTATTTTCATTTGCTTTGTCTATTATTAATAAAGCTTACAAGTCTTATTTTTTTAATCATAGGTTAATATATAAAATTTTGAAGACTGTATTTATTTTTTTCTTAATACTCTATAAAAATATACTTTTGACAACTTTATAAATTTCAAAATCTAATGGTCGTTTACTAATTATGATTAAAGATTAAAATTTTAATGAATTAATTTTCAGTATTAAAACGCTAATTTAAAAGCTTTTAATTTTACTATTTTTTTGAGAAATAGTAATATTTATCTCATAAAACATAAAACCTAAAAGGTTGGTTAATTATCTTAAATTTTTATAAATTTGCCAAAATATATTTCATGTATAGTAGACTTATCATTTGTTTAATCTCACTTGTTTTTGTAGTGTCATGTGCATCAAAAAAGGATGTCTATTATTTTCAGGACATTGACCAAACCGCCATCGAAAATAAATTTAATTTAATCAGTATTCAACCTGGTGATATTTTAGATGTTCAAATTAAAGCCCTCAATCCGGAGAGTGTGTTGATCTTTCAACGACAATCGAATTTGGGGTTTCAGCAGCAATATTTACAAAATCGCGTTATTGATGGATACATCGTAGGAGACGATGGGACTATTAATATGCCTTTATTAGGATCCATTAATACAAAAAATCAAACTCCACAAGCCTTTGCTAATGACATTCAAGATGCATTAAGTTCTTTTATCAAAAATCCTTCTGTCAATGTTAGAATTTTAAACTTTAGGGTTTCCATTTTAGGGGAGGTGAATCAGCCGGGTACCTTTACAGTGTTTGAAGAACGTTTTACTATACCACAAGCTCTTGGTTTAGCGGGTGATTTGACCATAAATGGGAATCGTAACAATGTATTGATTATTAGAAATGAAAATGGGAAGAAAACCAATTATAAAATTGATTTAACCAAATCAGAGTTTATGAAGTCTCCTGTTTATTTCTTAAAACAAAATGATATTGTGTATGTTCCACCCAATACGGCGCGAGTCAAGTCCTCTGGTTTAGTAGGAAACACCTCCACATTGGCCTCAATTTTGAGTTTAGCAGTAAGTTTATTCATCGTTATAACAGGGTAAAATATGAATACACCTGATAATTTTATGTATCAAGATGATGATATTGATTTATTAAAAGAAATCAGATATTATGCCTTTTTTTGGCCTTGGTTTGCAGTCTCAATTCTTTTTTTCTTTTTTGGATCATACATCTACATTCGATATGCTGACACAATTTATGAAACAAATGCAAACTTACAAGTCAAAGATGCTGCCTCAGACCCCTCCTCTTTTTTAAGCGATAATGCTCCCCCTATGTTTAATCTAGGAAGGACAAAAATTGATAATTTTATTGCGCAAATTAGCTCGAAAATAAATTTAGCCGAGCTTTCAGACCGTTTGGATTTACAAACACAAATTTACTCTGTTGGTAATGTAAAGAATGGTCTCCTCTTTGGTGATGATATTCCCTTCCGAATTACCTTTAAAAACGATAAAACTTTTACTGAAATTGATACAAACGTTATAAGTCTATTTTTAGAACCTAACCAAGGAATTGTTAAAATAGGAGAGGATACGAAGAATTTTGATCCCTCAGAATTATTTGAAACAAAAGATTTTACACTCATTATCAACAATGACACAATAAATGAAATATTTGAAAAAGATAAAACTGAACTTATTAAATTCATTATTGTTAGAACTTCCAAAGAGAATAGTATCATAAATCTTTCAAGACAGATTATACTTACTTCGACTTCTAAACTTGGTGAAGGGGATAATATCAATTTAATGATTGAAGGTTCAAATATAGAACGTAATGAAGCGATCATTAATACGCTCATTGAAGTTGCTCATGAGCAACAAAAAAACGACAAACAAGAAATTTTTTCGCTATCAATCGATTTTATTAATAAAAGATTGATTTCTATCAAAAATGAAATAGATTCATTAACCCTTAAAACAACTGGGTTTAAATCAAAAAATCTTATTTTTTCACCAGAAGCTCAAACAGGATTGGCACTGAATAACATATCGATACTTGATCAGCAACGTTTTGATTTATCCACACAAAAAGAACTTGCAATCTCCTTACAAAGGAATCTTCAAAATCAAGAGGATTTTAGTCTATTACCTTCCGATATTGGTTTAGCTAGTGGTAATGTCAATGATTTAGTACTGTTTTACAATGAATTGGCATTAAAACGTAAAAATTTATTAGCTGGAGCCACTACGAGAAATCCTGTAGTTGTTCAATTGAGCGAGGATTTGACTGATTTGCGAAGGAACATATTGAAGAGTATTGATAACTATATTTCAAATTTAAACACCTCTTTGTCTGAATTTAAAGACTTTCAAAATCAAACAAATTCAGAGGTCTCAAAAATCCCGGATCTTGAGGCAACATTACAAACTTTTCAGCGAAAATTTCAAATAGCTGAAAAATTATACTTGTTTTTGCTTCAGCGCCGTGAGGAAGCGTCGATTAGTTATGAAGCTACAGTGCCAAATACACGTATCATCGATTATGCTAACACAGATTTTATTCCTGTAGCACCCAAAAAATCAATTATATTTCTTGCGTCGCTAATTTTAGGCCTATTTATCCCATTTGTAGTCCTATATGTCCTAAAGCTTGTCGATTCTAAAATACATACTAGAGAACAATTGGAAAAATTGGCGCCTAATTTAGATATCCTTGGTGAGGTACCCTTTGTAGAAAATATTAATTCGATTATGGATTCTCGCGGGATCTTTGCCGAATCGTCTCGTATGATTCGTTCTAATATCAGTTATAAGCTCAATAATGATCAAAACCAACATATAATTTTATGTACCTCCAGTGTTAAGGGTGAGGGAAAGACCTTGACGGCTTTTAATATCGCTTCTAGTTATGTAGCTACGGGTAAAAAAGTATTGCTTATTGGAGCTGACTTAAGAAATCCTCAGATACATAACTTAATTGATTTGGATAGAAAAACCAATTCCAAAGGATTGAGTACGCTTATTTCCAACAGAATTACGGAGCTGAATTCAGAGTACATTAATACTATTGATTTATTTAACCATAGGTTGGATATTTTGCTGAGTGGACCTATTCCACCAAATCCAGCTGAACTATTGGGATCTGAATCTTTCTCAAATTTATTAGAAGCATTAAAGAAATCGTATGATTATATCATTATTGACTCTGCACCATTGGTGCTCGTGGGTGATAGCCTTCCCTTATTGAAAATCGTAGATTTAGTGTTGTATACTGTCCGTTCAAATTTCACAGAGATAAATTTAATTTCTTTTATTAATAGCTTTGTTCAAGATAAAAAAGTCAACAAAATAGGGCTTATTCTGAATGGTATTAAGGCAGGAGCAAGATCATATTACAGATACGGATACAGTTACCGCTATAGTTACATGTACAAATACAATTATGGATATGGCTATGGTTATTCGGAAGACAAGTCTTAGGAATTGGTCAGGGTAACTTGCTTTTCACAAATTTGATTCCAAGCAGTAAGTTCTTTTTTACTTAAGTGAATTTCCTTCAGTTTACTTAATTGATATGGGTTGTGGGCATCGGTCCCAATAACATCATACAATCCTTTTTGAAGCCAAAGAGAGGCTTTTTTTTGAACTTCTCTTCCATAAAATCCTAAGAGCGACAATGCATTTAATTGCATAATAGCCCCTTTCTGTTTAAGTTCTTTAACTTCTTTTGTTGTTTGTAAAGCTGTATAGCGTTCTGGATGTGCTAAAATGGGTAAATACCCCATGTTTAGTAATTTAAAAAGTGCTTCGTTTAATCGCTTCAAATTTCCAAAAAATGGAATTTCAATCAACACATGTTCATTAAAACAAGTTAGTAAGGGAGTTTCAGAATTAATTTCATTTATAAAAAATTCATCCACCATATATTCTGCAGCATAGCTAATGATATCAACGCTCTGATTTTTTGAAGCTTCATGTAGTAATGTATATGCTGTTTCTATACTTTGTTTTGTATTTGGATATAAATCTTTGTATATGTGTGGGGTCGTAATCAGTTTTTGTACCCCTAAATCAGAGTATATATTCAACATATCAAGTGATTGACTCATAGATTTACTACCGTCATCAATTCCAGGTAATATATGATTATGGATATCAATAAACCCCTCAAATAATCGTTGTTTTTTTTTCTTAATAAAAAACGAAATATCCATACGGTACAATAATTATATTCAAATTTAAAAAAGAAATTTAAAGACATTACAAGATAAACTTTTAAAATTATTAAATTTGATTAATGAATTCAGAGTTTCCGTATGCTTTATACTACTTAGGTTTATTAGTACTTACAGTATTCTTGTCCAGGTTTGTTTTTAGAAGGTATATTGTTTTTGCAAAGAGATATAATTTGGTAAAATCTACTAATTCAAGAGCAGCTCATAAGGGGTTAGTTTACACTGGAGGAGGAGTTGTTTATGCTTCAGTTATTATGGTAGCTGCTGTTGTTTTAGATAACTTAGATTTTGTTGAATTTAAAGCAATTTCACCGGTTATAGGAACTTCTATTTTAATAGCTGTTCTAGGGTTCTACGATGATTTTACAGAATTAACGGCTTTTCATAAGTATATCATCCTTACTTTTTTGATTTCAATGCTGGTTTACTCATTCTATTTGTCAGATTCAGGCTTTGATATTATTTCAAACTTAAATGGATTTTTAGGTATTTATGAATTGGGATCAATTCCAAGTTTTATTTTTACTTGTTTTGTTTATCTCTCGATTATGAATGCAATTAATTTAACTGATGGGATCGATGGGTATTTAGCAATATTCTCGATATTTTTCTTTTTATCATTTCTTTATATCAATGATATAAATGATTTCTATACATTAAATTCAATTTCTGCTGTCATAATTGCATCTAGTGCTATCTTTTTGAGGTATAATTTTTCAAAAAGAGGAAAGAAATTATTTGTTGGAGATGCTGGATCGCTCTTTATTGGTTTTTGGATGGCTTATTATTTAATTCATTATATTTCAACATCCCCTTCAGCGAAGCTAGTTGATATTTTTTCGATAAAACTTGAGAATATTCCTGTAATTGCAATCTCTATAATTTCAATACCAGTACTTGACACTTTAAGGGTAATGATAGTTAGGATATTAAATAAAAAATCTCCGTTTTCTGCAGATACTAACCATCTGCATCATATTCTTTTGAATAGCGGTATGACACACTTAAGAACATCACTTTTCTTAACTTTTATTAATTGTTTTAATTGTGTTGTAATATTTTTAATTGAGCCTAATTTCAACTCAAAAGAGCTTACGTTAATTTATATTCTTATTAGTCTGGCTTGGTTTGTCTTTTTTGAATTTATGAAAAGAAAAAATATTAATTCTTAAGCAGGCTTAATATTTGGATTCTTTTGTCCTTAGAGCTTTTGCTAATATTTATAAACGCTTCATTAGATCCAGTAATAAATTCAAACTTTTCATTTAGGGATTCAATGATTTTATTTTTCACTTTAGACGCATAGTCATATGACAGACCATTATCAACCAATTTAGCTACAATATCATTACTTGTGATTTGTTCACTCTCTTGTAGCATTTTTAAAATTTCAAGAGCATTATTGTCTATATTTATTTTAGTACCCAAGAAGAATAGTTTATCTTCTTCAATTGTGTATAATTTTTTATTTACTCCCTTTTCATCTTTCTTTACTCCCTTATAAAATAAATTAATAATGATTATCACTAATACAATTAACATTGGTATAAAAAATTGATTTCTTGATTGTTCAACTTTATACAGGGGTATTTCTTTGACTGAGTCAACATTTATAATCTGATCAAGCTTGTATTTATTAAGCATTGAAGTGTTCACTCTACCATTATGAGGTCTGAATGTGTGAATGTACTTATTATCATAATTATTCATGCTTATAACACCAAATTCTTCTCCCTTTTTATTTATACTTAAGAATGATTGATCACTCTTACTGTAAGGTATATTACTGCCCAAATTTTCAGCTTTAAAATCTCTCATGTAGTCAAACTTTAACATTTTTCCTTTTAGTAACTGAACTTGATAAAAGAAATCTCTGTCAAAAATATAAAAACAGGTTTCGGATGGTATTATTAATGGATTTGCAGAAAGATCCAGATTTATTTCTCCTAATTTTTCCCATGAATATTCTTCAAAATCAAACTTCAATATAGATTTATTAAAAACTCTTTCATTATTGAAGGAACTATTTCCACTTAATACGTAGTAATCTGAATCAATTAGAAGAGAAAAAAAAGATGCTAGTCCACTTTTTATTTCGTTTGGAAGATTATTTTTGTAGGTTACCTCATCCCATTGATTGGAGTTGCCTTCATCAAAGAGGAGCATTGTATTATTAGTTCTAAATAAGCCATATCCTCCAAAGTGAAATAATTTATTGTTATAGTTTATGAAGTCTCCAAAGAATTTGTTCATAAATGGAAAACTGTTATCAACTCTATTTAATTTATCATTCTCTAATGATAAGACGAGTCCACCTCCATCATGAAAAAGATAAAATTTATCATTTTCAAGTTTCTTTAATTCAAGATTATCCATAAGTCCGTTCATAACATCAGGACTCAGGTTAACATCTCCACTATAGAGACCGCTCCAGGTTCTATTGTTTAAACGATTTGCATCTAATTGATTAATTTGACGAGAAAATTTAACTATGCCAGTTTCAAGATCATACGTTTTTAATTCTAGCAGATTATTAAACAAATAAAGTTCATTTTTATTTATATCTACATCATAAATAAATTTTCCCTGTATTTCATTATTTAAAGGAAATGTAAAAGTGAATATAAAAAACAGTAGAAATGATATTAGTCTGCTAATCATTGGGTAGTTATAATTCGTCTTGGCAAATATATATAAAAAAATATATAATGTCGGATATTATCTATAAAATGTCGGCTATTCCTATCTGTTGAAAATTTAAAATGTCTATTATATTTATCTTAACAAATCGTTAAGATAATATTAGACATGTTTTAATTTAGATATAATTTCTTTTGGATTTTCAGCTTTAAACACATGACTTCCAGAGACTAAGACATCAGCTCCGCATTCAATTAGTTTTTTTGCATTATCCAAAGTAACACCACCATCAACTTCAATTAAGGTGTCTGAATTATGTTTATTTATTAATTCCTTAACCGCTTTACATCTATGGTAAGTAGCCTCAATAAATGCTTGACCGCTAAAACCTGGAAAAACCCCCATCACACATACCAAATCAATTTCTTGAATGTATTTTTCTAATATAGTGATATCTGTGTCAGGATTAATAGCGACACCAGCTTTCATCCCGCTATTTTTAATAGATTTTAATGATTCAGCAAGTTTGTCTTTCGAAACCTCATAATGTATTGTTAAGATATCACTTCCAAGTTCTGCAAACTTCTCTATATACTTTTCAGGGTTTACAATCATCAAATGAACATCTAAAGTCTTTGTAGCGTATTGATTAATCGATTTTAATACAGGCATTCCAAAGGATATGTTTGGAACAAATACACCATCCATAATGTCAACATGAAACCAATCAGCTTCACTTTCATTAACCATTTGAATATCTGCTTTAAGATCAGAGAAATCAGCGGAAAGAATAGAAGGTGCTATCAGTTGATTACCCATTAGAAGAATTTTTATTAAAGGTAATCAATAATGAAGTCATATTTTATTTAGCCTAAATAAGTTTTTAAAATCTTACTTCTTGATGTGTGTTTTAGCCTTCTTATGGCCTTTTCTTTTATTTGTCTTACTCTTTCTCTTGTTAAATCAAAAGTTTCTCCTATTTCTTCAAGGGTCATAGGATGATGATTTCCAAGACCAAAGTATAATTTAATTACATCTGCCTCTCTTGGCGTTAAAGTTTCAAGGGCTCTCTCTATTTCTGTTCTCAGAGATTCGTGAATTAGCTCTTTGTCAGGATTTGGAGATTCGCCGCTTCTTAAAACATCATATAAATTTGAATCTTCACCTTCAACAAGTGGTGCGTCCATAGATACATGACGACCTGAATTTTTCATCGATTCTTTCACGTCATTTATGGTCATATCTAATTCATTTGCAATTTCCTCTGCACTAGGGGGTCTTTCATGAGATTGCTCTAAAAAGGCATAAGTTTTATTAATTTTATTTATCGATCCAATCTTATTTAAAGGAAGTCTAACAATTCTAGATTGCTCAGCTAATGCTTGCAAAATAGATTGTCTAATCCACCAAACAGCGTAAGAAATAAACTTAAATCCTCTTGTCTCATCAAATCTTTGGGCCGCTTTTATCAAACCAAGATTTCCTTCGTTAATCAAGTCAGGAAGGGTTAGTCCTTGATTTTGATATTGCTTTGCTACTGAGACAACGAAACGTAAATTAGCTTTTGTGAGCTTTTCCAGAGCTAATTGATCGCCCTGTTTTACTCTTTGAGCTAATTCAACTTCCTCTTCAGCAGTAATAAGGTCAACTTTACCAATTTCTTGTAAATACTTATCAAGAGATGCAGTTTCTCTATTAGTTACCTGTTTGGTTATCTTTAATTGTCTCATAATGAATTAAATAAGAAGATTTTAATAAATAAACCTTACAAAAATATTATTTATTTTTTATTAAATCCTTTTCTATTATTGTTTCTGTTAAAAGTTTTCCTAGGCTTATCAACATAACCTTCAGGCTTAGGCAATAAAGCTTTTCTTGAAACTTTTTCTTTTCTGGTTCTTGGATCTACTCCGAAGTATTTTACATCTAAAGTATCTCCTAAATTAACCACGTCGGTTACATTTTCTGTTTTTTCCCATGCAAGCTCACTAATATGAAGTAAAACTTCATTTCCTGGTGCCTCACAGTATTCAACTACAGCTCCAAAATCTAACAATTTTATCACTTTTACCTCGTAAACACTTCCGACTTCAGGTTTGAACAGCATTGATTCAATGTGCGACAGTACTGCGTCAATACCTTCTTGATCGGTTCCAAGAATCTCTACTATTCCTTGTTCTGTGTCAGGATCTTCGTTAATTACTATTGTACAACCACTTGTTTTCTGTAGCTCTTGAATATTTTTTCCACCAGGTCCAATCAATGCTCCAATATAATCTCCTGGGATTGTTCTTGTAATCATTTTTGGTGCGTGGGCTTTAACATCAGCATTTGGTGTTTCAATTGTATCTGTAAGTTTGGATAAAATATGTAATCTTCCATCTTTTGCTTGTGTAAGTGCTTCCACTAAAATTTCATAGGATAATCCCTTGATTTTAATATCCATTTGACATGCTGTAATTCCATCAGCTGTTCCAGTGACCTTAAAGTCCATGTCACCAAGGTGATCTTCATCTCCTAAAATATCACTTAAAACTGCATGTTTTTTACCATCTGAAATTAATCCCATAGCTATACCAGAAACAGGTTTTTTCAATTGAACACCTGCATCCATTAATGCCATTGTTCCTGAGCAAACAGTTGCCATTGACGAAGATCCGTTACTTTCAAGTACTTCACTCACCACCCTTACTGTGTATGGACAATCAGCTGGAACCATTCTTTTTAATGCTCTTTGTGCCAGATTTCCGTGACCAATCTCTCTTCTTGAAGTTCCTCTTAAAGGTCTAGCTTCACCAGTTGAGAAAGGAGGGAAGTTATAATGTAAATAAAATCTTTCTTCGCCCTCAAAAGTAGGGGAGTCTATCTGATTTGCTTCTCTTGATGTTCCTAATGTAACTGTCGCAAGAGCCTGAGTTTCACCTCTTGTAAATAAAGATGAACCGTGGGTTGACGGTAAGTAGTTAACCTCACACCAAATTGGTCTAATATCAGTAGTTTTTCTACCGTCTAAACGAATTCCTTCATCAAGAGTGAGGTTTCTAATTGCTTCTTTTTCTGATTTATAGAAGTATTTTGTTACTAATTCTTCTTTTTCTTCTAATTCCTCTTCACTAAATGTAGCTAATAATTCTTCTTTAACCGTATCAAAAGCAATTCCTCTTTCAGATTTGGAAAGTCCTTTTTTAGCTACTCCATAACATTTATCATATGTAAACTCATGTACTTTTTTCATCAAATCCTCATCCTCATCTTCAAGATCGTATTCACGAGTTTCTTTTTTACCAAATGCTTTTGCTAATTTTTCTTGTGCTTTACACTGTATTTTGATTGATTCATGAGCAAATTTTATTGCTTCAACCATTTCTTCTTCAGAACATTCTTCCATTTCACCTTCTACCATCATTACAGAATCACTAGAAGCACCAACCATAATATCAATATCTGCATTTTCTAATTGAGCTCTACTAGGATTTATCACAAAATTCCCATCAATTCGAGCTACTCTGACTTCTGAAATAGCTGTTTCAAAAGGGATATCACTTAATTGAATTGCAGCTGAAGCGGCTAAACCTGCCAATGCATCAGGCATAACATCTTCATCATGTGACATTAATTGTATCATTACTTGAGTTTCGTTATGATAATCTTTTGGGAAAAGAGGTCTTAAAACTCTGTCAACAAGTCTCATTGTCAATATTTCATCACTGCTTGGTCTAGCTTCTCTTTTGAAGAACCCACCAGGGTATTTACCGGCTGCAGCAAATTTTTCTCTGTAATCGACCGTTAATGGTAAAAAATCAACATTTGCACTTTTGTAGTTTGAAACAACTGTACACAATAGCATACATTTTCCCATTTGAACCACAACTGATCCGTGTGCTTGTTTTGCTAATTTTCCTGTTTCTATTGAAATAGATCTTCCGTCGCCTAAATCAATTATTTCTTTATACGTTTTAGGTATCATAATTATTTTTTGGTTTTATAAATTGTGTGTTGAAGTAGTTTTTAACCAATGAATAACTATAAGACAAAATGTGGAAAAGAGTTATTTTCTTAATCCCAACTCTTTTACGATAGCACGATATCTTAAAATATCTTTTTTAGTAAGATAATCCAGTAAAGCTCTTCTTTTTCCTACGAGCTTTACAAGTGCTCTTTCCGTGTTATAATCTTTCTTATTTCTCTTAAGATGCTCTGTTAAATGATTTATTCTGTGGGTAAAAAGGGCAATTTGACCTTCTGCACTTCCCGTATCTTTAGCATCTTTTCCGTGCTTTTTGAATAAATCTTCTTTTGTTTTTTTTGTTAAATACATTCCAATATTATTTAAATGATTATTATGTATGCTGAAATCAGCGGCGCAAATATACTAAAAAATGGGGTATTCAATAAAAAAAAATAATTTATTCTCTTACAGGGTTGTTTAGTATTAAATCTAAATATAGATTTATTTTCTTTTTTAAATCTTTTCTGTGGGTGATAAAATCAAGAAATCCATGATCAAGGACAAATTCTGCGGTTTGAAATCCTTTTGGTAGATCTTTTCCTGTTGTATCTTTCACAACCCTGGGTCCAGCAAATCCAATTAGAGCACCAGGTTCACTAATATTTACATCTCCTAACATAGCAAATGATGCTGTCGTACCACCAGTAGTAGGATCTGTACACAAAGATATATATGGAACTTTGGCTTCTGAAAGTTGGGCTAATTTGGCAGATGTTTTTGCAAGCTGCATAAGAGAGATAGCAGCTTCCATCATCCTGGCCCCACCAGATTTAGATATAATTACAATTGGAACTTTCTTTTTTAATGAGTAATCAATTGCTCTTGCAATTTTTTCCCCGACAACACTACCCATAGAACCTCCTATAAAACTAAAATCCATACACGCAATCACAATGTCTTTTCCCATTGATTTTCCAACTGCAGTTCTGATAGCATCATTTAATTTTGTTTTTTCCTTGGCTGCTTTTAATCGATCAGTATATTTTTTACTATCCTCAAATTTCAAAGGATCTTTAGAGGAAAGGTTTTCGTCCAATTCTTTGAAATTCTTATCAAAAATTATTGAAAAATATTCTTTGCTACCAATTCTTACATGATAATCGTCTTCAGGGCTAACATAAAAATTAGCTTGAAGTTCCTCTGTGTCAACAATTTTTCCAGTTGGTGATTTATACCATAATCCCTTTGGTATATCCTTTTTTTCTTCTGTTGGAGTTTGAATTCCTCTGCTCTGTCTTTTGAACCAAGCCATAAAATCCTAATTTATGTTTAACAAATCTAAAAATTTATAATGTATTCACATTATTTAAATCCTCAAAAGCTTTAACAAGTCTTTTTACAAAAGTATTTTCCCCTTCTCTAATCCATTTTCTTGGATCGTAATATTTTTTATTAGGAACATCATCACCATCTGGATTTCCGATTTGGGCTTTTAAATAAGCACTTTTATCATTGAAATAGTCTCTAACACCAGTCATAAAAGCATATTGCATATCAGTATCAATATTCATTTTAATAACTCCATAACCAATTGCCTCTCTAATTTCCTCCAGTGAAGAGCCGGATCCACCATGAAAAACAAAATCAATTGTGTTGTCGGGTAAGTTGAATTTTTTTGAAACAAATTCCTGTGAATTCTTTAAAATTTTTGGGGTAAGTTTTACATTTCCAGGTTTATACACACCGTGTACATTTCCAAAAGCAGCTGCAACCATGAATTTATCACTAACCTTTATTAATTCCTCATAGGCATATGCCACTTCTTCAGGCTGAGTATATAGTTTAGATTCATCAACTCCGCTATTATCAACTCCATCTTCTTCACCACCAGTGATTCCCAGCTCAATTTCTAATGTCATTCCGATTTTTGACATTCTGGTCAGATACTCTTTACATATTTCAATATTTTCTTCTATTGGTTCTTCAGAAAGATCAATCATATGAGAGCTAAAAAGTGAATGACCATTATCTTTATAAAATTTTTCATTTGCATCCATAAGCCCGTCAATCCATGGTAAAAGGTTTTTTGCACAATGATCTGTATGTAATATTACAGGAACTCCGTAAGCTTTTGCCATTGTATGAACATGATGTGCACCTGCAATTGATCCGCTGATTGCAGCTTTTTGATCTTCATTGCTTAATCCTTTTCCTGCGTTAAAACCTGCACCTCCATTAGAAAACTGAATGATAACAGGAGCATTTAATTTTTTGGCAGTTTCTAATACACCATTTATACTGCTTGATCCGATTACATTAACAGCTGGTAAGGCAAATTGTTTCTCTTTGGCTAGTTTAAAAATTTCTTGAACTTGGTCACCTGTCGCTACACCAGGCTTAATATTATGATTCATAAAGAATAGTTATGTTTTAAGGTTAGTTTACATTAATTTTAGCAAGTGTAAAGTTATGAATAACAAATAACATGATTACCAAAAACCAAATAAAATTAATCAAGTCATTAAGATTAAAGAAAAACAGAATACAATCTGGTTTCTTTGTTGCAGAAGGAGAGAAAATAGTCGATGAATTGTTAAAATCTGATTTAGAGGCAGTTAATATTTTTTCGATTTCAGAAAAGTATAAAAATTTGAAGAATTATATTTCAATCAATTCTACTCAACTTAAGCAAATAAGTAATTTAAAGTCTCCAAATAATGTTTTAGGCATCTTTAAAATTCCTGCAAATAAAGAAATTGACTTTAATTTAAATATTGTTGCCCTCGAGGAAATTAATGATCCAGGAAATTTAGGAACCATAATAAGATTGTGTGATTGGTTTGGTATAAAAAATATTATTTGTTCCCAGAACAGTGTAGATTGTTATAACCCAAAAGTTGTACAGTCTTCAATGGGTTCAATTAGTAGGGTAAGTATTTCTTACATGGAATTTGATAATTTAATTTCCTCTGTTAGTTATAATACTGTTGCTGCAGATTTAAACGGTAAAAGCCTTAAAGAACATATATTCTCAAAAAATCAAATTATATTTTTTGGAAATGAATCTAACGGCTTCAGTCAAAAAGTATCTTCAAATATCAAGACTAAGATTACAATTCAAAGGTATAATGATAACGTAGAGAGTTTAAATCTTGCAAGTTCGGTAGCAATTGTTCTTTCTGAACTAAAGAATCAAATTATTGGAAAGTAAAATTAATTAGTATTCCACTTGTTTTCATAAAATCAATATTACTGGTCCAAGGGCTAAGTGGGTCATTATCGTCAACATGTTCATCTGAAAATGCAAAAACTCCTCTTATGCTCGGGCTAAATTTAAACCATTCTAAGTACAAATCTATTCCAAAGCCCAATTCATAGAAAAAAACATTCTTTTTAGTTCTAAATTGCCCTAAACTATTGTCATCCACATTATTTTCTTTACTGGATAAATTTAAAGCTGTAGAAACCCCAGCTAACAGATATGGCTTAAAATTATTTACCCTTTTACTTGATATTTTTAAAAGTATGGGAAAATGGATATATGTTGACTTAATTTCTCTGAGGTGAAGATTTTGATTGAATTCTGCTTCTCCAAATTGGGCAGGGTTAAAAACTAAATTTCTGTTTGACATTACAAGACCTGGCTCAAATCGAATATCAAAAAAATCAGAAATTCTAAAATTTCCGATTAGTCCTACATTAAATCCAAATGATTTTTCTGTCTGAATATCATAAGTATCCGATATATAATCAAAGTTATAATCATAATTATTCATACCAAGATAATATCCCCAGGAAAGCTGAGGTTTATCAAAGTTTTCATTATTTATTACTTTTTTTTTGGTGAAAAGTTGCGCATGACCCTGTACTGAGAAAAGGAAAACAGAAATAAGCAAAATGATTGATCTCATAAATTAACTTTCACAGAGTAAGTTTGCTAAAATAACCCTTTTTTTTTGTGTTTATTGTATTGGCTTAATATGAATCTAAAATTAACCAATTGGTCAAAATAAATTATATTTGTCCCTAATATTTATAAATTATAATGAAAATAATAATTGCGGGATCTGGTCAGGTAGGATCTCATTTAGCAAAATTATTATCATATGAATCGCAGGAGATAACACTCATAGATTCCAATGATGAAAAACTAACTTTCCCTAACAGTCAATTAGATATTAGAGTTGTTGAAGGCGATTGTACATCAATTTCCATATTAAACAAAGCCAATGTCGCTGATGCTGACTTATTTATTGGAGTAACTGCAGCAGAAGCAGTGAATTTAACCGCTTGTTATTTAGCTAAACAGTTAGGAGCAAAAAAAACTATCGCAAGAATTTCTAATCCAGAATTAAAAGAAAATGATAATATAGATTTTTCAGAATTAGGAATAAGCGAATTAATATCTCCAGAAATTCTTACTTCAAAGGAGATAAATATGGCTATTAACAGAGCAGAATTTACTGATCCGTTTGAATTTGAAGGAGGTGCCTTAATAACATTGGGTTTAAGTGCTACTCATACTTCAACCTTCGTTGGGAAAACAGTAGTTGAAGCTGCTGAAATATTTCCTGAAACACATTTTTTTCCAATCTCAATAAAAAGAGATGAAAAAACCATAATTCCAAGAGGAGACACTGTGTTTCACTCAGGAGACCATATTGTCTTTATGACGGAACCTGGTGGAGAAGAGGAGCTTTTGAAACTTTCTGGTCAAAATAATGGTGTTATCAAGAATGTAATGATTCTTGGAGGAGGAAGAGTAGGTAAAAAAGTAGCACAGGATTTATCTTCTAACAATTTTAATGTCAAGCTTGTAGAAATTGACAAAGACAGGGCTGAAGAACTGGCTGAAGATTTAGAAAATTGTCTTGTGATTTACGGTGACGGTACAAATACAGAATTGTTAGACGAGGAAAGTCTAGATCAAATGGATTCATTTATAGCTGTAACAGGGGATTCTGAAGATAACATAATGTCAAGTCTTATTGCTAAATCTAAGGGTATAAATAAAACAATTGCCCTTGTAGATAATCTTGATTATTATAAATTAACCCAAATTAGCGGAATAGATACATTAATTAATAAAAAATTATTAGCAGCTGATGCTATTTCTAAACATGTACATAATGCTGAAGTCGTGGCAATTTCACAACTTGGGAATATGGATGCAGAATTATTAGAATATGTAGTCAATGACGAATCTAAAGTTTGTAACAAAACAATTAAAGATTTGGATTTTCCAAGATGTGCGATTATTGCTGGAGTTATTAGAGAAGGTAAAGGGTATATAGTTCTTGGTGACTTTAAAATATTAAGTGGTGACAGAATTGTTGTTTGTTGCTTAAATGATTCAATTCAAAAGGTTGAAAAACTTTTCTAAATGAAAATTAACACAAAAATAATCACATATTTTTTAGGATTTCTTTTGTTAATCAATGGGGGATTTATGTTTCTTAGTGCCTTATTAAGTTACATTTATAAAGACGGAATAACAGGTGATTTAATACTTTCTGGAACAATTGTATCAATTATAGGTTTATTGATGCTTTTTCTAAACAAAAATCATGATAAACAAATTAATAAAAGAGAAGGTTATCTAGTAGTTGTTTTGGGTTGGGTAATAATGATATTTTCTGGAACAATTCCGTATATATTAACGGGTACAATTGAAGGTTTTTCTAATATATTTTTTGAGACTACATCTGGTTATACAGCTACTGGTGCAACAATAATTAATGATGTTGAAATTTTACCTGAAGGTATTTTATTCTGGAGAAGTATTACTCACTGGTTGGGGGGTATGGGTATGATTGTATTTGCAATTGCAATTTTACCGCTTTTAGGAATTGGAGGGATGCAGTTATTTAGCGCTGAATCTCCAGGTCCTAGTACAGATAAATTACACCCCAGAATTACAGATACCGCTAAAAGATTATGGTTGATATATGTATCATATACAATAATTGAATCAATTCTCCTACAGTTTGCCGGAATGTCATTTTTTGATGCTATAAATCATTCAATGAGTAATATAGCATCAGGTGGTTTTTCAACAAAAAATGCAAGTTTAGGTCACTGGAATTCTAATCCAATGATTCAATATATTGTCATCATATTTATGTTTTTGGCGGGAACAAATTTTGTTTTAAGTTATTTTGGATTCAAGTTTAATTTTAAAAAGATTTTTTCAGATGATGAATTTAAATTATACAGTTTATTTATTTTAGGATTTACTTTTTCTGTTGCCTTAATTCTGTTTTTTAATACAGACTTTTTAATGGTTTATGAGAGTCAATTTGAAAGAATTGAAGGTGTGTTTAGACATTCTCTTTTTCAAGTTGTTTCGATCATCACAACAACTGGTTTTGTAACTGCTGACTATACTGCTTGGTCGCCTTTACTTTTGCTGTTATTTTTTGGAATGATGTTTTTAGGAGGTTCTGCAGGAAGTACGTCTGGAGGATTTAAAATAATGCGTCATCTTCTAATTATAAAAAATGGTGTTTTACAGTTTAAAAAGATTTTACATCCTCATGCTATAATTCCGCTTAGATATAATAAATCATCTGTTTCGACTGAAATTACTCATAATATACTTGGTTTCTTTATTGTTTATATGCTATCATTTATGATTGGAACAATAGTTTTTGCATTATTAGGTCTTGATTTTGAATCCGCATTGGGTGTTTCGGCTTCTAGCCTTGGAAATGTTGGACCTTCAATTGGTTCGTTTGGACCAATGAATACATTTTTTGACTTACCTCTTTTGGCTAAATGGTGGTCATCTTTTTTGATGTTGTTAGGAAGACTAGAGCTTTTTACAGTACTTATTGTTTTTACTCCATACTTTTGGAGTAACAGGTAATCTTATGACTCAACGGCAGACTTAATTCTTTTAACAGCTTCAACGATTTGTTCCTTTGAAGCTGCATAAGAAATCCTAATACAATTTGGGTTTCCAAAAGCATTTCCAGTGACGGTTGCAACAAGAGCTTTTTCTAACAAAAACATTGACATATCAGACGCATTATTTATTTCAAACCCATCAATAGTCCTTCCAAAATAATGGGAAATATCTGGAAAAACATAAAATGCACCATCAGGAATATTACAATTGAATCCTTTTATTTCACCCAGTAATTCAAGGATTAAGTCCCTTCTTGCCTTAAATTCCCCAACCATATATTCAATTTTATCTGGATTTTCATTCAGGGCAGTAATTACTGCTCTTTGTGCTATACAATTAGCACCACTTGTTACTTGACCTTGAACTTTATTACAAGCTCTTGCAATCCATTCCGGCGCACCAATATATCCTATTCTCCATCCAGTCATTGCAAAAGCTTTAGACACACCATTTACAGTTATTGTTCGATCTTTTACTGCATTATAAGTTCCGATGCTATTGTGACCACCTTGATAATTTATATGCTCATATATTTCATCAGAAACTATAAAAATGTTTTCATAATTCTCAAGTACTTTTGAAAGTGCCAAAAGTTCTTCGTCAGAATAAACAGATCCACTAGGATTACATGGAGAACTGAACCATATCATTTTTGTTTTTTCAGTAATTGCATTTTCAAGTTGTGCACCAGTCATTTTAAAATCGTTTTCAATATCGGTTTTTACTTCAACCGGAATACCTCCTTTCAATTTTACAATATCAGCGTAACTAACCCAGTATGGACATGGTAAAATTACCTCATCACCCGGATTTATAAGTACTGATGCAATATTATATAATGCTTGTTTAGCACCTGTTGAAACGACAATTTGTGATGGACTATATATTAATCCATTATCTCTTTCAAATTTTTTGATTATGGCTTTTTTTAAATCTAAATAACCATCTACTGGGGTGTAAGAATTATAATTTTCATCAATAGCTTCTTTTGCAGCCTCTTTAATGAAATCAGGAATATTAAAATCAGGTTCGCCTAAGCTCAAGCCAATTACATCTTTTCCTTGGCCTCTAAGTTCTCTAGCTTTTGCAGCCATAGCGAGTGTCTGGGAAGTTGCCAGATTTTTTACTCTCTCAGATAAGTAATGTTCCATAATTTTTAGTTGCCTAAAAATAACACTTAGTTACAATTTTTAAAATTTTTGTTTACAATATCATACTTTTGTTTAATAACTTTTGTTATGAATATTATACTTGAAGAGTTTCCTGATTTAAATGATGTTCAGATTGAACAATTTTCGAAATTGAAAAAAATCTATAATGACTGGAATAATAAGATTAATATTATTTCGAGAAAGGATATTGATAATATATATGAAAGACATGTTCTTCACTCTTTGGTAATCGCAAAATTTATAAAATTTAATAAAGGAACAACTGTCCTTGATTTAGGTACGGGAGGAGGTTTTCCAGGAATACCTTTATCAATAATTTTCCCTGATGTGAACTTTATTTTAGTAGATAGTATCAGAAAAAAGATAGTTGTAGTTGATGCAATAGTAAATGAACTTGGACTTAAAAATGTTAAATCAGAGTGGTCAAGAGCTGAAAATCTAGATTATAAATATGATTTTTTGGTTACAAGAGCAGTAGCAAAAATGTCTTTTTTAATTGATTGGTCTAAGGGTAAATTCAATAAGAATTCAAATAATCATATTCCTAATGGAATCATAGCCTTGAAAGGAGGTAATGTAGATGATGAATTGAAAAATATTCAACAAAAAAAAATAGTAGATATCAAAGATATTTTTGACACCCACTATTTCTTAGATAAGAAGATTATTTTCGTCCCTTCTTAGTTTATCTTACCCTTAATTTAAATGTGTTAACACCATTATTACTTTCAACCTTTATAAAGTATATAGATGTTGAAAGATTACCTAAATTAGTCTGATGATTATAACTATTTATATCTTCTTCAATAATTTTTTGACCCAAAATATTGAAAATTTGAATATTAGATAGTTTTTCGCTGGAGTTCACATTCAAGATATCATTAAATGGGTTGTAATAATACTCGAAATCAGAAATTTCATTTTCACTTAGACCCAATGTTCCTTCAACTTTGAATGAGTCAGTTTGAAGAACGAATGAATCATTACCAACATAATGAATTGCAATTCTAATATTCTCACCTTCATATGCAGACAAATCGAATTCATATGTTGTCCACTCGGTTGGAGCTTCAATATATGCTCCGTCAGAAATAATAGTAAATTCGTTATAATCGGTACTATTACCAACTGCAATTTGAAACCTCTCAAGTCCATAGGTGTCATTGACAGATTTTGCTTTCATTGAAAATATCGGAGAGGTAATACCGCTAAGAGAAAACTCAGGACTAATCATCCAATCGTCGTTTGGAATTGTTGTTCCATTGGCACCAGATGCTACAAAATATAATCCTTGATCTCCTTGATATGTATCCCATTCTGGAACAGGTCCTCCTGTTGGAGTTGCTAATTCATCATTGTATATAATTCCAGTTCCAACATAGCTTTCATTTTCAAAATCAACTGCATTAGCACCCCAAGTTGTACCTCCATCTAAATCATACATAATCCAATCACCGATATCGCTTATTATAAATGGATCATAACACTCAAAATTATCTCTCCAAGCGATTGGAAGTGTATAGTTATCTGGACAATTTGAGGTTTCTTGACTTGTTATTGTCACTGATATTGAATCATTTGAGGAATCTTCATCATTAGATTGAATTGTGCCAGAGGTTATTTCATAATCTCCAATCACTGAAAAGTCAGCTGCAGTATTAAAAGTATATTCTGTACTTTGTCCCGACATAATTACTCCTTCTAGCGTTTCAATAATTTGATCTCCTCCGTTAATTTGATAGAAAACATCTATATTTGAAGCACCCATAACTCCGTAGTTCCTTACTGTAATAGTTATATTTTCACTGTTACTTAAGACTCCACTAACAGGTGAGTCAATGGATAATACCCCGGTGTCAAACTGATTGTTTGATTGCATACAACTTGGTGGTAAATTAAAATCTTCAACTTGGTCTGTCCTGCTGCTTGCATTCCCTTGGTCAGCTTGCCAACCTAATCCTCTTGCTGCAAAGGCACCCCAAATTAAACATTCGTTTGCTCCATTATAAACAAGCTCGTCAGCTAATAAAATTGCATCTCTCATATCAACAAATCCAGAACTACACGGGGCGAGTTTTAATCCGTCAATAACCAATTGCATAACCATATTATTTCCTCCATTGCCATTGGTAAGATCAGGATCGAACCCATATTCGTCTATAAACAGCCATGTTAAATCCCACAACATCGTTGCAAAAACAAAACCAACTCCATGAGGTTGGCTCACAGCAGCTGTATTATTAGTGTCAGCATATGTGTATGGATTAACTCCAAAGTCAGGGGAATACGGAGCATTTCTGATGCCAGTGCCATTTGGTGCTTGACCGGCAGAATATGTAGCAACCCCTCTAGGAATTGAAGGTGCATCATTTTCACCCAATGTAATCATTAATCCAAACCAATCTGAAAAACCTTCCCCTTGTTGTTCATCGTTTTGCATACATCCTGCAGCTTGTGCACCCCCCATCAATCTATTGGAAATTCCATGACCATATTCATGAGCTATTATTTCATTATCATAATCTGAGTCAGTGTAATTTGCCGCGTTAATGAGTTCAGCATTAATTGTGTCCCCAACTTGTAGTGCAGCTATTAAAGCTTCACCATCAGCCTGACTAATCATAATTGATGGTATAGTTACACTACCTCCATCAGCACCAGCTCCCATAGTTATTGGACCACCAGCTTCATTATTAACCATTATTACCGCAATTGCACCTGCGTTTTCGGCAGCTAGAATTTTAAAACCAAATTCACAGGTTCCCCTTCTTATGACTGCTATTTTTCCGTCTAATTCTGAAGGGTTAATTATTGTTTGACAAGCATCATGAGGATCAGGTGCATCTTCACCTAATTCCCCTTGATCAGTTAATAATGCTAGCTCACCTGAGAGAGGCGAATTATTAGGCAATGATTCTCCAAATCCAGCAGGTAGTCCCGTATATTCACCAGCTAAATTACCATTTAAAATTGTTAGAGGTTCTCCTGCAGGACCACTCCAAAGAAACATTGTCATTTGAGGGTTTTGACCATCTGGTGGTGTACCAAAACTTGCATTATTAAAACCACTTCCATCTTGACCATCTGCATTTACACTATCACCTCCAAAACCCCCGTTTCCGTAATTGTTTTCTTGAAAATTACCACTAGCTTCATCAAAGCCATATCTGTACCATATATCATGCATCATATTATTTATGTAAAATAAATTAGTTATCGATGCATCCATGTTTTCTGAAGGTGGAAGAGAAAAATCAGCTTCAAAATTAAAATTCAATTCTGATCCACCATCTGGAGAGTAGTCAGTATCTATCCCAGTACCTAATCCATTTCCTTCGTCATCTTCTCTTGCGTATACATTATTACCTCTAGTAATTGTATAATCAGGACCTTCAACTCCATCGGTGTCATGCCATCCAAAAGGTGATGCTACTGGATCAGCAGGGTCGTTAAGTAATTCAAATGGTCCGTGATTTGGACTTGGTGTTGGTAATGAAACCACATTGTAAGAAGATCCATCATTGGACGACTTGTTTGAATTATTTTTTACTACGCTGTGACTATGTTTATGATTACCATTTTTATCAAATTCACAATTTATAATCCAATTTTCTTTTTTTACAACTTTTCCGTCTTCAGCACTAACAAAAATATCATACCAGTTTTTGTGATCTGTAGTGACAATATTAAAATTCCAAGTTAGATTTAATTTATCATCTAAAACTACATACACAAGTTTGGCTTCTACATTGTTTGGATTGGTGTGTGTCCATCCATCTGGAGAATTTTTAAATTCACTAATTTTTAATTCGTTTAATCCTTTCTCAATCGCTGCATAGCTATCAATTTTAGGTACGAGGAGTGAACTCTGACCATAATTGTCATTAACAAATCTATTGTTGTATGATTTGACTTCACCATCTTTGATTGCCATTGTTGAAATTGCATTATGAACGTCAATATTGTTAAATTTTTGTTGAACGTAGTAAACATCATAATTCGGATTTGTTTCTATTGAACTTTTTACAGAATATTGATTACTTTTCAATGAAAAATTATCTACCAAATAATTATCAATTTTTGACTTATTTTTTTCTTGCGAATAAAACACACTAACCATTATTACCAGTGTGAATGTTAAGAATTTCTTTAGATTACACATATTGGTTATTTTTCTTTTTCAAGGAAAGGGTATTTGTAGTCCGTTGGAGTAACAAAAGTTTCCTTAATTAATCTTGGTGACACCCATCTTAATAAATTTAGCATACTTCCAGCTTTATCGTTTGTTCCGGATCCTCTGGCACCACCAAAAGGCTGTTTTCCAACAACAGCACCAGTTGGTTTATCGTTTATATAGAAGTTACCGGCTGAATTTTTTAGTACTTTAGTTGCCTTTTCAATTATATATCTATTACCAGCAAGAATTGCGCCGGTTAATGCGTATTCACTAGTCTTGTCTACTAAATTTAGAGTTTTATCAAAATCTGAATCTTTAAAAACATATATAGTCATAACCGGTCCAAATATTTCCTCCCTCATTGTCACATAATTTGGATCAGAAGTTAAAATTACAGTTGGTTCGATAAAATAACCATTTGATTTGTCATAAGAACCACCAATAATAACTTCGGCACTATCAGAATCATTTGCATCGTCAATATACTTTGATATTTTATCAAATGATTTTTCATCAATTACAGAAGTGACAAAATTTTCAAAATTTTCGGGAGATCCCATAGAGATAGATTTTAAATCATCTTCAAGATATCCTTTTACCTTGTTCCAAAGAGATTCTGAAATATAGCCTCTAGAAGCGGCACTACATTTTTGTCCCTGAAATTCAAATGCCCCTCTAGTAATTGCTGTTGAGACTTGTTTAGGATTTGCAGATTGGTGAGCAAGAATAAAGTCTTTACCGCCTGTCTCACCTACAATTTTAGGATAAGTATTGTAGTTAGCAATATTGTCACCAATAGTTTTCCAAAAACTATTAAACACAGATGTTGACCCTGTGAAGTGTAATCCACTGAACTCTTTATGAGACAAAGCTTTTTCTGTAATCAAAGCAGCATTACCATAAACAGCGTTTATAACACCATCTGGCAGCCCAGCTTCCTTCAGCACATCAATGATTATTTTTGCAGATAAAATTTGTGTGCTACTAGGTTTCCAAAGAACAACATTACCTAACATTGCCATACAAGTTGGTAAATTTCCTGCTATTGCAGTAAAATTAAATGGGGTTACCGCGTAAACAAAACCCTCTAATGCTCTGTACTCAACTCTATTCCATGCATCACCATCACTTTCAGGTTGATTGCTGTAAATTTGGGTTGCAAATTCAACATTAAACCTTAAAAAATCAATTAATTCACAAGCTGAATCTATTTCAGCTTGATGAACTGTTTTTGATTGGCCAATCATAGTCGCTGCATTTATTTTAGATCTAAAGGGTCCAGCAATTAATTCAGCAGCCTTGAGAAATATTGCAGATCTATTTTCCCATGACATGTTTTCCCAGTTTTCTTTTGCAGCTAATGCAGATTCAATCGCATCATCAATATGTTTTGGTTCGGCGATGTAGTATTCACCAACAATATTTTGGTGATCGTGTGGAGGGCTAATTTGTTTTTTATTTTGTGATTTTACATCTTTTCCGTTGATATACATCGGAACTTCCGTGAAAGAGTTTATCATCTCTTTATATGTCTTTTGAATTTCATCCCTTTCTTTCGATCCTGGAATGTAAGATTTAACTACTTCATTTTTAGCCTTTGGAACCTTAAAAAAACCTGTGCTCATAATTTTCAATTTGGTGTGTGAAAATACAACTAATTTTTATAATACTTTTAATTAAGTGCAAATGGGGCACTAAGCTTAAATGAAGGAATAATTACATTAAATTTTTTTGTAGAATTTAGATTTATCATTCTGTAATAGCCATACATTGCTCCAAAGGGAGAGGATAGTAAGCATCCCGACTTGTAATTGTGAATTTTACCTGGTTGTAAAACAGGTTTTTTTCCGATTACTCCTTCACCATTTACAACTTCTTCGTTATTAAGTGAATCCAAAATTACCCAATGTCTTGAATTAAGCTGAACAACATCAGAACTTTGGTTTTCTATGGAAATTGAATATTCAAAAGCGTAAAGAAGGTTGGTGTCTTTATAGTAGGTTCCTTGAAATTCGGTATCTACAGAAATCTTAATGCCTTTGGTTATTTGTGTTACCATAATATGATACTAAAAATAATGAATTTTTTTCAGTTAGTTATGAATTGAGAAAGACCTTTTCCTACACCCACAACTCTGTCAAATCGTTCTCCATAGTTTCTGTAGTAAACAATCACATTATATTCATTTTCGGTTTCGTCAAAATTTCCGCTTATTTCTCCGTGAATTATCTTTTTCTCTTGATTAACTGCAATGTATTTATAGTTGTAAAATCCTTGTTTTAATTTTAAAACTAACTCAAACAAATTGTATCTAGAATTATATTCCATTAAATACTCGTCGCTAATTTGATAATTATTAAAATCACCAACAACGTATATTTTATTTTCTAAATCAAAGGCTTGAGGTTTTTGTAGATAAAAATGAATGTTTACATAGTCAGCTTCAAATTCTGCATTAGATGAATTATTTACATTAAATAAAAACCCGCCATTGATGTCAGGATTGTAAGTATATTTTCTGTTTTTTCTGGAAAAATCTTCAAACAAGAAATTACTGTAAATATCCTCTAAATCAAAACCTCTAATATTGATGCTTGTATTTCTTACAAATTTATTTTCAAAAAAAAGATATTCATTTCCTCCCCAAAAACTCAATTCTTTATCGTATTTATAAATGAGTTTTCGCCCCATATTATATTGCGGTTTGATATTTTCAATCGAATAATTTAATTCATTGTTTTTAAAAACTTTTACCTTAACTGTTTTACTAGGGTTGTTTAACTGAATGTTTATCGGGTTTATTTCAAAATTAACAACTTGCTTTTCATTAATAAATTCTATTTCTCGAGACCTCTTAATTTCTGTCTGAACTGTTACCAAATTTTCATAAAGAATGAGCTTTCTTCTAAAAATTTCATCACCATATTCGTCTGTTATTTTAATTATGTAGTTACCAGATTTTTTAAAACTTGTATTAGAATTTGGGAAACTAATTTTATAATGTGTATAAATTTGATATGTGTTAAAACTACTTGAATAGTTATCGATTTTTACATCGTCGAAACCTTGAATATATTCTGATTTGATAAGTTGAGATTTTTCCCAATTAAAATCACAATGTTCAATTACATAATACAGGTCATGCTCTAGCCCTGATAAAATGTCAAATGACAAGGAAAACTTTTCATTAATTGTTCCAACAAAGATGTTAGAAAATTTATTTTCATTTTGTTTTTGGAAGGAAATTGACTTAACATTATCGGGATTTATTGATTGAGAAAAAATAAATTTAAACGATAAAAATAATGCAGTAAGAAGAACGAATCTTTTTTTCATTTTTTTGTTAAAAAATCTTATTAAAAATAATTAAAAATTAATTGTAAGATCTTCAATATTGGCTTATTTTTGCAGCGAAATTTATTATTAAGCTAATTACCAGATTTATGTCAATGGACATTATTGTAAAAAAAGGTTTAGATTTAAAATTAGTTGGTAAACCTTCAAATGAAATTGAACAAGCTAAATTTTCACAAGATTTTACCGTTTACCCTGCAGATTTTCACGGCGTTTTTCCAAAGTTAGTTGTTAAAGAAAATGAGTCAGTTAAGGCTGGTGACATTTTATTTTTTGATAAAAATTACGAAAAAGTAAAATTTGTTTCACCCGTATCTGGAAAAATTAAAGAAATAGTAAGAGGAGAAAGAAGAAGGGTGTTGGAGATAAAAATTCATGCAGACAAGGAGATTACTTACAAAAAAATTAAAAAATTAAAATCTGAAAATTCATCAGACATTATCGATTATTTATTAGAAAATGGATTATGGACTTACATAAAGCAAAGACCCTATGATGTCATTGCGGATCCTGAATCTAGTCCAAAAGAAATTTTTATTTCTGGATTTGATTCGTCTCCACTTTCAGCGGATTATGACTTTATTACAAAAGACCAAAAAGAAAATATTATTGAAGCCATAAAGCATTTATCAAAACTAACTAAAGGTTCTGTCAATATTTCCCTAAGAAAAGAGAGTAATAGCTTTCTAAGAGAATTAAACGATGTGATAATTCACAATGTTTCTGGACCACACCCCGCTGGTAATCTTAGTACAATAATTAATAAGGTTTCACCAATTAATAAAGGTGATACTGTTTGGACTTTAAATCTGCCAGACTTAGCTATAATTGGTAATACAATATTAAATGGTAAATTTTCACCTGAGAGAATTGTTGCTTTGGTAGGTTCTTCTATTTCTAAGCCAAAATATTACAAAACACTTGCTGGTTCAAATATTTCAACTTTTCTAAACTTAAATGAGAAGAATTCAAGAATAATATCAGGAAATGTTTTTACTGGAACAATGATAAACTTTAATGGACATTTAAGGCATTACAGTAATGAAATCACTGCGATTCCAGAGGGCAATGATTATGACTTGTTTGGATGGGCAAAACCAATATTTGAAAAGTTTTCTGTTTCCAGAGCGCTTACTTTTTCCTGGTTATTTCCAAATAAGAAATATGATTTAAATACTAATACCAATGGTGAGCATAGAGCATTTGTTGTGACCGGCTCGTTTGAAGAAGTATTTCCCTTGGATATTTATCCAATGCAAATTTTGAAAGCTTGCATGTACAAAGATTTAGATGAAATGGAGGCATTAGGAATGTATGAAGTATCCCCTGAGGATTTTGCTTTGACAGAATTTATTTGTGTTTCCAAGCAACCACATCAAAGTATTATAAGAGAAGGATTAGATTTAATGAAAAAAGAAATAGGTTAATATGTCAATAAAGTCAAAACTACACGAAATAAAAGAAAGTTTTAAGGGCAAAAAAATGGCCCCAGCATTCAATGCATTCCATACATTTCTTTTTACACCAAATGATATAACATCATCGGGTACACATGTGAAAGTTGCTGATGATTTGAAAAGAACAATGAATACTGTTATCATGTCATTAGTTCCATGTTTAATTTTCGGAATTTTTAATGCTGGATACCAACACAACCTAGCAATTGATACCGCAAATGGTATTTCTACTCAAGTTTCTCTTTTTGGAAACTTTTTAACTTTTGATAATCTAATGATAGGATCAATGAAAGTACTGCCTTTGGTTATTGTTTCCTATGTAGTTGGATTAACGGTTGAATTTATCTTTGCAGTAATTAAAGGTCATGAAGTTGAGGAGGGTTATCTTGTTACAGGAATGTTAGTCCCACTTATAGTTCCGGTTGATTTACCTCTGTGGATGTTGGCTGTTTCTGTAGTATTTGGAGTGGTAATCGGAAAAGAAGTTTTTGGAGGTACTGGAATGAATATTTTGAATCCAGCGCTTACCATTCGAGCATTCTTGTTCTTTGCTTACCCCACTTGGATGAGTGGTGATAAGGTCTGGGTATATGATGCGGTTAATAGAGCAGGTACTCCTGAAGCTATTTCTGGCGAGACTATTCTTGGAATGCATGCACAAAATCTTACAGTCGACATGTACTCCCTTCAAGATATGTTTTTTGGTTTTATCCCTGGATCAATTGGTGAAACTTCAAAATTGCTTATAATATTTGGTGCACTATTTTTGATTTTTAGTAAAATTGGAAGTTGGAGAATAATCCTAAGTACACTAATAGGTGCTCTTGTTATGGGCTTAATTTTCAACGGAGTCATCGAGGCTGGTATTATAACAGATTCAAGTAAATTTTATGGGCTGATGAGTGTTCCATTCTGGGAACATTTATTAATTGGTAGTATTTTATTTGGTGCTGTTTTCATGGCAACTGACCCTGTTACTGCAGCTCAAACAAATAAAGGTAAATGGATTTATGGTTTTCTCATAGGTTTTATTTCGATAATGATTAGAGTATTTAACCCAGCATATCCAGAAGGCGTATTTCTAGCAATTTTATTGATGAATGTGTTTGCACCAACTATTGATCATTTTGTTATTCAGTCAAATGTAAAGATGAGATTAAATAGATTAAAAATTAAAGCAGCTTAATTATGGCAATTAATACGGAAAAAAACACATATACTCTATTGTTTGCAATTGGTCTTGTTGTAATCGTAGGTACATTACTAGCTGCAATTGATGCATCCCTTAAGGATAAAATTAGAGTTAATAAGACTCTTGAAAAACAACAAAATATTTTATACGCTATTGGAATTAATGAAAATGAAGGTAATAGTGTTAGTTTTATCGCAGCTGAAAAAGCAGAGGAGGAGTTTAATAAGTATATTACCAAGCAGGTATATATTCAAGGAAATGATGTTGTGGAAGATGATAAAGCTTATTTAATCGATGTTAAAAAAGAAAAAGCTCTAGCGAAAGATCCTAATCACAAAAGAAAACTTCCCTTATTTATAGCAGAAAAAGACGGAAGGAATTTATATGTAGCACCCATACGTGGCAAAGGGCTCTGGGATGCTATTTGGGCCTACGTTTCAATTGATGAAGATATGATTATTAGGGGTATTTATTTTGATCACAAGGCTGAGACACCAGGTCTTGGGGCTAATATTAAACAAAGATTTTTTATGGATGACTTTATAGGTGAGTCTCTATTGGATAATGAAGGAAATTTTAAAGGTGTAACCGTTTCCAAGACTAACCTAGATCCAAAGAATGAAGATAAATATGATAATGAAGTAGATGCAATTGCAGGATCGACAATTACTGGTGATGGTGTCACCGCAATGATAAGAAGTGATTTAAGTTTATATCAACCATACTTTAATTCTTTAAACAATAACTAATATGGGATTACTTTCAAAAAAAAATCGCCAATTAATAACAGACCCGCTTTCTGATAATAATCCTATCACGGTTCAGGTATTAGGAATTTGCTCGGCTCTTGCAATTACCGCTGAACTAGAAGCATCTGTGGTTATGTCGGTTTCGGTTTTATTTGTTATGGGTGTAGGTAATGTTGTTATATCAATGATAAGGAATATAGTTCCTTCAAAAATCAGAATTATTGTTCAACTTACAGTAATAGCAACTCTAGTAATTATTGTTGATTTAGTTTTAAAAGCATTTGCTTACGAACTTAGTAAGACTCTCTCAGTTTTTATCGGACTGATAATTACCAATTGTATTATTATGGGAAGATTTGAGGCATTCGCTTTGGGTAATGGACTGTGGAGGTCTTTTTTAGATGGCATAGGTAATGCTTTTGGTTATGCAGTAATTTTAATAATTGTTGGTTTCTTTAGAGAACTTCTTGGTTCTGGTACTCTATGGGGTATTCCAGTGCTTGGAGATCCTATAGATAAGACAGGTTTATATGCATTCGGTTATGAGAACAATGGATTCATGTTACTCTCTCCAATGGCCCTTATAGTTGTTGGAATTATAATTTGGGTTCAAAGAGCTAGAAGTAAACATTTAATAGAAGAATAGATGGAACATATTGAATTATTTTTTAAATCGGTTTTTATTGACAATATGGTTTTTGCCACGTTCTTAGGAATGTGTTCCTATTTAGCTGTTTCAAAAAAAGTATCTACTGCTATAGGTTTAGGTGCAGCTGTTACATTTGTTTTAGCGATAACTGTTCCTTTGAATTGGCTCCTAGATCAATATATTTTGCAGGACGGAGCTTTAGCTTGGCTTCATCCTAGTTTAGTTGACTATGATTTAAGTTTTCTTTCTTTCATAATGTTTATTGCAACTATTGCAACCATGGTTCAACTAGTTGAAATTATTGTAGAAAAGTTTTCACCTGCACTATATAATTCCCTTGGAATTTTCCTTCCGCTTATTGCCGTTAATTGTGCAATCTTGGGTGGATCATTATTTATGCAGTCTAGAGAAATAGCTTCAATTCAATTGGCTACAACCTATGGTGTTGGTTCTGGATTTGGATTCTTTTTGGCAATTTTAGCAATTGCTGCAATTAGAGAAAAAATTAGATATTCATCTGTTCCAGGCCCATTAAGAGGTTTAGGAATTACTTTTATTATAACTGGTTTAATGGCTATTGGCTTTATGAGTTTTGGAGGTATGTTAACTGGAGGAGATGAAGCTCCAAAAGAGGTGTTGGTTCAAAATGAGGGCTCTGAAAATGAAAATACGATTGGAGATGATAAAGAAGAAATAGTATATGAAATTAATAATGATATAAATTAATTATGTTTTTAGCTACATCAATTACACAATCAATTTTATTAGTGGTAGGAATCTTACTAGTAGTTTCATTACTATTAATATTAGTATTACTTTTTGTAAAAGAAAAATTAGCTCCGTCAGGTCCGGTTAAAATAAAAATAAACGGAGATAAAGAAATTGAAGTTGCATCTGGAGATTCATTATTAACAACATTAAGCGCACAAAAAATCTTCCTACCTTCTGCTTGTGGAGGAGGAGGTACTTGTATTCAATGTGAGTGTCATGTAAAATCTGGAGGAGGTGAAGCACTTCCAACTGAAACCCCTCACTTTACAAGAAAAGAGCTTCAGTCTGGAGCAAGATTAGCATGTCAGGTTAAAGTAAAGCAGGATATGGATATAACAATCCCTGAAGAAGTTTTTGGAATAAAGAAATGGGAAGCTACCGTAGTTAGTAATTATAACGTTGCTTCTTTTATTAAAGAATTTGTTGTCAGAATTCCTGAAGATATGGATTACAAGGCAGGTGGATACATTCAAATTGATATTCCAGAATCTGAGATCAATTTTAGTGATATGGATATAACTGCTCACCCAGAGGAACATGATTCACCGGACAAATTCAAATCTGAGTGGGATAATTTTAAGTTATGGCCTCTTGTTATGAAGAACTCAGAATCTGTAGAGAGAGCATATTCAATGGCATCATTCCCAGCTGAAGGTAGAGATATAATGTTAAATGTAAGAATCGCTACCCCACCATTTGATAGAAAAGCAAATGACTGGATGGACGTTAATCCTGGAATTGCATCCTCCTATATATTTTCTAGAAAACCTGGAGATAAAGTAACTATTTCAGGCCCTTATGGTGAGTTTTTTATTAACGAATCAGATGCTGAAATGCTTTATGTGGGTGGAGGTGCAGGAATGGCACCAATGAGATCTCATCTGTATCATTTATTCAGAACGTTACAAACTGGAAGGAAAATTACTTTTTGGTATGGGGGAAGATCGAGAAAGGAGTTATTTTATTTGGATCACTTCTACAAGCTTGAAAAAGATTTTCCAAACTTCAAATTTTATGTAGCTCTTTCTGATCCTTTAGAGGAAGATAATTGGAAAGTTAAAAAAGATTTAAATTCCGAAGGGGATGGCTTTATTGGTTTCATTCACAATTGTGTTATTGATTATTATTTGAATGATCATGAATCACCAGAAGACATTGAATTATATTTTTGTGGCCCACCTCTGATGAACCAAGCTGTACAAAAAATGGGAGAGGACTTTGGAATTCCAGATGAAAATATTCGATTTGACGATTTTGGTGGATAGGACTTGTTTTATCTAACTTTAGTCAAAATATGAAAAATTTTTTCACATTAATTTTTTTATCATTAGTCTTCATTTCTTGTGAAAATGAACGTCTCATAAGCTTAAAGGGTCTTATTTATGGAACTACATATAATATTCAGTTTTATAATAATTCAAATGAAAATTATTCTGAGAAAATTGATAGTATCTTTAAAGTTATTGATAATTCAATGTCAACCTATAAGTCAAATTCAATAATATCTAAGATTAATAATAATCAGGATGTTCACGTTGATAACCATTTCAAAAATGTTCTCTCAGTCTCTAAAAAAATATATCAAAAAACAAATGGAAGATTCGATCCCTCCATTGGATTACTAGTAAACTATTGGGGTTTTGGCCCAGAAAAACACAGATCAAACTCTGAAGCTAAAACGGATGATCAAATAATTTCTCTTTTTTCTAAAGTTGGTCTTGATAAATTTAAAATAGTTGGTAACAAATTAAAAAGACCCTTAGATTCTTACATTGATTTCAATGCAATTGCCAAAGGTTATGCTGTAGATGAGATCGCAAATTTTTTAAAGAATAATCAAATTGATAATTATTTAGTTGAAATCGGAGGAGAAATTAATGCTTCAGGAACTAATGTAAATAAAAATAAGCCCTGGGTGATTGCAATTGATATGCCTAGATTTGACGGTGATAGAAGTATTTATAGCACTCTTGAATTAAATAATATTTCACTAGCATCCTCTGGAACATATAGAAAATTTAAGATTGATTCAGATGGTAATCGATATGCCCATATAATTAATCCGCTTTCAGGCTATCCAAGTAAAACAAATATTTTAAGTGTAACCGTTAAGACATCATCTTGCATTGAAGCAGACGCTTATGCAACTGCTTTGCATACAATGAGTATTGATGAAATAATTAAGTTTTTTGATAAAAACCAAGAAATCTCATCGCTGGTAATTTTTGAAAATGAAAATAATCAGCTTGAAGAGTTAGTTTTAAATGAGTTTTATTAAAAATTATTTTACACAGATAGGGATTATCTCTTTTTTTGGCAAGCAGTATTTAATTTTCTCTTCTTCACTAAGTTTTAATGTATATTCACATTTTTCGACTTTAAACCCTACTTTTTCAAGCCTTTCAAAAAAATCCATTCCATACAGTCTGACATGATCATATTGCCCAAAGGCTTTGTTTCTTTCTTTTGGATCAGTAATTGTGAAATCTTCATATGTTTGTTTATTTGACATATTTAGAGGTACCTGAAAGATACCTGTCCCACCTTTTTTTAAAACCCTATATAATTCTTTCATGGCTTTTTCATCATCTATTATATGTTCTAAAACGTGATTACATAAAATAAAATCATATGAATCACTATTGATAGGTAAATTACATATGTCTGCTTTTATATCTGCCAAAGGGGAATTTAAATCGATTGTATCGTATGAAATATTTTTAAGTTTTTTAAATTTTTCAAGAAAAGCTGCTTCTGGTGCAAAATGAAGAACTTTTATTTTTTTATTAAAAAAATCAGTCTCTCTCTTTAAGTATAGCCATAAAAGTCTATGTCGTTCAAGAGAAAAAGTCGATGGAGATAGTGCATTTACTCTTATTTTATTATAACCATATGGAAGAAATTTTCTAAAACTTGAATTATCAATTGGGTCAACATGCTTTTTTCCAAAAAGGTAAATTTTAATCAGAGGTTTTAAAAGGAAACTAAGTCTCGTTAATAAATTTCTTGGAATAACATTAAGAACAATTTTTACTAAATTATTCATCGATTAGAAGTAATTATGGAATTCATCTTCTTCATCAGAGCTTATTCCAAGTGATTCATATATAAATTTAAAAGTAGAAAGTATCTCAGGTTTCCCATTAATAATTGCCACATTATGTTCAAAATGAGCACTAGGTAGATTGTCCTTAGTAGTTATTGTCCAGCCGTCATTGTGTTGTGTAATTTTATGCGTATTCATATTTATCATCGGTTCAATGGCTACCACCATACCCTCTTTAAATTTTTTTCCAGTTCCTTTTCTACCGTAGTTTGGCATTTCTGGTTTTTCATGCATTATTTTTCCTATACCATGTCCAACCAACTCTCTTACTACTCCATAGCCGTTTTTCTCGCAATGATTTTGAATTGCGTATCCAACATCTCCAACGCGATTTCCAGATTTAAATTCTTTAATTCCTAGATAGAGTGATTCTTTTGAAATTTGTAATAGTTTTTGAACATCATCAGAAACTTCACCAACAACGAATGTGAAAGCATGATCTCCATAAAAATCATTTTTTAATACTCCACAGTCTATGGATATAATATCTCCATTTTTTAGAGGTTCGTCATTAGGAATACCATGAACAACTTGTGAATTTGGACTTGTGCAAAGAGTGTTTGGAAAGTCATATAGTCCGAGAAATCCTGGAATAGCATTATTATCTCTAATGAATTCCTCAGCAATTTTATCAAGCATTAAGGTAGTAACACCCTCCTTTATCTCTTTGGCCAATATGCCCAATGTTTTTGAAACCAACAGAGCACTTTCTTTAATTAATTCAATTTCTTCTATTGATTTTTGTAAACTCATAATTTTATACAAGAGGATTTTGAGTCATTTCCGATGGAATTTCAATATTCATAATTTTTAAAATAGTAGGTGCAATATCGGCTAAAATCCCGTCAGATATTGATTTATATTCAGAGTTAATTAAAATCAAAGGAACTAAATTTTTTGTATGCGCAGTATTTGGTGACCCGTCTTCATTCATCATCATATCACAATTTCCGTGATCAGAAATTAACAATACTGTATAGTCAGTTTTAATACACGATGTAATAACCTTTTCAACACACTTATCTATTGTTTCACATGCTTTTACAGCTGCCTCAAAACTTCCTGTATGTCCAACCATATCTCCATTCGCATAATTCAAACAAATAAAATCATTTGTTTTGTTTTCAATTTCTAGTATTAGTTCCTCTGTAATTTCATAAGCACTCATTTCAGGTTTCATATCATATGTAGCAACTTTAGGTGAATCTTTTAAAATTCTTCTTTCAAAATTGAAAGGTTTTTCTCTACCGCCAGAAAAGAAAAAAGTAACATGTGGATATTTTTCAGTTTCAGCAATCCTTAGTTGGGTCTTATTATTTTTTTCTAAAACTTCACCCAAGGTGTTTCTTAAATCTTTATTTTGAAATACAACATTTATCCCCTTAAATGAACTGTCATAGTTAGTCATAGTTACAAAATGATACTTTTCATTATTTGTTTCAAATTCGTTAAAATCTGATTGGGTCATTACCCTTGTAAGTTGTCTTCCTCTATCAGTCCTAAAATTGAAGTAAATAATAACATCACCCTCTGAAACAACTCCAATGGGATTGTTATTAGAGTCGGTCTTTATCATTGGCATTAAAAATTCATCTGTGCAATTGTTATTATATGAGCTTTTTATTTCGTCAATAAAACTTGAAACTTTCTGCCCTTTACCCCTACATATTAAATCATATGCGAGTTTTGTTCTTTCCCAACGATTATCTCTATCCATTGAATAATATCTACCAATAATTGAAGCTAATTCACAATTTTTTTCCTGAATATATTTTTCTAAATTTTTTAAATCATTAATTGAGGATTTAGGGTCAACATCCCTTCCATCAGTGAATCCATGAATAAAAACTTTTGAATTATATATTTCAGAAATATTAATAAGCTCGTATAAATGATCATTGTGAGAGTGTACACCACCACTACTAATAAGTCCCATTAAGTGAACCTTTTTTTTAGCTCTTTCAGCATATTCAAATGCATCAGTTAAAACTTTTTTTGATTTAAAACTTCCATCTTCAATTGACATATTTATTCTAGAAAGCTCCTGATAAACTATTCTTCCAGCTCCAAGATTTAAATGACCAACTTCACTGTTTCCCATTTGACCATCGGGTAATCCAACCTCAATTCCGTCAGTTTTTAGATTTGCGTTTGGGTATTTTTCATATAAAGAATCTATGAACTGGGTGTCGGCATTATCAATAGCAGAGGTTTTTGGATTTTTTGATTTACCCCAGCCATCTAATATCATTAATAAGACCCTACTTTCTTTCATAATTCAAAGATATAATAATGGGATCTTTTTATATTAAATTTTTGAGATTAAAACCTGTCTCAATTTCAAATAGTTTATTTCCTTTTTTAAAAATAACAGCTTTTTTTATACCCATCAAAAGAATATCATTACCAATAACGCTAAGTGAAGAACCTTCTCTTAAGCCAACAACTAATTGATCATTAAGATTATGAAACTCATTTATACGAGTTTCTCTTGATTCTCCCATATGTTCAATTCCTTCAATCTGATCGATATAGTGTGGATTAATATTTAGGTCAATAATTCCAAGTGCTTCAAAACTTTTCACATGAATTATAGGCATATCATTCGTTGTTCCTATGGAGAGACCACATATATTGGTTCCAGCACTTGTCCCCAAGTATGGAATACCTGAATTTATCTTATATCTAAAATCTTCGATTAAGTTAAATTCATATAACTTATTTAGAAGTAAAAATGTATTTCCTCCACCTGTAAAAATTCCATCACAAATTTCAAGTTGTTCTTTTATATTATCCTTTGTATAGTCAAGTATATTTAAATTAAGAGATTCAAATACTTTTTTTGCCTTGTTTGTATATTCAAGATGGCTAATACCTGAAGGCCGAGCGTATGGGATAAAAATAATTTTCTCACAACCAGAAAAAAGTATTTTTATATCTTCAAGTAAATATTCTAGGTAGTTCTGTCCGTAGATTGTTGAAGTACTAGCCAGTAACATTTTTTTCATAAATTTTATGAGTTACTTTAGTTAAATAAACTTACTCATTATATTTGTATAAATCTTAATCAAACTATGTTTTTATTTATCAGTGGACCTGAGATTGGTTTTATAATTTTTATAGTTGTTTTATTATTTGGTGCAGATAAGATTCCTGACTTTGCTAGAAACCTTGGTAAAGGAATTAATAACATTAAACATGCTACTAATGAAATAAAACAAGAGATCAATAATTCTACAGATGGTATTGATAAAAATACTGACATTACCAAACAGATTAAGTCTGAAATAGATAAAGTTAAATCTGAAATTGATTCGGTATCAGGTTCAATTAAGAGAGACCTATAATTTTAATGTTAAACTTATCCCGTCTCGTATGGGAAGCATCACAGTTTTTAAACTTTTATCCTCTAAAATTTTTTTATTGAAATTATCAATTAATCTGGTTACTCTATCTTGATTTTCAGGGCTTTCAAGTATTTTTCCATGCCATAGAACATTATCGGTTAATAAAACCCCACCAGATTTTAATATTGGCGAGATAAGTTCTAAATACTTAACATAATTTTCTTTATCAGCATCTAGAAATACCATATCAAAATCAAATTTTAATTTAGGAATTATAGCTAAAGCATCCCCAGTATATTGTTTTATTTGATTTCTTAAACCGGATTTCTCAAAATATTTATTTTGTATTTGTAAAAGCTCTTCATTCTTGTCAATTGTATGAATCATACCTTCCTGATTTAGACCTTTAGCAATACACAATGTTGAATATCCTGTGTATGTTCCAATTTCAAGAACATTGAAAGGTTTTATTAATTTTGAAATAATTGCTAAAAAGTTTCCCTGAATTTTTCCACTAAGCATTATTGGATTCAAACATTTTAATTCTGTCTCTCTTCTTAATTCATAAAGAATATCACTTTCGTCAGAAGAATGATTATCAATGTAATTATAAATCTCTTTATTTGAAAAATCCATTTTTGATTAATCTTTAATCAAATCCTCAAATTTAAATTTGAAATTTTTAAATCTTGGGTCAGAGACATTTTTTATGTATGGATGGTTTGGGTTATTTTTTTTAAAGTTTTGGTGATATTTTTCAGCAACCCAAAATTTTCTAAAGGGATATACCTCTGCGGCGACCTTAAGATTTTTTTCAGATTCAATCTTATCTATCTTGGATTCAATTAGTGTTTTTTGTCTATTATTTTGATAAAAAATGATTGATCTATATTGTGGCCCCATATCTGGTCCTTGACCATTAATTTGATCTATATTTTGTGAACCAAAGTAAACATCAAGTAAATTTGAAAAAGAAATCTCATTTGGATCATAAACAACTTCAATTGTTTCAGCATGACCTGTTAATTTAGTATTTACTAAACCATACGTCGGATTATTTGTGTCACCACCTGAATAACCACTGGTTACTTCTTTTACTCCTATTAAACTTTCATAAATAGCTTCAACACACCAAAAACATCCACTTGCGAAGTAGGCCTTGTGCACGTCTTTTTCATTAACAGAAATTGGTTGCAAATTTTGCTGAATTCTATTGTTTTTTTCTTGTGCACATGAACTGTAAAATAACCCAACAAAAAATATGGAAACAAAAAGTTTTTTCACTCTATTTAAATACTGGAAAAAAGTTTTCCCATCTTTTCTTTTTGCTCAGTTGCTAATACCTCATCTACTAAAATTCTACCACTGTGTTCATCAGTTATGATCTTCTTTCTAGACGCTATTTCCATTTGGACCTGAGGAGGAATTGTAAAGTATGAACCACCAGCTGCACCCCTTTCAATAGGCACAATTGCTAATCCGTTTTTCACATTACTTCTAATTTTACCGTATGCAAATAATAACCTCTCTTCGATAAGTTTCTTGTAATCTTCAGATTTGGCAAGTAACATATTTTCTTCTTTTTCAGTTTCTTTAAGAATGTTATCAAGTTCACCTTTTTTATGCTTTAAATGATCAGTTTTTTCTGAGAGAGTAGATTTTACAGATTCTACAGATTCATTCTTAAGTTCAATTTGAGCTTTAAATTCTTTTATATTTTTTTCAGCATGTTGAATTTCAAGTTCCTGATATTCAGTTTCTTTTGTTAATGAATCAAACTCACGATTATTTCTAACATTCTTTTGTTGCTCAGTATACTTCTTCATTAAAGCTTTGGCTTCTTCAATTAAATTTTTCTTTGCAGAGATTTGGTCATCCAATTCTTTAAGGCTTACATCTAACTTTTCAATTCTTTTATTCAATCCTTCAATTTCATCTTCTAAATCTCTGACTTCTAGTGGAAGTTCACCTCTAATATCTCTAATTTTGTCAATTCTTGAATCAATTAATTGTAAATCGTATAGAGCTCTTAATTTTTCCTCAACTGTTGGTTCTTTCTTTTTGGCCATTTTATCTGTATTTAACAGGGTTTGTATTTGTTTTCGCTAAAGCGATTGCAAAATTAGGGAATTTTTTTGTAAGAATACCAAACAATAAATTTTTTGTATACTGTTCGCTTTCATAATGCCCTACATCAACTAATAAAATTAAATCTTCTGCTTTAAAATAATCGTGATATTTTAAATCAGAGGTTATGTATGCATCAGCCTTAACCGATATTGCTTTTTCAATTCCAAAACTACCAGAACCACCTAAAACTGCTATTTTTTTAATTGGTTTTTTTAGGAGTTTAGAATGTTTTAAAAATCTTGATCCTAATTTATTTTCGATTAATTCAAAAAGTTCCTTTTCTGAAATTGCTTGCTTCAATTCGCCAACCATTCCCATTCCAATATTCTCGTTAACATTCTCAAGGGTATTTAATTCATATGCAATTTCTTCGTATGGGTGAACTTCTTTCAAGCCATGCAATACCATTTCTTCTAGATGTTTTAAAAATGTAATATTGACACATATCTCTTCTACTTCAGTATCTTTTTGTTTTACTCCCAAAGTAGGGTTTGAATTTTTATTACCTTTAAACGTTCCAACTCCCTCATAGGTAAAACTACAGTTTTCGTATTTACCTATAGAACCTGCACCGATCCCAAATAATTTTTTTCTAAGATTCTCAGCATCTTTCTTAGGAATATAAGTTGTAAGCTTTTTTATTGTTTTAGTTTTCGGCATCAATATTTTTGGATTATTTATCCCTAATACTTCGCATAATTTCATATTTACACCCTTTATTGAATTGTCTAATGCAGTATGTATTGAAAAAATTGAAATATCATTTTTTACAGCCAATAAAATTGAATCATTAACATAATTACCTGGTGAAAGTTTTTTTAGACCTTTAAAAATAATTGGATGAAAGCTAATTATGAGGTTTTTATTTGAGTCAATTGCTTCTTTAACAATTTCTTTTGTTGTGTCAAGACAAATAATTATGCCATTAACCTTATCATTTTTATTACCTACGATGAGGCCTGTGTTATCAAAATCCTCAGCATAATCTAATGGAGCATAACTATTTAAAAAATCAATTACATCTTTAACTAACATCTCATAATTATTTATTTCAAAGATAAATAATTACTTTAGTTACGATGAAATTGATAAAAAAAATAATTTATTGGAAACTTAGCCTTCAATTTTATTTAATTACTTTTTTAAGAAATAAGTTGTATGATTTTGGATTACTGAAATCATACTCATTTGATATTCCTATAATAAGTGTTGGGAACCTAACCGTTGGCGGCACTGGAAAAACACCAATGGTGGAATATTTGATAAATCATTTTTCTAAAGAATATAAGATTGGTGTTTTGAGTAGGGGATACAAACGAAAATCAAAAGGGTTTATTTTAGCATCCAAAATTGATGATGCTAACTCTATTGGAGATGAGCCATTCCAATATTATTCAAAATTTAAAAATATTAGTGTAGCGGTTGATAAAAAAAGAAGACGAGGTATAAATAAGCTTATTGAGCATGGAGTGAATCTAATTATTTTAGACGATGCCTTCCAACATAGAAAAGTAATTCCCTCTTACTCATTATTATTATCAGACTACTCAAATTTATACTTTAATGATTATTTATTACCAAGGGGAAGTCTAAGAGAATCAAAAAAAGGCTCCAAAAGAGCAGATTCAATTGTCATAACAAAATGTCCTGAAAATTTTTCTCAAAGTGATAAAAATTACTTAATTAATAGGGTTAAATTAAGTTCTAATCAGCATATTTTTTTCAGCAAGATTAAGTATTCGGAAGAACTATATTCTTCTAGTGATACATTGAATATTAAGAAATTATTAAATAAAAAAGTCAACGTAGTAACAGGTATTGTTAATTCTGAAGTTTTAATAAGTTTTCTGGAAGACAAGAATATAGCTGTTGAACACTTTAAATATCCAGACCACTTTGACTACAAGGAAAAAGATATTCTAAAATTTAAGGATAACATTACGATTACAACCGAAAAAGATTATTCTAAGTTAAGGAAATTCAATATTGAAAATTTATATTATTTGCCTATAAGTGTAGATATTTCAGAAGAGAAAATTTTCATAGAAACAATAAGAGATAGGATAATTTAGTCTATTGAATATGTTTTCTCGCCCTGTATGATGATCTCACTAGTGCACTGCTTTCAAAGTGTTTAAATCCTAATTTCTCACCTATTTCTTTATATTCCAAAAACTCATCTGGGGTTACAAATCTTTGAACTTGAAGATGTTTTTTGCTTGGCTGTAAGTATTGTCCTATAGTAACAATATCAACTTTTGCGTTTTTTAAATCATGAATAGTTTCAATAACTTCTTCTTTAGTTTCCCCTAAACCAAGCATAATTCCTGATTTAGTCCTTCTTTGCCCACTTTCTTTCATATACTTAAGTACATCCATACTTCTGTCATATTTTGCTTGAACACGAACTTCTTTGGTTAATCTTCTGGTAGTCTCAATATTATGAGAAATTACCTCTGGTTTTATATTTACAAGTCTGTCAATATGTTCATGAATTCCCTGAAAGTCTGGAATCAATGCTTCAAGGGTTATACCTGGATTTAATTCTCTTATTTTTTTGATTGTTTCTACCCAAAATTTACTTCCCATATCGTCTCTCAAGTCATCTCTGTCAACACTAGTTAGAACAGCGTGTTTTATCTGCATTATTCTAATACTATTTGCAACTTTTTCAGCTTCTTCCCAATCAACAGGTTGTGGCTTTCCGGTTTTAACACCGCAAAATTTACATGATCTTGTACAGATATTTCCAAGAATCATAAATGTTGCAGTTCCTTCTCCCCAACATTCACCCATATTGGGGCAGCTGCCAGATGTACATATAGTATGTAAATTATTTTCCTCAACTAGTTTTCTAAGTTTTGTATACTTAGGTCCAATTGGAAGCTTAACTCTTAACCAGTCGGGTTTCTTTTTATGTTCAATTACTTTTTTTGGAAGGTCAACTTTGAACCACTCTGTTTGCTCCTTTATTACGGTATCAGTGTCAGGAATATCAATTTGGAAAAGATTTTCTTTTATATTTTCTGTAATATTACTCAAGAAATATGTCTTAATTTTTAATTAAACAAAGATAAGAAGTATTATTAAAAATTTAAATACCTTTTATTAAAAAGAATATTGAAAATCCAATTAAATAAACTATTCCTACAATACTTAGAAAATGCATAAACTTACTCGGTCTATTTATTTTTGGTGTATTCTCTGATGAAATTAAGATATAATTAATGATTGCGTAAAATGGTGCAGTTAAAAAAGATAAAATTGTTGCAATTTTAATAAGTAATCCCATTTGAGATGAAAAAGCAAAAAAGATTGTTATTGTTCCAAATGCAAGAATTCCTAACCATATTAAATAACCACTTTTACTTTGATTATCAAAAATTAGTTTAGTTGTTTCTGACATCGCTCTTGGGGATGCATCTAACGTTGTTATGGTTGTACTTAACATTGTTGTAAATGCGGCAATTCCTATTATATAATAAGACCAGTTTCCTAGACTACTGGTATACATTTCAATTAGCTGATTTGAAAAAGCTCCTGCAGAATCACTAAATGTTTCACCAGATCCATACATTACAAAGTATCCAAGGCAAATGAAACATATTCCAAGTATTGCAGTGCCTATGTAACCTACATTAAAATCAAACATTGAATTCTTTAGTGAATAGTTTTTTAAAGTTTTCTTTTTTTCCAAGGCCCAAATGGAATGCCAAACTGATACATCTAAAGGAGCGGGCATCCAGCCCATAAATGCAATTAAAAATATAATTCCAATGGAGTCACTAGGAAACACTTGATTAAAATTCATTTCCATTTCAAATTCAGTACCGGCAACAAGTGTGGCTGTCACAGTACTTATGGCAAGGATTATAATTATGTACTTGATTATGCTATCAAGGGTTTTGTATCTGCCAATTACCAAAATTAAAGAGCAAAAAATTGTAATTAATACTGTCCAAATTTCAATGGATAATATATCACCACTTATAGATTTTGCAATCCCTGCAGTTACAATCGTTACAGCTGTTTGAATGGAAAACATTGTTGCAATTGTTAAAATAAAATATACTATTAGAATACTTCGGCTTAGCTTTTTATAACCATGAAGCATGCTTTCACCAGTAGCTAGGGCGTATTTGGGACCATATTGAAAAAAAGGATATTTAAATAAATTAGCAATTAATAATGCCCATATTAATCCTAAACCAAAATCAGCTCCTGATTTTGTAGACTGAACCAAATGTGATACTCCAATTGCAGCTCCAGCAAATAATAATCCAGGACCAAGTTTTTTTAAGATGTTACTAATTTTTCCCACTACATTCTTTGAATTCATCAGGACTTTTGCCGCAAAAACCACAGTTTTCTCCTTCTTGATTTAAATAAGGATTTTGACTAGCGCAAGTTCCAGAAAACTCACCGTCTTTTTTTGCCCAAATCTTTATGCTAATTCCCATAACACATAATCCAAGCACTAAAATTGTAACTATTGTAGGTACCATCATAATTCAAATTTATTAAATAATGTTCACTTCTGTTTCCAACTCTATTTTAAATATTTTAAAAATTATTTCTTTAATCGAGAGGGAGAGTTTATAAATATCGTCACCTTTAGCACCTCCATAATTAACAAGAACCAGAGGCTGTGTTTTGTGTATTCCAAACCCGTCTAATTCTTTTCCTTTTAAACCTGCAGATTCGATTAACCAAGCAGCAGGAATTTTATAATTTTTATCGTCTAATTTGTACGATGGAACATCATTAAAATATTTCTTAATCCATTCTAACTTATCCTTTTTAACAACTGGATTCTTAAAAAAACTACCAGCATTACCGATTTTTTTGGGATCTGGAAGTTTTCTTTTTCTAATGCTACAAACGACATTTGAAATATCTTTTATTGTTGGTTTTGAAATTTTTAATTTTTTTAATTCATCATTTATTCCACCATAAGATGAGTTAATTTTATGATTTTTATTTTTTAGTTTGAGTCTAACGGAGAGAATAATTAAATTTTTGTTTTCTTTAAAAATTGAGTTTCTGTAATCAAACTTACAGTCCTCTAAATTGTATGTTTTAATTGAAAAATCATTTTTATTAAAAACTTCACATGTTAAAAAAACATCTTTGAGTTCGACTCCATAGGCTCCAATATTTTGAACAGGTGCAGAACCAACATTTCCAGGTATCATAGATAAATTTTCTATTCCGCCTAAATTATTTTTTATGCAAAATTCAACAAAATTATTCCAATTTTCACCCGCATTAGCTTGCACCACTGTTTCATCAGAATTTGTTTTTTCAAATTGAACACCCTTAATGTTAAGATGAATAACAATTCCGTCAAAATCCCTTGTAAATAAAATATTACTGCCACCACCCAAATAAAGGACATTTTTATCTTTCGTTCTGTTGGCTATTTCTATTAATTCATCTTTTGAATTAACTTCTACAAATTCTTTTGCATTAACATCAATATTGAAAGAATTATATTTTTTTAAGGATATATTTTTTTTAATCATTTTTCAAATATTCCGCGAGTCCATTTTTTAGAATATTAACACAAGTTTTTAAATCAGATTGATTAAGGACATATGCAATTCTAACCTGATTTTCTCCCATATTTACGGATGAGTAAAAGCCAGCCGCAGGAGCTACCATAATAGTCTCGTTATTCAAAGAAAAATCCTCTAAAAGCCATTTTGCAAAATTTTCGGAATTTTTAACAGGTAATTCTACCACGCAATAGAATGCACCGTTTGGAATTGAAACTTTTACTCCAGGTATTTCATTCAAACCTTTAATTAGAGTTTTTCTTCTTTCATTATATTCATTTATCACCGAATCAAAATATTCTTCCCCCACATCCATAGCTGCTGTACTAGCAATCTGAGCTAAAGTAGGGGGAGAAAGCCTTGCTTGAGCAAATTTCATTGCAGTGGAAATAAATTCAGGATTTTTAGAAATTATACAACCAATTCTAGCACCACACATACTGTATCTTTTAGAAACAGAGTCTATGACAATTGCATTTTGTTGAATTTCGCTAAATTCGAGAATTGAAGTATGAGTTGTGTTTTCGTAGGTAAACTCACGATATACTTCATCAGCAATTAAAAATAAATTGTGTTTTTTTACAATTTCAACAAGCGTTTTCATTTCATCTCTGGAATATACGTATCCTGTTGGGTTATTTGGATTACATATTAAAATTCCCTTTGTTTTTTCTGTAATTAGATTTTCAAAATCTTCAATTTTTGGTAATTTAAAATTATTATCAATGCTTGAAAATATAGGGATTATATTAACACCATTCGCTACAGAAAAACCATTATAATTCGCATAAAAAGGTTCGGGAATTATGATTTCTTCAGAAGGATCCATAATACTTCCTAGGGTAAATAATAACGCTTCACTTGCACCACTAGTGACTATAACCTCAGAATTATTTATTTTAATATCAAGTTTGGAATAATAATTACAAATTTTATTTCTGAGTTCTATATCACCTTCTGATTTAGAATAAGCTAAAACCTTAATTTTAGAATTTCTAACAGCTTCAATTGCAGCTGGAGGTGTTTCAATATCAGGCTGACCAATATTCAAATGGAATACTTTAACACCTTTTTGTTTAGCCTTTTCTGCAAATGGAACGAGCTTTCTTATAGGGGATTCCGGCATTAATTTCCCCTTATTTGAAATTGTTAGCATGTGTAAAACTTTAATTTTAATAGTCTTCTACAATACTTTTCTTCTTCTTTTCAAGACCAGTTTTTTTATTATCAGCAATCACTTGACCTGTGATCTTTAAAATAACATTTGGATTAGATGCATTAGAAGTAACACTTATTGACTTTCTGATAAAACCAACTCTTTTTGTGTCGTATTTTACTTGAATTTTGTCAGATTCACCGGGTAAAATTGGTTTTTCAGGTTTTTTAGGGATCGTGCACCCGCATGTTGACTTAACATTAGAAATAATTAGCGGTGCATCACCCGTATTTGTAAATACAAAATCTCTAACTCCATTTGCACCTTTATCAATTGTCCCGTAATTAATAACTGTTTTGTCAAAGGTGATAACGGCTTTTTTATTTTGAGAAAAACCTAAAAAGCCAATAAAGAAAATCAGTATTAGTGTAAATAATTTTTTCATAATTTTTTTAATAAAATTTAACCAGATAAATATAATTATAATTAGTCAGATTAAGAAATATGAGTATTTTCGTAAAGTGAAATTTATTTATGAGTATTCAAGCAAAATATAATCATCAAAAAATAGAGGATAAATGGTATTCTTACTGGATTAAAAACGATTATTTTTCTTCAAAGCCTGATAAACGAGAACCCTATACAATTGTAATTCCTCCACCTAATATTACTGGTGTCTTACACATGGGCCACATGCTTAATAACACTATTCAGGATATTTTAATCAGAAGAGCAAGATTATTGGGGAAAAACGCTTGTTGGGTTCCTGGCACTGACCATGCCTCAATTGCAACGGAGGCTAAAGTAGTAGAGAAATTAAAAACTAATGGAATTGAAAAAAATGATATTTCAAGAGAGGAGTTTATGGAATATGCATGGGAATGGAAAAATGAATTTGGTAATATAATTTTAGATCAGCTAAAGAAAATTGGTTGTTCTTGTGATTGGAACAGAACCACATTTACTCTTGATGATAAAATGAACAAATCTGTATTAAAAGTATTTATTGATTTATATAATAAAGGATTGATTTACAGAGGTTACAGAATGGTTAATTGGGATCCAGAAGCCAAAACTACTTTGTCTGATGAAGAAGTAAATTTCGTTGAAAAAAATGATAATTTATATTATGTTAAATATAAGATTAAAGACTCTGACAATCATGTAACAATTGCTACAACTAGGCCAGAGACAATTTTAGGTGATTCAGCAATATGTATAAATCCCAAAGATAAAAGGTATAAAGAATTTATCGGAAGAAGTGCGATTGTACCTATTGTTAACAGACATATTCCAATAATAGCTGACGAATATGTTGATATTGAATATGGGACCGGTTGTTTAAAAGTAACACCCGCTCACGATCACAATGATAAATTATTGGGTAAAAAACATAATTTAGAATTTATAGATATCCTAAATGATGATGCTTCATTAAATGACATTTGTCTTCATTATTCTGGAATGGATAGATTTGATGCAAGAGAAAAGATTATAGATGAATTGGACTTATTGGGTTTATTTGTAAAAAAGGAAATTATAACTCATAATGTTGGCGTAAGTGAAAGAACGGGGTCTGTAATTGAACCAAAATTTAGCCACCAATGGTTTTTAAAGATGGAAGATCTTGTGAAGCCTGCCATTAAATCTGTTTTAAAATCTGAGGATATCAATTTTTTTCCTAAAAAGTTTGATAATACATTTAGAAATTGGATGGAAAACATAAGAGATTGGAATATTTCAAGACAGTTGTATTGGGGCCATCAAATTCCTGTTTTTTATTATGGTGATGAAAATAAGGATTACGTAGTAGCTGAAAATATAGATTTAGCTTTAGAGCAGGTTAGGAAGAAAACTAAAAACAATAATATTTCTCTGGCGGATTTAACCCAAGATGAAGATGTTTTGGATACCTGGTTTTCTTCATGGCTATGGCCAATCAGTGTTTTTGATGGAATAAATAATCCAGAAAATGATGAGGTTAACTACTACTATCCTACAAATGATTTAGTTACCGGTCCAGATATAATTTTTTTCTGGGTTTCTAGAATGATCATGGCTGGATATCAGTTTAGAGGCAATAAACCTTTTAATAACGTTTATTTTACAGGTATTGTTAGAGATAAGCAAAGAAGAAAAATGAGTAAATCATTAGGTAACTCACCAGATGCATTAAAATTAATTGATGATTACAGTGCAGACGGTGTTCGTGTTGGACTTATGCTAAGCTCTGCTGCTGGAAATGATCTGTTATTTGACGAAAGTTTATGTGATCAGGGTAAATCGTTTTCAAATAAAATTTGGAATTCGTTAAAACTTATTAAAGGATGGGAAGTAGTTGACAATAATCAGCCTGACTATTGTTCGGTTACTGTAGACTGGTATAATCAAAAATTTAATTTTGTTTTAAATACAATTAATGATCATTTTAGTAAATTCAGAATAAGTGATGCGCTTATGTGTATTTATAAGCTGATTTGGGATGACTTTTGCTCTGTTTTACTCGAAATCATCAAGCCACAATATGGACAACCTATAGATGAAAAAACACATAGAGATTTAATCAAAATATTCGAGAAAAATCTAATTATTTTACATCCATTTATGCCTTTTATTACAGAAGAAATATGGCATTTAATCGCAAACAGAAAATCTGAAGAAGCTATTATCGTTTCTAGTTGGCCTGAATTTGATGCTAAGTTACCAATTGACACTATAAATGATTTTGAAGCCCTTCAAAATATAATCTCGGGTATTAGAAATATCAGAAAAAAATATCAAATTTCATTTAAAGAATCTCTTAATCTTAGCGTTGTTAACAATGATAATTTTTCTAAGAATTACGATTCAATAATCAAAAAGATATGTAATATTGAGGACATAAATTATGTAGATTCAGAAATAAAAGATGCGCTTTCTTTCAGAGTTGAATCCAATATTTACTCTTTGCCTTTTGAAAAAGAAATTGACTTTGACGAAGAGATAAAAAAAATTAAAGAGGACTTAGATTATCAAAAAGGTTTTTTAAAGTCTGTTAATTCTAAATTAGAAAATAAAAGATTTATTGATAACGCGCCCGATTCAATAGTTCAAAATGAGATTAAGAAGAAAAACGATGCAATTTCAAAAATCTCTGTGTTGGAGATGAGGCTAAAAAAATTAGAAAGATAGGGGGTCAGTCATTTGATGTAATAACCGTTATTCCTCCTTTAACAACTTCATTTAATTTTACATTTACTTTTGTACCTATTGGTAGGAATAGATCTACTCTAGATCCAAATTTTATAAAACCTGCATCTTTCCCTTGCTCAGCTAAATCACCAACTTCCGCATAGTTTACAATCCTTCTTGCAAGTGCCCCTGCAATTTGTCTGTACAATACCTTTCCAAAATTATTATTTTCAAGTACGATTGTAGTTCTTTCATTTTTTGTACTTGATTTTGGATGCCATGCCACTAAATAAGCGCCGGGATGATATTTAGAGAATATAATATTACCACCCATTGGATATCTAGTAACGTGTACATTAATCGGAGACATGAAAATACTAACTTGTAGTCTTTTATCTTTAAAAAATTCAGGCTCGTAAACTTCTTCAATTATTACAACCTTTCCGTCAACTGGCGATAATATATAATTTTCGTTACTGTTAATATCGATTTTAGGATTTCTAAAGAATTGTAATATTAAAATTAACATTACAATCAAAAAAACTTTGATGGTTAATGCAAATTTTACTTCGAAATAGTCAACAGATATTATTAAAAGCGATACAATTACAAATGCACTTAAAATAATATTAAATCCTTCTTTGTGAAACATGTTAGATTAATTTTAAAAATAGATAAATGTATGGGCTAGCAAATATAATACTATCTAGTCTATCTAAAATACCACCATGACCCGGCATAATTTTACCACTGTCTTTTACATTTGACTCCCTTTTGAATTTAGATTCAATTAAATCCCCAAGTGTGCCAAAAACACTTACAATGATTGCCATTGTTAACCAGTTTGAAGTGCTTATACTATCGTCAACATATCTAGAAACTATCGATGCTGAAATACAACAAAAAAGTAAACCTCCTAAAAATCCCTCAACAGTTTTATGAGGAGAAATACTATAAAACAGTTTTTGCTTACCAAATTTTTTACCAACCATGTATGCAAAGCTATCATTCACCCAGATTAAAATAAAACAACCCAATATTATCGAGGGGTCATAAAATCCATTAAAATTAGCTATCAGATAAATGAATATAAAAGAAGAGGTTATGTAAAATATAAAACGAAAATATTTTTTTATTAAAACACTTATTAAATTTTTGGTTGAAAATAAATCTCTCAAAAGGAATAGCGAAACAAATATGCTAAAAATTAACAAGGTGTCTTTTAAGTCATTAAACCATGAATTTGGCTGATTATTGATATTTAAAAGATACTCAGTTAGAGCAAAATAAATGTAGATTATAGAAAAAACTATATAATAACCAATACCCTTTTGGTTTGTAAGCTTATTAAACTCATTTGTTGAAATAATTCCAAATATGAATGTTAATAGAGCAAAAGAAACATGTGTATACAATGATGATATAAATAATCCACCAAAAACTAACCCACTAATTATTCTTTTATTTGATTCTTTCAAAACTATTCAAATCCTTTTTCTAAAAGGATCAAATATAAGTTTTTTGAAGAAGTTCCGTAACTTAAAAAATCTTTATCTCCTTTAATCACATTAAAATTTTTTATGGTAGTAATATTAGTTGGAATATATTTACTTTTAGATTTTATCTCTGAAAGACCTTCACTAATGGTATTTTTCAACTTCATTGTATCAGATAATATAATTAAGTTGTCAGGAAACTCATTTAGCTTTTTCTCATTAATTTGATTTGAAGAAATTAAAATTGAACCATCACTTGCAATTAGGTTTTCACAATCAGTTACAAAGCACTTAGTCTCCTCTAAACTTGAGCTAAAATTATTATTTAAATTAAATTCTTTTTTTAATTCGGATTTAATCATTAAGAGATCTTGATTTATCCATTCATTTTCAGCTAAAATTAAATCAAAATTTTCTTGAACTTCATTTAAATTCTCACAGTAAAGAAATTTACCACCATTTTCAATAAATTTCAATATGAATCTTTCTTCAATTGCCGCTTTTTTTTTAGGAAGGAATTTGCTTTCAGGGCTTTTGGGTTCTTTTTCTGAAGAGGATTTTTTAAAAAACTTACTAAAAAAATTCAATGTCTCAAAATTTATTCCAAGAAGGAATTTGTTCCTTAAAGTTAACGAAACGTAGTTAATTTTCAGTTACAAAAACTATAAATAATAGTTATTTTGATTTTGTTTCTTTCGGTTCTTCCTTATCAAAAGGCCTTTTGCCAAATATTTCTTCGAGGTTGTCCTTAAAAATAACCTCTTTAGTGAGTAAAACCTCAGCTAGTTCAATTAGTTTTTTCTTGTTCTTTTTCAGAATTGAGATTGCTCTCTGGTACTGCTTTTCGATTATTGCTGAGATCTCTTTATCTATTGTTTCAGCAGTTTGCTCACTATATGGCTTCGTAAATCCGTATTCGTTTCCGTTTGATGAGTCATAGTAGGTTAAATTTCCAACTTTATCATTTAAACCATAAACAGTAACCATAGCTCTTGCCTGTTTAGTGACTTTCTCAAGATCGCTTAATGCTCCTGTTGAAATTTTATTGAAGATGACTTTCTCAGCTGCTCTACCTCCTAATGCAGCACACATTTCATCTAACATTTGTTCAGGTCTCACAATTAGCCTTTCTTCGGGAAGATACCATGCAGCTCCTAATGATCTTCCTCTCGGAACAATTGTAACTTTAACTAATGGAGCAGCGTGTTCAAGCATCCAACTCACTGTTGCATGCCCTGCTTCATGATAAGCTACCGCTTTTTTCTCATCCTCAGTAATGATTTTATTTTTTTTCTCTAGACCTCCAACAATTCTGTCCACTGCGTCAAGAAAATCTTGTTTTCCAACAGATTTTTTATTTTTTCTTGCAGCAATTAAAGCTGCTTCATTACAAACATTCGCAATATCAGCTCCAGAAAAACCTGGTGTTTGTTTCGACAAGAAATCAACATCGACTGATGGAGATTTTTTGAGGGGTCTTAAATGAACCTCAAAGATTTTCTTTCTTTCTCTTACATCAGGAAGATCTACATAAATTTGTCTATCAAATCTTCCAGCTCTCATTAAAGCTTTATCTAAAACATCTGCACGATTTGTTGCAGCTATTACTATAACATTAGTATTTGTGCCAAAACCGTCCATTTCGGTTAACAGCTGGTTTAATGTGTTTTCCCTTTCATCGTTTGATCCAGTAAAGTTACTCTTTCCTCTTGCTCTCCCGATTGCATCTATTTCATCAATGAATATAATTGAAGGAGATTTTTCTTTCGCTTGTTTAAACAAATCTCTAACTCTTGATGCACCAACACCAACAAACATTTCAACAAAATCTGAACCTGAAAGAGAGAAAAAAGGTACCTTAGCCTCACCAGCAACTGCCTTTGCTAGAAGAGTTTTTCCTGTACCAGGCGAACCAATAAGTAAAGCACCTTTAGGAATTTTACCTCCAAGTGCTGTATATTTTTTTGGATTTTTAAGGAAATCAACAATTTCTTGCACTTCCTCTTTTGCACCTTCTAGACCAGCTACATCCTTAAATGTTACTTTAACCTGTGAGTTTGCATCAAATAATTTAGCTTTTGATTTACCAATATTAAATATTTGACCCCCAGCACCACCGCCACCGGCAGACATTCTTCTCATTATAAAAATCCATATTGCTATAATTACAATAAAAGGTAACATTGAAATGATTATATCTCCCCAAATATTTTGTTCAGTTATATAATTAACTTCTATATTTTGATTGTTTTCATCATTAACTTTGGAAAGCTTGTTTTCAAAGTTTTGTAAATCTCCGAATTCAAATCTGTAGTTTGGATTTTTGGATGCTATTGATAATAAGGAATTTTTGGATGAATTTCTATGTTCATCTTTTAATCTTGCGTCTCGAGATAAATAAACAAAAACTTCACGCTTGTTAACTATTTCAATTCTTTCAACATCACCCTTTGAAGCATATTCAAAAAATTTCGAAGGAGTTGTTGTGGCTGAACTCTGTGATCCACCACTAGAAAATATGTTTAGTAATAAAAAAACAAGTACAATTGAACCAAAAATCCAATATTGATTAAACTGAGGCTGTTTTTGTTGTTTTTTTTGATTTTTCATTAATCTGATTTAATTCTATTTTTTTTGCATCCCCCCACAATCCTTCAAGATCGTAAAATTCTCTTTTTTCTCTTTGAAACACATGAACCACTACATCTACATAGTCTAATAATACCCATTCAGCATTTTCTGTTCCTTCAACACCCCATGGTTTGTCACGTAACCCTTTACTAACTTTTTTAGTAACAGAACTGATAATTGCATTAACTTGTGTATTGGAATTTCCATCACAAATAATAAAATAATCACTTACTCTGTTTTCAAGCTTTCTCAAATCTAATAAACTAATTTCATTCCCCTTTACATCTTCAATTCCATCGATTATCAATCTAATTAGTTTTTTAAATTTTGTTCTGCCTGCCATTAAGAGTTTTTATGCTTGTGCAAATTTATTATTTTTTTTTACTTTATGCGAATGAAAATAATCAAACTTGATGCCATAGATTCGACAAATTCTTATTTAAAAAAACTTTTAAATAAAGAAAGTTTAGATGATTTAACTGTAGTTGTTTCTAAACATCAAACACAAGGTAGGGGAAGAAACGGAAATGTATGGTCAAATAAACCTTCTTTAAATCTTGCATTTAGCATTTACAAAAGATTTAGCGATTTTGAAATTGACAAAAAATTTATGCTAAATGTAATAAGCTCAATTTCTGTATATGAAACACTAAAAAAATATAATTTATTAGACCTGTCAATTAAATGGCCTAATGACATTATGACAGCAAATAAAAAAATCTCTGGAATTTTAATCGAAAATAATATTAGAGGAAATAGTATAAAAAACTCAGTAATTGGGATTGGAATAAATATTAACCAAAGCGAATTTAAAAATTTACCTAACGCAACTTCAATCTTCATTGAAACTGGAAAATTAAATTCTATTGAAACAATAGCACAAGAATTGCAAAAGGCATTAGAAAAAAACTTTAATCTCTCTAGGATTAATGAGAATGAATTGATAAAAAATTACAATAGCCTACTATACAAAAAAAATGAAACTTCAAATTTTTCAGCGAATGACATGAGTAAATTCCAGGGTAAAATAATTAAAGTAGATATAGATGGTGAAATAACAATAAGATTGTCAAACAAACAAATGTCAAAATATTCTGAGACTGAAATTAAATTGATAATTTAACCCCAGTTTTCAGGATCTTTATTCCATACCGATAGGGTTCCAAGATTGTCTTCAGAAATATATTCAGTTTCTACTGCTTTTTTTAATAATATAGAATAGTCGCAAAGTGTGTCTAAATCAATTTTGTCATTTTCAAAATTTCTTTTAGAAATTTCAAAACCGTATGTGAATATTGCAATCATACCTAACACGTTTAATTTAGAATTTTTTAAAGCTTTTACCGCATTTAATGAACTCATTCCAGTACTTATCAAATCTTCAATAACAATAACTTTTTGGTTTTGTGAAATCTTTCCTTCTATTTGATTTTTTCTACCATGTTTTTTTGCTTCAGGTCTCACATAAATAAAAGGTAAGTCAAGTTTTTGTGCCACTAATATTCCAATTCCTATTGCCCCTGTCGCAACACCAGCTATCAATTCAGTATCTTTGTACTTATCTTTTATGATCTTAACGAAGTTATCAGCTATAAGATTTCTTGAGTTAGAATCAGAAAGTATAATTCTATTATCACAATAAATAGGAGACTTCCATCCTGATGCCCATGTAAAAGGATTATATGGGCTAAGTTTTATGGCTTCAAGTTTTAATAAAATTTCAGCTGTTTGTTCTCTGAAATTATTTTGGTCTAGTTTATCCATAATTCTATTAACAAAAGTATTAATTTAGATTTGTATTTATTTTAAATGTTACAAATTTTTTACAAAGACAAACCGATTATTATTTCAGACAACAAAACTGACCTAAAAAATAGTTTAATGATTGAATTAGAATTGTTAAATAATATTGACTTAATTAAGCTTTTGAATAAAAAGAATATTGGATCAATTGGAATTCTTTCGGAAAATGAAAAATCTGTTATTTCAGCATTTAAAAATAAATTTCCAGAAATCACTGCTGCTGGAGGTAAAGTAATTAATCAGAATTCAGAAATACTATTTATTTACAGGAACAAAAAATGGGATTTACCTAAGGGAAAAGCCGAAAAAAAAGAAAATATTTCTCAGACAGCACTAAGGGAAGTTATTGAAGAAACTGGAATTAAGAATTTATCAATTGTGAAACCCTTAGAAAAAACTTATCATATATTTAAAAGACATAATAATCATTATTTAAAATCAACATATTGGTTTGAAATGTATTCAGATTACACGGGAAAATTCAAACCTCAAAAAAAGGAAGGAATTTCTAGGGTAGAGTGGATAGGTGTTGAAAATTTGGAGTCTATGTTGCCTAAAAGTTATGCAAATATCAGACTACTTTTCGGTTAAGCTGAAACAGACTCTGGAACAAATTTTTTGTAGTTCCCGCCATTATCTATTATTTCTCTAATCATTGATGAAGATATAAAGGCATTATTCGGAGATGTTAAGAAAAAAATAGTTTCAATTTCCCCTAGACTATTATTAAATAAGGCGATTTTTTTTTCAAATTCAAAGTCAGCTGGATTTCTAAGTCCTCTAACTATATGCTTAATATTTTTGGTTTTACAAAATTCTGCTGTTAAACCATCGTACTTTTCCACTAAAACCTGAGGATTGTTTTTAAATTCAGAAGAGATGAAATCTAATCTTTGATCTAAAGAAAACATATACTTTTTTTCAGAATTGTTCCCAACTGAAACAACAACTTGATCAAAAACTTGTGTTGCTTTTTTGATAATTTCACAATGACCTAAAGTCAGAGGGTCAAATGATCCTGGAAAAATAGCTCGTCTCATAATTCAAAGTTAATTTAATTAATCACTTCTTCAATTGCGTTTATAAATAAATCTTTTAAATCAATATTTGCGCATTTTGCTTGTTGAGGTAAAATGCTTTCCGATGTGAGTCCAGGAACTGTATTGGTTTCTAAATAGTAGATTCCACTAGTGTTGACAATGAATTCACTTCTTGAAAATCCTCTCAACTCCAATAATTCGTAAATATTTTTCGAAAGTAAATTGAGCTTTGATTCTAATTCAGTTGATATTTTTGCAGGTGTAATTTCTTTAGCTTTTCCTTCATACTTAGCTTCGTAATCAAAAAAGTCATTTGAGGTAATTATTTCTGTGATTGGTAACACCTTTTTTTCACCATTAAAACTAATCACACCTATTGAAAATTCTCTTCCTTCTATGTGTGATTCAACTAAGACTTTGTTATCAACTTCAAATGCTGAAACTAAGCAATTTTTCATTTGATCACTATTATAAACCTTGTAAACTCCAAAACTACTTCCGGAATTACTAGCCTTTACAAAACAAGGAAAGCCAACTTTTTCTTCAATTTCATTCAGGTTAGGCTTATTTGTTTTAGATATCGTCATGGATGGTGCAACTTTAATTCCTTTAGAAGAAAGAAAATTTAAACATTTTACCTTATCAAAAGTTAATTCTGATTGATATGAATTACATCCAGTAATAGGGATATTTTTATGACTAAAATATTTATGCATTTTACCGTCTTCACCCGGTGTTCCATGAATTGCATTAAAAATACAATCAAAAACAAGATTTGGATGATCGGTAACTTGGAATGTCTCATTGTCAATTTTTTTTAAATTGTCATTTTCATCTATTAAAGTCCAGCTATTTTCTTTGATAAGTATTCTATAACAGTTGTAATGTTCTTTAAGTGTGTTGTAAACAACTATTCCACTTTTTAATGAAATTTCGTGTTCATGAGAATATCCCCCCATTATGATTCCAATATTTTTCAAGTTATTCGCATTCATTAATCCAAAAGTAGCTAATTAAAATTATTTTAAATTAATTAAGTTTGTATTTCAATTTTTGATATGTCTGTGCTTAAATATTTATTTAGTAAATCATTCTTAAAAACTTCGTTTCGAATAATTATTACAGCGCTTTTGTTTTTTTTGATATTGGTTCTATTTCTTAGATTAAATACCCGTCATGGAGATTTTATTGTTGTTCCTGATTTAACCGGAAAAAACATTCAAGAATTTGAATCAGAATTTAACGAATTAGACTTACAATACATTATTTCTGATTCAGGAAACTACAATCCTGAGTTTAAAATTAATTCAGTTTTAGACCAAATTCCAAAAGCAAATGCAAAGGTCAAGCAAGGAAGAAAAATATATCTCACATTAAATGCCTCTGATTTTGAGATGGTAGAAATTCCTAAAATCACAAGAATAACAGTTCGTCAAGCTAGGAAAACTATTGAATCACTAGGATTTATTTTTGGAGAAATTGAATACGTTGATGATATAGCTCGAGATGAGGTCATCTCAATTTCGCATAACGGAAATGAGTTGAATGAAGGTGATTTTCTTAAAAGAACTTCAGTTATAGATTTTAAATTAGGTAATGGAAAACAATAATTCATTATTTGAGCATTTTTCATTTCTAGTTGATAAAGGTCAAGCTCCTTTAAGAATTGATAAATACCTTATGAATTTTGTTGAAAATGCTACAAGAACTAAAATTCAAGCTGCTGCAAAAAACGGTAGCATAAAGGTTAACGGAGTTGTAGTTAAGTCTAACTATAAAGTCAAACCCCTAGATGATATTAGAGTTTTATTTGAATATCCTCCTCAAGATAATTTATTGATAGCTGAAAACATTGAATTAGATATTGTTTACGAAGATGATGATTTAGTTGTGGTCAATAAGCCTGCTGGAATGGTTGTTCACCCTGGTCATGGCAATTACTCAGGAACATTAATAAATGCCCTAATTTATCATTTTGAAAATCTCCCAAAAAACACTTCAAATAGACCCGGATTAGTACACAGATTAGATAAAGATACAAGTGGGTTATTGGTAATTGCTAAAAATGACGAATCAATGTTTCATTTATCAAATCAATTTGCAGAAAAGACATCCAAAAGAGAGTATGTTGCTTTGGTATGGGGTAGTGTGAAAGATGACAGTGGTAAAATTGATAACTACATAGGAAGAAACCCGAAAAATAGATTGCAGAATATAGTTTTAGATGATGATAAGATTGAAAATGGAAAAAGAGCCATTACCAATTATGAAGTATTAAGTCGTTTTAATTATGTTAGTTTGGTTAAGTGTACTCTAGAAACTGGTAGGACTCATCAAATTAGGGTTCATATGAAGCATATTGGCCATACTTTGTTTAATGATGAAAGATATGGTGGTGATTCAATACTTAAAGGAACAACTTTCACAAAGTACAAGCAATTTGTTGAAAATTGTTTCAAGTTACTTCCTCGACAAGCATTACACGCAAAGACTTTGGGTATTACTCATCCAAAAACTGGAAAATTCATGCAATTTGATTCAGAAATACCCCAGGATTTCCAAAACTGTATTGAAAAATGGGAAAATTATGTAGCCAACTAATTTGGCATATTCCTTGATTTTCTTGATTTAATAAATTTTGTTGTTTATTTTTAATTAAATAATTTTAAGATGAAAATATTATTATCTCCAGCCAAGTCTTTAGACTTTAAATCTCAGCTTCCTACTGAAAAAAGCTCTTCTTTATGTTTTGAAAAAGAGGCAGAGTATCTAAACTCAATCTTAAAAAGAAAAAGTCCAAAAGATCTTTCTGAACTAATGGGTGTTTCCAGTAAAATCGCTGAGTTGAATTATGAAAGAAATCTTGATTGGTCGTTGCCATTTTCTGTTAAAAATGCAAGACAGGCGGTTTATGCCTTTAGTGGAGATGTTTACAGAGGTTTAGATGCTTATTCAATCGACGATGACAAGATTGATTTTATGCATAGCACCGTAAGGATTATTTCAGGCCTTTATGGTTTGATTAAACCATTAGATTTAATTCAGCCATACAGATTAGAAATGGGTACAAAACTCTCATTTGACAACAACAAGAATTTGTATGATTATTGGAGAGAAAAGATCACAAATCAACTTAATTCGGAGCTTTCCAAAAATGAACCCGTTCTAAATCTTGCAAGCAACGAATATTATAAAGCTATAGATTCAAAAGTACTCAAATCAGATGTTTATTCTGCGAATTTTAAACAATTAAAGGACGGCAATTATAAAACAATAGCCATTTTTTCAAAAAAGGCTAGGGGAATGATGACTAGATATATTATAGAAAATAACATAACTGATATAAGCTCTTTAAAATCATTTAATTATGATGGATATGTCTATCATGAAAATTTATCTTCTGATAAAGAATTAATCTTTAGTAGATAATTTACTTATTTTTTAACAAAATGCCCGACATATTAATATCTCATATATTTTATGTCAAAACCTGTAAAAAAAAACAAGTTGTTAACAATTTTGTTTATATTTACAGATTCAAACGCATTAAATTAACGTTTATGAAAAAAATTTTACTTATTTGTATTGCTTTGATAGTTACTGTTTCAATGCAATCTCAAGTTACAAAAACAGCTGCTGCAGGTGTGAATAACTGGAATGTTGCATCATCATGGTCTCCCTCTGGTGTTCCTGCATCTAATGATAACATTCTTGTGCCAAGTGGTGCAAAAATGAAGGTTAATGTTACCGGGGTTACTGTTGATTATTTTGTGATTTCTGGAGGAGGTGAGTTAGAGGTAAATAATTCTATGTCAGTTACAGGAGGTTCTGCTTCTCAAGTTACAGGATCAAACTCTACGCTTTCACTTAAAGAGAACATGACAGTAAATGGTACTTCTAGTCTAACTGTTGGTTCTGGCGCATCAATTACTCTTACATCAGGAAAGCAACTAATTTTATCAAATTCCAGTTCAACCTTAACTAATAATGGTACAATAACATTGAATTCATCAAGTTCAGCCTTTTCTTCGCTTTTGTTAAGAGGTGATTATGATGACAATTCAACGGGGAATGTTACTTATGCTAGATTTATTTCAGGAATTGATAACGATTGGGATTTAATTGGTTCCCCAATGGTTGGTGTTACCTCCAATATGATAATTGCACAGTCCAATCTTGCAACTAACAATTCAGGTGCAGAGACTGAATATGCGATTGGAACTTTTGACAATACAACAGGTGCGAATGGAACATGGTCTACGTTTGATTCTGACGATTCTTTCACTGAAGGACAACTTGAAAGCGGAAAAGGATTCCAAATGGCTAGTATTTTGTCAGGTGCAACATTAAATTTCCAAGGAACACCTCTTGACGGTAATGCAATATTTGCTATTACTGAGGGTGATAACGATGGAGACGCTGCCTCGGCTACAGGATCAAGGTGGAATTTAGTTGCAAATCCTTATTCAAGTTATATTTCTGTTAATTCAAATGCTGCTGGTGCAGCAACTCATGGAAGTGACTATGTCTTAAATACTACAAACCTTAACTTACTACACGCAAATAATCAGGCTGTTCATGTTTGGAGTGGTACTTCTGCTGGCTACACAGAAATTAATGATGCAACTTCAGCTGCTAATGCAGTTATCGCACCAGGTCAAGCATTTTTTGTTGGTGGAAATCATTCAAATTCTGGAGACTTTACTTTCAATATTAATATGATGACCGAAGACGGTTCAGATGATGGGATTGTAGGTGATGTTATGAATAATGATAGAGCCGAGTTGTTTATAAATGTTATTCAGAATGAATACAACAGACGTACTCAGCTTTACTTTCTAGATAATACCTCCGATTCTTATGAACCATCTTATGATGCTGCATCAATGGGCTTTAATTACCCTTCAATTTCTACAAGACTAGTAGTCGGTGATGAGGGTCTTGATTTAGGGATTCAGTCTTTAGCATATTCAGAGATGTGGGATAAAGTGATTCCTCTTGGAATTAACGCTCTTGGTGGTGAAGAAACTACTATAAGCATCTCTCACAGAACTACTCCTGCAGATCTTAATATATACTTAGAGGACACTGAAGAAGGTACAATGACTAATTTACTTGATGGAGACTACGTATTGACTCCTACTAGTGATTTAGAAGGTGTTGGAAGATTCTTCATCCACATGACTGCTGATACAATGAGCAGTGGAGAAGTATCAACAAGTATGTTGAATGCTTACAAAGAAATAGATGCTAGCTACATCACTATTGAAGGATTAGCTACTCAATCAAATGAAACCAAGGTTAGTTTATATAACATTCTTGGAAGAGAAGTATTATCTACTACTCTAAACAATAACATGGGTACACAAACAATATCAACAGTTGGATTGTCTGCTGGTATTTATGTGATTGAACTAGAATCAGGAAGTGATAGATTAACTAAGAAACTTTTAATACAATAAGCCATGAAGAAGACAGGCATAACCAGAAAACAGGCGATTAAGAAGATGGGGAAATATGCAGCATTAACTGCTATTGGAACCTTCGCTATACTGAATCCTAAAAAAGCACAAGCAAATTCAGTTCCTTCAGCCCCTGGAGGATGGAATATTGGCTAATAATATTAGGCACAGAATTAATTTATTAAAGGTTCTACACTCAGAAGTGTAGAACCTTTTTTATGGCATATCATTTGATATAGTTCCTTTATGTTTATTAAATTAAAGTCAATTTTTCTATTATTTTTTATTCTTACTTTTTCTTGTAGCAATAAGTCCGACCAGTCTATTGAAATAGTCGATTTTGATGGTCTATATAGTAAAATCGATTTATCGGCTGATAAAACATATGTATTAAATTTTTGGGCTACATGGTGTGCTCCATGTGTCAAGGAATTGCCTCATTTTGAACAGGTAAATAAGGAATTTAAAGATAAAAACACAGAAGTAATCTTAGTGAGCTTAGACTTTCCATCCCAAATTGAATCTAAACTCAAACCTTACCTAAAAAAAAATAAAATAAAATCTAGGGTGGTTCTCCTAGATGATTCTAAAATGAATACATGGGTGCCAAAAGTATCCGAACAATGGGACGGCGGTATACCCGCTACACTAATAGTAAACTCTTCTAACTATAACTTTTATCCCAAACCCTTTGAAAAAGAGGAGTTACATATTGAAATAAATAAAGCCATAAATAATTAATTATTTTTATATTTACTAGATATGAATCTAGATAAGCTAACCTGGCAAAAGCAATTTATTTCTGAAGAAAGTGCAATTATTTTAGATGTTAGGACGCCAGAAGAATTTGAAATTTCAAGAATTCCAAATTCTAAAAATATTGATTTCTATAATCCTCAAAATTTCATGCAGGAGATTGAAAAACTTGATAAAGATAGTTCATATTACGTGTATTGTAGAACTGGCGTTAGAAGTGCTAATTCATGTCAATTAATGAGTGAATTAGGATTTAAAAAAGTTTATAATCTTCTTGGTGGTATTGTTGAATGGAATGGTGAAATAAATAATTAATCTGATATGTTAAGATTTATTTTTATCTCTTTACTACTTATTTACTCCTGTCAAATCTTTGAATCTAACGAAATAAATGAGATTTCTGATGCTCAATTCACTGAAATTCAGGATACTGATTACATCCTGGTTGATGTTAGAACTACTGAGGAGTATCAGTCCGGTCACATTCAAGATGCTGTTAATTTTGATTTTTACTCTGAATCATTTCAAAATGATATACTCACCCTTGACAAAAGCTCATCAATTATATTATATTGTAGAACTCAGAATAGGAGCACAAAAACTGCCAATTATCTCAAAGAAAATGGATATAAGGAAATCAACGTAATAGCAGGCGGTATCACCTCTTGGGTAAAAAACGGAAATGATTTAGTATATAATTTTTCTGATGAGACTATTTCCACAGAGGAGTAGGGTAAATACCCTCTTTTGAATATGAAGCTAATTTTTTGACGCTATTTTCTTTATCTTCTCTATGGGTAACGCCAAACCATTTTGATTCAGAATCAATAACATCAATATTAATTATATTTTCAGATAATAGTTTTTGAGCTGCAAAAGGTAGATAGATTTCACTTTTTTCAATATCATCTAAATTTTCCATTTCCTCTTTGATGTATTCATCAAGATGCTCAAAAAAATTAGATTTACAAAGCCAAAAATTCATAGAAACATAAGCTTTTTCACTTAAAATATTTCCACTATCGTGGTCAATAATAACATTTTCGTTTTTTTCAATTTTTAAGTGTTCGTTAATTGAATCAAGTTTACCATTGGACACCTTACAAACACCCCTCGAAACCGATCCAAATTCTGAAAGAGTATTTTTTAATCTGTAACTAACTAGTCCATAATTGTTTTGATTATCAGAATGATTAAAAAATTGAGCTGCTTTTTCAAAAGCTTTTGATCCATAATAATCATCCGCATTTATAATGGCAAAATCAGTATCAATATAGTCCCTTGCACACCAAACTGCGTGAGCTGTTCCCCATGGTTTCTGTCTTACTGAGTTAGCAATAATCCCTTCCGGTAGATTATCAACTTCCTGAACTACAACATCAAGTTTTATAGAGTTGTCGATTTTTTCTCTCAAATAGTTGTAAAGAAAGTCTTTATTTTCTCTTTTAGTGATTAATACTATGTGATTAAAGCCGCTTTTTATTGCATCATAGATGCTAAATTCCATTAAAAATTCACCATTTGGTCCTAATTCATCAAATTGTTTAAGCTTTCCATATCTGCTGCCACTACCAGCAGCCATTATTAATAATACCATACCCTAAAAAATATCTTTAATCATTTTTAACATCTTATCATTATTATTATAGGTTAAATCATAAAATAAACTTGATTTAACCCAATCAATAAATGATTTTGCGTGATTTAAATCTTTTGAAATCCAAGCATCAGGTAAAATTTGCTCTAAAGCTTTACCCTTATTGACCGTTTTAATCTCATTTTTTAAATTCAGGCCAAATTTAACATTTAATACTTTATTACACCTTTTATAAAGTATTAATTCATTGTTATTTGCAGGTAAATATTTTACATTACCCTTAATATCGTTAATATAATATTCTTTTAATTCATTAAATGATTTAAACAGGTTTTTAGATGTATTATAAAAACCTTCTTTTATGGATATTGCTGATGGAAAATTATAATGTAATCCTTCATTGCTCATTGGACTAAAATCATCAGCGATTAGAGAAAAATTATTTGCCATTAAAATGGTGCTTAATGAACTTTTACCGTTTCCTGAATCCCCAGTGAGCATTAGGGAATTATTCATCTTAGAAAGAGTAGATCCATGAAATACTGCCGTCCACTCAGATTCCCGCATATTGTGAAAAAATGAGGTTAATTCCATTGATATTTTTCCATGAAATTCATGCATTTCTGAGACACCCCAGCTTCCAATAAATTTATCTTGCTTAAATAAATATATTCTTTTGTTCTTTTCTTGAACCTTAAATACTATTTGCTCATTATCATCGCATTTTAAATGCGTAAATTTTGGATCAATAAGATTAATAAGATCTCTGTTGGAATATTCAATTTTGACAACTCTTTTATTGAATTTGAATTTGCTATAGTGAGGGAATTTTTCATGCTTAACATTCAATTCTTCATGTGTTTTATCTTTTGACTCTATATTACATTCATTCAAAAGTGAATTAATATCATCATATATTTTTTTTAGATTACTAGTACCTATCTCATTGATCTCTGAGGAAAATTGGTTTAAAGGGTATTTGTTGCTGTCAATTTTATCAAGTATTAAGCATTTTAAAAGATCATTAATTATTATGTATTTATTTGATTTTTCAAACCAGATAATATTTGTATCTAGGTCTATTTTTTCACAAATAAAATTTGAAAAATTCGTAATCATCTAATTATTATTTACAAGAAATAAAAAAACCCTCACAAGGAGGGTTTTTTATAATAATATTAAATACATATTACTTCCCTTTAAGGAATGGAAGTCCAGTTTTTGTATTTTCAACTACAGTTTTACCAGCAGGAAGATCGCAAGCACCAGCTTTAGCTTCTTTTGCAAAGTAATAAATAGTCTGGTTTCTTCCTCCTTTTAATACTACGTCTTTTGAGTGAAGGAAGTAAGTTTTTCCTTTACTGTTTTGGTGTGAATAACCCATATCTTTTTAGTTTTTAAATTATTAATACTTAAATATAGGGTATTTTTTTGCAAAAAAGAAGATTTTAACCATATAAATCTCATTTTTATTAACAATTTTGGATTAAATGCTAACTTTTTTCTTCTCTGTTAGCAATTTTTAACAATTTAAAAATTTAGTTTTTGGTCAAATTGTAAAAACTTTCAACGCGAATTTTGGCATTCTCTGAAATATCTTTCCAAAATATGTTTACATCTCCAAAATGATAATTTCTTATTAATTTAAGAAATAGATTACCTTTAATTCCTCTTGGAACAGACGACCATATAAGTCCATTATTAATCTCTATGTAAACTGAATTAGGATATATTTTTTCATCATAAAATAACAAACCTTTGTGTTCTTGTATGGTGGCGGTTCTTGAATCATCCCAATTTACAGGATTTGTTACATACTGATTCTTTTTCCAGGAAAAATGAGCAGGGTGTTTTCCCTTTTTTGGTTTTTTGTTTAATCTAAAGGTATTCCAAGATAAATATCCTTTAGTGTCCTTAGGGTTTTTTAATGCATGAATTGTTTTAAATTCTTTCAAATCTACTCTTGTTCCTGGTAAATAGGCAGCCACTAATTGATTTTGTAGTTCCTTTTCATCAAAAAATTCTTTTAAAAGAGTTTTACAATGATATGCACCTTGACTATGTCCAGCAATAATTATTGGTCTACCGTTATTAAAATTATTTAAATAATAGATAAATGCTCTTCTAATGTCATCATATGCAATTTCTCCAGCTTTCTTACCTCCGTTTGAAGTATAAGGTTCGTAAAATGATCTGTAGTGTACTTGTCTGTATAATGGACTGTATATTCTACCGGCATTTGCCCACGCAGAAGCTTGATATTTAATTGCTATGTTTTTGACCGAATTATTTTGCTTATTATCAAAAACATCAGAGTTCCATGCATCATTTTTTTTACTGGTAAGAAGGGTTGGATATATATAAAAAACATCTGCCTTTAAATTCACCTTTGGAGTGGTATAAAAAACATCTATTATTGAATCATTTTTGTCTGGATGAGCAGCCCAACTCTCTAAACTACTATAATTAGGACTTAGAGGGCTTTGAGAAACTTCAAATTCTTTGGTAGCGTATTTTGTTTTACAAGCTGTAAATATTATACAACAAAAAAATAAAATTAATTTAAATCTTATCATAAATGATTTGTTAAAAGTAATAATTCAGCCACTCTGTCCAATAATTTATATATAACTATATTTGTTTTGACAATTATTATACCATGATTAAGATAAGGTTTTCACTGATTTTCATCTTTGTGTTAAATTTATCCTATTCCCAATCAGTAAGAATTAACGAGGTTTCAGCCTCTAACTCAATTTTTTTGGATGAAGACGGGGATACTCCTGATTGGATTGAATTATATAATTATGGTTCTGAAGAAATTTCATTAAATAATTGGAGTTTGACAGATTTACTTGAAGATAATAATCCATGGACATTTCCTGACATTACAATTGACGCAGACGAATATCTTCTTATATGGGCATCAGATAAGGACAGGTCTGGAATTACTTATGCTAGAACATTAATAAACGAAGGTGATTCTTTTAGGTACGAAATTCCAAATGAGGATACAGATCTAAATTGGATGAATACAGATTTTGATGATGATGAGTGGAGTATCGGTAACTCTGGCTTTGGTTATGCAGATGGTGATGATAATACATATATAGCCGCGGGAACATTAGCAGTTTATCTAAGAAAATCTTTTACAATAGAGGATGTCAGTGAAATTAATAGTTTAGTCTTAGATGTTGATTATGATGACGGATTCGTAGCATATATTAATGGGATTGAAATTGCCAGAGCGAATATAAACGGAACTCCTCCAGTGTATGACTCAACAACACAAATTGACCATGAGGCTCAAATGTATACTGGTGGAAACCCCGACAGATTTTTAATTGATAATTATGAAGACTTATTAGTTGACGGTAACAATGTTTTCAGCATTCAGGTTCATAACATTTCCAATACTTCTTCTGATATGACAATAATTCCGTTTCTTTCAGCAATTTACGAAAATGAGACAAGTGAAGGTGTTGCTCCTCCTGACATTCTTGGTTTTCAGAGCCAGTCATTTATGCATACAGACTTTAAATTATCATCATCGGGTGAATCTGTCTATCTACATGATGAATTAGGAAATTTAGTTGATTCCATAACTTTTGGTGCACTTCCATCTAATATTTCATATGGAGTATCTTTCGAAAATGGAGTCTATGTGGCTTATCAAGACCCAACTCCAGGAGAAGAGAACGAATCTTATGAATATTCTGGTGTTTTGGGTGTTCCAGTTACATTTTCACATGATGGAGGAAATATTGCGGGTCCTATAAATCTTGAAATTTTTGGAGATGGAACAGAAGATATGATAACTTATACCACCGATTTTACTGAACCCGATGAAAACTCAAACATATATACTGGTCCAATTACGATTGATGAAACAACCATAGTAAGAGCTAAAGCATTTAAAGAGAACTATATATCACTTCACTCAAACTCTAGAAATTACTTTTTCAATATTGATAGTGAACATCCAATTATTCATTTAGTTACAGATGAATATAATTTGTTTGATTACAATTATGGAATTTATGCATACGGACCTGAGGATTACGGTGGATATCCATTTTTTGGAGCGAATTTTTGGGAAGACTGGGAAAGACCGGTTCACATTTCTTACTATGATAATAATGTGTTAGAGTTTAGCGCTAATGCAGGAATCAAAATTTTTGGTTCATATAGCCGTGGATGGGACCAAAAGTCATTTGCATTATTTGCAAGGGGAGAATATGGGGCTGGAGAATTTCAATATTCTTTTTTTGACAATTTAGATTATGATTCATTTGAATCATTAGTTCTAAGAAATTCAGGTAATGATTGGATGAGGACTAATATGAGAGATGCTGCAATTACAAGTTTAATGGAGGGTTCTCACATAGATTATCAATCCTTTAAAACAGTTTCTTCCTATATAAATAAAGCATATTGGGGATTATATAATCTAAGAGAAAAGGTTAGTGAAAATATGATTGCATCCAAGCATGATGTTAATGCCAATGACGTAACTATGTTGGAATTAGATGGTCAGGTTGTGGACGGAGATAATGCCGAATACTTACAATTGAGAACCTACATTCAACAAAATGATTTATCTAATGACGAAAATTATAACTATGTAATTAATCAAATTGATATCGATAATTTCATGGAATATAATATTGCTCAAATTTATATGGATAATAGGGATTATCCTGGTAATAATATAAAATATTGGAAAGTTCCAGGAGGAAAATGGAGATGGGTTTTATATGATACTGATTTTGGTTTCGCGGGCCAATGGTGGTCAGACTGGGATCAAAATTATTCACACTTTTTTGATACCCTGGACTTTGTTTTATCTGGAAATCAAACAACTTGGGCTAATCCACCATGGGCAACATTATTTATGAGAAAACTTGTACAAAATGTTGGATTTCGAAACAAGTTTATTAATCGCTATGCTGATGAAATGAATTCTCGATATCTTCCAACCAATGTTACTTCACACTTTATTGGTATTTATGAGAATATGTACGATGAAATGGAAAATCATATTGAAAGATGGAATGAGAGCGAGCCATGGGTTTCAGAGGAATCAGTTTACCAGTTTGTTGACAAAATGAATAATTTTGCTGCAAATAGACAACCAGAGGCTAAGTATCATATCCTAAATCAATTTGATCTTGATTCATATCATGAAGTGGTTTTATTTAACGAAACTCCTCAGCTTGGATATATATTTTTAAACAACAACCTTACAATACAAGAGGATGAATGGAGTGGAGATTACTTTGAAGATGTTCCAACTACTTTAAAAGCTATTGCAGAGTCAGGCAGTGAGTTTTCTCATTGGAGTGGTGATGTAAATTCAACAGAATCTGAAATTGAGGTCAATGTTACAGAGAATTTTGAAATTCAAGCCCACTTTATAACTAGTTCAGGATTAAATTTAGTAATTAACGAAATAAATTATAAATCATCTGATAATTTTGATACCGGAGATTGGGTTGAACTATACAATCCTAATCAAGATGATATTGATATTTCCGGATGGATACTAAAGGACAACAATGATTCGAATCAATTTATTTTTCCTTCTGGAACAAGTATCGGTGGAGATGATTATTTAGTTATTGTCAGAAATGCGGGTGATTTTGCTGAATTTTACCCTGAGATTACATCATTTATAGGAGAGTTTGATTTTGGATTATCCGCTTCAGGTGATGCTGTAAGATTATTTAATTCTGATTTGATTTTACAAGATGAAGTGTATTATGAGCCTTCATCTCCTTGGCCTACGTTATCAAATGGGGATGGATATACATTGGAATTAATAGACCCTTCCTATGATAATTCACTTCCATCAAGCTGGAGTAATATAAATTTTCATGGAAGTCCTGATGCTATAAACTCTGCAACTGCTTCAATCAACGAAGAGGATTTGTTTTTTACAAGAGTTTATCCAAATCCATTTATTGAAACTTTATACATTCTATTGGAACTAGAAATAAGTGAGTTTGTTACAATTGATATCTTTGATTTGAAGGGATCACTAATTGATAATATTTACTCTGGAAGAATGAATTCAGGAATGCAAAGAATCAATAAAAATATAGAGAAATTAAATACAGGTATTTATATCCTTAAAATAGATACAGCCTCAGGAATTTCACACACGGAAAAAATAATTAAGTATTAAGAATACTTGATTTTTAAAAGATGAGGTCTTTCATTATTGATTTTAATAATTAATTCTCCAAATAAAGTATTAGCCCATGCAAACCAAGATCTAAAATATTTACTTGGGTCGTCCTTGTCAAATGCTTCATGCATAAAACCGGTTCCAGCATGTGTATTAACAAGCATTTTTAGGCACTTTTCTATTTCTTTGTCACTTTCACTGGTCATAGCTCTTAAAATAATACCCATAGGCCATATTTTATCTTTTCCAGTATGTGGACTCGCTTGTCCCTCGGCAGCTTTGCCATTTAAAAAATAAGGGTTATTATCACTTAGTAAAAATTTCCTTGTATTTAGATAAACCTCGTCTTTTTTAAATTTACTTATCTTTGCCAATCAAACCAAATAAATAAAAATGAATAATATAGCATTATTAATACTAAGAATAGTTTTTGCTGGTTCCATGCTTTATGGTCATGGCCTGAGTAAATTTAATAAATTGATTCAAGGGGATCTTAGTTTTGCCAACCCTATCGGAATAGGTGAAGCTCCAACCTTGATTCTTGCAGTAATTTCTGAGTTCATAGCTCCAATTTTTATATTGATTGGTTATAAAACTAAGTTTTTTAGCTTTTTTCCAGCAGCTACTATGTTTGTAGCAGCTTTCATAGTCCACATGGGAGATCCTTTTGGAAGAGTTGAAAAGGCTTTATTGTTTTTGGCAGTTTTTGTAATCCTGATGTTAACAGGTCCTGGAAAATATTCTATTGACAGAAAGTTTTCTTAATTAGATTACAGATTTCTTAATTTTCTGATTTATTCTTTGCTAAATTTTCAAATTTTAGTAGATAAATTATATATGTATTAAAATTTGATACACATTATTGTCAAGACTTAAAATAGTCTTATTTTTGTTCAAAATTAAACTAAATCGATTTCTTAAAATGAATTTCAGAAACATACTACTAGTATTAATGTTGGTTTTTTCATCTTTTTTATATTCCCAATCTATCCTTGTTAGTGGAATTGTTGTAGATGAAGGAGGTAACCCCTTACCAGGTGTTACAGTGTTGATTGAAGGTACTAATAGAGGTACTTCCACAACCTTTGAGGGAACGTACGCCATAAAAGCGGATAATGAAAATCAAAATATCCAGTTTTCTTACATAAGTTTTGAAACTCAATCAATTTTAATCGGAAATCAAACAAAAATTGATGTGATAATGGTTGAAAGTCTTGAATCTCTTGAGGAAGTTCAAGTTGTAGCCTTTCAAAAACAGAAAAAAAATAGTGTTATTGGTTCCATCAATACAATTAACCCGTCAGAGTTAAAAATCCCCACATCAAATATTACTAACGCCATGGCAGGAAAACTTGCTGGTATGATTTCCTATCAAAGATCAGGTGAGCCAGGTGCAGATAATGCTGAATTTTTTATCAGGGGGGTAACCAGTTTTGGGTATGCTAATAACCCGCTAATTTTAATCGATGGATTAGAAGTGACTACCAATGATTTAGCTAGAATTGAACCAGATAATATTGCTAGCTTTTCGATTATGAAAGATGCTACAGCCACTTCATTATATGGAGCGAGGGGTGCTAACGGTGTTATCTTGGTCACAACAAAAGAGGGTAAAAAAGGAAAAGCAAAAGTATCCTTTAGATATGAAAATTCAATTTCAGCACCCTCGCAAACCAATGAATTTTTAGGGGGAGTAGATTATATGAACCTTTATAACAGGGCCACAAGAACAAGAGACGCTTCTGCTCCATTGACTTACAGTATTTCTAAAATTTATGGCACTCTTAACGGAGGAGATCCTAACATTTATCCAAATGTAAATTGGTACAATGAGCTTTTCAAAGATTATACCCTAAACAGAAAGGCAAATTTAAATGTAAATGGAGGAGGTGATATTGCGCAGTATTATCTTTCGGTGTCTCACAATAATGATACGGGATTGCTAAAAGTAGATCCTTTGAATAATTTCAATAATAATATTGATATCAAGAGATCTAACCTAAGGGCTAATATTAATATTGATTTAACTAATACAACAAAAATTGCCGTTAAATTTTATTCTTTATTTGAAAGATATAATGGTCCATCAGTTTCAGCGAATTCAATATTTGGTTCAGTAATGCAAGCAAATCCTGCTAACTTTCCAAAATATTTTGCTTATGAAGACAACTTAGGATATAATCATACATTATTCGGAAATAAAGGAAATGGTGGGTTTCCAAATCCATATGCAGATATGGTAAAAGGATATAAAGACAGATTCACAAATACAATATTTTCTCAAGTACAAATCGAACAGGATTTGAAGTTTATTACAGAAGGACTAAAGTTCAGAGGTATGGCGTCTGTTCGAACATATACGATGAACGAGAATTCAAGAGAATATACTCCATTCTACTATGGTATGGCAGAAGTTGAAACTGAATTAGGGATATTAAATTATTTATACAGAATTCAAGAGGGAACGGAATTTTTGAATAATCCCTCAGTCAACAACTTGGGTACTAGTAGATTTTATTATGAATTTGTAACTGAGTACAATCGCAAATTTAATGAGCTTCATGATATTGGTGGTCTTCTTGTGTTCAATTTTAGTGAATCTTTAAATACAATTGGTGGTAACAGTGCATTTGCTACACTACCTTCAAGAAACATGGGTCTCTCGGGAAGATTTTCATACAACTATGACTCAAGGTATTTTACCGAGTTTAATTTTGGTTACAATGGTTCTGAAAAGTTTGCAAAGAATAACAGATTTGGATTTTTTCCGTCTATCGGACTTGGTTGGATTTTATCAAATGAAGAATGGTTTTCTGAAAAATTACCTGATGTGAATATGTTTAAATTAAAGCTTACTCACGGTCTGGTTGGTAATGATGGGATTTCAAGTGCAGATGACAGATTTTTCTATTTATCTGAGGTTAATCTTCAAAGTCCTAGTTATGGTTTTACTTGGGGTTCTGATTTTAATAATTTTTATCAAGGATATGTCATTGACAGATATTCAAACCAAAATGTAACCTGGGAAGTTGCAGAAAAAACTAATTACGGGTTAGAGTTGGGCTTATTTAATTCACTTAATTTTCAGATAGATTATTTTACTGAACACAGATCAAAAATATACATGTCTAGAGACTATATTCCTTCAACTATGGGGTTAACAACCACCATAAGTAGTAATCTTGGTGAAGTAAATTCAAGAGGAGTTGATTTTTCATTGGATTACAATAAAGCCTTTGACTCTGGATTAATTCTTTCAGGAAGAGGAAATTTCACATATTCTACTAATGAAGTTTTAGTTAACGGAGAACCAGATTATACATACGAATACCTTAGTAGAATTGGATACCCAGTCAATCAGGCTTGGGGTTTGATTGCTGAACGTTTATTTATTGATCAAGCAGACATTGATAATTCTCCTGAACAATTTAATGGTTTCTCTTCATCAGCAAATTCTTACATGCCCGGAGATATAAAATATACTGACATTAATAATGATGGAGTTGTAAATGAATTGGATAGAGTACCAATAGGAAAACCTACTGTTCCGGAGATTGTTTATGGATTTGGTATCTCTGCCTCATATGAGGGTTATGATTTTTCAATTTTTATGCAGGGTGTAGCAAGAACCTCTTTCTTTATCAATCCAAACGATATTTCTCCTTTTGTAAATGAAAGAAATGCATTAAATGTTATTGCGGACAATCATTGGTCAATAAATAATCCCGATCCAAATGCATTTTGGCCTAGACTTTCCACATACTCAATTGCAAATAATGAGCAACAGTCAACATGGTGGCAAAGGGATGGAGATTTTTTAAGATTAAAAAATATAGAAATAGGATATACTTTTCCTGACAGAGAATCTGGTTTGTTTTCTGGGTTAAATACAAGAATCTATTTTACAGGGCTGAATCTGTTGACATTTTCAAAATTTGATTTATGGGATACTGAAATGGGAGGTAATGGATTAGGTTATCCTCCACAAAAAGTTTATAATATTGGTTTACAGGTTAATTTTTAATAAAAAATTATGAATAAAAAAATTATAGTTATTGGTTTATTATTTGCAATGTTTGGTTGTGATGAATATTTAGATATTGTCCCTGATCAAACGCAACAAATAGATTTATTATTTGAGAGAAAAGAGGTTGCCTATACAGCTTTAGCTACTTGTTATGCATACTTACCTAAAAATGATGGAGTATATACATCATTCATGATGATGAGTGACGAAGTTACAACTCCAATAGCTAAAGAAACAGATGGTATAAGAATCATGAAGGGTCAACAATCTGCTTCTAATCCTAAATTTGGATTGTGGTCTGGATGGTCTGACCAAGGGCCACTATGGGAAGGAATAAGGCATTGTAATGTTCTTATTGAAAATATTTACAATGTTGTTGATATGACAGAGGAGGAAATGAATATATGGGCAGCAGAAGCTAAATTTCTAAAGGCCTACTATCATTTCTTATTATTCACTTATTATGGTCCAATTCCAATTGTTGACGAAAATCTACCTATTTCTGCCAGTGATTCAGAAGTTAGGGTAAAAAGAAGAACAGTTGATGAATCAGTTGCTTACATAGTGGAAACAATTGATGAAGCACTTGTTCATTTGCCTGCAAGAGTTCTTAGCTCAAATGACTTAGGTAGAATTGATCAGGTTATAGCAAAAGGTATTAAATCAAGGGTTTTAACATATGCTGCTAGTCCACTTTTTAACGGAAATTCAGAAATGTATTCAGGTTTTGTGAATGAGGACGGTGAACACTTTTTCAACCAATCTTATGACCAGACAAAATGGGATTTAGCAAGAGAAGCTTCATTAGATGCGATTGTTACCGCTATTGAAAATGGAGTAGGTATGTATGAATTTACATCAGCTCCACCAAATTATGAAGATGAGTATGAGGAAGAAGAATTTATACAAACTTTATATGATTTAAAATATTCTATTGTTGATAAGTGGAACTCAGAATTAATTTGGGGTAATTCAAACCCAGTACGTGATAATGATTGGTGGCAAATGCAAGCTGCTTGTATGATGAAAAATCCAAATGCTTCATCAGTTGAAGCGGCGTGGCAATGGATTGCACCAACATTGAGAATTGCTGAATTATTTTATTCAGAAAATGGACTACCTATAGATGAAGATTTAACATATGATTACCAAAATAGATTTAATGTAACTTCTGTGAGTGGCACGCAAAATTTACAAGCTCAATATGGTGCTAGTACTGCTAAATTAAATTTAGATAGAGAGCCAAGGTTTTATTCATCACTTGGCTTTGATCGTGGTTACAATAGAACATGGGGTAATTTATGGCAATTAAGAATGAAAAAAGGAGAAAGTCATGGTAGAATTGCTAATTCAGATGATTATTTGATAACGGGTTATGCATTAAAAAAACTTGTACACCCAGATTCTGAAGGAGATGGTTATTCAAAAATAGTTACATATGCATGGCCAATGATTAGACTTTCTGAGCTTTATCTAAACTATGCTGAGGCGGTCAATGAGTCAAGTGGGCCAATTGCTGATGCATATAATGCCTTAAATGTTATTAGACAAAGAGCTGGGATTCCTAATGTTGAAGATTCCTGGAGTAACCCATCTATATCAGCCAACTTAAATAAGCACACAACGCAGGAAGGTCTTAGAGATATAATTAGACAAGAAAGATTAATCGAGCTATCATTTGAAGGAAATAGATACAATGATTTAAGGAGATGGAAACTTGCTGAGGAATATTTTAATTCTCCAGTATTTGGATGGTCAGTAAACGAAACAACGGTAAGTGGTTATTATAATATAACACAAGTTGGAATCAGATCTTTTAATTATCCGAGGGATTACTTTCATCCTATAAGTATAAACGAAATAACAATTAATCCAAACCTGATTCAAAACCCAGGGTGGTAATAATTTAAAAATATGAAAACAAGTAAGATATTATCAATTTTATTTATCTCTGTAGTCATTTTATTTGGCTGTAAGGATGATGAAAACCAAGATTCTACACCCCCTGGAAGTTTAACAATTGAAAATATTATTCCGACCAACGGTGGGGGTATTATTTCATATCAATTACCTGATGATTCTGATATTTTATTTGTTAGAGCTGAGTATACTAATTCTTTAGGTGTAGATGTATATAGAGTTTCAAGCTCACATAATAATTCAATTGAAATAGATGGTTTGAATCAAAATACAGCTATCACAGTAAGGCTATTTGTTGTTGACGAAAATGAAAATATTTCACAACCAGTTGAAGTTGAGTTTATTCCACTTCCTTATTTTATTTTTCTGGTTCAAGAGAGTATTACAATAACTCCAGACTTAGGTGGTGTTAAGTTAGAATGGGATAATGTAGCTGAAAAAACTGTTTATGTTCATTTGCATATTGTTAGTGGAAGTGATGAAGAAATCAGAATACTATCCTCAAACAGTCTTACAGAGAGTATTTTTGTAAGAGGTTTAGAATCAGTTGAGATGACTTTCTTAACTAAGGTTGAAGATTTTGATGGTAATATCACAGATTTAGAAGAGAAGGCTACTTTAACACCACTGTTTGAGGAAATGATAGACAAATCTACATGGACACTAATGAGTCAGCTTTCTGTTAATGGCAATGCTTGGGAGGGTGAGACAACTGCTTTTTGGGATGATGTTGTTGATACAGCTGAGACAAATTCAGATAATAGTTATTTTATTATTTGGAGAGATCAGAATGGTGGAACCCTAAACTGGCCATTAGATATTGTTATCAATTTAAATAAAAATGTTAGGGTTCATAGGTTTAAGGTGTGGCAAAGGGCATTTTGGTATAATGGACCAACCGGTGTTCCCTATTATTATCAAGAAGAAAATATGAGGTCTTTTGATTTGTATGCGAGTAACAATACCATAGATTGGACTTTATTAGGGCAATTTGATATTGGTGACCCTAGTGATGAAAATGGTAATATTCCACAAGATTTTATTGATGCTGCAGCTAATGGTCATGATTTTGATTTAGAAGGGGTTTCAGACAAGTTCAGGTATTTAAAGTTTTCGATTACATCAAATTATGGTAGTGATACATATGTTCATGGATCAGAGATAACCCTTTGGGGACTAGATAATGTAGATTAACAGATGAAGAAACTCTTTCTTGTTTTATTTGTTTTTATTTCCAACTTAGTAAACACACAAAATCTATCTACCCTTGGCCCATATCTTAAAGATGATAACAGTAATAACGTCATACTCAAAGGTATAAATTTAGGCGGTTGGATGTTACAAGAGCCCTACTTGTTCCAGTTTACTGGAGCTGCTGATTCTCAGCATGAGTTTAAAGAAAAATTAGTAGAATTTATAGGTCAAGAAAATACAGATGAATTTTATAATTCATGGTACGAAAATTTTATAACACAAGGTGACATTGATTCACTTTCCAATTTTGGTTTTAATAGTGTAAGATTGCCAATGCATTATGATTTATTCACTTTGCCTATCCAAGATGAACCTGTTTTAGGTGAACAGACATGGTTGGATATAGGTTTTTCAATGGTTGACGATTTACTTGATTGGTGTGAAGCCAATAACATGTATTTAATATTGGATTTACATGCAGCACCAGGAGGTCAAGGCTATGGCTCGGATATTAATGACTATAACCCTAATTTACCCTCTCTTTGGGAAAGTGAAGAAAATAAAAATAAAACTATTGCACTTTGGGGTAAATTAGCAGAAAGATATAGCGATGAGCCGTGGATAGGTGGTTATGATTTACTAAATGAAACTCACTGGGATTTAGGTGAAAACGAATTAAGAAACTTTTATATTGATGTTACTAATGAAATAAGACAATACGATCAAAACCACATAATATTTATTGAAGGAAATGGTTATGCAAATGACTTTTCCGGACTTACTCCACCATGGGACGATAATATGGTATATAGTTTTCATAAGTATTGGAGTTTTAATGACTCTTTGGATTGGGTGACATGGATGAGAAATCAATATAATATCCCACTATGGATGGGTGAAGGTGGAGAGAATTCAAATCAATGGTTTACGGAAGCAATCAAAATATTTGAAGAAAATTATATTGGGTGGGCCTTTTGGCCATGGAAAAAATTGGAATCTATTTCAGCACCTTTTGAAATTCATACAAATTCAAATTACCAATCATTAATTAATTATTTTAGGGGTGAATCAAGTGCTCCCTCAGTTGAAAATGCAGTAAATGGTTTAATGCAACTAGCTGAAGATTCCCACATTTCAAATAATAGATTTCAAAGAGATGTAGTAGATGCAATGATTAGACAAGTATCTTCAAATGAAACTTTACCATTTGACGGACCTAATACCATCCCTGGCGTCTTATTCGCATCAGATTACGATTTAGGTCCAATGGGTTATGCCTATTCTGATGCTGATTATGCTACCTATCATATAAATACAGATAATTTTCAGGCTTGGAATCAAGGTTGGCAATATAGGAATGATGGTGTAGATATCGAAAATAGCAGTGATACTGATGGAAATGGTTATCAAGTTGGTTTTACAAGTGAAGATGAGTGGTTATTATTCACCGTTGATATTCAGGAATCTGGATTTTACAACATAGTTACAAGGTATGCATCAACCTCAAGTGGAATTTTTTCATTAGAATTAGACGGAATTCCAATAGTTGATAACATTATTTTATACAATACTGGGAGCTACTCAAATTTTGTAAATAAACTAACTCAAGGAATTTATTTACCTCAAGGAACCTTTAAGCTGAAAATGAAAATGATTACTGGAGGATATAATCTTTCTAGTGTTAACTTTGATCTTTCTGATGAAATCCCAGAATTTTCAATAGAGTATGCAGAAGCGCAAGAAGATCTTTCTACTATTTTATTATTATTAAATCAACCTCTTGATATTGACCAGGAAATTAACGATTCTTATTTTGGAGTTTTTGTTAATTCAGAGGAAGTAACAATTTCAGATATAGAGATTAGTGAAGAAAATCCTCAGGTTATTTACATTTCTACTGATGAAGAATATAGTTTTTTAGATGATATTTCAGTTAGTTTTTATCAGGAAACAGAATTGGTTTCAATTTATAATGAGTATTTAATACCATTTTCAAATTATCCTGTTTACAACAATGTCAGTGAAAGAATAGTAATTCCAGGCCTAGTCGAAGCTGAAGATTATGTCTATCAAGAAGGACTATCTAATGAGGAAACTTCTGATATTAATGGAGGTTTAAACATAGGATATACCGATTCAGGAGATTTTGCCGACTATCTAGTTTTGGTTACCGAGTCTGGAGATTACGATATAAATTTTAGAGCTGCCTCTGAAAATCAGTCAGGATCAATTCTGTTGCAATTAATCGACGGGGCCGAGGTTCAAAATCTTACTCAAATATCCTTACCTATAACAGGTGGTTGGCAAACTTGGGAAACAGTTTCTGCATCAACAACCCTCAATGAGGGATCATATAAATTAAGAATGAAAGTTATTCAGCCAGGTTTTAATCTTAATTGGATTGAATTTGATTATACTGGAAACTCTATGGGGTTAAATGATAATTTGATTACTGATTTTAGAATATTTCCAAATCCTGCAAATGATTTAATTAATCTAACTACTCAACTTGAACATTTTAAAGTCGAAATTTTTGATTTACTTGGGAAAAAATTATTTGAATCTTACAACTTAAAAATTATTGATATTACCAACTATGATAAAGGAACTTATCTTTTAAAAGTATCGTCTGGATATAATTCTAATTCAAAATTATTTATAAAAAAATAATTGTTTTTTAGTCTATTTACAATTTTGTAATTTTAGAGAAACAAACTAAATATGCCTAGATATCACAAACTAGGAGATATACCCAGTAAAAGACATACTGTTTTTAAAAATAAGAATGGTAGGTTTTATTATGAAGAGCTTTTTGGTACTATTGGATTTGACGGAATGTCTTCATTGATGTATCATACACAAAGACCGACCCAGGTTAAAGAAATTTTAAATACATATTCTATATCTCCCAAAGCTGCAATTGAAAATAATTTAAAGTCCATGATGTTAGTGGGTTTTAATATTGAAAATGAATCTGATTTTTTAAAAAGTAGGAAAGTAATATTATTTAATAATAATTGTCAAATTTCTTTGGCATCACCTACAAAATCCCTAAAAGAATATTTTTATAAAAATACTGACTCTGATGAAGTTATTTTTATACACAAAGGATCTGGAAAGCTTAGAACTTTTTTAGGAAATATTGATTTTAAATATGGGGATTATTTGGTGATTCCACGTGGAGTTATATATCAAATTGATTTTAACGAAGAGAATAATAGGTTGTTCATAGTTGAATCAAAATCACCAGTCTATACACCCAAAAGATATAGAAATTGGTTTGGTCAACATTTAGAAAGTTCTCCTTACTGCGAGCGAGATTTACATCCGCCAACCGAATTAGAAACATTTGATGAAGTTGGAGATTTTCTCTTAAAAATTAAAAAGGATGATTCTATTCATGAATGTGTTTATGCTGCTCATCCATTTAGTATTGTTGGATGGGATGGTTATAATTATCCATATAAGTTTTCAATTCATGATTTTGAACCAATCACCGGAAGATTACACCAACCACCGCCGGTTCATCAGACTTTTGAAACCAGTAATTTTGTTATTTGTTCTTTTGTTCCCAGGCTTTATGATTATCATCCAAATGCTATACCTGCCCCTTACAATCACAGTAATATTGACTCGGATGAAGTTATTTATTATGTAGATGGTGATTTTATGAGTAGGAAAAACGTGAACGAAGGCTATATAAGTCTACATCCAGCTGGAATCCCTCATGGCCCTCATCCAGGATTAATGGAAAAAAGTATAGGAAAGAAAGAAACAAAAGAACTTGCGGTTATGGTTGATACATTTCAACCACTGAAAGTTACTGATTATGCTGTCAAAATTGATGATGGGAAGTATTACCAATCCTGGCTAGAAAAAAACAAATAATTATAAATGGAGATTGATAAAATTTTTAATGATGCAAAAGATTTTTTACCAATTTTAGGTGTTGATTATATTGAATTTTATGTTGGAAACGCAAAACAATCAGCTTATTTCTATAAGAATGCTTTAGGATTTGAATCAGAGGCATATTCAGGTCTCGAAACAGGTGATAATTCTAAGGTTTCATATGTTGTTAAACAGGATAAAATTAGATTTGTTTTAACTTCATCTTATGTTGAAAAATCTGAAATTAATGATCATTATACTAAGCATGGTGACGGAGTAAAAGTTGTAGCTTTTCTTGTGGAAGACTCTGCTAAATCTTACGAAGAGACGATTAAAAGGGGTGCAAAATCATATATTGAGCCTATTGAAATTTCTGATGAAAATGGTATTGTGGTTAAATCTGGCATATATACATATGGTGAAACAGTTCACTTGTTTATTGAAAGAAAGAATTATAACGGAATATTTCTTCCAGGATATAAAGAATGGAAGAATAATAATTCATCTAAACCAATAGGATTAAAATATGTTGATCATATTGTTGGTAATGTTGGTTGGAATGAAATGAATAAATGGTGTAATTTTTACAGAGATGTTTTGGGTTTCACACAAATTGTTTCATTTGACGACAATGATATTTCAACTGAGTATACAGCTTTAATGAGTAAAGTCATGAGTAATGGAAATGGCAGGGTAAAATTTCCGATTAACGAACCTGCTGAGGGTCTAAATAAATCTCAAATAGAGGAGTATCTTGACTTTTACAATGGCCCTGGTGTTCAACATTTAGCTTTAGCTACAGATGATATTATAACAACAGTCAGTGAAATGAAAAACAGAGGAATAGAATTCTTATATGTTCCGGAAACCTACTATGATGATTTAATCGATAGGGTTGGACATATTCAAGAGGATGTTGAGTTGTTAAGAGAAAATGGAATATTAATTGATCGTGATGATGATGGATATCTATTGCAGATTTTTACAAAACCACTAGTTGACAGACCAACAATATTTTTTGAAATTATTCAAAGAAGAGGCGCCAATTCATTTGGAAAAGGAAATTTTAAAGCTTTGTTTTTAGCAATCGAAAGAGAGCAAAGGAGTAGAGGAACACTTTAAACCGTATGACAAAAAAAGGAGATTTAGAAATTGAGTTTAATGAAGTAACTTCAAAATTACCAAAAAGTTTACATCCCTATATCGTCAAACAACCATACGGCGAATACACATATCAAAATCAGTCAGTTTGGCGATATGTTATGAGGTTGAATTTAAACTATTTAAGAAAATATGCTCATGATTCCTACATAGATGGTTTAAAATTAACAGGAATTTCTATAGATAAAATTCCCAGAATGGAGGGAATGAATAGAATTTTAAAAGATATAGGTTGGGCAGCTGTAGCTGTGGATGGTTTTATTCCACCCAATGCATTTATGGCTTTTCAGGCTCACAATGTACTTGTTATTTCCTCTGAAATCAGAACAATAGATCATATAGGATATACTCCTGCACCTGATATTATACACGAAGCTGCTGGTCATGCTCCGATCATTGCAAATCCTGAGTATGCCGAGTATTTGAGGAGATTTGGAGAAATTGGTAGTAAAGCTATTTCTTCTCAAGAAGATGATAAAATTTTTGAAGCTATTAGAGAACTTTCTATTCTAAAGGAAAATCCAAATTCTAAAGAAGAGGAAATCGCGATGGCCACAAAAAAAGTTGAAAAAATTCAAAGTGAATTAAGCGAACTTTCAGAAATGGCTAAAATAAGAAATCTCCATTGGTGGAGTGTAGAATATGGTTTAATCGGTGATATTAATAATCCAAAAATATATGGAGCAGGATTATTATCGTCAATCGAAGAAAGTAAAGATTGTCTTTCAGAGGATATTAAAAAAATCCCATATTCAATAGAAGCTGCTGAAACCAACTTTGATATAACGACTGCTCAACCTCATCTTTTTGTTACCCCCACATTTTCTCATTTAAGTTATGTGTTAGAAAAATTTGCTAACAAAATGTGTGTGAGAGTTGGTGGTTTGAGTTCAGTTGAGAAAGTCATTAATTCAAAAAAACTGGGTACTATTCAATTGTCAACTGGAATTCAAATTTCTTCAATTTTTAGCAGGGTTATTTCATTTGATGACAAACCTGTTTACATACAATCGTCTTCATCAACGGCCCTGGCAAATAATAATAAAGAATTAATCGGCCATGGAACTAATTATCATAAAGAAGGATTTGGTTCGCCAGTAGGAAAGTTAGAGGGTATTAACTTAGCAATCGAAGACATGTCTCCAAAAGATTTAGAAGCATATGGGATAGTTGAAGGAAAACATACACAGTTAAAATTTGAGGGTGGTATTGTAGTTGAAGGAATTATAATTACTGGAAAGCGTGATATCATGGGGAAAATTCAGTTAATTAGTTTTAAAGACTGTACAGTAACTTATAATGATGAGTTTTTATTCAAACCTGAGTGGGGTGTTTTTGATATGGCTGTTGGTAAAGAGGTTGTTTCGGTTTTTGCAGGACCCGCAGATGATAATTCATTTTTACAAAATTTTAAATTACCCAAAACTAACTCTCAAGAAATTAAATATGATGATAAAAGTTTACAACTTCACAAATTATATTTTGATGTAAAAAAAATAAGAGAATCGGGTGAAATTGAAATAAATCGTTTAAAAATTATTTATAATGAAATTATCGGTAATTATTCAGATGAATGGCTTATTTTACTTGAAATTTATGAAATTCTCTTTGACACCAAACATGAATTAAAAGAGAACGTAAAGAATGCCTTATTAGACCTTAGAAAGAATAATAAATTTACAGATTTAATTGATAACGGATTAAAACTAATAAAATGAACACATGGATAGAAGTTCCAAATAATACAGATTTTTCAATATATAATTTACCTTTTGGGATTTTTTCAAAAAAGGGTGTTTCTAAAAGGGTTGGAGTCGCTATTGGAAATAAAGTGATTGATTTATTGGCTTGTAATAAACTTAATATTTTTACTGATTTAAATATTGATAATTCTGTTTTTGAAAACAGGTTCCTGAACGATTTTATAAATCTTGGAAAACACAAGACAAATAAAGTAAGAGAAATTCTTCAAAAACAGTTAACAGATGAAACCTCGAAGTTCAAAGTGCACAACGACTTAATTTTTTCAATGTTTGAAGTGGAAATGCACATGCCTGTCAATGTTGGAGATTATACAGATTTTTATTCTAGCATGGAACATGCTTCAAATATAGGGTCAATGTTTAGAGATCCAGATAATCCTCTATTACCAAATTGGAGACACTTACCAGTGGGTTATCACGGAAGAGCATCATCCATAATTGTTAGTGGAGTTGATATTAATAGGCCAAAAGGTCAAATTAAACCTGTTGACTCTGAAAACCCCATATTTAGTTCATCAAAAAGAATTGATTTTGAGCTTGAAATGGGTTATATTATTGGAAAGAATTCCAAACTAGGGTCATCAATCTCTACCAAGGATGCTGAGGATTATATTTTTGGAAAAGTATTATTTAACGATTGGTCAGCAAGAGATATTCAAAAATGGGAATATGTACCCCTTGGTCCATTTTTGGGTAAAAGTTTTGCTTCTTCAATTTCCCCTTGGGTTGTTACAATCGAAGCATTAAAGCCGTTTAAAGTACAAGGTCCAGTTCAGTACCCAGAGGTTTTAGATTATTTAAAGTTCGATGGTTTAAAAAATTATGATATAAACTTGTCTGTATCTATTTCACCAGGTGATTCAGAAATTGAAACGGTAATTTGTAAATCAAATTTTAAGTATATGTATTGGAATATGAGTCAACAAATTGCGCATCACACGGTAAACGGATGTAATTTAAATACAGGTGATATGATGGCTTCGGGAACTATCAGCGGAAAATCTAAGGATTCATACGGATCAATGTTAGAATTATCTTGGGGAGGGAAAAAAGATATAATATTAGATGGGGGCTATTCTAGGACCTTTGTTGAAGATTTTGATACGATATTTATGCGTGGATACTGTTTAAAAAATGATATTAGAGTTGGATTTGGAGAAGTAAAAACAAAATTATTACCTTCAATTTGATATGAAAAATTTTAAGACAATTGACCCTCAAGATCTAACCACCAGAGAGGTACACAAAATTCTTTTAAATGCTGTCACACCAAGACCCATTGCCTTGGCTAGTACAATTGATAAAAATGGAAATGTTAATCTTAGTCCGTTTAGTTATTTTAATGTGTTTAGTGCAGCACCGCCAATCTTGGTTTTTTCTCCAGCTAATAGGGTAACAGATAATTCTAGAAAAGATACTTTAGAAAATATTTTAGAAACTAAGGAAGTTGTAATTAATTTGGTTGATTTTAGCCTTGTTGAGCCTACATCTCTTTCTAGTGTTTATTATGAAAGAGGTATTGATGAATTTTTAAAGTCTGGCTTGACAAAAATAACATCAAAAAAGGTCCTGCCACCAAGGGTTTCAGAGTCTCCTATCTCCTTTGAATGTAAGGTAAATGAGGTAATTAGTCTTGGGAATAACGGTGGAGCAGGTAATTTAATTGTAAGCGAAATAGTAATGATGCACATAAACAAACAGTTACTTACACTTAATGGAGATATTGATCCATTAAAACTTAATTTGGTTGCTAGGATGGGAGGTAACTACTATTTAAATGTAAAATCTGAAAATTTATTTGAGATACAAAAACCAATTGGAGTAAATGCTATTGGCGTGGATAAGTTGCCAAATCACGCAAATAAGTCAGATATTTTAACTAAAAATGACTTAGCTAGACTTGCTAATATTGAAACCTTACCAAAAAAAGCACAAATTAAAAAATTCATCGAGTCCTATGAAATAGAAAAAATTACTAGTTTAGCGAACGAAAATGAAAAAGTTATTCTAAATCATAAAAAAGTCAAAGAATATCTTGATAAAAATGATTTAGAATCTGCAGTTTTGACATTATTTTCAATTTAGGCTAGTGAGAAAGATATTATTTATTTTATTATTTGTGATTATAGGGCAATTAAGTGCTCAATCAGTATATGTTGAAGACAGAAAAATATATGTTGACGGACAAGAATACCGCATAAATGGTATTTGTTATGCAAGAGGAGAGGGGAATGGTGAAAATTCTGGTTATTCATTTAATGATGACATTCCGCTTTTAGTTGATGCAAATATTAACACTATAAGAACCTATGCAGCTATAACAAATGTTGCCGAACTTAATGCTTTTGCCAATGCTGGTATTAAGGTAATAATGATGTTAAATGAAAACAGTTACACATGGTATGTAAATCAGTTTAAAGACCATCCAGCTATTTTAATGTGGGAATTTGGTAATGAGTTTAATTATCACCCTGAATGGTTTAATAATAATATCCAAAACTGGTATAATGTTCTTGAAAACTGTGCTGCTACAGTTAAATCACTTGACACAAATCATCCTGTCAGTACTGGTCATGGGGAGGTTCCAGACAGTCAAGCTTTAAATTCTTGTCCCAGTGTAGATGTGTGGGGTATGAATATATATCGATGGTTGAGCCCTGATTCGGCAATAGACGAATTGGCAACAGTTACTGACAAAGCAATGTATATCTCCGAAGCTGGAGCTGATAGTTTTAATATTAATTCAAATTCTGAAAACGAATCGCAGCAAGCCCAGGCAACAGAAATAATATTAAATGCCATTATCGCTAAATCTGATTTATGTATTGGGGTTACTTTATTTGAATTTTGTGATGAGTGGTGGAAGGCGGGTAATCCAAATCAACAAGATCCTGGTGGGTTTTCAAATACAATTCCTTATGATAATTTTGCCAATGAAGAATACTGGGGTATCGTAACAAGAAATAGAGAACCAAAATTATCATATTATGTAGTTCAGGAAATTTATGAAGCTACAAGTCTTTCTATAAATGATAATTTTTTAGACATTAATATATATCCAAATCCAGTTTCAGACGGTTTTTTGAATATTGTTAGTAATTCTAATAATCCCTTGAATATTTCTGTATATGATTTAAATGGTAAAGAAGTTATTTCCCAGAAAATAATTTTCGATTCAATAGATATCTCCAGTTTGTCACAAGGAATTTATTCACTTATTTTGAGTGAGGGAAAAAAATTTACTACCAAAAAAATAGTTGTTAAATAAGTTTTTTTCTAATCTTGTTCCAGTATTTAAAAAAAGACAAGTATTCACCATCAATTTTAAAAAGCCAGTCCCGTTCATCTTCTTCTCCTTTATAGTGTGAGTTTAACGGATGTTCTTTAAAAATAAATTTCGACACTCCATACTTTGATTTTAATAAGTCGATATCTCCAAAGAAAATTTGGATATCATTGATATTTTTAGAAAGATTTATAGAAAAGTCTAAACATTTTTGAGAAATAGGATATTCTAGAAAAATTTTGGGTTCAAAAATCAAAACTCTATTAGCCTTTTCATTTTTTCTCCAATTAGTGTCAATATTATAGTAGTTGTAAATTAAAGTTGGTAACGAATTATCTAATTTGATTTCATCATTATTTTGAAAGTCTGAATTAAGCTTTAAATCAATTTTTTCACTAACCTTATCAGGAATATTCATTGACGAAATAAATTCGTAGCTACTATCTAAAAAGGTGTTTTTTTGATTGCTTTCAAAGTATTTATTAATATTATCTTGATTTGCATAATATTTTTTGTTTGAATTAGAACCTGCTACCCATTGCCAACTAAGCGCATTACTAGCCCAATCTCCGTCTAAAAGGTGGTAATACATCCATTTTGCTGGGGTCTTCCAGTGACTTTTTGCAATATTGGTAGCTATTGAAGCAACATACATACGCATATGATTATGCATATATCCATTATCATATAGATTATTGATTTCATCATCAACAGAATTAATACCTGTTTTAGCTTGTACCAACGATTCAGGTATTTTATAATCATTTACATCTTCTTGTGGTCTTTTTAAATCTTCATTGATTAGAGATCCTTTAGCTACCCATATTTGTTGCCAGAAGTCTCTCCAAGCTAATTCTTGTATAAACTTTTCACACTTTTTTAGATTAAAATCCTTTTCAACTAATTTTTCATATATAAATCTAGTTGAAATCACCCCTCTTGAAATATACGGGGATAATTTTGTTACATGGCCATTTTTGAAATTTCTTGTAACCGCATATTTAACCGGATTTATTGAATCAACTTTTTTTAAAATTTCATCGTATTTTGTTGTGAATAATTGCATGAATTCAGAATAAACAACAATTATACCGAATCATCCTTCAATCATTATGAATTACTCAATTATCTCAACTTTTTTTATGTAAATATTTTGTAGTGGCCAATCTAAATTGTCTGTTGGTGTACTCGCAATCTTATCAACAGTATCCATCCCTCTAATTACTTTTCCAAAAACCGTATAATTTCCATCCAAGTGATGTGCACCTTTAGTACTTTGAACTATGAAAAATTCAAAGGGAGATGCCATTTTATATGGATTGTCAACAAGGCTACTTGGCATACTTATCATTCCTCTTTTGTGCGTATATCCTTTGTTTAAATCATTTGGCAACAGGTATCTTCCGATTTCTTTTCTCTTTCGAGATATTTTTCTGTTATCGCTATTTCCTGCTTGTATTACAAAATTATTTATAACTCGGTAGAATTGAGTGTCATCAAAATAATTTTTCTTGGTAAGATAAATAAAGTTGGATCTGTGAAATTTAGTATTCCGAAATAACTCAATCTCAATATTCCCAAAGTCGGTATATATTCTAACTTTATTTTCTTTATTATGCTTATCATATTCTAAGAAAAATTCCATAACATTCTTGTCTGATAACTTAAAATCAATCTCTTTTTTTACTCTTTTTTCAGGGATTGTCTTCTGAGTTTTATTTACAATTTGATCCTTGGTATTTTCTGATTTGGGCTCACATCCTGTAAAAGGAAGTATCAGACAAAAATAAAACAGGGAAATTCTAAAAAAATAATACATAATAAAATTGAAAATGGTGGAGTCGCCGAGAATCGAACTCGGGTCCAAACAAGAAAACTAATAAATTTCTACATGTTTAGTTTTTAATTAATTTTCGATGATATACTGACTAAAAACAATCTATATATCACTTAGTTTCTTTATTTCAAAAATATGTCGAAACCCATATTTTCTATGTTAACATTTACGATGTTTCTAACAGAACGCCGTTAACAAAGGCTTTCAAGAAACATTTAGCTTTTCCACCTTGTGGAACTAGGCTAACCCTACTATAATTCAGATTATGCAGCTAAAGCGTATTTATTTTCGCCGTTTAAAGTTTAAAATAGATTATAACGCGTACTATTTTAATGCGCGACATGCTTAATATTAACTTTGACTTGCTGTCAAAACCAGTCGACCCCATATTTTCAATGAACAAAAATGAAATGCAAATATATAAAAAACTTGTACAAGGAATTTTAAGGGTTTATTTTTGAATTATGAAAATTGGTATTATTAAAGAGTACAAAAACCCTCCTGATAAAAGAGTAGTCTTTTCACCAAGTATGTGTTTGGAAACTAAAAAAAAGTTTCCCGAAATAGAATTTTTTGTTGAAAAAAGTGATATAAGATGTTTTACTGACTCTGAATATGAATCAATTGGAGTAAAAGTTGTTTCAGATCTCTCTGATTGTGAAGTACTTATCGGCGTGAAAGAAGTACCAATAGAAAAACTTATTAGTAATAAAAAGTATTTTTTCTTTTCCCACACAATTAAAAAACAACTTTACAATAAAAAACTACTACAACATATTTTGGAATTAAAGATTGATTTGTTTGATCATGAAACTATCGTTGACAAGTCAAATAATAGATTAATTGGTTTTGGTTATTACGCAGGAGTCATTGGAGCTTACAATGGATTTAGAACATTTGGATTAAAAAAGAATCTATTTGAGATTCCGAGGGCTATTGATTTAAAAGACAGAGTTGAATTTGATAAAATTTTAAAAACTTTAAAATTTCCTGATATTAAAATTTTGCTTTCTGGTAGAGGGAGAGTCGGTAGAGGTACTAAAGAAGTCTTAGATTTTCTAGAAATCAAAGAAGTTTCGCCTGATGATTTTATTAATTTAAATTTCAACGAACCAGTTTATACAAATATTGATGTATTGGATTATAATTACTCAAATTTAATCGTAAACACTATATCAAACTTTTACAATTTTCCTGATAAATTTGAATCAACCTTTTCAAAATTTTCATCGGTCGCAGATATATATTTTGCAGGACATTATCATAACCCAAAAGCGCCAAGACTAATTACCAATCAAGACATGAAAGAAAATAGTTTTAACATTGATGTAATTGCAGATATTAGTTGTGATATAAATGGGCCAATAGCAAGTACAATCAGACCTTCTACTATCGATCACCCAATTTATGGCTTCCATAAGTTAAATTCTGTTGAATGTGATTTTGATGACTCTAATGCGATTGCTGTTATGGCTGTTGATAATCTACCTTGTGAACTTCCAAGAGACTCAAGTGAGATGTTTGGTGAGATGTTTTTGAAACATGTTATTCCATCTTTTTTCAATAATGATAAAGACGATATTCTAAAAAACTCTCAAATGACCTCGGAAGGTGAA
>CABYFY010000001.1 GCA_902518355.1 uncultured Bacteroidota bacterium | reverse complement strand
CGAATATCATCGTTCATTTTTTTCTTTATTTCAGAAACTATAACAGAATTGTAAGAATATAAACCAACTAAATTGGTATTTTTTTTAATCTCTTTGTCATTACGATCATCAATTCTTCCTCTTTGATTCCTTTGTTTATCGACTATAAACACTTGACTGGTATGGCTTGAAGAGTCTAATTTGTTAACAGATCTTAGTGAATTATAAATTTCTTTTATTTTTTCATCACTAGCCGTTGCAAAAAACCAATATTTTAATTCATCAGATTTTATTAACTCCTTTTTTACATTTTTTAATGAATTTTCAGAATCTGCTGAACCAATAGTTACGATCTGAAATTTTTTGAAACCTTTAAACTTATCATAAACCAATTCTTTGAGGTTCATGGCCCCTGTAATATTTTCAAGAGGTTTGTTTCCTAAAAAATTGAGAATTGTTATATTCTCTTCTAGAGTTGTTTCATTTTGGTCAATAAAATTTAAAATTTCTAGTTCTTTAATATCCTCATTGACAATGTCAAGAGTATTGTAATTATGTGTAGACGGATAGAGGACTAGTAAAAATATCACTGGCAATAAAAAAAGTATTCCCAGAATAATCCATTTTCTGTAAAAAGTATTAATCACGATTTAATTAAAATTAAAAATCTGTTTTGATATAGCTTGACGAGTCATCAAACTCATCAAAAATGTATCCTCCCTCTTGGATTAAAATAAATGTAAGATAAAGAATTAAAAAAACAGCTGTCCATACTACAACTCTCCTCAATATAGATGTTTCATCACGCATATGCATAAAGTCCCAAGTGATATAATATGCCTTTACAATTGTAAGAATTATAAATATCCAATTCAGAAGTTTGAGATTTAAAAAGTATTCATTTAAAACTGCTGGTTTATATATACCTAGTACTACCTCAACCAAGGTAACTATTGAAAGAAGAATTAATACTCCAATTATCTTCTGAGTGTTAGACTTAAATTTTATAAGTCCTCTAAAAATTTCCAATTTGTGTGCGTGTCCTGCCATATGATTATACTAAATAGAAAAATGTGAAAACAAAAACCCAGACTAAATCTACAAAATGCCAATAGAGACCTACCTTTTCAACCATTTCATAACTTTTTCTTTTTTCATAAGTACCGATAATTACATTGAAGAATATAATAACATTAAGTACAATTCCTGAGAAAACGTGAAAACCATGAAAACCAGTAATAAAGAAAAAGAAATTAGCAAATAAAGGAACTCCATATTCGTTTTCAATAAGATTAGCTCCGTTCACAACAGAAACTCCGGTTGATTTCAAAATATCTAAAGACTCTTCTCGGGATAGTACGGTTTTATGACCGTTATCATCTAGATTTTGAGTTCTTATAACAATATTTGGTGATGCCTCCATTCCCGCAATTACTTCTTCAACAGAGAATGATGGTAGACTTGATTCTTCTCTGTACCATATTCCATTATATTTTTGATGCTGATCTCTTGAGCTGGAATAAACAAAAGCAAAGTCACTAACAGCTACTCTCTTCGAAGTTTCTGCATCTAAAAATTGAAGAATATTTCCTCCTTTTGTCTTGACTGCACCATAATCACCTTTTATAAAAGTTGCCCATTCCCATGCTTGAGAACCAACAAAGATGATTCCTCCAATAATGGTTAAGAACATGTAAAAAGTAACCTTAGCTTTATTCATTTTATGCCCAGCATCAACGGCAAGCACCATTGTTACAGATGACATAATCAAAACAAATGTCATAAAGGCAACATATATCATTGGGAGCTCTTGACCATGCATAAATGGTACGTGTGTAAAAACTTCATCGGCGATTGGCCATGAATTTGCATATTTAAATCTAGCAAATCCATAAGAAACAATAAATCCAGAAAAAGTTAATGCATCAGAAACAATGAAAAACCACATCATCATTTTCCCGTAAGATGCGTTTAGGGGTTTATTCCCTCCCTTCCAAATCTTTTCATTTGAAGTTCTGCTAACTGTAGTTCCCATAGTTTAATTTAATGAGGTACAAAAATAATTATTTTAACCGAAGAAAACCAAAAATATAAACAGGTAAATCCATAAAATATCTACAAAATGCCAAAAAATTGAAGCAAGATCAAAACCAGTGTAATTTTCATGGTTATACACACCCTTTAAATTTTTGACAAAAACTACAATTAATGCGAGTAATGCAACCAGTACATGAACTAAATGCACAAAAGCAATTAAAAAAATAAAGGAACTGTTGATGGTACTAGTTGGGCCTGTAAAATGGTATCCGTCAGCCATTATTTGACCAAAACCTAAAAATTGGAATACTATAAATAAGGTTCCTAATAATATTGTCATTAATAATAATACTGAAACTTTTTTTTGCTGATTTTTTATAAGTAATCTTCTTGCAAAAATCAATATTATACTACTTGAAAGTATAAATATTAAGCTGTAATAAAAAGCTTCTGGTAAATCAAAATTTTGAACCCAATCCTCTCTATTTTTACTTACTATAAATGCACTTGTTAATCCAGCAAAAGTCATAAAGAGTGATCCAATTCCAAACCACAACATCATTTTCAATGCTCTATTTCTTTTATTTACTAGTGAACTCATAATTAGAATATTTTATCAAATAAAAAGGTAAGTTGAATAAATGTAAGGTAAATCACACTAGTCAACATTAATTTTTTTGCATTCTCGTTTTTTCCGTCTAAAAATAGAATATAAGATTTATAAATCAGAAGAGCTCCTAAAGCAAAAACAGCTAAAACCCCAACAATACTAAGCTTTAGTTCTCCGGTAATTCCAAAAAAAGGAATTATTGAAACTAATACAGCCCATGTAGAATAAAACAAAATTTGTGCCGATGTGGACTTGTCTTTTCTTCCAGTTGGCAACATTTTAAAACCAGCTTTTTCATAATCACTATTTTGAGACCATCCAATTGACCAAAAATGTGGGAACTGCCAAAAAAATTGCATTAGAAATAAGGTTAAAGCTTCGATTCCTATATCATTTGTTGCTGCTACCCAACCAATCATGAAAGGGAAAGCACCAGGGATTGCTCCAACAAAAACCGAAAGGGGGCTTATCAATTTCATTGGAGTATAGATAGCTGTGTAAAGAAATATTGAGACAGCTGCAAGAATGGCAACCTTAAGGTTAATCAGATACATAAAAATTAATCCGATTAAAGCTGAAATGATTGCTAAAAATAAAGCTAATTTTGGGGTAATTTCTTTTTTTGGTAACGGACGATTTTGAGTCCTTTTCATAAGCTTATCTAAATCTCTTTCAATTATTTGATTGAAAATATTTGATGAACTTACAATAAGAATACCTCCAGTGATTAAGTAAAAAAGCTGAATGAGATTAACTTCATATGCCCCTAGGAAATAACTTATAAATGATGAAAATACAACACTAAGGGTTAACCTAAATTTAGTAAGCTCTTTAATTATAGATAATGAAATATTTGTAGACAAGCCTTCTTTTAAATTAACTGCAAATATAAGCTATATTATAGCTTAATTTATTTAAAATCATTAAAAAAAGATATTAATCCTGAACTTGGAAAATTATGGGTAGAGAATAAGGCACAATTACAGCTTTACCCCTTTGCTTACCGGGCTGCATTTTTGGCAATAAGTTAATAACTCTCTGAGCTTCCTTTTCCAATCTTGGATGTGGGGCTCTAGCTCTAACTCCAGTAACATTTCCACTTTTATCAATTTTGAATATAACACTGATTCTTTGTCTTCCAGTTAATCCCAAGTCTCCAGCTAAATCTGTATTGAATTTTCTCTGAACAAATTTTGAAATTTTTTCAGACATACATTTTCTTTTCTTTTCGTTGTTACCTCTTTCACATCCAGGAAAAACAGGAACATTTTCGATTACGGCAAAAGGTACCTCTACATCTTCTTCAACTTCTTCTATTTCAATATCTTCTATTTCTAACTCTTCATCAGATTCTGTTGATTCTATAATCGTTTCCTCTACTTCTTCCTCATCCTCAACAATTTCTATAACTTCAGGTGCAGGTGGTGGAGGTGGTGGAGGTGGAGGTGGTTTTACTTGTTCAGTTATTGGCACTTCCTCCTCGTCAAGAGCATCCATACTAACTTTATCTAACCCTAGTGCGTCTTTGTCGTAAACCTTATAATTAATTGTTCCGTAGGACAAAAACATCATCAACGCTAAACCTACAGCAAAGTAAAGTGAGCTGTTTCTTCCTATGTCTGCTTTTGGGCTTTTTTTATTCTGCATGAAAAAATATAACTAGGCTAAAGTAACTAATAATTTGTAAAAAAAATAATTTTTATTTTTAATAATATATAATGAAATACAGAGTGTTAGCTAACTTATTTTATTCTCCTATAAGTTCTCTGTATTGATTTGAATCAAGTAATTGATTAAGATCATCAGGATTAGAAACCTTCATCTTTATCATCCAGCCCTTTGAATATGGCTCGGCATTTACATCCTCAGGTGTATCTTCTAAATCTTCATTAAATTCAATAATTTCACCAGAAACCGGCAGAAATAAATCTGATACAGTTTTTACTGCTTCTACGGTTCCAAAAACCTCATCTGCATCTAAAGTCTCGCCTACTGTTTCAACCTCAACATATACAATATCTCCTAATTCTCTTTGTGCAAAATCGGTAATACCAACAGTAGCAATTTCTCCGTCAATTGAAATCCACTCGTGATCTTTAGTATATTTTAATTCTTCAGGTATATTCATTTTAATAAATTATTAATTTCCAAAATTATATCTCATCGTAAAGCCAGCTCTAATTGTTGTCTGAGGAAACGCAGTCGAAATTGCATACTCAGAAAAAGAATAGTCAAAATAAAATATTCCAGTTAAATTTTGACTAAATGCATAATCAGCCGAGTATTTTAAGTTCAAAATAGTTTGTCCTGACGTTACTTGATTATTTTCCAAATCCAAATATCTGACAATTGTTTTATTATTCCTAACAGAAAAGTCAGCTTTCATATTTAAATCGCTCTTTATTAATTGTCTTGAACCCCCAAGCCTAGATCTTATTTGAAGGTCTTTTACTCTGTATCCCAATCCTAGAATATATTCATTACCTTGAATTTCTGTCAATAAATTATTATCAAAGCTTAATGAAAGTATTCTGTCTTTTCTTATTTCAGTCATTAGCTTTAAAGAATTTTTCATCTCTACGTCAATTTTAAATAGTGGACTAAACTGCTCCATTAGATTAATATTACTAAACAATGTTTTATTTTTATAGTTGTCAGACTGATCAAAAACATCATTGTTTTGAGAGGCATAGTCTATGCTAAAATCCGGTTGAATGTAATCTAGGTTTGACCTAAATTGATTAATTGTATACATAGAATTGTAGCCGTGTGATATTGAAAATCTTTTAAAGTTTTTTCTAAACCATTTCATTTTCATAAAACCAGAATATTTTATAGTCCAATTTGGAATTGGAATATCTCTAAATGCTCCTAATGTAACTTTATTGGCGTCAGTTCCTGAGTATGCGGATAAAAATGACGGTAATAAAACTGACTGACTTGTTTTTCCGAATCCAAGTGGAAATCCGTTAATATCCCCATTTTCAAAATTGTTTGGATTTGTAAAATCAACTCCTTCTTGAGCAGCTAGTCTTCTTGCAATTATAAGCCTATTGTTTTTGAAAGTTTCAAATACCTCAGAGCTAAATTCATCACTTTGTGAAAAAGCTGTCTTAATAAGAACCGTAGAGATATTGAAATTACCAACGGAGTTTTGAATAAAAGGATTATACAAATCACTGAATCCGTCATTATCTGAATCTAAAGTATTAAACGATTCGGTTAAATTTTCTGCATAAGTTCTTCCACCTGTTAAATCGATTTTTAAATCATTAATCGGAACTAAATTGGCAGAAAAGGTAAGGTTAGTATTATTAGTGCTAGAGAATTGTTGATTGAATTCTGGAAAAACGGTCAACCACCCGTTCCTTGCAGCTAAATACCTTATATCTTTTTGACTTCCAAACACATAACCAAGTGATGGTGTAAATGACCCTATAAAACCTGGTGTATCCAAAAATCCTGGTAAAAAGGAGCCATTGTTTTCTGAATAATTAATTTGAATTCTCTTTACTGTCGTAATTAAATTAATAAATGATTTTAAAATTGGATTTGTTTTTTTTGGATTAGCGTTGGAGAATCCTCTTACAGCTTTTGAGTCAGAGCCTCTGGTAAACTTAGTTAATCCCACATATCTATAAAATTTCTGCATATCAAGTATTGAATTGATATTGTGCGTATTTGCATTTGATATAGAATTTCCAAGATCATAAGTTTGACCGTCTAAAGTAAGATTTCCGAATAAATCTGATCCTTTTTGCCATTGATAATCCCCGGTATATGAATATGTAGTTTTTAAGAAATTAAAAGTTGGTATTTTATTAAAGGGTATGTCATAATTGATAGCAACTTGTTGAACTTGCCTATTAGGATCCCCAATATCAAAAAATCTATCCCATACATCTAGTTCAGAATCTTGGATTCCGTTAATTTGATTATCAACAAAGTAATTTCTTACAATATTATTGTTGCCAATATTGTAATCTAAGGTCAGATTTTCAGAAATAGGATAATTTATCGCTAGTTGGAAATCAAATGAATAGTTTCGCCTAAACAACTCTTGAATACCAATATTATCTTGAGCTAAATCAATCTCTCTAAATTTTTGTTTATTGAACTGTCTATTATAGTCTGTATTAATACTTATGCTTGATGGTAATAAGTTGATATTAAAGTCTTTTAAAATCTTTAGGTATTTACTGTTAAAAATCGAATCATTTTTCTTGAGTGGCTCTAGTTTAACAGTGTTAAAATTGAAATTATAATTTACACCTGCTCTAACATTTTGATCAAGCATATTTTCAATTTCATAATCTCTATGATTTACCTCATTGTAGGAATAATTAAATGTAAGATTTTCAATATCATAAAATCTTGGAGTTTTTTCATCATTAGTTCTTTGTTTATTTATCCCAATTAGATTTAAACTTTTTCTTTTTGTATAATCCTCTGACTGTCTCAAAATTGCATCTTTATCCTCTTGAGACTCTGCCTGATTTATTCTTGATGAAAGGGTTATATCTCTGTATTGTTGATCAAATTCTGGTGTAATATATTCCTCACCCTGACCATAATTTAACGGGATATTTAATCCCCATTTTTTTGGAAATAATTGACCAACGTTAATATTAGAAATTATATCATACTGTTTTTTTATCAATTTTATCTCTTTCACTTGGACCTTGTTCTATATTTCCAAATCCGCTTGTACTTTGCCTAGCAGTTGCAGAGATATTCATAAAATCAGCAATATTTGTATCAACTGCTAATGTAGCAGCCCATCCGCCCTCATTATCCATATCTGAGAGTCTTAATTCATTAAACCAAACCTCAGCACATACATCCATATTATCCTGACTTGGATTCTTCACCCCGATCATTAACGTTCTAATATCTCCAAAGTTGGGATTTCCTTTTATTGAAATCCTTTGTCTTCCAACATCTAAAGGGGAAAACTCACTTACAGGGTCTTCAACTACATCATCGTTAATTACATTATAAAAAATTGGCTGATCGGAACCTAAAGTTCCGTTTAGAATTGAAAGTGATTTAATTGTTTCCAAGGCACTTATTGGAAGATCAATTTCGTTAATAATAGGCCAAACAGATAGTGGATCTAATGAACCTGATGGAGATTCTTGTAAAGGTATTTCAATTTGATAATAATTTTCTGAAAGATCATTTCCAAGTCTTACAAATCCAATAATATCTCCATCTGTAAATCCCGGTGACGAACCATCCTCGGCATGTAAAAACATCCTTAGTCGATTGAATTGCCTCATATCAACACTTATATTTTTATATACACCTCTTGAATCTTCAGGTTCTAATTCACATACATTTAAAACAAGAGATTGCTCATTCTGTCTTACAATTGTATTATTATTATTAAACTGTTCCCTTTCAACTCCAGGTGGTGAAACATAACTTTCTTCATTTTCTTGAATACCAATTATCCCTACCGAAAAATCAGTAGTATCATTATTATTGTCAATTTCTTCGTCAAGACTTAATTGATATTTTCTCCAATCACTTCTTACGAGTTCCAAAGTTCCAAATCTGAAAATTGTATTTTGACTAAATTCTGTCAGATACATTCTCATGAACCTAATTGATCTAAAATCAGAAATACCTCCAACAGAGCCAGTTGGCTCATTAACAGGGATTCTAAATTGATACCATCTTACCAGTTCTGAAGTCCCATTAGGCAAATTCACATTTTTTTCCTTTCTATCAATTATATATGGATTATTGAGGTTTGATAGTGAAATTGGTGATATCTCCAATTCGTATTCAAAGTAACTATCAATAGTATTCATTGTATTATCGCGATTTATATCTTCAACATCAGGATAAGTTGATGACCCTCTATCAGTATTTGAAATAGTTTCTGGAGAATTACCGTCTAATCCGTTGTAATACATGTATCTTTCAAAAATATTTCCTTGCTTATTAAGAAAATATTCATAATTGTCGTTTGCGGGGTCAGATAAATTAGAAAAAGCAGTAAAAACATTTGCTTCCTCGCTATCATCATAACCGTCAATCCCAACATCTTGATTTGTTCTTGAATCTCCGACTGAAGAAAATGCATATACTAATGATTGATTTTGAGGAACAACAGTACCCCAAGTGGTCACGGGAAGAAGGCTAATATCTCCATCCTCAGGAAGACCATTTTCATATTGCTTCCTTCCATCTTTTATAATGTCTTCAGAAATATTTCCAAGATTAAAAGTTAGTACACCACCATTGTTATCATTGTCTTCCAAAAATGGATCCATTAACCAAAATTCTAAATACTCAACATTGGATTGTTCGAAATCAGTCGTATTAATTTGTCTTGTAATACCTGCCCATGAATTATTAACATTGTCTATGGTTCCATTAGCTACTGTAGGGTCCATATTATAAGGACCTCTTAGATTTGGATAGTAATTTAAGTCCAAAGAATTTATAACTGTTGTTTGTCCTTGAACTAAATCAACTTGAGGAAATATCTCATCAATAAATATTCTTCTTGAGTATAAATTTGATAAATCTTCATTTGAAATTTCTGAGGGTCTCTGACTACTATAAAAAATTGGGTCAATAGAGTACCAATTAAGTAAAGCTCTATCATAACCATTTTGAATTCCATTATCATCCTCATCTCCCTCAGAATATATATTTCCAAGGTCTTTTGGTCTACTAGAGATTGACCAAGATTGGGGCGCTAATAAATCTATTACATTTTGAGTACCCTCAAAATCATCAATATAGGAAGTTGCTTCACCATTAAAGTTATTCCCTTTAGGTGCTCCGGGAAGTAAATATGCAAATTCACCTCTCAGCGAAAAATTTGAAGGAACATCAGTTTCTATATTTGGTAATTTATTGATAAGTCTTGTGAGGAGTGGAATTTCTTTTGAAAAATTTCCATCAAATCCAACCATAGTATTATTAATAGGTTCAGTACCAAAATTTGCTTTTTGAGTAAGAGGTCTTTCATGTAAATTTAACAGGGTACCTGAGACAATAAAGTCATCACTAAATTGATGTTCAATATTAATACCTGAAAATCTCTTAGTTTGCTGACCAAATAATGCATTATTTTCAACACTTACATTAATTGGAATATTTGATGCTTGTAAGCCAGCATCTAAAATCTGAACAGTTCCTAATTGATAATTCACTGTATAATCAACTCCTTCAACTAAAACTCTACCACCAGCTGTGACAGTTACAGATCCTCTAGGGACATTATAAGCTCCTATCGGTATACCGCCACCTGATGAAGATTTATATTTACCTTTAACCAAAAACTTGTTTTTCTCTGCTGCTTGTTCAGCTGCAGTTTTGGTCGAATTATAAAGTGTGTGATAAACATATTTTTTTTGATTTAAATTGTAATCATTTAGACTATTTTGATCTCCATTATAATCCTCTGAAATATCTAGTCTGAGCGACTCAAATAAAAATTCTCCAAAAGGCTCAGCCTTTGTAAATATAATTTTACCTGATTGTTGAAACACTGTAATTTCTGGAACAAAATCAAAAAAACCATCACCTCCAATTTGCGGATCATTATTATAGTTTAATCTGTCAAAATTAAAGAAACTTAAAAGTGGTTGTTCTTGAATTGGAAGAGATCCTCCGATTGGATTTGGAAAAGGTGTACCCTCAACAGGGGTAATGTAGTTTAATTCTGAAGATTCTTTATAAAAAATGTTTAATTTAAAGTCTTCTCTTTCTAGTTGAAATGCACCTGTATTATAAATATTTTTCATCATTAAGTCCCATATTGGCTCTTCAACATTTGTAACTGTACTCTTTAATAATTTTACAATAAGGTTGTTTGAGTTGACCACCTGATTATTATTTTCAAAAGAAACTTCGGTTGCTTGAACTCCGTCGTTTGCAAATTCACCAACTTGAAAAACCTGATCTCCAACGGTATATTGAAATGCAACAGCCAGAATTTCATCATTATCTAATTTTTGTGTTAAAGAAATATAACCTAATTGGGGGTGAATTTGATAATCTATATTCTCACGTAACTTTTGAGCATTTTCTAATTTTCCGTAATCTATCCCTTCATTAACATTTGGCACAAGAATTCCAGATTGTACGGATGCGATATCTCTTACCAAATTCGTTAATTGAGATCCTGCATCGCCGATAGCACTAGGATCAAATGCATTATTAGAATTATCGGGATAAGATTGGGGTGCTGAAAAAATATTTACTGAGGATGATACGTTGTTTGTTTCTCCTAAATCTTGAAATGCTAAAATATTCCTAACATCCTCTAATTGGTTATTCCTATTAGTTACCCAAACCTCTACTCTTGTAATTTGAACATTAGAATTTATATATGGATAATTGGCTAGCGATTTATCATACTTGTTTCTGAAATAATGGCTTAAAAAAAAGTGTCTGTTTTCATCATAATCCAAAGCTCTGAATTCAAATTCTTGAACTGTACCTCCACCTTCTGAAACTACGGATCTTGATTCTGACTTTTGTTCTGAGAAGATGGCTTTTATTCTTGTCTTTCCAAACTTAAGTTCAGTTTTAACACCAAAAAGACTTTGAGCACCAGAAATTAAAGAACTATTTAATGGCATACTTACATTACCAACTTCAATTTTCTGAATGATATCATCTTCGGTTGGCTCATATTCAAGTTTTAAAAGATTTTGAAAATCAAAAGAGGATTGCGTATCAAAATTTGCATTTACCTGAACTCTAGTTCCGACCTTTCCAACTAAGCTTAATCCTATTCTTTGGTCAAAATCAAAAGTTAAATTACTTCGATTTCTTGGTGAAAAAGCTGGATTGTCTTGTTTAGTGTAAAGAACTCCTAAATCAACCTCCAATGAACCCTGAGGAACTACCTGAATAGAGTTTCCTCCAAAAATTGATTCAAATAATTGTGAGTTGACATAAATTTCAGGAATTAAATTTTTCTGATCTTCCTCAGAGCCGTCTTTTTTTCCTTCAGCTGCATCAATCTTAGATTTGTAATAACTTTTTAAGTCTTCTTTTAAAATAAGTTCTTGATATTCATCAGGTGTTAATATTATAGGGTAACTAATATCATATTCGCCTACTTTAACATTATAATAATACAAATCACTTGCAGCATCATATTCATAATTTTCAATATATGTTGACGGATTTGGAACGTTAATTTGACCTAGATCTGCTTGTGATTCCTGAGCATTAACTTGAATTACTAACATAAATGAAAGTAATCCCAGTAAATAGGTTTTTAAATTGAAACTAGGTAGCATTAAATAAATTAAATATTTTTCAAAGTCTCTTTGATTATTTCCTCCACAGTAATATCTAAATTATCTTTAATTATTTTGTCGACTAATCTCTCTGCAGATTTCTTATTAATTCCGAGAACCTCTAAAGCAGATAACGCTTCTTCTCTTACGGTATTGTTTGAATTAACAAAAGCTTCGTCAATATCATATATTTTTAATACTTTATCTCTCAACTCTATGATTAATCTCTGAGCAGTTTTGCTGCCTATACCCTTTACAGATTGGACAATCGAAACATTATTGGACGAAATCGCATCAATGATTTGCTCGGGATTTAATGACGAAAGCATAGTTCTTGCAGTACTTGTACCAACTCCACTAACGGAAATTAAAAGTCTAAAAATTTCCCTTTCCTTAAGTGTATAAAATCCATAAAGGGAATGAGAATCTTCTTTTATTTGAAGATGCGTATACAACTTAATACTTTCTTGATCAGGAATTTGAGAAAATGTGGTTAATGAGATATTTACCCAATAGCCAATTCCGTTGGTCTCAATTACAACATTAGTTGGAGATTTTTCTGATAATCTTCCTTTTATGTGGGTGATCATTTTTAAAAATTTTAATTAACAATTTAATTCAAAAAATCTGAAAAATTTAGTTTTATTTTCTTTTTATAAATTCAATATTTCTTTTAATGCCATCAAACCCTGTCCTTTTTAAAGCAGAGTTTTTAAATACTTTGTTAAAAGTCTCTTTCGTCATTTCTATCCAATCATTTTTACTTATCGATAAAAACTCATCTTTAGGATTAAAAAGCGGTTCATTATGAGCCTTTGAAAATCTATTCCACGGACATACATCCTGACAAATATCACATCCAAAAATCCAATCTCCATATGAACCTTTTACATGATCTGGGATATTATCCTTTAATTCTATTGTATAGTAAGAAATACATTTGCTTCCATCCACTACATATGGTTCAACGATTGCATCAGTTGGGCATGCATCTATACATGCAGTACAAGAACCACAGTGATCTGTTTCAATATGATCATAATCAAGTTTTAGATCTAAAATAATTTCACACAAGAAAAAAAATGAACCGTTTTGCTTAGAAATTAGATTTGTGTTTTTTCCAACCCAACCCAATCCACTTTTCTTTGCCCAAGCTCTTTCTAAAATTGGAGCTGAATCAACAAAAACTCTTCCGTTTATATCACCTACTTTTTCTTTTATATACTCAAGGAGGTTCCTTAATTTTTCTTTTATTACAAAGTGATAATCTTTCCCGTATGCGTACTTTGAAATCTTAAATCCTGATTCACTTAAGGTTTGTTTTGGAAAATAATTATATGTAAGAGAAATTACACTTTTGGCGTCATCAACAATTTTTCTTGGATCAAGTCTCATGTCGAAGTTACGCTCCATGTAAGACATCTTACCGTTCATGTTATTATTTAGCCATTCTTCGAGTTTGGGAGCCTCTTCCTCTAAAAATCTAGCTTCACTAATTCCACAAGACATGAAACCAAGGTTTTTAGCCTGAGATTTAATATCAAGTGTTAAGTTCTCAATACCAAAATATTTGTGCATACACAAAGTATTTAAAAAAGTCCTTTTTGAGATGACTTAAATTCTTTGTTTAAGTGTTTAAATGCGAGCTCTGTAGCTTCTCGACCCCTAGGAGTTCTCATGATAAAACCTTGTTGAATTAAAAAAGGTTCGTAAACCTCTTCGATTGTCTCTGGGTTCTCACTTACAGCTGTTGCTAAAGTTGTTAATCCAACTGGGCCACCAGCGAACTTATCAATGATAGTACTTAATATTTTATTATCCATCTCATCAAGTCCACTTACGTCTACATTAAGTGCTTTAAGACTTGACTTTGTTATATTAATATCAATTTTACCATCACCTTTAATCTGAGCAAAATCTCTTACCCTTCTTAGTAGTGAGTTTGCTATTCTTGGTGTACCTCTGCTTCTACTTGCAATTTCAATTGCAGCCTCCATAGAAATAGTAACATCTAAAATTTTTGCACTTCTTTGAACTATAGTTGACAGCAATTCTGAGTCATAATATTTGAGCCTATTGGTAATTCCAAATCTTGCTCGCATTGGGGCTGTAAGCAATCCTGACCTAGTTGTTGCGCCAACTAAAGTAAATGGGTTAAGATTTATTTCAACAGATCTTGCATTAGGGCCTGATTCAATCATTATATCTATCTTATAATCTTCCATAGCAGAGTACAAATATTCCTCAACAATGGGACTCAATCTATGTATTTCATCGATAAATAAAACATCTCTGTCTTGTAGGTTGGTTAATAAACCTGCCAAATCAGCTGGTTTATCTAAAACTGGTCCAGAAGTAACCTTAATTTCAACATCTAATTCTTTTGCTAAAATATTTGCTAGTGTGGTTTTTCCTAACCCTGGTGGACCATGAAATAATGTATGATCTAAAGCTTCATTTCTTTGATTTGCAGCCTCAACAAAAATTTTTAAATTATTGATGACATGATCTTGACCTGAAAAATCTTCAAAAGAAACAGGTCTTAAGTTATTTTCGAATTCCCTTTCATTTGACGAAAGATTTTCAGATGAAGGATCTAGATTTTCATTCATATAAACAAATATAAAGAAAAAGCCTTTCTAAATCAGAAAGGCTTTTTCTTTAATACATATTGTATTAATACTCCTCTTCCCCTTTCTTCAAAGGTATGTGTTGAGGAACAAAATCTTCCTTATAGCCAGGCTTACTGTAATCATATGGCCATCTGTGAACCTCAGGAATTTTACCTTGCCAATTACCATGAATGTGCTTTTGAGAAGCAGTCCACTCTAGAGTTGTTGATTTCCAAGGGTTTTGAGGTGCTTTTTTACCATAAAATATATTGTAAATAAAATTATAAAGGAAAACTATCTGAACCGCAGCTCCCATCAAAGCAAACATTGTAATGATTTGATTTGTGTCAGCAAGGTCATCAAATAATGGGAAGTTTGAATTAGTATAGTATCTTCTTGGAAGACCTGCCATACCGATAAAATGCATTGGGAAAAAGACTCCATAAGCAGAAATTGCAGTAACCCAGAAATGGATGTAACCTAGATTTTTATTCATCATTTTCCCAAAAAGTATTGGATACCAATGATAAATTCCAGCTAGCATTCCATACAAAGCAGATATTCCCATTACAAGGTGAAAATGTGCAACAACAAAATATGTATCGTGAACATTTATATCCAGGGCACTATCTCCAAGAATTATCCCAGTTAAACCACCCGTAATAAATGTTGAAACAAATCCAATCGCAAAAAGCATTGGAGTATTAAATTGAATATTCCCTTTCCATAATGTAGTTATGTAGTTAAAAGCTTTGACCGCTGAAGGTATTGCAATTAATAACGTTGTAAATGTAAATACTGAACCTAAAAACGGATTCATGCCGGTTACAAACATGTGATGACCCCATACAATCGTTGATAAAAATGCAATAGCCAATATGGATATAATCATTGCCTTATAACCAAAAATTGGTTTTCTAGCATGTGTTGCAATTACCTCAGAAGCAATTCCTAAAGCAGGTAATAGTACTATGTATACCTCTGGGTGCCCAAGGAACCAAAAAAGGTGTTCAAATAATACAGGTGAACCACCTTGGTAGTGCAATACTTCGCCTTGAATAAAAATATCTGAGAGGAAGAATGAGGTTCCAAAACTTCTATCCATGATTAATAAAAGTGCAGCAGATAGAAGAACTGGGAATGAAATTGTTCCGATAATTGCTGTTACGAAAAAAGCCCAAATTGTTAAAGGCATTCTTGTTAAAGACATACCTTTTGTTCTTAAATTCAAAACAGTAACAATATAATTTAATGATCCAAGTAATGAGGATGCTATAAAAAATGCCATAGAGACTAACCACAATGTCATCCCTAAACCGGACCCAGGCTGGGCCATTTCTAGAGCACTTAATGGAGGGTAAATTGTCCACCCTGCTGCAGCTGGTCCCGCTTCAACAAATATTGACGCAACCATCAAGACAGTAGAAACAAAAAATAACCAAAATGCTACCATATTAAGAAAACCAGAAGCCATATCTCTGGCACCTAATTGTAATGGGATAAGTAGATTACTGAAGGTTCCACTTAAGCCTGCCGTCAGGACAAAGAAAACCATAATAGTTCCATGCATTGTTACAAGTGCTAAATAAATGTCAGCATCCATTACTCCCTCAGGCGCCCATTTTCCTAATAGGAAATCAAAAAATATATTTGGTTCCTCAGGCCATGCAATTTGCATTCTCATTAACGCCGACATTAAAATTCCAATAATGCCCATAAAAAAGACACCAGTAAACAAATATTGTTTAGCAATCATTTTATGATCTTGACTAAAAATATATTTAGTTATAAATGTCTCTTTGTGATGATGAGCGTGATGATCTTTATCAAATTCTATATATTCTGCCATAGTCTTAATTTTGTGCAATTAGCGAATTCTTAAATACTGTTTGCTGATTATACCAATTATCAAACTCTTCTTGAGTTTCAACAATAATTTTCATTTGCATATTGTAATGAGATTTACCACAAATTTTATTACATAAAAGTAAGTAGTCAAATTCATATGGGTCTAAAGGCTCTTCACCCTTAAGGGCGAGCTCTTCACTTTTTTCTTCTCTAATATTATTAATGTTAATTACTTTGTCGATCATTGATGGGTTTTGCCTCATTTCTTCTGTAGTAACAGTCGGAGTAAAGGCAAATTTAGTAACCATTCCTGGAACACAATTCATTTGAGCTCTAAAGTGTGGCATGTAAGCAGAATGAATAACATCCTGTGATCTCATAACAAATAATATTGGTCTATTAACAGGTAAGTGAAGTTCAGTCGTTATCACATCGTCTTGTCCGTTAGGATCATTTTCGTCAACCCCTAAAATATTAGCTCTATCAATATCTATTAATCTTACATTAGATTTTCCAAGAACATTATCCTTTCCAGCATATCTAGCCTTCCAATTAAATTGTTGAGCATATAATTCGATCACCATTGGATCATCATTTTTTTGCATATTCATAACATCTGACCAAGTTAAAAGACCATAGGTAATAAACCCAGTCAAAACTATCGCAGGAATAACAGTCCACATCAACTCGAGTTTGTGATTATCAGTATAGAATAATGCTTTGGATTTTTTATTACCCTTGTACTTGTATGCAAAGAAATATAAAAGGAATTGTGTAATTGTTTGAACTATGAAAATTAAAACCATAGTCCAAATCATTAGAGTATCTATCTGTGCACCATGCTCTGATGCAGCATTAGATATCAATGGAAATTTGCCATATTTTACAAGTGAAAAAATAGTTATTGCATATATAAAAGCAAGAAAACCAAGCATTAATTTAGCTTGCGTAGTATTATCCTTATCATTAGCAATTTGAGAATCATCAACTTTTACTCCAGAAATTGCTTTAGATAAGTCAAATATTTTAATCATTTGCCAAATGGCAATTGTAATAAATGTTAAAATTAATACTATAAATAATGTAGTCATATTATCTTCTTCAATTTAGTAATGGAAGTTTTCGCTTTCCTTTATCATTGGGTTTCCTTTTGCTAATAATTCTTCTTTTGATAATGAATAAAAAACAAACAACAAAAATAAGCCTAAAAATATTAATATGGAACTAAATTCTGCAATTCCAAAGCCGTATCTATCGATTACTGTTGCAGGCATTATCATCATATACACATCCATGTAATGACCGATTAAAATTATCACCCCCGCCATTATTATAAATATTGGGGCTCTCTTATAGTCACTATTCATTAATACCAAAAATGGGAATATGAAATTAAGACAAAACATAGTAAAAAATGGAATTGGATACATCTCAATTCTGGTTACAAAATATGTAACCTCTTCGGGAATATTAGCATACCAAATCAACATGAATTGTGAAAACCATAAATAAGCCCAAAATACACTAAAGCCAAACATAAACTTAGCTAAATCATGTAAGTGACTATCATTCACATATTTCATAAGTCCTTTTGTTTGAAGATAAATAGTAATTAGAGCAATAACGGTAACACCACTTACTACCATACTTGCAAATACATACCAACCAAATAAAGTACTAAACCAGTGTGGGTCAACACTCATTATCCAATCCCAAGACATCATGGATTCTGTATAAATAAAGAATACTAGAAATCCTGCAGAAAGTTGAAAATTTCTTTTAAAATTTTTATTATCCTTAGCATTATCTTGTGCTAAAGAAAACTTTCTTGAAAGGTACCTATATAATGACCATCCACCAATATAAATTAAGCCTCTTAAAATAAATGCATTTTTATTCAACCAACTCTCTTTACCTTGTATAATTTCATCATGAGCTACAACTTCAGGATCCATCCAAATAAATATGTGTTTATCTCCAATAATTGCGATTAAAAGAACAATGATGGCTCCAGGAAGAAGATAATATGTGATGGATTCCATTACTCTAAATAAAACGGGTGACCAACCGGCTTGAGAAGCGTACTGAATTGCATAAAATGCAAGTACACCAAGTGATATCATCATAAAGAAAAAGGCAGCAACATAAAGTGCCGCATATGGTCTGTTATGTATTTGGTGTAAAACATGTTCAGCATGCTCATCCTCATACCCATGGGATTCATCTCCATGATGAGAATCTTCATTGTGATGTTTTTCGTTTTGATGATTCATGTTATGCATATCATCGGAATGAGAACCGTGATGAGATTCTTCAGCTATTAAAATCTTGACTTCATCAAGGGTCAAGTGTGATGCAGTGTAAGAATAGAACCACCCCAAAGAACCTAAAATTATTAAGGATAATGAAAAAATCTTAAATCTATTTGATAAGGTATACATATTAAATTCTATTTACTTAAATCTGATTTTAATTTCATAACATAACTTGTTACCATCCATCTTTCTTTTTCATTAAGCTGATTTGCATAAGATCCCATAGTGTTTTTACCATAGTAAATTACGTGATAAGTGCTACCAGATGTTATTGCTCTTCCTTGATCCGCATAACTTGGAATTCCTAATATCTTTTCTCTTTTAACAAGAATTCCTTGACCTGCACCTTTTGCACCATGACAAATTCCACAGTTAACAGTGTATAGCTCCTTTGCTTTTAACATATCGGCATCACTAAATTCGTAAGGATTAGTAAGTTCTTTTTTTGCCAAATCATAACCTTCATTGGTATCTTCATAGTCATACAGTGAATAGCCTCTCGGGATTGTACCCTCAACAGGTAATCTCGCAGATAATTCATCTTCAAATAGTTGATTTTCTGAATAAGCCTCATAACTTAAAGATTCATACATATTAGGCATATACTCATAGTTTGGAGCACCTTTATCACCCCAACATGATTGAAGAAGTATGGTGAATATTAATAATATTTTATAACTATGATTCATCATTAATGCTCTTTGGGTTTTACTTCGTTAATCTCTACAGCCCCTGTATCTTTTAATAGTTTTTTTAGTCCAGCAACAGCTTTGTCAGTGCTAATTTCGATTAAAAAATGATCATCAGTTGTTCTCGGGTCAGGATTTTCAGCTTTTTTTAAAGGCCACATTCTACTTCTTAAATAAAAAGTAATTACCATTAAATGCGCAGCATGAAATACCGTCATTTCAAACATAATAGGTACAAAAGCTGGCATATTTTCTATGAAGCTAAAACTTGGCTTTCCACCGATATTCTGAGGCCAATCAACTATCATGATATAGTTCATCATTAATATAGCAACAGTAATTCCAATACAACCATAAATGAAGGCAGCTATAGCAATTCTAGTTGGTTCTAGACCCATCACCTTATCCAAACCATGAACTGGGAAGGGTGTGTAAACTTCATCAATATCATAATGTTTTTCTTTGATCTTCTTCACAGCTGAAAGTAAGATGTCATCATCATTATATAAAGCATGAAATGTTTTTGTTGATCCCATATTACTTTTTAATTTTTTTAATTTTTGAAGTTCTTGAATCAGCACCAGTACCAACCAAAGACTTTCCACTGTCTCTTAATTTCTTATACTTTTCACCTGAGCTTTTTAGTATTGTTTTTACCTCAGCTTGAGCAATAACAGGAAAAGTTCTAGCATACAATAAAAACAAAACAAAAAAGAATCCAATTGTTCCAATGAATATGCTTATATCCGCAACTGTTGGAGAGAACATTGTCCATGATGATGGTAAATAATCCCTATGAAGAGATGTCACAATAATGACAAATCTTTCAAACCACATTCCAATATTAACTACAATCGAAATAAAGAATGAAAACATAATACTTGTTCTTAACTTTTTAAACCACATAAATTGTGGAGAGAAAACATTACAACTCATCATAGCCCAATATGCCCAGGCATATGGGCCTGTTGCTCTATTTAAAAATGCATATTGTTCATACTCTACTCCAGAATACCATGCTATGAATAATTCGGTTATATATGCAACTCCAACAATAGATCCCGTAATCATAATTACTATATTCATAAGCTCAATATGCTGTACAGTAATATACTGTTCCATATTATTAACCTTTCTCATAATTATTAGAAGAGTCTGAACCATAGCAAATCCTGAGAAAATTGCTCCAGCAACGAAATAAGGAGGAAATATAGTAGTATGCCAGCCGGGGATAACTGATGTAGCAAAGTCAAAAGATACAATTGTATGTACAGAAAGAACAAGTGGTGTAGCTAGTCCTGCTAATACCAGTGAAACTTCCTCAAATCTTTGCCAGTCCTTTGCTCTTCCCGTCCACCCGAAGCTTAAAATACTATAAATCTTTTTTTGAAAAGGCTTGACTGCTCTATCTCTTATCATAGCAAAATCTGGGAGTAACCCTGTCCACCAAAAAACAAGAGAAACGGATAGATATGTAGAAATTGCGAAAACATCCCACAAAAGGGGTGAATTAAAATTAACCCACAATGAACCAAATCCATTCGGTATTGGAAGCATCCAATACGCAAGCCAAGGTCGTCCCATGTGAATTATCGGAAATAAACCAGCCTGGATTACAGAAAATATTGTCATTGCTTCAGCAGATCTGTTAATCGCCATTCTCCATTTTTGTCTAAACAATAATAAAACAGCTGAAATCAGCGTTCCAGCGTGACCAATTCCTACCCACCAAACAAAATTTGTAATATCCCATGCCCATCCAACAGTTTTATTTAATCCCCAAACTCCAATACCAGTTGAAATAGTATAAATTATCCAGCCAAGACCCCATAAAAACATCAATAATGATATTGTGAAAACAATCCACCATTGCTTATTAGCTTTGGTTTCAATTGGCTTCGCAATATCAACCGTCACGTCGTGGTAAGATTTCTCACCTGCGACTAATGGTCTTCTAATTGGTGCTTCGTAATGCGATCCCATAATCTATTTATTTCTAAACTTTACTTTTAGTATTTCTAACTTTTACCTGATATACAACATTTGGTTTTGTTCCAACTGCATCAAGTAAATGATATGCTCTGTCATCATTTTTAAGTTTGTATATCTCACTATCTTTTTCATTAATATCTCCAAATTTAATAGCACCTGTTGTACATGCTGCTGAACAGGCTACCTTGTCATTAAATTCACCCTCAGCAACAGGTCTTCCTTCTAGCTTTGCCTTTAAAATGACGGCCTGTGTACTTTGTATACACATTGAACATTTTTCCATTACTCCTCTTGACCTAACGGTTACATCAGGGTTAATTACCATCCTTCCAAGATCATTATTCATATGATAATCAAATTCATCATTTCCGTTGTAAAGGAACCAGTTAAATCTTCTAACCTTATATGGACAGTTGTTAGCACAATATCTGGTACCAACACATCTATTGTAGGCCATATGATTTTGTCCTTGTCTTCCGTGACTTGAAGCTGCAACTGGGCAAACTGTTTCACAAGGTGCGTGATTACAATGTTGACACATAATAGGCTGAAAAGCCACCTGAGGATTCTCCGATGGATTTTCTAATTCACCAAAAGATGTTAGCGAACTACTAAGGCCACTAATATTATCTTTTTTCATGTCATCTTCATAAAAAGAATCTTCTGAGGAATAGTATCTGTCAATTCTTAACCAATGCATGTCCCTACTCTTTCTAATTTCACTTTTACCAACAACTGGAACATTATTTTCAGTGTGACAAGCAATGACACAAGCACCACATCCCGTACAAGCATTAAGATCAATAGATAAATTAAAATGATGGCCAATTGATCTGTCAAATTCTTGCCATAAATCTACATCTGGGGATGAAACAGGTGTTTCAATATGATTAAGGGATACAACCGCTTCACTATTCCAAACACTTGAGTCTTTGGTGTTGAAAATTTCTAAACTGGTTTCCTTGATAATATCTCCTCTACCCATAAGTGTATTTTGAAGTTGGATACATGCAAACTCATGAATTTCATTCGTTGAAGAAATTTCTACTGTTTGAGAAGAATTAAAATTTTTATATAATTGATAAGCATTAACACCTGTCATCATTTCTGACTTAACACCTTGGGATCTACCATAACCAAAAGCCAATCCAACAGTACCTCTTGCCTGACCAGGTTGGATTAAAGCAGGTACTTTTAATTCTTTATCCCCTAACTTAACAATTGCGTATTTTCCGTTTAGTCCACCATTTGCATCATTTCTTGACTGATTAAAAAATGTGCTAGGTTCCAAATAAAGTCCAATTTCTTTTGCATCATACTCAGAAATGGTAAGATAATTGTCCCAAGTTGCACGTGTTAAGGGGTCAGGAAACTCTTGTAGCCAAGGATTATTGGCATGTTGTCCATCGCCCATTCCTGTTTTTGGATATATATTCAACTCAAATTTATTTGATGCATTGACATCCTCCAGCTTAAATATATTTTTATTTGATTTTGACTTTGATAAAATTTTATTTTTTCTTCTTTTAACAAAAACACCATCATGTAATGCTTTATTCCAGGAATCAGTTCCTAATATATTATCGTTCCAATAATTTTTAATGTAATCATGAATAGTAGTTTTATTTTCATTCCAGACCAACAATATTTCTTGAAATTGTTTAGTGTCAAAAAGAGTTTTAATAACTGGTTGAGCTAATGAAAATTCATTTGATACTAACTCATAATCACACCAAGATTCTAAATAATGATTTGAAGCAGCAACATATTTTGAATGTTTGGCTGTTTCATCATTTTTCATTGAAAAACAAATAGACATTTCTAATGATTTCAATGATTTAATAAACTCTTCGGAATTTGATAATGTGTAAGCAGGATTGACACCACACATTATGAGTGCACCAACCTTTCCTTGATTCATATCTGAAATAAGTTGTAACACATCTTCATCTTTTCCGTCTCTGGTCAAGATTGTTTTTGAAGGATTAAAAGAATTGCTCGAAAGTTTTTCATTTATTAGAAGAATTAAATTCTGATAATTTTCATCTTGAATTCCAGAAATAACCACAGAACCCTTTTTATTTAATCTAATTTCTTCAATTGTATTATCAATGGCTTTTCTTAATTTATCTGAGATTGATAGATTTGAATCTATTTTTATTTTTTTACTAAACAGCGAATTATAAATTTCTAATATCACAAGCTTTTGCTCATCATACTTTAAAGGGATACGCATATCTGCGTTTGCTCCTGAAAGAGTCATATTTGATTCAAACTGAATATGTCTAGACATTTTTCCCTTATTAGGTATTCTACCTTTTGCATATGAAACATCAAATCCTCCACCTTGCCAATCTCCAAGAAAATCAGCGCCTACTGAGACTATAACTTTAGACTTTGAAAAATCATAATTTGCTAATCCTCTTAATCCGTATTTTGACTCATATGCATCAAGAGCTTTCGATTCAGAAATTGAATCATATACAACATGTCTTACATTTTTGTATTTAGCTTTAAAATCGTCAATTAATTTTCTTATTGATGGACTTGCAAAAGTTTGGGTCAGTAAAACTATATCTCTATTAGATTTGGAAATTTCTTCCAGACCTGCTTTGGTTTCATACTCGAACCCAAACCATGAAATAGGCATATTATCTTTTGTTGGTTGTGCAAGTCTAGCACTATCATATAAATCAAGAATTGACGCATGAACTCTTGCATTAGCAGCATGTTCCTCGGGTGCCATAGAGTTTTTTTCAACTTTAATTGGTCTTCCTTCTCTGTTTTTAATCAATATGTTTGCAAAATCATATCCGTTTCCAATTGTTGTAGCATAGTAATTAGCAACACCAGGAATAATTTCCTTTGGCTGGACAACATAAGGAATTGATTTTACAACGGGACCTTCACATGCAGCTAAAGTAGCCGCTGCTGTACTAAATCCAATATACTTTAAAAAGTCCCTTCTAGTTGTGGAGCTATTAGAAAGATTATCCTTGTTTGATAAAAACTCATCGACAGGGATTTCTTCAACAAATTCTTTGTTTTGCAATTTGTCAAATACATTGTCATTTGCAGAATCAAGCTCTGCTAAATTTTTCCAATATTTTTTATTATTTGACATATCTAATTTTATCTGTTTTAATAATGACACTTACCACATTCAAGTCCTCCCATTTGAGCTGCAGTTAATTCTTCGACTCCGTATTTTTTTGATAATTCTGCGTGGATTCTATCATAATATTCATTGTCTTTGATTTTCACATTAGTTTCACGATGACAATTAATACACCAGCCCATTGTAAGAGGTGAGTGCTGGTACATTATCTCCATTTCTTCTACCGGACCGTGACAAGTTTGACATTCAATTCCTGCTACAGACACGTGCTGTGAATGATTAAAATATGCAAAATCTGGAAGGTTATGAATTCTAACCCATTTTACCGGATATGTAACACCAGTGTATTCTTGCGCTTCATCATCCCATCCAACGGCCTTATATAATTTTTGAATTTCTGCATCGTAGAATTCTTTAGTATATTCTTCGGTTGTTTCACCATTGTATTCGTAAATACTTTTATGACAATTCATACAAATATTTAGCGATGGTATTCCTGAATGCTTACTAACTTTTGCAGAAGAATGACAGTAGTTACAATCTATTTTATTATCCCCTGAGTGAATCTTGTGTGAATAATGGATAGGTTGCACAGGCATGTAACCTTGATTGACACCAACTTGCATAGTCCATCCGTAAAAACCGTATGCACTTACAAGCAAGAACAATATTGCTGTACAGAGCATTAAAAATTGGTTTTCAAGATATGCTTTCCATATAGGCTTACCTTTTTTCTTTTCTTTTATCTTTACACCTTTTAATTCAGCTAGATTTTTAAGGGTTTTTGTAACTACTACTAGACCTAGAGATAATAATAAAAACAGTATCGTAAATACTCCTAGAATAATTTCGTCAGTTAAACCTAGTCCGTTTGAGGGGCCAGTGTTTACTGCAGCAACTACGGCTGCGGGCTTTGGGACAACTTTATCTTGAGCAGTATATGCCAGGATATTATCGATATCTGTATTGGTAAGTTGGGGGTAAGCTGTCATTGCAGCTTTATTGTATTCTTCATAGATCTTTACAGCATAAGCGTCGCCTGATTTGATTAACGAAGAGCTATTTCTTATCCATTTGTAAAGCCATTCTCTGTCTAGTCCTTCGTCGTCAGCTAACCTCTTTTCAACATATCGAAGGGCGGGCCCTGTCATTTTTCGATCTAGCTTATGGCAAGAAGCACAATTCGTATTGAAAAGGGCTTTTCCTGCAACAGGGTCACCATCCTGCGCAAAAATTGATAAACTGAAAATTAAAAATAGGGCGAAAAAAATTGAACGATACGTTGTCGTTTTTTGGAAGGTTAGTTGGTTAAACTTAAGTACTGAAAATCCTCTTCTATTGTTTTTTGAATCCATTCAAAAATCGCCTGTTAAAATCAAGCACAAAAATAACATCTTAAATGTTTTTTTTATTCATAAATTTGCTAATATTATCGGTAAAATACTAATTTATATCGATTCTAAATAAAAAAAATTGATTTCTTTCATTTGAAGCTAAATCAAATCAAATTTTTTAAAAAAATTGAAATGAGAATCTTATTTATTTGTTTACTATTTTCATGCTTTCCGATTCTTAGTCAAAACGGTAAAGTAACGATTAATCAAAGTAGTGAACTTGATAGTGTCATTAAATTAAAAAAAGAACTAAATGGTAAAGTTCAGAACCTTAGAATACAGATTTTTAACGGAGATCGAGAAAATGCTGAATTAGTAATGAAAGAATATCTCGAGATTTTTAATGATACGTCTGCGAGCATTATATACGAAACTCCTAATTATAAAATATGGGTTGGTAATTTTTACAATCAACTTGAGGCCGATAAAAAACTTATAGAAATTAGAAAAAAATTTAGAAGTGCTTTTATATTTCGTCCAGAGCTTACTGAAATAATTGATGACATGGATGAGTCAGAAGACAAGGAAAATTCTGAGTCAGATTAGATTTTTTTCTTTATCGCAACATTAATAAATCCTTCAATCTCATCACCTACTTTGATGTCATTATAATTTTTTACCTGTAATCCACAATCATATCCTTTTGTAACTTCTTTAGCATCATCTTTAAATCTCTTTAGTGATGACAAAGAACCAGTAAAAATCACAACACCCTCCCTAATTAATCTAATTTCAGAATTTCTAACAATTTTTCCTTTTGTTACCATACAACCTGCAATGGTTCCGATTTTAGATATTTTAAAAGTCTCTCTAATTTCACATAGACCCGTTATTTCCTCTTTAAAGTCTGGGGATAGCATACCTTCCATCGCATCCTTAACATCATTTATTGCATCATATATAATCGAATAGGTTCTAATATCAATTTGTTCTTTGTCAGCAATTTGTCTAGCATTACCCATTGGACGAACATTAAATCCAACAACAATTGCATCTGAAGCGGACGCCAATAAAACATCACTTTCGGTAATAGCTCCAACAGCCTTATGAATTATGTTGACTTGTATCTCTTCAGTTGATAATTTTTGAAGTGAATCCGTTAGAGCTTCAACAGATCCGTCTACATCACCCTTGAGAATAATATTTAACTCTTTGAATTCGCGAAGAGCAATTCTTCTTCCGATTTCATCAAGAGTAATATGTTTTTGTGTTCTGACAGTTTGCTCACGTTGTAATTGTGTTCTTTTGTTGGCGATTTGTTTGGCTTCTCTCTCATCAGAAAAAACAGAAAATTTATCACCTGCTTGAGGTGCACCATCTAATCCAAGTATTGAAATTGGTGTTGATGGACCTGCTTCTTTAACTTCATTTCCTCGTTCATCATGCATTGCCTTTACTTTACCGCTATTTTTACCTGCGAGTACAAAATCACCAATTTTTAAAGTTCCTGTCTGAACCAAAATTGTAGAAACATAACCTCTTCCCTTATCTAGAAATGCTTCAACAACAGTTCCACTTGCATCTTTATTTGGATTAGCCTTTAGCTCTAACAACTCAGCTTCAAGAAGAACTTTTTCCAGTAATTCGTTAACTCCGTCACCCTTGAGGGCAGAAATATCATGTGATTGAATTTTTCCTCCCCAATCCTCAACCAATAAATTCATGTTTGAAAGACCTTCTTTAATTTTATCAGGATTTGAATTTGGTTTATCAATTTTATTAATAGCAAAAACAATCGGAACAGATGCAGCTTGGGCATGAGAAATAGCTTCTTTAGTTTGTGGCATAATATCATCATCTGCTGCAACAACAATTATGGCTAAATCAGTGACCTGTGCACCTCTCGCTCTCATAGCAGTAAATGCTTCGTGACCAGGTGTGTCCAAAAAAGTTATTTTTTGACCATCTTGTAGTTCTACCCCGTATGCACCGATATGCTGCGTTATTCCTCCTGACTCACCAGCGATAACATTTTCTTTTCTTATGTAATCAAGCAATGAGGTTTTTCCATGATCAACATGACCCATAACAGTCACTACAGGTGGCCTGTGTTCAAGATCTTCAGGTGAATCCTCAACTTCAATATTTTCCTCTTCAATTTCAGCAGTAACAAATTCAACTTTATATCCAAACTCTTCTGCCACAATCGAGAGTGTCTCAGCATCTAGTCTTTGGTTTAATGTTACCATCATTCCCAAAGTCATACAAGCTGATATGATTTCTGTTGGGGAAACATCCATCATTGTAGCAATTTCACTAGCGGTAACAAATTCGGTTACTTTTAATATTTTACTCTCCTCTTCAAGAGCAGCTAATTCTTCTTCTGATTTTTGCTTATGCTGATCTCTTTTATCTCTTCTGTATTTTGCAGCTTTTCCCTTTGATGATTTTCCTTGTAATTTTTCAAGTGTCTCTTTAATCTGCTGCTGTACTTCTTCTTCACTTGGTTCTTCTTTGGTTGGTCTTTTAAATCTTTCTTTTTGCTTAGCTTTAAAACTTGTATTATTTTGATTTGAATCATCCTGCTTGGAAACAATTCTCCTTCTTCTTTTCTTGGGTTTAGGAGTAGATTCAGATGATTCTGTTTTTTTAAATTGATTTAAATCAATTGTTTCACCAGTTGACTTAAGACCAGATAATTTTTTGTAATTATCCTTTTTTACGTTTTCAACATTTTCAGGTGTAGATTTTTGAGTTTCTTTTTCTTTTGCAATACTACTTTTTTCCTCTGGAGTTTCAGCTTTTTTGACTTCTTTTTTTGGCTCAAGATCAATTTTACCTAATTTTTTAAACTGAACTACTTTTGAAGAAGCCTTAATAATTTCTGACTGAGGTTTTATTGAATCTTCTTGCTGACGTTCTTGTTTTTCCCTGATCTCTTCTTTTTCTTTATTTTTTGCTTCAACGACTTCCTTTGAAGCAATTTTTTTATCAGCGTCAATTTGAAATTCATCACATAAAAGGCTATAAAGATCTTTAGAAATTTTAGTTGTTGGTCTCTTTTCAATAGTATGACCATTTGACTCTAAAAAATCTGCTACTCTATCAATGGAAATATTTAATTCCCTTAGAACTTTATTTAACCTGATTGTGTCCGCCATATAACTTTTAGTTATTTTTAATCTTCAAATTCTTCTTTTAGAATCTTTAATACATCATTAATTGTTTCCTCTTCTAAATCAGTCCTTTTTACTAAGTCTTCAGCATCTTGTTCCAAAACACTTTTTGCAGTATCAAGACCTGCTTTGGCTAATTCTTCTATAATCCATGAGTCTATTTCATCCGAAAATTCTGTCAATTCAACATCCTCTTCAACACCCTCTCTGAATACGTCAATCTCGTAGCCGGTTAGTTGACCAGCTAATCTAATATTATGACCACCCCTACCAATTGCTTTACTAACTTCTTCAGGATTTAGAATTACCTCAACTCTTTTGTTATCTTCATCAATTTTCATTGAATTTATTCTAGCAGGATTTAATGCCCTTGTGATAAATAATTGAAGATTGTTTGTATAATTTATAACATCTATGTTCTCATTACCCAACTCCCTGACAATACCATGTATCCTAGATCCTTTCATTCCTACACATGCTCCAACAGGATCAATTCTGTCATCATATGAATCTACTGCAACCTTAGCTTTTTCACCTGGAATTCTTACCACCTTTTTTATAGTTATTAAACCATCGAAGACTTCCGGAATTTCTTGTTCAAATAATTTTTCTAAGAAAACCGGAGAGGTTCTTGATAAAATAATAGACGGCTTGGTCCCGATAAGCTCAACGCTTTCAATAACACCTCTTATATTGTCTCCCTTTCTAAAAAAATCTGAAGGAATTTGTCTGTCTTTTGGCATCACTATTTCATTTCCTTCGTCGTCTAGTAAAATGATTGCCTTGTGTCTAATGTGATGAACTTCAGCAGTATATATTTCGCCTTCAAGTTCCTTAAACTTTTTGTAAACATTAGTATTATCGTGTTCATGAATCTTAGCAGTTAGATTTTGACGTAAAGCTAAGATTGACCTTCTTCCTAGATCAATTAATTTTACCTCCTCTGAAACATCTTCTCCAACCTCAAAATCAGGCTCAATTTTTCTTGCTTCGGTTAGTCCGATTTCGAGATTATCATCTTCAACATTATCATCTTCAACAACAATTCTGTTTCTCCATATCTCTAAATCTCCTTTGTCTGGGTTGATAATAATATCAAAATTTTCATCATCACCATACTTTCTTCTAAGTGCAGATCTGAATACTTCCTCTAAAATAGCCATAAGTGTAACTCTGTCAATTAACTTATCGTCTTTAAATTCCGAAAATGATTCAATTAGCGTTAGATTATCCATATTTTAAAATTTTACTTTTACTTTTGCTTCTTTAATTTGATTATAATCAATATCAATTGATTTTTCCACTGTGATTTTCCCTTTTCCTATTGGTTTAGGCTCTCTTACTTTCCAAACAATATTTATAAACTTTTCATTAGCACTTGTTAACTTACCTTCGTACTGGTCATCAGATGTCTTGATTGAAAGGGTTCTGCCATAATGCTTAGAGTATTGACGGGCTTTAATTAGAGGGGATGTTGCACCACAAGATGCCACCTTTAGTGAAAAATCAATTTCATCCCTGTCTAAATTACCTTCAATTTCTCTGCTGATAAACATACAATCTTCAACTTTTACTCCATTATCCCCATCAATGGAAACACTAATCTCATTATTTTCAGAAATCGAAAAATCTATTAAAAAGAGATCAGGTCTTTGATCAAAACAATCAGATAATAATAAGTCTATTTTTTCTTTTAACATTCTACTATAAAAAGAGGGGACTTTTAGTCCCCTCATAATATTTTCATTAATCAGTTGTGCAAATATACAATAATTTATTTCATTAGCTAATATTTGCTCTTTGTTGGCCTACTAGGGATCGAACCTAGACTCTTCTGGACCAAAACCAGACGTGTTGCCAGTTACACCATAGGCCATTGAGGTTGCAAATTTAAAATAAATTTTATTTCAGCAATATAATTTCATTAATTATGTTTAATAATTGAACTTAAGAAGAGTAATTTATTAATACATTTGAAAAAAATTTAAATATGAACGATAGAAAACTTAATTTGATCATCGGATGGATTTGTTTTCTGATTTCTTTTATCGTTTATTATTTGACCGCTGAGCCAACAGTTGGTTTTTGGGATACCGGCGAATACATAACCACCTCAGCAAAACTTCAAGTGGGACATCCCCCAGGAGCTCCCTTATATCAAATGTTAGGAGCTATTTTTTCAATTTTTGCATTCGAAAAGGAAAACATAGGATTTATAATGAATTTAATGAGTGGATTTGCCAGTGCACTTGCCATTTCATTCATGTATTGGTCAATAATACTAATACTTAAAAAAATAACGGATACCAGCGAAGCTTCAATTAATAAACAAATATTAATTTCTGGATCTGCACTGGTTGGATCTCTGGCATTCGCATTTACAGATACCTTTTGGTTTAGCGCTGTTGAAACTGAGGTTTATGCAATGGCTACTCTGATTATGGCTGTTATATTTTATTTAGGATTAAGATGGGAAGCTGACATGCATAATTCAAGAGGTGATAAATGGTTATTACTAATTTGCTTTGTTATTGGTCTATCGTTTGGAGTTCATTTCATGGGATTACTTGTAATCCCGGCTATAGTCATGATTTACTACTTTAAAAATCAAAAGACGATATTAAATTCAACAAAAGTTAACCCGATTATTGGATTTTTTATTGCTAATATTATTGGATTAGGAATTCTAATGGGTGTCTTCAAATTATTACTTCCCAACACATTAAAATTTTTTAGTGCAATTGAACTATTATTTGTAAATAATTTAGGTCTACCGTTTAATTCAGGAACATTAGTAGCTTTTGTAGTTATTGTTTATGCATTTTATTTTTTGATAAACTATACAAGAAAAAAAGTAATGGTAAGAGCAAACACTATAACTCTATGCTTCCTATTTATTTTTATTGGTTTTTCATCTTGGTTAATTTTACCAATTCGTGCAAATGCTGATGTTGTAGTTAACGAAAACGATCCATCAAATGCAAGAGAACTTTTAGCTTACTATAATCTTGAACAATATCCGAAAACCTATCTTTTTTATGGGCCATTATTTTCCGATCAGTATTCTGGATTAGATAAAAATAAGCCATACAAAGATGATAATCCAAAATACGAGAAAGACTTAATTAGTAATAAATATGTAATAGTAAATGACTACAAAAATGCAGTTCAAAATTTTAACTCTGATCATGCATCTATATTACCTAGAATGTGGAGTTCAGAACATGCAAAAAACTATCTTAATTATTCTGGTTATTTAGATTTCAAAATAAAATCCAAATATATTTCTGAGAATGAATTGGTTGAATTTATAAGAAATTTTAAATCAAAAATTAATAATAATGAGGTTGATTATGAAGACTTTCATAATTTTTTGAGACAATATGGTCAATTCTTAGATATTGAAAAACCATCTATATTGAGTAATCTATATTATCTATTTGATTATCAAATTGGATATATGTATTGGCGTTATTTTATGTGGAATTTTTCCGGTCGACAAGATGATATTCAAGGTAAAATGAATATGAATGGAAATTGGATAAGTGGAATAAATTTTATTGACGAATGGCATCTTGGAGTAACACAAAAAAATTTACCCACTGATGTTCTGGAAAACAAAGCAAGAAACAAATATTATATGTTACCACTTTTGCTAGGATTACTAGGGTTATATTTCCTGTATAAGACAAATAAAGAATACTTCTGGATTCTATTATTATTTTTTGTATTTACAGGTTTAGCGATTCAAGTCTACACAAACGTAAGGCCCTTCGAGCCTAGAGAAAGAGACTATTCAGTTGTTGGATCCTTCTATGTTTTTTCAATAATCATTGGCCTAGGAACATACTACATGTCAAAATTCTTTAGAAAAATAAAAGTTAAAGGAATAATGATAATTCCGATAATTTTGTGTCTTTTACTAGTGCCACTCAATTTAGCAATAAATAACTGGGATGATCATGACAGAAGTAACAGAAATACAGCATATGCAATGGCGGTTAATTATCTGGAATCTTGTGATGAAAATGCAATTCTATTCACAATAGGGGATAATGATACCTTTCCTCTTTGGTATGCTCAAGAAATCGAAGGAATTAGAACAGATGTTCGGGTAGTAAACACGAGTCTTCTTAGTACAGATTGGTACATTAACCAAATGAAAAGAAAAGCTTACGAAAGTGACCCTATTCCCTCAAGCTTAACGTCAGAAAAGTACAGACATGGAACAAGGGATTATATAATTAAAGAAGAAATTAGTCAAGATACTGTTGATGTTGACGTTTTCTTAGATTTTATAACGCAAGATGAAAAGGACTTCAAATATGGTGAAATTTTAAAGAGACAGGGGTATGAAGTTGCCGGTTTAAGAAGCCAAGACTACAACGCAAATTTTTTACCAACTGAAAACGTTAGAATTCCTGTTAATGTTGAAAATGTATTAAAAAATAAAATCATAGGGGAAAAATATACAGATTTGATTGAAGATGAAATATTTATTAAAATTAAATCACAAGCTCTTTATAAAAACAGGTTGATTATGCTTGATATAATAGCTAACAATAATTGGGAAAGGCCAATTTATTTTACCGGTGGAGCCTTCGGAGATGAAGATTACTTATGGATGAAAGATTTTTTACAATTAGACGGAATGTGTTATAAATTAGTGCCGATAAAAACCCCAATTGATCAATCAAACCCCTATGAGATGGGTATGATTGATTCTGAAAAGATGACTAGTATAGTAAATAAATGGAATTGGGGCACAGATAGTGAAATTGATATATATTTAGACGCAGAGTCAAGAAAAAACAGCATTACATACAGAAGCAATTTATCTAGACTTGTTGATCAGTTGATAATTGAGAATAATTTTATCGACGCAGAAAGGATACTTGACAATTGTATGCAAAAGTTGCCGATTGATAAATTCGGATATTATACACTCCTAGAGCCGTTTATTAGTTCATATTACAGATTAAATAAAGGTGAGAAAGCCAGAAAAATATTTGATGAAATAGCTGTAAAATATCAGGAAAATCTATTTTACTACAGTACTTTTAGTAATTCAGCTAAAAACAGATACGCAGAAGAAATTTATACAGACATTGAAAGATATAGATCTTTAGTAGATGTATTAATAAATTTCGAGGAAGAAGAATTCTTAGACACTAGAATGAAAGAATTTAATGACTACCTGGATTTATTTCTTTAGATCACGCCCAAGTTCAATCAATATTTGAAAATTTAGATTTTAAGATTAGTATTTTGATAAAAGTTTAACCTAAATCAATGTTAATCAATTAATTAAGCTATATTGTTAAAATCTTTAAAATTTAAGAATCTATTTATACATAGGTTTTTATTATTTTAGAACAAATAAACTAACCTTTCTAAATCATGAAAAATCAAAATAATTCTGCATTATTTACATTAATAACTGTGTTTTTCTTTTGGGGATTTTTTGGAGCATCAAATGGTGTATTTATTCCTTTCTGTAAAACCTACTTTCAAATTGATCAATTTCAAGCTCAGCTAGTCGAATTTGCCTTTTATGGAGCTTATTTCATAGGTGCTTTAATCTTGTTTGTATGGTCAAGTTATTCCAAAAAAGATATTTTAAACAACTGGGGTTATAAAAAAGGAATTATTTACGGTCTAATTATTTCAATTTTTGGGGCGCTAATAATGTATCCGTCAGTAAATGGTGCTGAGCAAGGAGATACCCAAGTCTTTTATTATGTCTTAATCGCATTATTTATCATCGGACTTGGTTTTTCACTTCAACAAACTGCAGCAAACCCTTTTGCAGTATCCCTTGGAGACCCCTCTACCGGATCTAATAGGCTTAATTTAGCCGGTGGAGTAAATTCCTTTGGAACTGCCATTGGCCCAATTCTAATTGCTTTTGTTTTATTTGGTTCAGCTTCTGAGGTTAACTGGGATATTATAGAATTAAGCTCTGTTCAAGGTTTATATATTGCAGTTGCTGTAGCTTTTTTATTAGTTGCTGGATTTTTCTACTTGTCAAAAAAACTTCCCGACGCTAAAAACGATGAACCCTTTGAGTCTGCCTCAAAGGCTAAAACAATGTTGATTATTATGACTCTGATAATGACTCTTTGTTTTGGCTGGATTTTCTATTCTTATACTCCAGCATTTGAAAATAGCTCGATTGAAGATTTAGAAATAACAAGATTAGTTTTAACATTAATCTGTCTGATTTCTGTTTTTGCACTCGTATTAAGAGCTAATTCTTCGGCAGGTAAAAATTCTGAGGGATGGGGTGCATTAAAATATCCTCAACTTGCTTGGGGAATGCTTGCCATATTTACCTATGTGGGTGTAGAAGTAACTATTCAAAGTAATCTTGGTGAATTATTAAAGGCAGATATTGGTGAAGGAATAAATGCAATAGGACTTCCTGTTCTTGATGAGGCTCAAAGTGCAAAATATATTGCATTGTATTGGGGTGGATTAATGATTGGAAGGTGGACTGGATCGATTGGAGCTTTTGATATTTCGGAATCTCTTAAAAAGATTCTTTTATTTATTACACCTTTCATAGCATTTGGTGTGGTAATAGCAGTAAATGCATTTAGTAACCCACTAACTTTTTCAGAAATAGGAATATTTTCATTGTTAATTGTTATTCAAATTATTGGTTTTTACTTGGCTAAAGATAATGCTTTAAAAATCATGGCCATATTCAGTTTACTTGGTGTTATTGCCATGTTAATCGGAATATTTGGTTCAGGTGAAATAGCTTTATTTGCGTTCTTAACCGGTGGCCTTTTTTGCTCTATAATGTGGCCTTGTATATTTTCATTAAGTATTACTGGTCTTGGAAAATATACTTCTCAAGGCTCATCTTTTTTAGTTATGATGATACTTGGTGGAGCAATTATACCACCCCTTCAGGGAAAGCTGGCCGATATTTTTGGAATGATAACCTCATACTGGGTAGCTGTTTTGTGTTTTGTATTCCTACTTGTTTATTCAATTACTACAAAACAAATTTTATCTAAGCAAAAATTGATTTAAAATGAATAGAAGAAGTTTTATTAAAAGCACTGGGATTGCTTCACTTGGACTCGGTCTTAAAATTGATAAAACTTATTCAAACAACAGTTTATCTAACTTTCCCATAGTGATTGCAACCTGGGATGTTAAAAATGCCACTAAAAGAGCATGGGAGATTTTATCCTCTGGTGGAAATTCACTTGATGCCGTTGAACAAGGTTGTATAGTTGAGGAAGCAAATAAAGAAGGTCAATCCGTTGGAATTGGGGGACTTCCAGATAGGGAAGGAAATGTTTCTCTTGATGCATGTATTATGGATTATTATGGAAATTGTGGCTCTGTAGTTTATCTTAAGGAGATAAAGCACGCAATTTCTGTTGCAAGAATGGTAATGGAAAAAACTCCACATGTAATGTTAGCGGGTGAAGGGGCAAAAAAATTTGCTATTTCGATGGGTTTTAAAAAGGAAAATCTATTGACAGAGAAGTCAAAAAAAGACTGGGTTAAGTGGAAGGAAAATGAAGAATATAAACCTATTATTAATATTGAAAATCATGATACAATAGGAATGTTAGCAATAGATAAAGACCAAAATATAAGCGGAGGTTGTACCACCAGTGGATTAGCTTATAAAATGCAAGGAAGAGTAGGTGATTCTCCTATAATTGGTTCAGGATTATTTATTGATAATGAAGTTGGTGGAGCGGTTGCAACTGGATTAGGTGAAGAAGTTTTAAAAACAGTAGGTAGCTTTTTAGTTGTTGAACTAATGAGACAAGGATATTCTCCTGGTGATGCTTGTAAAATAGCTATCGAGCGAATTATTAAGAAACCCAACAGTAATTATAAAAACTTTCAGGTTGGTTATATTGCATTAAACAAGAAGGGAGAAACAGGAACATTTTCAATACAGAAAGGCTTTAGTATGACTCAATACGACAAAGACGGCAATTTAAATTTTGATTCCCCATATTATCACAAACAGGGATAAATGAATAAAAAAAAACGATTATTTCTGATTGATGCCTACGCTTTAATATTTCGAGGATATTACGCATTTATCAAAAATCCAAGAATCAATTCTAAAGGCTTAGACACATCTGCAATTTTAGGATTTACTAATTCTCTTTTTGATGTTATAAAAAGAGAAAGTCCTGATTATTTAGCAGTTTGCTTTGACAAAGGTGGTAGTCAAGACAGAATCAAAATATTTGATCAATATAAAGCTAATCGCGATGAGACACCTGAGGCAATCAAAATTTCTGTTCCTATTATTGAAGAAATTTTAAAATCTCTAAATATTTCCGTTTTAGTTAAAGAAGGCTTTGAGGCTGATGATATTATAGGAACAATTGCAAAAAAAGTAAAATCTAAAAATTTTGAGACATATATGGTGACGCCTGACAAAGACTTTGCTCAACTTGTTGATGAGTCAATTTATATGTACCGTCCAGTTTTTGGAGGGGGTTATGAAATCTGGGGTGTAAATGAAGTTCTAGAAAAATTTGAGATTTCTCAAACATCTCAGGTTATTGATTTTTTAGCGATGAAAGGAGATTCAGTTGATAATATTCCTGGTTTACCTGGTGTTGGAGATAAGACAGCAAAAAAATTCTTAAAAGAGTTTGGTTCATTAGAAGGCTTGCTGCAAAATACCACTGAATTAAAAGGAAAGCTTAAAGAAAAAATTGAACAAAATAAAGAGCTTGGTATTCTTTCAAAAAAGTTAGCAACAATAATTACTGATGTTCCTATTGATTATAACATTGAAGAATTAAAATTAAATGTTACCAATCTTGATAAAGCTAGGAAAATATTTGAAGAACTAGAGTTTAGAAGAATTATAAGCTCTTTAAATTCAATTTTTTCAATAAACAATGAAAAAAATAAATCTGAACCACAAAAAATAAAGGAAGAAAATAAAATTGATTTGAATCCTGGCTTTGGGCAATTTAACCTTTTTGAAAACAATATTAAAGCCCATGATAAGGGAAAATTAAGTGTAATTTATCAACACATTGAATCTGATGTTTCAGTTAAATTATTTTTAAAAAAATTAGAGCAACAAACGGAGGTAAGTTATCGTCTGTACTCTGAAAAAAATGGGGATTATGAAACAACATTAAAATCCATTTCATTTTGTTGGCAAAATGATGTTTGCTATGTCTTAAATAGTGATATTAAAAAGTTTGATGAAATAATCAAAATATTTTTTGAGAATGATGAAATAGCTAAAATATCAAACGATCTAAAATTTGATATTAAAGTTCTAAACAGAAAAAAAATTACCATTCTTGGTGACATCTTTGATATAAAACTTGCACATTATTTAATTAATCCAGACATAAGTCATGATTTAATTAATTTATCAAATAATTATCTTAATGTTTCTGTAAATAAGAAGTTTGAAGAATTAAAGGATTACGAAGTTTCCTGCCTTACATATAAGTTGAAAAATTTATTAAAATCTGATTTAGAGAAGTTTAATCAGATTAAGCTTTATAACGAAATCGAAATTCCACTTTTAAAAACCCTAGCTAAAATGGAAATTGAGGGAATAAATTTAGATGTAAAATTTTTGAAAAAATTGTCAGAAAGAACAACCAACGAATTAGAAGACATCACAAAAGAAATATATGAATTAGCTGGGGAAGAATTCAATATTTCATCTCCAAAACAGCTTGGTGAGGTTTTATTTGATAAAATGAAAATAACCAATAAGCCAAAAAAAACTAAAACTGGGCAGTACTCAACATCAGAAGAAGTTTTAAACGAACTTTCATCAAAGAGTGATTTAGTGAAATTAGTTTTAAAGTTCAGAAGCATCTCCAAATTACTAAATACATACATCAATTCACTTCCCAAACAACTCGATAAATACACAAACAGAATTCATACAGAATATGTTCAAACTGTTGCATCTACAGGCAGGTTAAGCAGTATTAATCCAAATCTCCAAAATATTCCGATAAGAACAAATAGAGGTCGAGAGGTAAGAAAAGCATTCATTTCCAGAAACAAAGATTATTTTTTAATGGCTGCAGATTACTCACAAATTGAGTTAAGAATTATAGCATCACTTAGCAATGAAGAAAATATGATTAATGCTTTTAAGAAAAACGAAGACATTCATGCCTCAACAGCCTCCGCAGTTTTTAATGTTCCAATAAATCAAGTTTCTAAGGAACAAAGATCTAACGCCAAAGTAGTAAATTTTGGTATTATATATGGAGTTTCTGCTTTTGGTTTAAGTAATCAAACAAAACTCAATAGAACAGAATCTAAGGAGCTGATCGAAAAATACTTTGAAAAATATCCAAAACTCAAACAATACATCAATAATCAAATTTCATTTGCAAGAAATAATGGTTATGTAGAAACCGTTTTAGGGAGAAGAAGATATTTAAAGGATATCAATTCTCAAAATAGTGTGGTTAGAGGTGCTGCAGAAAGAAATGCAATAAATGCACCTGTTCAGGGAAGTGCAGCAGATATCATAAAAATTGCAATGATAAATATTCAAAGGAAATTATCTAAGGGAAATTATAAAAGTAAGATGCTTTTACAGATACATGATGAATTAGTTTTTGATGTTTTTAAGCCCGAATTGAATGAAATGATAGAATTAACAAAAAATGAAATGGAAAAAGCATTCGAAATAAATGTTCCTCTCACCGTTGATTTAAATTATGGATTAAACTGGTTAGAAGCACATTAATAACCTGATAAAGTCCTTCAAGAAAAAAAATTTCTTTATCTATTTGCTAATAAAATATATAATTGTAGATTTGCATGCTCTTTTGAGAGACAGAAAAAAACAGAATTTTGGATACAATAAGTTTTAAAACAATTTCAGCAAACAAAAAAACAGTTAATAAGAACTGGGTTTTAGTAGACGCTAATGGTCAAAATCTAGGTAGATTAGCTTCTAAGGTTGCTATTCTATTAAGAGGCAAACACAAACCTAATTTTACTCCTCATGTTGATTGCGGTGATAATGTTATCGTTATCAATTCCAAGAAAATTAATCTTACTGGAAACAAGTGGGAGCAAAAAAAATATATTAGATATACTGGTTACCCTGGTGGTCAAAGATCACTAAATGCTACTGAGCAGTTTGAAAAAAATCCAAATTCCATTATAGAGAAATCGGTTAAAGGAATGCTTCCAAAAAATAAGTTAGGAGCTGATCTTTTTAGAAACCTTCATGTTTTCGCTGATTCTGATCATAAGTTTGAGGCTCAAAAGCCATCATCAATCGATTTAAATAAAGTTAATTAATGGATACAGTTGTACATAAAATTGGTAGAAGAAAAACATCGGTTGCAAGAATCTATTTAAAAAAAGGAAAAGGCAACTTTACTGTTAATACAAAAGATTGGAAAGATTATTTTCCAACTTCAGCTCATCAATTCAAAATAAACCAACCCTTTAATGTATGTGACAATGTTAACAAATTTGACATGACTGTAAATGTGTATGGTGGAGGAATGACTGGTCAAGTTGAAGCTATTCGACTAGCAATTTCCCGTGCATTATGTGAGGTTGATGAAAAAAATCGTGAACTTCTTAAGCCTCTTGGTTTATTGACAAGAGACCCAAGAATGGTTGAAAGAAAGAAGTTTGGTCAGAAGAAAGCTAGGAAAAAATTCCAGTTCTCTAAGAGATAATATAAAATTAGTTTAGCATCTAAATATTTAAGGCTTAAAATTAAATTTATACCACTTAAGTATTGCTAATAAACAAGAACGTAAACTAAAAAAATGGGAAAAGAACAAGTTTCAGAATTAATTAAAGCTGGTGTACACTTTGGTCACCTTACAAGAAAATGGAACCCAAATATGTCTCCATATATTTATATGGAAAGAAATGGGATTCATATCATAAACCTTTACAAAACCGTTGCAAAGCTAGAAGAAGCCTCTAACGCATTGAAAAAAATTGCTTCATCAGGGAGGAAAATATTATTTGTTGCAACAAAAAAACAAGCAAAAGATATCGTTTCAGAATCTTCGAAGAAAATTAATATGCCCTACATTACAGAAAGATGGCCTGGTGGTATGTTAACAAACTTCGTAACTATCAGAAAAGCCGTTAAAAAAATGTCATCAATTGACAGGATGAAACAAGATGGAACTTTTAATTCTTTATCAAAAAAAGAAAAGCTTCAAATTGGAAGATTGAGAGAAAAATTAGAAAAAAATCTTGGATCAATTTCTAATATGACCCGATTACCTGGTGCAATATTTATCGTAGACATTTTAAGAGAAAAAATCGCCGTTAAGGAAGCACAAAAACTTAATATACCAATATTTGCGATGGTGGATACTAATTCTGATCCACGTGGAATTGACTATGTGATTCCAGCAAATGATGACGCTTCAAAGTCTATTTCCAAAATTTTAGAACATGTTGGTTCTGCAATTCAGGAAGGTTTAGAAGAAAGAAATTCAGGAAAAGATAAAGAGGAAACTCAAGATAAAGAAGCTAAAGCTGTAGTTGAAGAAACTCCAGTGGAAGAAGCTGTTGCTGAAGAGGCCCCAGCTGAAAAAACTGTTGTTGAAGAAACTCCAGTAGAAGAAGTTGTTGCTGAAGAGGCCCCAGCTGAAGAAAAAGAGACAAAGAAAAAAAGTAAAAAAGCAAAAAAGTAAGTCATGGTAAAAGTAACTGCCGCTGAAGTAAACAAATTAAGAAAAACAACCGGTGCCGGAATGATGGATTGCAAGAAAGCACTAGTTGAATCAAATGGTGATTTTGATGCTGCAATCGAAATTTTAAGAAAAAAGGGGCAAAAAGTTGCGGCTAAGAGGGCTGATAGAGAATCATCAGAGGGAGTTGCAATTGCAATTGCTAATGAAGATAATTCTTCAGGGGTAGGTATTGTTCTCGCTTGTGAAACTGACTTTGTTGGGAAAAATGAAGATTTTATCGGTCTAGCTCACAAGATTGCTTCTGCCGGATTAAATTGCAAAACTAAAGAAGAATTACTAAAATCTGACATTGATGGAATGAGTATCGAAGAAAAGCTTATCGAACAGACAGGTGTTATCGGAGAAAAAATTCAGATTAATGACTTTAGCAGGATTGATGCTGATTTTGTTGGGACTTACATACACGCTGGTAATAAAATTTCTTCACTTGTAGGTTTTTCTAACAAATGTGAAAATATTGAAATAGCTGCAAAAGATATTTCTATGCAAATTGCAGCTATGAATCCGATTGCACTTGACGAGGATAGTGTTGATTCTGCAGTTATTGAAAAAGAAATTGAGATTGCTAAAGACCAACTTAGAGCTGAAGGTAAACCAGAAGAAATGCTTGACAAAATTGCTCAGGGTAAATTAAAAAGATTCTTCAAGGATAATACTTTAATTCACCAAGCTTTTATTAAAGATGGTAAGCAAAGTGTCTCGCAATATTTATCATCATTTAGTACTGAAACTAAAATTACTTCATACAGTAGAGTTTCTATAGGCTAAATTTATTTCTTATTTTTTTTCACACTAAATGTGTAGTATATTTGTTTGAAATACATTATTTCAAATGAAGTACAAAAGAATTCTACTTAAACTTTCAGGTGAAGCTTTAGTAGGAGATAAAGCAGGAGGAATTGACCCAGAGATCTTAATTAAATACTCCAATGAAATTAAAAAGATTTATGATAAGGGGGTTGAAATTGCAATAGTAATCGGTGGTGGAAATATATACCGAGGTTTTAACAACGAATTTAAAATTGACAGGGTTCAAGGAGATTACATGGGTATGTTAGCTACACTTATTAATGGTCTAGCACTACAGAATACTCTTGAGAATATTGGGATTCCGACAAGATTACAAAGTGCAATAAATGTTAATAAGGTCGCTGAGCCATACATTAAAAGAAAAGCATTAAGACATCTAGATAAAAAAAGAATTGTGATTTTTAGTGCTGGTACAGGAAACCCGTACTTCACTACTGATTCTGCTGCTGTTCTTAGAGCAATTGAAATTGAAGCTGACGTAATTCTAAAAGGAACCAGAGTCGATGGTATTTACAATGAAGATCCTAACAAGAATTCTGATGCATTTAAATTTGAAAAAATCACCTTCAAAGAAGCTATTAGTAAAGGTCTGAAAATCATGGATACTACAGCATTTACATTAAGTCATGAAAATAAACTTCCAATTATTGTATTTGACATGAATCAAGAGAATAATTTATTAAAAGTTCTCAATGGTAAAAATGTAGGAACATTAGTCAATTTATAAAACTTAACTATGAATGAAGATTTAGAAATTATATTTGATTTAGCAAAGGACTCTATGTCAAATGCTATATCTCATCTTGAAAAAAAACTTTTAAATATCAGAGCTGGAAAAGCAAACCCAAATATGCTGACAAATGTATTTGTCGATTATTACGGAACAAGCACTCCAATTTCGCAGGTTGCTAATGTAAATACACCAGATGGACGAACATTAATAATTCAACCATGGGACAAAACTATGCTGCCAGAAATCGAAAAAGGAATTGAAGTAGCAAATCTTGGCTTCAACCCAATGAATAATGGTGAAAATATTATAATCAATGTGCCAACTCTGACTGAAGAAAGGAGAAGAGAGCTAGTAAAACAAGCAAAAAGCGAAATTGAAGAAGCTAAAATTGCTATTAGAAATGCTAGGAAAGAAGCTAATAATGAGATAAAAAAATCATCTGATTTTTCTGAAGATCTAAAAAAGAATTCAGAGCTTGATATTCAAGAAATTACTGATAATAACATAAAAAAAGTAGATCAAATTTTTGAAAAAAAGCAGCAAGAAATAATGACCCTATAAATTTCTATTTTTTCACTTTTTGACAACTAGTAATTACTATCTTTATACACAGCAATCAAAATAAATGTTTAAGTCTATTTTTTCTGGATTTTGGAAAAAAATCTCAAAGTTAATTTTAAATAATAGGATACTTATTATTTTTTCTCTTGGGTTAGCTACCTATTTTTTTAGTACTAATTGGGATAATATAAGGTTTACTTATACTGAAGCTAACTTACTTCCTGAAACACATCCTGAAAATATTAAGTACAAAAAATTTACTGATAAATTTGGTGAAGAGGGTAATCTAATAGTTATCTCTGTAAAAGATTCAACTCTTTTTACAATTGAAAAATTAAATGCATGGAATAATCTGTCTCAAAGCTTCAAAGATCACCCAGACGTATCCACAGTAATTGCATTTGGAGATCTTCAAAAACTTAAAAAAAACAAATCTTCAAGACAGTTTTTCATAGAGCCGTTTATAGAAGACTCAATTACAAATAAATCTCAACTTGATTTACTTAAAGAAGAGATTTTTAATAAATCTCCTTTTTATGATAAGTTTTTGATTAATTCTGAAACAAAGGCTATTCGAACAGCAATCAATCTAAGAACAGAGGTTGTAAATACGGTCAAAAGAGAAGATTTTGTTGTAAATATTTTAGAACCGAGGGTAAAAACATTTGAAGAAAAATATAATCTTGATGTAAGAATTTCTGGGATGCCATATGTAAGGACTAAATACTCTCAGACAATTAAAGCAGAATTAGGTAAGTTTCTTATTCTTGCTGTTTTAGTTACATCTATTATCTTCTTTTTATTTTTTAGATCCTTCAGAGCAACTATTATTTCCGTTTTTACTGTTTCAATCGGCGTAATGTGGACCCTTGGAATTGTTGGATTATTAGATTACGAATTGACTGTGTTAACAGCTATAATTCCTCCGTTAATAATTGTAATTGGAATGCCTAACTGTATTTTTCTAATCAACAAATATCAGCGAGAGCTCAATATACATGGCAATAAACAAATAGCATTAGATAAAGTTATTACTAAGATAGGAAACGCAACTCTGATGACTAACGTAACAACTGCCTCTGGATTTGCAACATTTATTACAACAAATAGTAAACTACTTTCTGAATTTGGATTGGTAGCATCACTAAGTATTTTATCAATCTTTATTCTGTGTTTATTGATAATTCCGATTGTTTACAGCTTCTTACCCATGCCTAAAGAGGAGCACCTAAAACATCAAAATAGACAATGGATTAATAAACTATTAAATTGGATGGTCAGTGTTGTTAAAAATAAAAGGATTGAAGTTTATATTATTTCTATAATCATGCTAGCTGTTAGTATCATTGGTATATATAAAATCGAAATCTCTGGAAGCTTTATTGATGATATGCCAAGAAATACCGAATTTTTTGATGATATCATGTATTATGAAAAGGAATTTAACGGAATTCTACCACTAGAAATATATATTGACGGGGGTAGGAAAGAGTCAGTTCGTCGACTGTCAACAATAAGAAATTTAGAGAAAGTTCAAAATGCAATTTCTGAATTTCCCGAATTATCTACACCTATTTCTTTGGTTAATGGAGTGAAATATTCAAAACAAGCTTTTTATAATGGAAATCCAAAATATTATCAAGTTCCAACAAAGCAAGAAGAAACTTTTATAGCATCTTATGTTAAAAACTCTGATGTTTCTGGAGATGTTGACCTTCTTAAGCCCTACATTGATAGTACAGCTCAATATACCAGAATAACTACATTCATGAAGGACATGAAAATTGAAAGAATGGAAAGAATTGAAGAAGAATTAAATGAAAAAATAGATAAGTTTTTGCCTCCTGACAGATACGAAGTATTTTTAACCGGTAAAGCATATCTTTTCCAAAAAGGAACTTATTTTTTAGTTGATAACTTGGTTTGGTCATTAGGACTCGCAATCTTTCTGATATCGTTATTCATGGCATATTTGTTTAGGAATTTCAGAATGATTATTATTTCTCTTATCCCTAATTTATTACCCTTACTTATAACAGCTGGACTTATGGGTTTTATTGGTATTCCTATCAAACCCTCAACAATTCTAATTTTTAGCATTGCCTTTGGTATTTCAGTAGATGACACAATACATTTTCTGGCAAAATATCGACAAGAGCTTCAAGATAATAAGTGGCAAATAAAAAAATCTGTATATAACTCAGTCAGGGAAACTGGATTAAGTATGTTTTACACCTCAATTGTTTTATTTTTTGGTTTTTCAGTTTTCATTGTTTCAAATTTTGGGGGTACCGTTGCTCTTGGTGCGCTAGTTTCTGGAACACTTCTTCTTGCAATGCTTTCTAATTTATTATTACTGCCTTCATTACTTTTATCCCTTGAAAGATCTATAGCAAATGAAAAAGTACTAAAAGAACCTAAAATTAAGATACTTTCAGATCAAGAGGAATTATAATATTAACTTTCAAAAACATATATTTGAATAAATAATTTGAAATGAATGAAGTTTCGATAAATGATATTTTACATTCTAATAAGTTTTTAAATAAAAAAGTATCTATTTCAGGCTGGGTTAAAACATTTAGAGCCAATCGATTTATTGCATTAAATGATGGATCTGGTTTAGGTAATCTTCAATGTGTGATTGATTTTGAAAATACGGATGATGAAATTTTGAAAGCGATTTCCACCGGGGTGGCTATTAATGTTAGGGGATCTTTAGTAAGAAGTCAAGGCTCTCAACAAAATGTTGAATTAAAAGTAGATAGCTGTAAAATTTTAGGAGATTCTAATCCTGAAACATACCCAATACAACCGAAGAAACATTCTTTTGAGTTTCTAAGAGAAAATGCTCATTTGAGAACCAGGACAAATACATTTGGAGCTGTGATGAGAATTAGATCAAATTTATCTTTTGCAATTCATCAGTATTTTAAAAATAATGGCTTTTACTATGTCCATACTCCAATAATTACAGCAAGTGATGCAGAAGGCGCTGGAGAACAATTTAGGGTGTCTACATTGGATATGAAAAATCCACCAAAAGATGATAACGGTAAAATTGATTATAAAAAAGATTTTTTTGGTAAGGAAACCAACCTCACAGTTTCAGGTCAATTAGAAGCTGAAGCTTATGCGATGTCAATGGGTAAAGTATATACTTTTGGACCAACTTTTCGAGCTGAAAATTCAAATACTTCTAGACACTTATCAGAATTCTGGATGATTGAGCCTGAAGTTGCATTTATGGATATTAATGGCAATATGAAACTTGCTGAAGATTTTTTGAAATATATTCTTTCATATATAGTTAACAATAATATCGAAGATTTAAAATTTTTAGAAAATAGGCTTATAAGTGAAGAAAAACAAAAACCACAAAATGAGAGAAGTGAACTTACTTTAATCGAAAAACTAAAGTTTGTAATTGAAAATGATTTTAAAATTATTACCTACACTGAAGCATTTGAAATCTTAAGAAACTGTAAACCTAATAAAATGAAGAAATTTAAATATTTAATCGATGAATGGGGGGCTGATTTACAAAGTGAACATGAAAGATTTCTTGTAGAAAAAGAATTTAATTGTCCAGTAATAATTTATAATTATCCTGCAAAAATCAAATCTTTCTATATGAGGCTGAATGATGATGAAAAAACAGTTAGGGCTATGGATATATTATTCCCTGGTATTGGTGAAATTGTAGGAGGTTCTGAGAGAGAGGAGAGATTGGATGTTCTATTGAAGAAAATTAAAGAAGTTGGTATAGATGAAAAAGAATTATGGTGGTATACAGATTTAAGAAAATATGGAACGGCTGTTCACTCCGGATTTGGATTAGGCTTTGAGAGGCTTGTCATGTTTGCAACAGGGATGTCAAATATTCGTGATGTAATCCCATTTCCAAGAACCCCTCAAAATGCTGAGTTTTAATCAAAATGAAACAATATCTAAAATTAAAATTATCACAGAAGTTATCTCCTCAACAAATTCAACTTATGAAGTTGATTCAACTTCCCACCTTAGATTTTGAACAAAAGATTCAGCGGGAAATTGAGGAAAATCCAGCACTTGAACAGGGACAAAATTCTGACGATGACAATCAGCAAGAAAGTAATGATGATTTCTCTGATTCTGATGATATTAATATTGACGACTATTTAAATTATGATGATACACCATCATACAAACTTAGTTCAAATAATTCTGGTAAAGCAGAGGATAAAAACATTCCTTTTTCGTCGGGTATTTCTTTTACTCAACATTTACTTGGACAACTAAAACCAATAAGCCTTGACGAAAAAAAAATGAGGATAGCAGAATTTTTGGTCGGCAGCATAGACGAGTCTGGATATATTAGACTAGAATTAGAAGAAATTGTTGATGATTTAGCATTTACTCAAAATCTTTTTGTAAATGAAGACGAATTAATGGATGTGCTAAAAATAGTTCAGGATTTTGATCCACCTGGAGTTGGAGCACTTAATCTTCAAGAATGTTTAATTATCCAATTAAAAAGAAAAAAAAGAACTAAATATGTTGATTTAGCAATTGAAATTATCAAAAATTCATTTGAACAATTCTCAAAAAAGCACTTTGAAAAGTTGATGAATAAATATTCGATTGATGAGTCCGAGCTTAAAGAAGTAATTTCATTAATATCAAAGCTTAATCCAAAACCAGGAGGCTCCTATTCAGGCGGAGGAAAACCAATTGAGCAGGTGATTCCAGATTTTAAAATAGCGATTGAAAATAATGAGCTTACGCTTGATCTTAATTATAGAAATAGCCCAACTCTGAATATCTCAAGAGATTATGATGAAATGCTAAAGGGATATAAACTTGAAAAAAATAAATCTAAATCTCAAAAAGAGGCTATTCAATTTATTAAACAAAAACTTGATTCAGCCAAGTGGTTTATAGATGCTGTAAAACAAAGACAGCAAACCCTAATGATAACAATGCAAGCAATAATGAATTATCAAAAGGAGTATTTTCTAAGCGGAGATGAAAGGAAAATAAAACCTATGATTCTTAAAGATATTGCTAATGAAATAGAAATGGATATATCTACAATTTCTAGAGTAGCTAATAGTAAATATGTTGACACGCCATATGGAACAAAATTATTAAAAGAGTTCTTTAGTGAATCAATGAAAACAACAAGCGGGGAAGAAATCTCAACAATAGAAATTAAGAAAATCCTTGAAAAGATTATTCAAAATGAGAATAAAAGAAAACCTGAAACAGATGAAAAGCTTGTTAAAATTCTCAATGAGAAGGGTTATAAAATAGCAAGAAGAACAGTTGCAAAATATAGAGAACAGCTTAATATTCCCGTTGCAAGGTTAAGAAAAGAAATATAGTTTTACTGCCGGTTTAACGAAACATCACCAATCCTTGTGGTATAGTTTATCTTCAAAGCATTAACTTTTCTGAGCTCCTGTTTTATATCACCAACAATACCCATGTTAGTTTCTTTATCAACCTTTAGTGCTGTGGTTAAAAAAGGTCTTAACTCTTCCCTCTTTGATTCTCTTTCAGCATATATAAAAGCTGGTATATCAGAAACTTCTGAAAACTTATCGTTAAGCTGTAATCTAGCCTCGGTACCAAATTTAGACTGATAGCCAAAATTTGGTTTACCTGCATATATGTACATTACTAACTCTTTTTTATCTAGTTTTTCAACTTCGTTAGCAGCTGGTAATTCATTTTTAATTTTTAACTCGTTATCTCTCATTACAGTAGCAACCATAAAAAAGAATAAAAGCATAAAAACAATATCAGGAAGCGAAGCTGTATTTACAGCGGGTAAATCTCCTTTTTTCTTTTTATTAAATTTTGACATCCTATTTATAATATTTTATTGAACTTCCGAAAGTTTCTGTGGGTATTCTTTTTTAAGTCTATTAATATTTTCCTTAAGTTTATCTCGATTGCCTGGCCAATTAACGTCCTTATAATTCTTCATCATTTCAGAGTAACTCTCACCGTATAATTCTTGAGCTCGAACATTTCTAAGATGAGTATATGCGGCAACTAATTCATTTTGAACGGAAATATAAGTTGCATAAGAAGTTTCCCTCTCATTTTTTAGAGAAATAATGGCTTTATCAGGATTGTCTGAAGATTTTGGGTCTTTCTTTCCCTTACAGTAATTACAAGCATCCTCTCCAGTACCACCACCATTATCCAAAAATTCAATTGCTGATTCTCTCAGTTCTTCTAAATCCATTAATTCATCTTCCACTAACAGTTGATCTTTACCGTTTAATAAAACAGTAAAAATATTTTTTTGTTTAATTACAACATCTTCTTCAGACTCTTCCATTGGAGGAAGTTTTCTACTAATTCCAGAGTCAGTTTCTATTGTTGTAGTGACTAAGAAAAATATTAATAACAGAAAAGCTATATCTGCCATTGATCCTGCATTAACTTCAGGTGATGATCTTCTTGCCATAATTATTTATTTTCTGTTTTTAAATCCAAAAAACAACATTGTTCCACTGGCTATTAGTATTAACGAATAAAACATGAATAATGCCGCTCCGATAAATTTAGAACTTGTAGCAGAAAGTATCTTTCCTTCTCTCATTAAAGTCTCCTCTCCGGAGGCTATTAAAAAGCAAACAAGGAATAACCCTAAAAACGATCCAACTCCTTTCAAAGTACTCATAAGGCTAGACTTGTTTCCAACCATGTTTTTTATTCCAAAATACAATACAGATGAAACAATGATGAAAAGAACAACATATGCATTATATAATATCATGTCGATACCAAAAAGGTTATCTGTCAGAATAAGTAGAACAAACAGAATACCCAGTAGAGATAGTCCTAAAGCTGTGTATTTAAGTATATTATAGTTCATAATTATTTCTTATTATTTACTAATATATCCATTAAGTCAATTGATGCATTTTCCATATCATTCACAATACTATCAATTTTTGCAATTATATAATTGTAAAAAATCTGTAGAATGATAGCAACAATTAATCCAAATACAGTTGTTAAAAGTGCAACTTTAATACCACCAGCAACAAGAGATGGTTGCATATCGCCAGCTGCTTCAATTTTATCAAAAGCTTGAATCATACCAATTACTGTACCCATGAAACCAAGCATTGGAGCAAGTGCAATAAATAAAGAAATCCAAGAAACATTTTTTTCTAATTGGCCCATTTGAACACCACCATAAGCGATTACAGCTTTTTCAGCTGATTCAATACCTTCACTAGACCTATCTAAACCTTGATAAAATATTGATGCAACTGGTCCAGGCGTATTTCTACAAACCTCTTTAGCTGCATTAACTCCGCCTGACTTCATAGCAGCTTCAACATCGCTTGTTAATTTGCTTGAATCAGTTGTAGTTGATAGGTTTAGATATATAATTCTTTCAATAGCAATTGCTAAACCAAGAATTAAACAAAGTAGAACAATTCCCATAAATCCAGGACCACCCTCAATAAATCTCTTTTTAAGTTCTTGGTGAAAATTTAATTGCTCTTCTTCTACAGGTTCTTCCATTACAGGTTCTTCCATTTCAACCACGTCAGTTGTTTGAACTGAATCCTGCTCCATCATTTCCATATCATCTTGAATAGGAAATGCTTGTATTGATTGTGCAAATATTAATGATAATACTGCCAATAAACTAAATAATCTTTTCATCTTTTTTTTTGTTTAATATTTTAGTGTGTTAAAGATATAAAAATATATCACATAAATTACATATTCTGCAGAGAGGAAGGGATTCGAACCCTCGATACACTTTTGATGTATACACACTTTCCAGGCGTGCGCCTTCGACCACTCGGCCACCTCTCTAAGCACAGCTAACAAATAAAATGAAAAAAATAGAAACTATAAAATATAAAACGGTGTTTTTTTAAGTATTAAACCCCAAAAACATCTTTAGAATTTTGGGTAGTAATTTTAGCAATTTCTTGATATGACAGATTATAAATATCGCATAATTTTTCTGCAATGTATTTTATGTTTGAACTCTCATTTCTTTTCCCCCTGAGTGGTACTGGAGATAAATATGGCGAGTCAGTTTCCAAAACAATATTACTTATGTCAATGTCTTTCAGAAACTTATCAATTTTTCCATTTTTAAATGTGACAACCCCTCCAATCCCAAGTTTCATACCCATATCAATAATTTTATTTGCCTGAGACAAATCACCTGAAAAGCAGTGAAATATTCCTCCATTATTAACTTTGTTTTTATTCAAAACATTATAAATTTCATCAAAAGATTCTCTACAATGTATTACTATTGGTAAATTATGATTATTGGCAATCGAAATTTGAGACTCAAAAGCTTCTATTTGAATTTCTAAATTAGTTTTATCCCAGTAAAGATCTATTCCTATTTCACCGACAGCAACAATCTCATTTTCACTAATAATCATTTCAACATGTTTAATTTCATCTAGAAAATTTGTCTCAACATAACAAGGATGAAGTCCTGACATTAGAAAAATATTTTCTGGGTATCTTTCTTTTAAGAGTAACATTGATTCCGTATGTGATGAGTTTATTGCAGGTAAAAACAATCTATTTACATTAGAAGAAATCGAATTCTCTATTACTGAGTCTATATCATCATTAAATTGTTCGAGATATAAATGGGTATGAGTATCTGTAAAACTCATAATTAAATTAATTAAGCTCTAAAGCTTCTTCAATTTTATTATTCATAAGAATTTCTGCTGGATTTTCAAGTGCCTCTTTTATATGCACCAAGAAACCAACGCTTTCTCTACCGTCAATGATTCTGTGATCATATGAAAGAGCTAAATACATTACAGGTCTAATTTCAACTTTTCCATTGACAGCAATTGGTCTTTCAACTATGTTGTGCATTCCAAGTATAGCACTTTGAGGAGGATTGATAATCGGAGTAGATAACATGCTTCCAAAAACTCCTCCGTTAGAAATTGTAAAAGTACCTCCAGTCATTTCATCTACTGTAATTTGACCATCTCTAGCTCTTTCAGCCAGTCTTTTTACTTCTAATTCAACTCCTTTAAATTTTAGTTCTTCAGCACTTCTTATGACTGGAACCATGAGACCCTTTGGGCCTGAGACTGCAATACTAATATCACAATAACTATAAGAAATCATCTCAGAGCCGTCAATCATTGAGTTTACAGCTGGGAATTCTTTAAGTGCTCTTACACTAGCTAGCGTGAAAAAAGACATAAATCCAAGATTAACTCCGTGTTTTTCCTTAAAATTTTCTTTATATTTTTTTCTTAATTCAAATATAGAAGACATATCAACTTCATTAAAAGTTGTCAGCATCGCTGTTTCATTCTTCACAGTCACTAGTCTTTCAGCAACCTTTCTTCTAAGCATCGATAACTTATTTCTAGATTCTGACCTATTTGAATTATTAAAGTTACCCATGGCAGGTTTGCCAAGTAATACATCCTGTTTTGTAATTCTACCAGCTTTTCCGGTACCAGTAATCTGGTTAATATCAATATTTTTTTCCTCAGCAATTTTTCTTGCAGCGGGACTTAAAACATCTGATTTAGTATCAACAACCGGCTGTGATAACTCTTTTTTATCTTCGGCAATTTCTACAGGCTTACTAGCAGAGGTTTCTTTTGGAGATCCTTTAGCAGAAGTATCAATGTGACAAACCACTTGCCCAACTTGAACAACATCACCTTCGTCTGCTTTTAATGTAATTACTCCAGATTGCTCCGCGGGAAGCTCAAGAGTTGCTTTATCGCTGTCAATCTCAGCAATAATTTGATCCTTCTCAACATATTCACCATCAGCAACAAGCCACTCTGCAATTTCAACTTCTGAAATTGATTCACCAGGTGACGGTATCTGCATTTCTAAAACCATAATATTTTCAAATTTCTAATATAATAATAAGATTACTATTTTTAATTAATGTATCCGTTTAAATCATGCTGAGAAAAAAACTCCCATATCAGCTCTGATGAGTTAATGTCATCCTCCATAAACCAAAAGTGTTCTCCTGCATAAACCTTGTAATGATCGACTTTTGAACCATTCACTCCATTATCAAATAAAACTCTATGAATATAAAAACTGTCATCAGGATTAGAATCATATAATTCAGTAGTCTTGGGTTCATCACAATAATTATTTGATTTCCAGTAAGACAACACTGATTCAATTCCTATTGATCCGATTGCAGAATTACAATCATATGCAACAATAGGATCCTCTGTTCCATGAATTTGTAGAACAGGAACTTCTTTCGTAGGATCACAATTATTAAATGTTTCGTTCGTCATCGACCCGGTTACTGATGCTATCGCAGCAATTTTGTTGCTTAGTTGACATGCAAGAAGATAACTGAAAAAACCACCATTTGACATTCCTGTAGCATAGACTCTATCTTGTTTTATATTATATTGATCCGAAATTAGTTCAATCAAAAAATCAATAAATTCTACATCATTAACCGAACTACCGTTTGTCCATCCACCAACATTCCAGTGAGGATAACCCCAGAAACTAGATCCTTGAGGATATACAACTATAAAGTTTTCTCTTTCAGAAATTGAATTAAAGTTTGAAGTATACATGATAAAATCATTACTACCTCCAAATCCATGAAAAACAAATATCATTGAAGAGGGAGAATCATGTGTGTAGGACTCTGGTATGTATACAGAAAAATCTCTGTCAATTCCTTGAAAAGTTATTCCATACTCAGTAAGTCCATACTCGATTTCAGCATACGCATTTTGATCATCACTATTGTTGGTGTCTTCCGGTAATTCAATATAATTATCATTTAAGTTACATGAAACGATCAGAAAAAAAAGGAATAATTTGTAAAATTTTTTAATCAAAATAAAGCTATTCAGGAATTTGGTTGTTTTTATTTTTATCGAAAATGAAATCAATAACCTCTTTATGTCTTTTTAAATATCTTGCAGAGCTACCAGCAGCAGTTGCTGAATAAAATCTTCGCGCCGCAACTCTGAAATTTCTTGCTTCCTTTAAATTAATCAACAAATGAGCATATGCACCCATATTTATTGGCTCCTCTTGGGCCCATACAATATCATCAGCATTCTGATATTTTTTTATGATGGATTTAATATGTTCTTTTGGTAAGGGAAATAATTGTTCAAGCCTAACAATTGCAACATCATTTCTTCCTTGTCTTTCTCTTTCTTCTAGAATATCATAATAGAATTTACCTGAAACAAAAACCACACTCTTAACGTCTTCCACAGAAACACTATTATCATCAATTAAAAGATTAAATTCACCTTTAACAAAATCATCAACGGAAGAATGAACCATCGGATGCCTTAATAAACTTTTAGGGGTAAAAATAATTAGAGGCTTTCTATAGTTTGCCTTTAGTTGTCTTCTCAGAATATGAAACATATTTGCAGGGGTTGTACAATTAGCTACAAAAACATTATCCTTTGCACAAAGCTGTAAATATCTTTCCATTCTAGCCGACGAATGCTCTGCTCCTTGACCTTCGTATCCGTGAGGTAAAAATAAAACTAAACCGTTTTGGGTTTTCCATTTAGCCTCGCCTGAAAAAAGATATTGATCTATAATAATTTGAGCTCCGTTACTAAAATCTCCAAATTGGGCTTCCCATATGGTTAAAGATTTAGGGTCAGCCATTGCATAACCATATTCAAAACCAAGAACTCCATATTCTGATAACAAAGAATTGTAAATTGTAAATTTTCCCTGGGTATCATTTATGTTATTTAACAAGGATATTTCCTCCTCACTTTCTTCAACTTTAATTATGGCATGTCTGTGAGAAAAAGTACCCCTTTCAACATCTTGTCCTGAAATTCTCACATTATATCCCTCTTCTAACAAACTTCCATAAGCTAGATGCTCAGCCATAGACCAATCAAGTTTGTCATTATCGTACATTACTTGTCTATTATTTACTAATTTTTTGATTTTATTAATAAATTTTTTGTCACTGGGTAGGTTTGAAATTACCTCAGCTATTTTATCAAGTTTAAGTCTAGGGTATGTAGTGTCTACTGGCTTAACCATTATCTCACCCCAATTCATCTGTAAGTTATTGACGGTTTCATAATCAGACCACTCATCACTCATGAAATTTGTGATTCTTGTTTTCTCACTCTTTTTTGAATCCTCTAACTGATTTTCAAGTTTAGATCTATATTCTGATTCAATATTTTTAATTTCTTCCTCAGTCATTAAAGAATCTTTAATCAAACTTGAAGCATAAATATTTTTGGGGTTTGGATGTTTTGAAATTAATTTATAGAGTTTTGGTTGAGTAAATCTCGGTTCATCTCCCTCGTTGTGACCATATTTTCTGTAACCTAATAAATCAATAAATACGTCTCTTTTAAATTCAAGTCTAAAGTCTAATGCAAATAATACAGCATGAACAACAGCCTCAACATCATCAGCGTTCACATGAAGAACAGGTGATAGAGTCACTTTACCAACATCTGTACAATATGTGCTTGATCTTCCGTCTAAATAATTTGTTGTAAAACCAACTTGATTATTGACAACAATATGAATTGTTCCACCAGTTTCATAACCATCAAGTCTAGCCATCTGAACTAATTCATAAACCAGTCCTTGTCCTGCAATGGCCGCATCTCCATGTACAATAATTGAAAGAACCTTATCAGAATTGTTATTGAAATACTTATCAAGTTTTGACCTTGATATTCCTTGAACAACTGACCCGACTGTTTCCAGGTGTGAGGGATTTGGAGCAATATTTAGATTAATTTTTTTGTTGTTTTCTGTAATTCTTTCACTTGTCCATCCTAAATGATATTTAACATCGCCATCAAAGATTTGCTCTTCATAATCTTTTCCCTCAAACTCACTAAACACACTTTTTGCAGATTTTCCAAATATATTTACAAGTGTGCTAAGTCTCCCTCGATGAGCCATGCCCATAACAAACTCTTCTACTCCCTTTCCAGCAGCCTCTTCAATCAAGATATCTAGAGCAGGAATTAATGATTCCCCACCTTCCAATGAAAATCTTTTTTGTCCAACATATTTTGTATGTAAAAAGTTTTCAAAAGAAACTGCTTCAATAAGTTTTGTCATTAATTTTCTCTTTTGAGAAGATGAAAATTTGGGTTGATTATTATTTATATTAAGTTTTTGCTGAATCCATGAAATAATTTCAGGTTTTCTAATATACATGTATTCAACTCCAATACTATCACAGTAAATTTCCTCTAAGTGTGAAATAATTACGCTCAAGGGTTGAGGACCAAGACCAATGATATCGCCTGCATTGAATGTTGTATTTAAATCATCATTAGCGAGTCCAAAATTTTCAATTGAAAGAGTTGGTCTGTAGGTTCTTCTATCCCTTACAGGATTTGTTTTGGTAAATAGGTGACCTCTAGATCTATAGCCATTGATAAGATTAATAACCTTAAATTCTTTTTGAACGTGATCAGGAATTTGTGGACTTATCCCGTCTAAGATTTCTTCTTTTAGAAAGTCACTATTTGCAAAATCATAACCTTGAAAAAAAGCTTTCCAGCTAGGCTCGAGTGAATCAGGATCTTTTAAATACTGATCATATAGGTCAGAAAAATATCCTGCATGTGCAGCGTTAAGAAAAGAAAAGTTATCCACTTAGTTTAATTTACTTAACAAATGTAAATAATATAAATATTTTAGATGTTCCTTTTCATCAGAGAATTACCAAAATCTCGTAAAAAATCTTTCTTTTCTTCACTTATTTGCAGCCCATCTAGCATTTTAAAGGCAATATTTGTAAAATTTTCAATTTCTGAAGATAAAATTTTTGGAATATTAGATTTTTCAAACAAAACTTTTACCTCTTTGATCTTGTTGTCGTCGTTAGATGATTTCGAAGAATATAATTTTATTAATCTATCATTTTCAACTGGACTTAATAATTGTTTAGCCCTAATGAACAACAACGTCTTTTTGTTTTCAAGAATATCACCTCCAATTTTTTTACCAAATTTTTTCTCATCTCCGAAAGTGTCTAAATAGTCATCTTGAATTTGAAAAGCTAAGCCTAAATTTTTTCCAAATTCATAAATGTCATTTTGATCTTTAATTGATGCACCTGCTACAATTGCGCCCATCTTCATAGAAGCACCAATTAAAACAGCAGTTTTATACTCAATCATTTTTAAATAATCATCAGCAGATACGTCATCCTTCTTTGAAAAATCAATATCCATTTGTTGTCCTTCACAAACTTCAATAGCTGTTTTACTAAAAAGCTTAGCCAATGAAACAAAGGTCTCACCTTTATAATTTTCAAAAAGCTGATAGGCTAAAATCAACATTACGTCACCAGAAAGAATTGCAGTACTAAGATCCCATTTTTTATGAACCGTTTGATTTCCACGTCTTAAATGAGCCTCATCCATGATATCGTCATGAACTAAAGAAAAATTATGAAACACCTCAACTGCGAGAGCTGCATCAAGAGCTTCTGAATAATTGTCATTAAAAATATCGCAAGTTAGTAAGGTAAGAATAGGTCTTATTCTTTTACCCTTTAAACCAAGAATGTATGAAACTGGTTCATATAAATTTTTTGGACTACTAGGTGATTGAAAATCATTTAGATAAGACAAAAATTCAGAGCGATATTCTTCAACAGTTAACATTCTACAAAAGTACTAGATATATGATAATTGATTACTACTTTTTTAAAAATTGTATCAATAAATTTGCCATTGAAGAAAATTATAATAATATCTTACTAAATTTGTTGACATAAGTAAATAAAATGTATAGGTCTCATAATTGTGGTGAATTAAGAATTAATGATTTAAACAAGGAAGTTAAACTTTCTGGATGGGTCCAAAAAGTTCGTGATAAAGGATTTATCATGTGGGTTGACCTAAGAGATCGCTATGGTGTAACTCAGTTAATTTTTGATCAAGAAAGAACACCTTCTAATGTTATTGATTTAGCAAAAACTTTGGGAAGAGAGTTTGTTATTAATATTACCGGAAGTGTTATTGAAAGAAACTCAAAAAATGACCTTATGAGTACTGGTGATATTGAAGTACTTGTGTCTGAATTAAAAATATTAAATAGCTCAATTACTCCACCCTTTACGATTGAAGATGAGTCTGATGGTGGTGAGGAATTAAGAATGAAGTATCGATACTTAGACATAAGAAGAGAACCTGTAAAAAACAATTTAATACTTCGTCATAAAATCACACAGCAAGTAAGAAAATATTTGTCTGATAATTCATTTATTGAAGTTGAAACACCCTACTTAATAAAGTCAACACCTGAGGGTGCAAGAGATTTTGTGGTTCCGTCAAGGATGAACCCTGGTGAGTTTTACGCTTTACCACAGTCACCTCAAACATTTAAGCAACTTCTGATGGTTGCTGGTATGGATAAATATTTTCAAATTGTTAAATGTTTCAGAGATGAAGATTTGAGAGCAGATAGACAGCCCGAGTTTACACAAATAGATTGTGAGATGGCTTTTGTAAGTCAGGAAGATATTCTAAATACTTTTGAAGATTTGGTTAAACACCTTTTTCAAAAAGTTAAAAATATTCAACTCGATAAATTCCCAGTGATGACTTATGATGATGCTGTTCAAAAGTATGGAACTGACAAGCCTGACCTAAGATACGATATGAAATTTGTTGAATTAAATGATATAGCAAAAAACAGAGAATTTAATGTGTTTAATAATTCTGAACTTGTCGTTGGATTTTTGATTGAGGGAGGAAATAGTTTTACAAGAAAAGATATTGATAAATATACAGATTGGGTTAAAAGACCTCAAATTGGAGCTGGTGGATTGGCATACCTAAGAATTCAAGAGGATGGTACTTACAAATCATCTGTTGACAAATTTTACGATCAATCTGACCTAGAAAATTGGGCTAATAAAGCTAGAGCAAAACAGGGTGATATTTTATTTATTTTAAGTGGAGATAAAGACAAGGTAAGAACTCAGCTAGGCGCTTTAAGAGTTCACGTAGCTGATAATTTAGGATTAAAAAATCCCGAAGAATTTAAACCGCTTTGGGTTGTAGATTTCCCTTTATTAGAATGGGATGAAGAAACTGGTGCTTTTCATGCAATGCATCACCCATTCACATCTCCAAAACCTGAACAAATAGATTTAATAGATTCTGATCCTGCAGCGGTAAGGGCTGATGCCTATGATTTAGTACTGAATGGAAATGAAATTGGAGGTGGATCCATAAGAATTCATGATAAGAAAATACAACAAAGGATGTTCGATTGTCTTGGCTTTACGAAAGAGGAAGCAGAAAAACAATTTGGTTTTTTAATGAATGCTTTTGAATATGGGGCTCCCCCTCATGGTGGTATTGCATTTGGACTTGACAGGCTAGTTGCAATTATGGGAGGAAATGAAATTATTCGAGATTTCATCGCGTTTCCTAAAAATAACTCTGGAAGAGATGTGATGATTGATTCACCATCTACAGTTTCAGATGAACAACTAAAAGAAATAAATCTTAAGACTACACTTTAGATCTTTGAAAAAAATTATTCTAATATTTTTTATTCTTTCTGTCTCATTAATCATATTTGGACTACTGAGCGAATCTGAGAATTATCAAAAATATATTGGCTTCGGAGTTCTAATTTTATTTTTTATCGTCTTTCCTCTTTTTTCATATCATCGATGGAAGGACAAAAAAATGAAAGACTATTATCTAAATAGTGAAAATCTTAAAAAGTTTAGGGAGAATAGTGACCTTTAATTTAAATTTCTTCTTGAGATAAAAAATTTATCCAATAAATCTTTACACTCATTTTGAAGTATACCTCCAAAAACTTTAGTCTTAGGATGAAGTTTAGTTCCTAATTTTTTAAAACCTCTTTTGGGGTCTTCTGCTCCAAAATAAATTTTTGAAATTCTACTCCAATACAATGCTCCTGCGCACATTTGACAAGGTTCAAGTGTTACATAAATGGAACAGTTTTCCAAGTATTTTCCGCCAATGTAATTTGATGCAGATGTTATCGAAAGAATTTCTGCATGAGCAGTTACATCATTTAAAGCTTCAACCATATTATGTGCCCTTGCAATAATTTTATTATCAGCTACAATTACAGCACCAATTGGGACCTCTCCTTTTGATAATGCTATTTTAGCTTCATCAATTGCCTTGCTCATAAAATAATTATCGTCAAATTCTATTTTCATTGTATTTTATTGATATTCAACACCGGTTATTTTGTTATAAACATTCAGTGCTTTCCTGTCCGAAAGGGAAGCTACATAATGACATATTTCAAGTAGTCGTGAATAAAGATTATCATGATTTAAATTTGTTGTTGAAGGTAATAACTTTATTATTAAATCATCATAACTGGTTTGAGAACCTTCATAATATCTGTTCACAGAAGATATAAAAGTATCTAATAATTTATTAATAATATTATAGCCTGCAACCTCTTTCTCAATTACCTCTTTTGATTCATAAATTTTCTCGATACTAATTTTTATAATATCAGCAATTTGAGGTTTGAACTTACTCTTTTTCAAAAGAGCCACATTAAATTTTCCATTCAAAATATCATCTTCATTCTCAATGAATATTTCAACTGCTTCATTAATTAGTGTATTAATTGATAAAGCCCTCAAATAACTAACTCTATCAATTGTATTATTTAAAGAATGGTATTTTTCTGTGTTAATTGAATCCCTAACTAGATTAATTAAATATTCTAGTGCATAATCCTCATCTACTAGTCCTAAATTTATTCCGTCTTCAAAATCAATTATCGTATAGCATATATCATCGGCTGCCTCAACCAAAAAAGTTAAAGGATGTCTATTATACCCTCCATTATTTTTAGATAAACCAAGTTCATTAGCAATATCAAAATATATGTTTTTTTCATTTTGAAAGAAACCATATTTTTTATCTGAAACATCCGAGGTTGGCTTGATTGGTAATGACTCTTTTGGATATTTTATAAAAGCTCCTAGAGTCGCATAGCTTAGTCTTAAACCTCCCTCTCTTCCAGGTCGTGACTGCGTTAAAATTTTAAATCCATTTGCATTACCTTCAAAATCACATAGGTCTTGAAATTCTTTATCATTTAAAATTTCACCAAATTTTTTTCCTGGCCCTGACATAAAATACTGACCAATAGATTTTTCACCTGAATGACCAAAGGGCGGATTTCCAATATCATGAGCTAGTGAGGCTGAAGCAACAATGGCCCCAAAATCATTTGCGTGATAACCCAAATCATTTTTTAAATGAGGATATTTTTTTAAAATTTCAACACCAACCCTCCTACCAAGTGATCTGCCAACTACACTGGTTTCTAAACTATGTGTAAGTCTTGTATGAACAAAATCACCTTGTGAAAATGGAACTACTTGAGTCTTATCTTGAAGGCTCCTAAACTCAGAAGAAAAAATGATTCGATCATAATCAACATCAAATCCAAGCCTTGTTTCGTCTTGATCAATTCTTTTTCTTTTAAAGTCATCTCCATGTCTCTTAAGAGACAATAATTTTTCCCATTCCATAGAAAACTATAATACCCCCAATAATAATAAAAATGCAATTAATAAAATCATAACTGCAACTAAATTTCTAATATAATTAAGAGTTATCTTTTTAAGAGATTTGAATCCTATGTAAGAACCTATAATCGCTGAAAGCTTTGCTGCTAAACCAAGAACAACATAATTTGATATTTCAAAGTCTTTGATGTTAGATATGTAGACACCAATTCTTGTGAGATCAACAAAAAAAGATATTACTACGGTTGTTGCTATAAACACAGTTTTATCTAAATCCATCTTAATCAAAAAGGCACTTCTCAGCGCACCCTGATTTCCCGTAAGACCTCCAAAAAAACCACTTAATATGCCACCCAATGGAAGTATGGATTTATTAAACTTTAACTTTTTAAAAAATGGAATTAAATCAATTAACGCAAAAAATATTAGGATAATTGCGATTATAAATTGTAAGTAAGAAACATCTGTTCCATTAATAAATAAACTGTGACTAAAAAATGTTTCATTACTAATAAAAAATAAGGAATATGAACCTGCAAACGCAAATACAACTGCTGGTATTCCAAATTTAATTAAGACCTCTTTATTAAATTGGTTACCAATAATTGAAAGCTTAAATATATTATTGCAAAAGTGAACAATTCCAGTCAGTGATATGGCAATTTCAGGCGGAAAAAAAATAAGCATCACAGGTGTGAGTATTGTACCTAAACCAAAGCCAGAAAAAAAGGTCAGAAGTGCAGCTAGAAATGCTACTATTGCTATTATTAAAATTTCCATTTTTAAGTTTAAATTCTTTTATAATATAATATTCATTTATATTTATTTAAAATTATTTTGAAATTAAAATCAAACTATCATTACTATTTTTTGTTTTGTCGTTTTTGACAATTTTCGGACAAAATAATGAAGTTTATGAAAGCTGGTCAAAAGTTGGTGTGGAATACGAATTGACCGATTTTGTAAATCTTAACTTTTCAGGTGATCTTAGACTAAAATCAATCGGAAACTCTTACAAGAAATCATTTTTTGAACTTGAATCAGATTTTAAAATTCAAAAAAATTTAGTTTTTGGATTAGGATATAGGAATATGGACGAATTAGATGATGAAGGTGGAATTCAAGGCCATGAAAAATTTAACAGATATCACACTTATATTAGAAAAGCAATTGATTACAAAAATTTCAATTTTAGATTCCGAGTCCAGTATCAAAAGAAGATTCAAAATAAAATTGATAATCCAGAACATAGAAATTTCTGGAGATTAAAATTAGACAGTGAATACGACATTAAAAATTGGAAATACGACCCGAGAATTGGTTTTGAAATGTTTCTTAGAGACGAAATTAACTTTGGTGAAAATTATGAAAGGTATAGGGTTTATGTGGGGACAAAATTTAATCTGAAAAAAAGAAAAAGTTTATCTCTAAGATATCTAATTCAAAAATACTTAAATAATCAAAATCCAACTCTTCATATCTTAAGGTTAAGTTATAACTACGAAATAAAGAAAAAGAAGAAAACAATTACTTAACATAAACTCTACTTTCAATAACATTTAATTAATAAAAAGTTAAGGATAAGGTTATTAAAATCTTTAATTCTGATTGTTTATTTGTGTCATAATTTAAAACTAAAACAATAATGAAAAAATTACTATTATTAGCAATCGCTTTATTTGCATTTAATGCATGTGACGATGATAACGACCCTGCTCCAGTAGATCCAGTAGACCCAGTAGACCCAGTTTCTGAAATTATTAATGTTACTGGTATGCTTCAAGGAACTCACAACTGGACTTCGAACAATATTTATGTTCTTAACCAAAAAGTTGTTGTAGACGCTGGTGCGACACTTAACATTGAAGCTGGTACTATTATTAAAGGTAGTGCTGGTCAAGGTTCTTTAGCTTCTGCACTTGTAGTTGCAAGAGGAGGAATGATTAATGCTGTTGGTACAGCTGATGCTCCAATTATTTTTACTTCTGTTTCTGATAATATAGATGTGGGACAAACCGCTGGTACTAATTTAGGTGCTACCGATCAAGGTCTTTGGGGAGGTCTATTAGTATTAGGAAATGCACCTTCTTCGTTTAGTGGTGATGTTTCTGAATTACAAATTGAAGGAATTCCTGCAGACGATACATTTGGTCTATACGGAGGAAGTAATGCGGGTGATAATTCTGGAACTATTTCTTATGTATCTATTAGACACGGTGGTGCTGTAATTGGTGCAGATAATGAGATTAACGGATTAACACTTGGTGGTGTTGGTAACGGAACTACTATCAATAACGTTGAAGTAGTGGCTAACTCTGATGATGGAATCGAATTCTTTGGTGGAACAGTTGATGTTACCAATGCTCTTGTTTGGGCTTGTGGTGATGATTTAATTGATATTGACCAAGCATATTCTGGTACTGTAAGCAATGCAATTGTACTTGCTGGAGCTAACTCTGACCATGGATTAGAGATTGACGGACCAGAAGGTTCTATGGAGGATTCATTCACACTTAACAACATTACATTGGTTGGTTATTTTGATGCTGAAGGTGGTGAGTATGCTGACTACAGATCAAATGCGATGGGAGCATCTAACAATGTAGCTGCATATAACTTCTTTGCAGGAAAAGATGTTGAATTAGATAATGATGGTGTTGCGACTAATTATAATGATGGTTTATTAACTTTTGGAACTTGGCAGATTGAAGTACCAGATGGTGATAGCCTAGAAGAAATATTTAACAATAGAGCTGATAATGTTACTGTTACAGGTTTTGGATCTACTGCTTCAAATGTTGCAGCTGGATCACAAACAGTTGGATGTGACACATCTGCTTTAGCATGGACATATGCAAATGCTGCAGCTGGTTTAGGTTGGTAATAATTTGTTAACACATACAATAAGTTTAGTTAACATGTTTACTTAACTTATAAAATAGATTTGTGCCTGAGTAAAATTTTACTCAGGCACTTTTTTTTAAAACAAACTAATATGAAAAAAAACTTATTATTCTTTTTTACACTAGCCTTAACCTCAATTATATTTTCTCAAGAAGGGAAAATTAGTGGCTTAGTAATGGACGGTGAATATGACGAACCAATGGCGTTTGCAAATGTAATTGTTAAAGGTTCAACAATAGGAACTACAACAGATTTTGATGGAAAATATTCATTAGATCTTGAACCAGGTGAATATACTTTAACATTCTCTTTTGTTGGATACCAAACGATCGAAGTAAGCGAAGTAATTATAAAAAGTGATGAAGTTGAACAACTAGATGTTACTCTATCTACTAATACTTTAGATGAAATTGTAATTACCACTACAGTAAGAAAAAATACTGAGTCTGCTGTATTAGATATTCAAAAAAAATCTGCTGTAATGCTTGACGGGCTTTCATCTCAAGGAATTAAGAAAGCTGGGGCAAGTAATATTGCAAGTGCTGTAAAATCTGTTCCTGGTGTTTCAGTGCAAGGAGGTAAATATGTTTATGTTAGAGGACTTGGAGATAGGTATACGAAATCCATTTTAAACGGAGTTGATATTCCTGGTCTAGATCCAGACAGAAATACTATTCAAATGGATATTTTTCCAACAAATATTCTCGAAAATATAATTGTTATTAAAAGTGCTGCGGCAGAATATCCTGCAGATTTTACTGGAGGTGTTGTTGACATTGTAACCAAGGACTTTCCAACTAAAAAAGAATCATCTTTTTCACTAGGAACTTCATACAACTCTGAAATGCATTTTAAAAATGATTATTTAAATGGTCCAAACGAGAATACAGATTTTATTGGATTTGATAGTGGATCTAGAGATATTCCTATTAGCAGATTTCAATATATTCCTGGGACATTTGATAATGATATTGTATTAACCCAACTCACTTCATCTTTTAATCCAATTCTAAAAGCTGAAAGAAAAACTAGTAAAAATGATTTTAATTTTGGGTTTACGACTGGCAATCAATTCGATGTCGGTAAAGACGATAAATTGGGTTATCAATTCTCTTTGTCATACAGAAATGAAACTTCATTTTACAAGGACAGAATTGATAACAGATTAACTAAAGATCCAAATGACACATCCAATTATAATCTACTTACTAGTAGGCTAAGCTCTGGAGATGAAGGTGTAAATAACATAATACTTAGTGGTCTTGCTGGATTAGTTTATAAAAGGGAAAATTCTAAATATAAATTTAACCTTTTACATATTCAAAATGGTGAATCTGTTGGAGGATTCTTTAATCAAGAAGCTTCACAAGGTGGTGCTGGAGGAGGAATTGAGCAATACACAAAAGATGTCATACAATACACTCAAAGATCAGTTACTAATATTTTGTTGAACGGAATACACAATGGGGAAAAAGGTTGGAAAACAGAATGGAAAATATCACCAACATTTTCAACCGTAAAAGATAAAGATCATAGAACAACCTCATTTCAAATTACTCAGGACGGAACCGCAATAATTGCTCCTAGTTCGTCAGGGTATCCGCAAAGAGTTTGGAGAGATCTTTCGGAATTTAATATTGCAAATCAAATTAATTTTTTGAAGAAATATACAATTAAGGAACAGCCTGCAAAGCTAAAATTTGGTGGTAGTATGACTTATAAATCCAGGGATTTTGAATTAGATAGTTATCTTTTTACCTCTACGAATCCAGTAGTCACAAATGGAGATGCAAATACATTATTGAGTTCTGAAAACATTTGGACTCCAACATCACAACAAGGTGTTCACCTTTTATTTGGCAATCTTTATCAACCTGCTAACTCTTACGAAGGAGAACAAAGAATCTATGCTGGATACTTTTCAAATGAACTTGAGTTGTTAAAGAATTTAAAGTCTGTATTGGGTGTTAGAACAGAATTATTTCAGTCCTTTTACACCGGCCAAAACCAAAGTGGTAGTGAGATATTTAACAATTCTAAAATTATAGATAATTTTGATATTTATCCATCTGCAAATCTAATTTTGAGCTTAAACGAAAATTCAAATTTAAGATCTTCGTATTCAAAAACTACGGCGCGCCCTTCCTTTAAGGAAGCCTCAAGAGCTCAAATTTATGATGCAATTTCTGATAGGTTATTTATTGGAAATCTAGATTTGAAGCCATCCTATATTGATAATATAGATTTTAGATATGAGGTATTTGGAGATAAGGGTGATATTATTGCAATAAGTGGTTTTTATAAAACTTTTAAAGATCCAATTGAATTGACATTTTTTGCTTCAGCCCCAAATCAATTAACTGCAAGAAATCTTGGGTCAGCTAAAGTATATGGTGCTGAATTTGAAATAAGGAAACCCTTAAACTTCATCTCTGATGATATCAGAAAATGGAGATTCTCACTTAACGCATCATTAATAGAATCATCTCTTGAAATGTTTGAAGATGAATATAATAATAGATTGAATGCTGCAAGAGATGGGGAAACGATTTCAACAACCAGAGACTTACAAGGTCAATCCCCTTTTCTAATAAATTCAAATATCGAATTTTTAAATGAAGACACTGGGTTTCAATATGGACTGTTTTATAATGTCCAAGGAAGAACATTGGAGGTGGTAGGTACTGGAATTGTTCCAGATGTTTATACAATACCTTTTCACAGTCTTAATTTCAATTTAACTAAATACCTAGATGATGATGGAAAATCTTCAATCAGCATTAAAGCAAAAAATATTCTAAATAGTAAAAAAGAAAGTGTTTATGAATCTTTTAACATCGCTGATGAAATTTGGACATACAGAAATCAAGGTACAGAAATTTCAATTGGCTATAGTTTAAAGTTTTAATATATAGCTGATAATCATCAATTTATTCTTAATTAATGTTAACTAAATATTTTTATTTAGTTAACACTAACTTTACAAATCAAGTGTTACTTTACTTTATAAAATTATAATAAAATGAAAAAAATTACGCTTCTTGTTTTAACTCTATTTTCTTTTACATTTGCATTTTCGCAATCAAACCTAAAGGGTAGAGTTATTGATTCAAACGGATTTCCTCTTCCTGGTGCTACATTAATAGTTGACGGAGATAAAGGTGCTGTTTCTGATTTTAACGGATTCTACAGATTTGTAAATCTGGATTCTGGTTCTGTTGAAATTAAAGTATCCTATATAGGATTTGAAGGTGCTACTGCATCTGTTGAGTTAACCGATAACTCAACAACTACAAAAGATTTTACATTAGAGCCATCAGCTACTGAATTAGCTGAAATTGTTGTCTCTGGGTATTCCAGTGGAATTGTTAAAGGGTTAAATCAGCAAAAATCTGATTTAAACGTTACGAACATTATTTCTGCTGACCAGGTTGGAAAATTTCCTGATGACAATGTCGGTGACGTTTTAAAGAGAGTTGCTGGGGTGTCTATGCAAGGAGACCAAGGTGAAGCTAGAAATATTGTGATAAGAGGTTTTGCTTCGGCATTGAACTCTGTAACACTTAACGGAGATAGAATTCCGTCTGCTGAGGGTGATAATAGAAATGTTCAACTTGACCTGATTCCTTCAGCCATGATTCAAACAATAGAGGTTAACAAATCCATGACCCCTGATATGGAAGGAGATGCTATTGGAGGTTCTGTTAATTTAGTAACAAGATCAAATCCAAGCTCATTCAGGGCATCTGCAACTCTTTCAGCAGGTGATGAACCTATTAGATCAGATGGTTCTAACTCTAATTTTGCTTTTGTAATGGCAGATAAAATGAACGATAAACTTAGCTACTCATTTAGTACGTCTATTCAAACCAAAAGTTATGGATCGGATAATATTGAATTTGAATGGAATGATCCAGACGATTGGGCTGAAGAAGGCGCTATTGGAGAACATGATATAAGAAGATATGATGTAAAGCGTACAAGAAGGAGCGTTGGTTTAAACCTTGATTATGAAATAAATGATAACAACTCTTTATTTTTAAAGACCATATACAATCACAGAGATGATTGGGAAAATAGATTTAGAGTAAGAATTGCAAATATCGATGATTGGACAGCTGATCCTTCAGAAGGAGTAAGGGTTAGAAAACAAACAAAAGGTGGTATTGGTGATGATATAAATGACAACAGAAGATTAGAAGATCAAAGAGTTAGTAAAATTTCGTTTGGTGGTGATCACTTAGCTGGAAATTTACAAATTGATTGGAAAGTAAGTACATCTAAAGCTAGCGAAGAAAGACCTAATGAAAGATATGTTAGGTTTCAAAATAGTAGTGTTCCACTTAACTCAATTGATTTGAGTGATCCTGAATATCCTGTATTTAACTTTTCTGGAAATGAATGGAATGATCCTGCTGAATATGGATTCAGACATTTTGAACAAGCACAAAAATACACTGAAGAAGAAAATTCAAGCGCTAAAATAAACTTTGAATTACCTTATAATGATGGAGATGACAAATTTAAGTTTGGTGCCAAGTACAAAATAAAAGAAAAAATGAGAAATGACTTCTGGGAAGGTTTTGAAGACGGTTTCCCATTTGATACAATGGCTGACGCTGATTATTTTAATGCTTCAATTGATGGCTATGAGCCAGGAGATCAGTACATGCTAGGAAATTTTGCAACTGCTGAATGGTTAGGGGCTCAAGACTTTTACTCTGGTGATGGAAGTGAAATTTTATTTGAGGAATTTGCCGGGGAAATTTATAGTGCTGATGAAAAAGTTGCCGCAGCGTACGCTATGGTTACCGACAAATTAGGAGATAAGACAACTGTAGTTGTTGGTGCAAGGTTTGAACACACAGATATAGATTACACAGGAAGGGTTTATGATGAGGATGGTGATTATAATTCAGTTGATGATATCGAAAGTGTTTCTGGATCAAACTCATATTCAAACATACTTCCAAGCTTGAATTTACAACACGAGTTTAGTGATAAGTTTATTGCTAATTTGGGTTACAGCAATAGTATTGCTAGACCAAATTATTATGACTTAGTTCCTTATCAAGCGGTAGTTTCTAGTGATGAAGAAATTGCAGTAGGTAACCCTGATTTAGAAGCATCTCTGTCAAATAATTTTGACCTAATGCTTGATTACTATTTTGGAGGAACAGGATTAATTTCTGTTGGAGCGTTCTACAAAAACATTGATAACTGGTTATACACATTTACAACTGAAAATTATGTTTATAATGGTACTCCTGATTATGAATACGAACAAGTAAGAAATGGTTCCAATGCCTCTGTTACTGGTCTTGAATTTGGATTACAAACTAGGCTGCTTAAAAACTTCACATTAATGGCTAATTATACTTTTACAGACTCAAGTACTGATGGAATTGAGGGTAGAGATGATGTTCCACTTGCGGGTGCAATTGAAAACATGTATAATGCATCTTTAGCTTATGAAAGCAAGAAGTTTTTTGTAAGAGCATCTGTTAACTTTGCAGGAGAAGCTTTAGATGAAATTGGGGGAGATCCATGGGAAGATAGGTACTATGATGAACAACTTTTTGTTGATTTAAATGCTACCTATAGACTTTCAGATAAATTAAGTATTTTTGCAGAAGCAAAGAATTTAACAAATCAACCACTAAGATATTTCCAAGGTGTTAAAGAAAGAACAATGCAACTTGAATATTATAGTTACAATTGGAATGTTGGATTGAAATATGATTTTTAGAAAATGAATAAATCTACTTTTTTAACTACTTTTTTTGTAGTATTAAGTTTAACAACACATAGTCAAGAGCCAGTATTTACTGGCTCTTACGTTGTTAAAGAGGTGGTTGCAGATTTAGAAACTGAACCGGTAATAACCAATGGTGATGCAGCTGATGATATTTGTATTTATAATAATTATCAATATCCTGATAGCTCTCTAATTATAGCGACTGATAAAAAGTATGGCTTGGTTATTTACGGATTAGACGGTAAAATAATCAATCATTATCCTTTTGGCAGGATTAACAATGTTGATATAATTAATAAGTTCAATCTAAATGGTCAATCATTCCCTTTAGTTTGTGGGTCAAACAGAACGACCAATAGCATCGAATTGTATAAACTAAATACTGAAAATAATTCTCTTGAATTAATTTTAAATAAAAATAATACATCTGATTTGGGTGATGTCTACGGAATTACATTTTATCAAAATGAATTTGATACATATATTTTTGTTAGTGATAAAGATTCCGGAAAAGTTGAACAGTGGAAGCTTAATCAAATTGAAAATGAACTTTCAATCGAAAAAATTAGAACATTAAAATTTAAGACCTTAATTGAAGGACTAGTAGCAGATGAATATTATAATAAACTTTATGTAGCAGAAGAAAATAAAGGTTTATGGCAGATAAATGCTGATCCAAATATTCCAGAAGAAAGAAAAATGATATTTGGTGTTAGCAAAAAGTTTAAAAAAGATTTTGAAGGTCTAGCACTTTATGAGAAAAGTGATGGGGAAGGAAGTATAGTTGTTTCGGTTCAAGGTAGTAATGGGTATGCATTGATTGACAGAGCCGCATTAATATTAAAAAGTTTTGTTACGATTATTGATGGGCCCGAGGTAGATGGTACCTCTGACACTGACGGAATTGAGGTTAGTAATTTGGGAACTTCGAAATATAAAAAAGGAATTTTAGTAGTCCAAGATGGCTTTAATGATGACGGTTATCAAAACTTTAAAATAATCGATTGGAGCAAGATATCGAAATAATAAATTTCTAATAATAAAAATAACTATTAGTTAAATTTCCCTTAAAAATAAATTTCCTAACTCAGCCTAATTTTGCATTATGGCTGATAAGTATAAAAAGTATAGACCTGTTGATATTATTGTTATCTCGGATGTCCATCTCGGGTCCATTGGATCTAAAGCTAAAGAACTATATTTCTACCTTAAAAGTGTCAAGCCTAGAATGTTGATAATGAATGGTGACATCATTGATATGTGGCAATTCAAAAAAAAATATTGGGATATATATCACACTAAACTTATAAGATTAATCCTAAAATGGATATCAAAAGGGGTAAAAGTTCATTACATAACTGGAAATCACGATGAGGAATTAAGAAGGCTTGTTGGATTTAAAATGTCAGGTCTTGAAATATCAAATAAATTAGTATTAGACCTAAATGGTAAAAAAACTTGGTTTTTTCACGGTGATATATTTGATGTCACCATGCAATACTCAAAATGGTTGACACGTCTTGGTGGTTACGGATATGACTTACTTATTCTTATAAATCACATAATGAATAAAATATTACTTCTGTTAAAAAAGGAAAAATATTCATTTTCAAAAAAAGTAAAGGGTAGAATCAAATTAGCAGTAAAATTTATTAATCAATTTGAAAAAACAATTGTTGATATAGCCGGTGATAATAACTATGACTCAGTTGTTTGTGGACATATTCATGAACCTTGTATTAAGCAGTTTGAATCAAAAGGTAAAAATGTAAAATATTTAAATTCAGGTGATTGGGTTGAAAATTTAACGTCATTAGAGTACAAAAAAAATAAATGGAGGTTATATAGATTTGAACCTGCAGAATATGATTTGACTGAAGAAAATAGACCAATAAACGAGTTTTTTAATGAAATACTTCAGGATTATAATTTACTCAAATAATGAAAGTTTTATATGCAATTCAAGGAACAGGTAATGGTCATATTTCTCGTGCGAATGAGATAATACCAATTCTTGAAAGAAGGGTAAGTTTAGATGTTTTAGTAAGCGGAAAAAACTCAACTTTGAAGCTTAATTACCCGGTTAAATATAATTTTAACGGTATTAGTTTTGCATTTGGTAAAAAAGGTGGGATTGATTTTTGGAAGTCTTTAGTTAACTTAAATCCAATACAATTTATAAGAGATATACGATCGTTAAATGTAAACGATTATGACTTGATAATCTCAGATTTTGAACCAATTTCTGCATGGGCTTGTAAATTATATGGAAAAGAATGTGTCGGTTTGAGTAATCAATTTGCTATGATTAGTCCGGAAACACCGAAGCTTTCAAATTACAACTTTTTACTTAGGTTGTTTTTAAAATACTTTTGCCCCGTAAGCATTGGTTATGGCATTCATTATCAGAGTTTAGGGAAAAAAATTTTTTCACCAATTATAAAAAAAAGATTATTAAAAATCAGACCTGAAAAATTATCCCACTACACGGTTTACCTTCCCTCATACTCAGTAAAAAAGATAACTCAAAAATTAAAGGGTATAAAAAATATTAATTTTCATGTTTTTACTAAAGAGGTATCAAGATCAAAAACTGATAGAAATTTAATTTTTAAACCTATAAGTCAAAATTTATTTACTAAAAGTATTTCGACTTGTGAGGGTGTAATCTGTAATGCTGGATTTGAGACCACTTCCGAGGCTATTTATCTCAAAAAGAAGTTATTAGTTATACCGATGAAAAATCAATTTGAGCAAAAGTATAATGCTTTTTGTCTAAAAAAAATGGGATATAAAACAATAAAAAAATTAGATCCCAAGAAGATTTCTAAATGGATTAAGAGTGGAAATCAAATCTTAGTAGATTTTGATCAAGAAACGAGAGATATAGTTGACAGAATTTTAATTGATTATATTAAAAGACTTCCTAGAATACCCATTCTACCAGAACTAAAAACAGGGGGTTGGAACTATCCCAATTAATTAAAAATTACTTAATCATTTGTTCACAGAACTAAATTAATTAAAAACTAATTTTAGATATACATTTTAATTAGTTTTTAGTCCACACTTATTAATCAAGAAAAAAAAGACTGCTTTATCGGCAGTCTTTTTCCTTTGTATTAATAAACCAATAAAAAAATTAATCTAATCCAGCAATATCATTGCTGTAAGTATTTTCAACGCTGATAATCTTAGAGTTTATGTAATCAACTGTTTGAATTTTATTTGTTAAAAGGAAATGCCACTTTCCTTGTTTAAGACCATTTAAATAATTACCGATACATAATTTTTCTCCTTCTATATTAAATGCTATCCATTTACCATGAGGAAGACCATTAGTGTTAAAAGAACCAATTTGTTGGATAGATCCATTATCATAATAATAGGTTATTTCGATTAGATCTTTAACCTCGTTGTATTCAATAATTTTATTTTGTTTCTGAGCTATAGAATTGTGTGTGTAAAAAAAGAAAGATAGCAGTGTAAATAAGAAGAAAATATTTTTCATATCATTATATTTAGTAACATTATATTAACAAAAGTACAAATTTATTTACATTTTACAAACATTAGCTTAACATTAAATTAACATAAAGTCTTTAAATTATTGATTATCAACATTTTATATATATTCAAAATGTGTAAAAATCAATCAATAACAGAGGAATTCTTAACATTTAGCTAATGATAAAAGCAATAATAAATGTAAATTTGTGTGAAAGAATTAAGCTTGGAAAATCTTTATTTATTTTTTGTATTTGCCCTAGTATTTCTTGCAATAGCTGACCTGATTGTTGGGGTAAGTAATGATGCAGTAAATTTTTTAAGCTCAGCAATTGGATCAAAAGCAGTATCATTTAAAAAAATAATGATAATTGCCAGTTTTGGAATTGCTTTAGGGGCAATATTTTCAAGTGGAATGATGGAGGTTGCAAGAAAAGGAATATTCAATCCAGAATTGTACTATTTCGACGAAATCATGATTATTTTTCTTGCGGTCATGATAACTGATATTCTTTTGTTGGATTTTTTTAATACTCTTGGGCTGCCTACGTCAACTACAGTTTCAATTGTGTTCGAATTACTTGGGGCAGCTGTTTCTATAGCAGCTTACAAAATATGGGAAGACAGTCAATCAATTAATGAGCTTATCAACTACATTAATTACTCAAAAGCAACACAAATTATACTGGGTATAATATTATCTGTTTTTATTGCATTTACAATAGGTGCTATCGTACAGTGGTTGTCAAGGTTAATACTAAGTTTTGATTTTAAAAGAAACTCGAATATTGTCTCATCAATTTTTGGAGGGATTGCAATAACCTCTATAACATACTTTATACTCATTAAAGGAATTAAAGGAACTTCATACTCTGAAATCACTTTAGATTATTTTCAGGGAGAAACAATTAATAATGTAATCGAGAGTAATGCTGCACAAATAATTTTATACTTGACATTAATATGGTCTTCGATATCATATTTTTTAATTGAGGTATATAAAACTAATATTTATAAAATTATAATTCTTATTGGCACCTTTGCATTGGCTTTGGCATTTGCAGGAAATGATCTGGTTAATTTCATTGGTGTACCAATTGCTGCATGGCAATCATATGAAGCATGGACAATTTCAGGTATACCTGCAGATCAACTCAGTATGGGAATACTTTCATCAAAGGTGGAAACTCCAAATCTTATTTTATTTTTTGCTGGTGCAATAATGGTTATTACACTGTGGTTTTCATCAAGGGCAAAAAATGTATTAAAAACTTCAATTGATTTATCAGATCAGAGTGAAATAAAAGAAAAGTTTAAAGCAAACCGTTTAGCTAAATTTCTAGTTATGTTTGTTGTCAGATTGAATAGTGGAGTTCAAAAAATTATTCCTGTAAAAATTAAAGAAATAATAGAAAATAGATTTGCTCCCTCAAATCAATTACTATTATCAAATACTATCATTGAAAAACCTGCATTTGATATGGTTCGTGCATCAGTTAATTTAATTGTTGCATCCATATTAATTTCAATTGCAACATCATATAAATTACCATTATCAACAACCTATGTCACATTCATGGTTGCCATGGGAACTTCATTATCTGATAGGGCGTGGGGAAGTGAAAGTGCGATCTTCAGAGTTTCAGGAGTATTAAACGTAATTGGAGGATGGTTTATTACAGCTATTGTTGCATTTTCAGCTGCTGCACTTGTTGCTTTACTAATGGAAACAAGTTTATATTTTATGCCAATTTTGTTCTTATTTACGTGCTTCTTACTTTATAGAAATTACTTGAGATATAACAAAGAAGCTAAAAAAATAAAATCAGAAAATGAAATACTAGAAATTGAAAAAAACACACTTGACGGAGTTATCAAAGAAAGCTCTAAAAATATTGAAAATGTATTAAATAGAAGTGTTAAGATATTTACTTATACAACTGAAGGAGTCTCTAAAAACGATATAAAATTATTAAAGAAAAATACTAGTCAAGTAACTAAGTTGAGTGATGAAGTAAATGAACTTCAAGAAAATATCTTTAATTATCTGAAGTCAAATAAAAAAGCGAATAAAAAAGCTACAGAGTTTTATCTTATAATTCTAGAAAAATTAACACAGATAACAAAAAGGTTAAGAAAAATTTCTAAGATAACTCTTAAACATGTAGATGAGGACAGAAGAAAACTTCCACTCAGTAACATAAAAGTTTTATTAGGTCTTGATCTTAACTTTAAAAGATTATTTGAGAGTGTTATTCATATCTTTATCAATAAGGACTTCAAAAAAATTGAGGATATTCTATTAGATATAATTCAAGCAATGGATGAGATTGAGAACCAAATCAAAAGATACAAAGAAGAAAACCAAGACAACAAAAGGTACGATAAATTACACGTGGAAATACTTAGTCTATGCTCTGAAATTCTTACTGCTTTAAAAGAACTATTAGAAAATTACTATTCTATTAAATCAGAAACCGAATTAAAATAAAACAATTATTTGTTTTAAGGTTTTATTTTAACCTTCACAACTTTCACACTCTTTCTTCTGCTTGAATTTCTGTGCGGCGTTCATACTGTGTTGATAGTATAAAGATTTAAGACCAAGCTTCCACGCTGTTACGTGAATCTTATTAATCTCTTTTGTTGTTGTATCAGGGTGTATAATTATATTTAGAGATTGTCCTTGATCAATGTGATTTTGTCTGTTAGCAGCCTGATAGATAATTGACATTTGATCTATTTCTGCATAGGTTTTAAATACTTCTTTTTCATTTTCAGAAAGGAAATCAAGATCCTGAACTGAACCATCTCTGTCTCTAATTTTTCTCCATACCTCTGGAGTATCCATTCCCTTTTCCTCAAGAAGCTTTACTAAAAATGGATTTTTAATTGTTGTTTTAATTTTAGCAATATCCTTAACATATATATTTGACCAAATTGGCTCTATACCTTGAGATACTTGACCGAGAATAAATGCAGAAGATGTAGTTGGTGCTACAGCATTTAAAGTTGTATTTCTTCTGCCATAGCCTTTTAATAATTCAGGCTCACCAAACTTTTCAGCTAAATCTCTTGATGCTTTATTTGAGTGTTCTTTTATATTTTTGAAAACTTCGCTATTTAAATCAAAAGCCCCCTGACTATCGAAAGGCAGCATTTTGGATTGAAGTAGTGAATGCCATCCAAGCACACCCATACCGAGTGCTCTATTTTCTTTTGAGAAATTATAAGCGCGCTCCATGAAGAGGAATGTTTGCTGATCATCTAAGTCATCTGAGTTTTTATAAACCTCTAGCTTTTCAAGGAATTCAGTAATAACAGCATCTAAAAAATAAATCATTGTTTCTACAGCATCAGTATCTTTCCATTTATCATAGTGTAATACATTAATACTAGATAAGACACAAACAAACGACCAATTGTGGTCTGATGGTAACATTATTTCTGTACATAAGTTACTTGCATAGATTGGTAACTTTTTGTCTTTGTAAACATCAGCGGCACCATTGTTTGCATTGTCTGTAAAGAAAATATAAGGATATCCCATCTCACCTCTACTTTGTAAAACTTTTGCCCAAACGGTTCTTTTCTCAACATCACCATCAATCATTTGTTGCATCCAATCGTCTTTCACAGTAACCCCGTGAGTAAGCTCTTGAATTGGGTTACCTTCAGTTCCAATTTCTAAAAACTCCATAATATCTGGATGGTCTATTGGTAGATATGGTGAGAAGCGACCTCTCCTAACAGATCCTTGACTAACAACATCAACCATGGACTCAAATAATCTCATTATGTGTACTGCGCCGGAAGCTTCTCCATTATCTTTAATAGCAGCTCCTCTATGTCTGATTTTACCAAAATATCCTGAGGTACCTCCCCCTAGTTTTGACATCATTCCTACTTCTGATTGGGAATATAATATGTTTCCTATATCATCATCAATGTGAGATCCAAAGCAGCTTATTGGTAAGCCTCTTTCTTTTCCAAAGTTTGACCAAACTGGAGACGCAAGAGAATAAAATCCTTGGGACATGTAGTAATAAAATTTGTCTGCAAAGCCAGGCATTTCAAGCAGTTGTTCTGCTCTTTGTGCTATGTTTGAAATTCTTTCTTCGGCAGTGATACCCTCTCCTAAATATCCTGCTGCTAAAAATTTTCTACTATTTTCATTTAACCACTCAAATGATTTTTCATTGCTCTCGTTTATTTTTTTCATTGACTCTTTTCTTGCTTGAATTAAATCTTGATGTGGATTGGTCTTCTTTATTGATGTTAGTTTTTTCTCCATATCCTAAAATAAATCGTCGCTGGTTATACTTTGGCTTCTTTTACTGTAGTTGATTGATCTTTTAACAAAGAAATCTCCATGCTTGGTTCCAATAATCTCATCATCAAACCATTCAGTTTGAGCAACAAGATCTTCGTCAATATCAAATACTTTTTCAATTCCAATACTTTCAAGTGAATTATTAAATCTATTTTTTAGGAATTCATTTACCACTGCTTTGGGTAAAAAGTCTAGCTCACCATTTTCAAAAATCCAATCAACAACATCTTTCTCAGCCTCGAAAGCATTTAAACACATGTCTTGAATTCTTTTGTGGTATTCGTCTGTAAACCAATCAGGATTTTCCTTTTGTAAAACTTTAATAAGATCGATTCCGAAATCTCCATGTATCTGTTCTTCTTTTGATGTTGCCTCAACAACATTAGAAATCCCCTTCAACATATTTTTATGTTTGTTGAAACCCATAATAATTAAGAACTGAGAGAAAAGAGATACATGCTCAATGAATAAAGAGAAAAGAAGAATGGACTCTGCATATTCTCTATTGTCATCACTTCTAGAGTTTTTTAATGCTTTTTCTAGGTAATGAACTCTTTTCATTATTGCAGGCTTTTTCTTTAATTCTTTAAACTCTACGTTTAACCCTAAAATTTCAAGCAAGTGTGAGTAGGCATCAGCATGTCTAACTTCACTTTCCGCAAATGTTGAGCCCACAGATCCAACTTCTGGTTTTGGAATTCTGTGATATAAATCTCCCCAAAATGATTTTACAGCAACCTCTATTTGTGAGATTGCAAGCATAGTATTTTTAATGGCACTTCTTTCTACATCGGATAAACGAGATTTGAAATCTTGTATGTCACTCGTAAAATTAAATTCTGAATGAATCCAATAAGAGTGTCTTATTGCTGGCACATATTCATAGAGGTGTGGATATTCGTATGGCTTTAGATTTACACGTTTTTCAAAAAGATCAGATTCACGTTGCTGGGCTCTTTTGTTTCTGTATAATATATAAGCTTTTGCTGCCTCTGTGAACTTACTTTCCATAAGTTTAGTCTCAACGATATCTTGCACTTCCTCAATTGTAGGAACGTACTCAACATCATTTTCTTTACGACCAACTAGAGTCTGGTAAACCGAAAGCGCAACATCCTGGGCATTCTGTTCGTCGCCATGACCAACTGCATTCATAGCTTTGTGAATAGCACCACTAATCTTTTCCAAATGAAAAGCTTTGGTACTGTAATCTCGTTTAATTATGTATTCTATTTCCATAATATCTTATATCATTTTTTTAGTTAATAGCTCTAAAGTTAAATTTAAAGCAAACATAAAGTTCACATTAATTACTACACCTTCGGCAGCTGTTGTAATACAAGTTTTTAACAAAATTTTCAACATTAATTTTTTTGAAAAAAAGTGTACAAAGTTGCTTATTCTTCAAATGAAAAACTGTCATCTTTGTGTCACTGGCAACAAAAAATAGTCAAAATTCAAAAACTGTAACAGCTTGATTTACTGGCTGTTGAGAGTTAAAAGAAGCACATTTCAGTGCTGCATTAATCAAGTTAATTTTAAAATCTATTGATTTTATTTTACCTGATTCGAGTTTGGTGAACTCTTAGCCTTTTTATTTAAATCTTTACTTTGAACTAAAAAATCGCAAAAAAAATTTAGTGTTTTTTTAGCTTTACAGTTATTGATGTATTATTAAAAATTTAAAAAAATTATTAATAAATTCGAATCAACAAAGATTATAAATTGTTGTCGTAATTAAAAGGCATATTTATTAACAAAGGTGCTAAGTTTTTAACAAAAGTAAAATTCTAAAAAATGAAAATTTTGATTTACATTATTTCGCTAGCTGCGATTTCAATTATAGTATTTAACGTGGCTCAAATCGATTTAGAAAACTTTTTTTCAAAAGATAATTTTAATTATGCAATCATGATTTTAGCCGGACTTAGCTGCTTGATTGTTATGAGGATTATGATGGTAAATGAAAAAATAAATAAAGTAAAAAAAAGTAAATAAGGTCCTAGATTTCAATTTGACAAACCTCTACTCCTGCTTTTTGCAGAAACTCCAATCCCGAGGTGTCTTTGTATTGTTCTTCATAAACAACACGTTTGATTTTAGCTTGATGAATTAACTTGCTACAGTTTTTACATGGTGATAATGATATATACAATGTTGCTCCTTCACTAGACTGAGTTGATGATGCAACTTTGGTAATTGCATTTGCTTCTGCATGTAAAACATACCATTTTGTAAAATTATTATCATCTTCACATACGTTTTCAAAACCTGAAGGGGTACCGTTATATCCGTCTGAGATAATCATGTTATTTTTTACAATGATTGCCCCAACTTGACGTCTCTTACAATAGGAAAGCTTACCCCACTCCCTTGCGATTTTCAAATAAGCAATATCATATTTATTTTGTTTCTCGTTCGTCATAAATCTAAAATAAAAAATTATTCTTCGTTTATCGATTTAAATTCTGACAAACCACATTCTAAAAATGAAATATACTCATTTGCGTCAGGCATATAACCTACTGGATCATTTAAAATTTGGTAAGTATTTGGATCCATGATTAAATAAAAAGGTTGCGAGTTTACACCAAAATAACTGGCTTGAAAATGAGCCCACTTGTGGCCGTAATTTTCTAATTTTCTTGTACCTAATCCAGATGTTCTTTTTACATATAGTTGTTCAAATTCAGGTAATTCTTTTTTATCATCAACGTACAAGGAAATTAAAACAAAATTATCTCGAAGGACTTCATCAACTTCCGGCAACGGCCATACATGCTCTTCCATTTTTCTACAATTTACACACGCATATCCGGTGAAATCAAGAAGAATTGGTTTGCCTTGTTTCTTTGCGTATTCAATACCAGTTTTTAAATCTTTAAAACAATCTAGATCATTCGGACAATCTTTGGGAGAAAAATAACTGTAGCCAAGTGGTGGTGCTAAACCACTCAATAGGGATAATGCATTGTATGATTGTTTGTCTTTGTCATAGATTAACCCTGATGCCAAATAAACAGAAAAACCAAATGCAAGAATTGCACTTAATAATCTTAGGCCAGAAATCTTTTCAAGTTTAACTTCTTTTGGGAACCTAATTTTTCCAATTAAATAAATACCTAACAAAAAGAAGATAATGAACCAAAGTGCTAAAAACAATTCAATTTTTAAAATTCCCCAATGAGCAACTAAGTCTGCATTTGATAAAAATTTAAGTGCAAGCGCTAGCTCAATAAATCCAAGAGTAACTTTGATTGTATTTAGCCAGCCACCAGATTTTGGCAACTTATTAAGAACATTTGGAAACATGGCAAATAAAGCAAAAGGTAACCCAAGAGCTAGACCAAAACCACCCATACCTGCAGTTAATTCCCACGCCCCAGAATCAACGGAAAGTGAACCAGCTAACAGAGTTCCTAAAATCGGTCCGGTACATGAAAAAGAAACAATTGCCAATGTCAATGCCATAAAAAAGATTCCGATAAATCCAGTCTTGGATTCTTGACTTGCAGACTTGCTAGTCCATGAGGAAGGCAAGGTCAATTCAAAATACCCAAAGAATGAAAATGCAAAAACTAGGAAAACTAAAAAGAATAGAACATTTAGATAAATGTTCGTTGAAATATCATTTAAAATATCTGGGTTAACACTGTCCAATAAATGGAAAGGAATACTCAAAATTATGTATACCAAAAATATAAAGATCCCGTACAGTATGGCGTTAGAAATTCCATTATCATTTTCATTTTTCTTAGTGAAAAAGCTTACTGTTAAAGGGATCATCGGAAATACGCAAGGAGTTAAAAGAGCTAAGAATCCCCCCAAGATTCCCAGTAAAAAGATACTTACCAATGAATTGTCCTTATTTTCAATCACCGTTTCATTCTCAGTGTCACATTCTGAGGTTTGTTCTTTTATCTGCTCAGGCAAGAACCCATAAAGATTTAGATTTGATTCTTCAATATTTTGAATATTAACTTCGTTATTTTCAGAATTACTTTTTGTGAGTTCACCAAAATTAAATTCAAATTCAACATCTGTTGGCGGTAAACATTTTGTGTCATCACAAACCATAAATGTTAAATAACCACTAACATTTACATTTTCAGATTTCAACTCAATAACCTGCTTGAATGTAGCTTTTTTAGTAAACTTGGTTACCTCCATTAAAAATATCGGATCCTGTGAAATACTCTTATTTTCATCAACTTCCTTTATATCTCCAATTAAATTATAACTCTCTAAATCATTGTCTTTATAAAATTCAAACGAAACGGGAAGTGGACATATTTCTACATCGCAATCTATGTCATTATTATATATATCATTGGAGTATATAGCCCAGCCTTCTTCAATGTCAGCGACGAAAGTAAGTTCATAAGTATTCTCAGAAATTTTCTGTTTTGAAAAACTCCAGTCTACAGGATCATAAATCTGACTTACACCAAAAATTGGAGTCAAAAAAAGAGCAAGTACAAAAGAATAGATAATTCTCATTTACAAGGACAAATTTGGGTTGCTAATATAGTAAATGTTTTTTCTCTTTAGTTTGCCAACCAGCTTGGGATTTGTAGTCAACAAAAAAAACTTTTAAATCTGCCTGTGATTTGTAATCAACAAAATATATAGCAAAATCAGCTTGACTTTTATAGTCAACAAAGTACCATAATCCATCATTACCTTTAGCTTGGCTTTTGTAATCGACTTTATACACTAGTAAATCTGCTTGACTTTTGTAATCTACAACAAAAACATTTATATCAGATTGACTTTTATAATCCACAGAAAATAATGTCTGAGCGTTACTGCATATTGTGCCAAAGAAAAATATTAAAACAAAACGTGTCATATTCAAAATTAAACAATTGTTATGCCATGTGATTGAAATACATGTAAATAAAGCTACTATATTTTTAATTAAAATTTACTAGCTTTAATAATAGATGGATAATAAAAAGCACTGGGAAAATATATATCAGAAAAAAGAAATTGACGGGGTAAGTTGGTATCAAAAAGTTCCTATAGAATCTCTGCAATTAATCAAAAAATATTCACTATCGAATTCTGATAAAATAATTGATATTGGTTGTGGAAAAAGTTTTTTAGCTGATAATCTTTTAGAATTAAATTATACTAATATTTCCCTTGTTGATATTTCCTCAAATGCTTTAAAAGAAGTAAAAGATAGGTTGCAAAATAAAAGTCTAAATTTCATTGAGACAGATATTTTAAATTTTAACTCCAATGATAAATATGATATTTGGCATGATAGAGCTGTGTTTCATTTTATAACAAATCTTGAAGGAATTAAAAAATATATTTCCCTTTGTAACGAGTATATCAACAAACAAGGTATTTTAATAATTGGAACTTTTGCAGAGGATGGTCCTTTAAAATGTAGTGGACTTGAAATCAAAAGATATTCAGTTGATCAAATTTCAGATTTGTTTGAAAAAAATTTTGAATTGGTTGAAAGTTTTAAAATGCTACATAAAACCCCTTTCGATACTGAGCAAAGTTTTTCGTTTTGTGTTCTAAGAAAATTTACTCATCATTAATACAGCAATTTTCGTCATCACATTGGCAGTACTTTAAGTTGTATACATGCAGACAACATAACGAAAAAGCGGAAACGTACGTAGCCAGTTCTGGAAGATGAAAAATATGTATTGATTCATTTAAAATTAGGCCTAACAAAATAAACCAAAACACATAGAAAAGAACTTTAACGGTTGAGTTGCTAGAGTTTTTAGCCGAACTTCTGACAGCTAAAAAGGAGAGTGCTACAAAAGCAAAATTTAATAGCTGCCATTCAATTGGTGTTCCATGACCAGCTAATTCAGCGTTAGAAATAAATAACAAAGGGGTGGCTATACAGTGAAGGATACACAATCCTCCTGAGATTACTCCTAAATAGTCTGGGTTTTTGATAGTTATTTTCATAATTTAATGTGCGAAAATATAAATTTTTAAAATACTTGACTAGTATTAAAACAATTAATATAAATATGGTCGGGATGACAGGATTTGAACCTGCGACCCCACGGCCCCCAGCCGTGTGCGCTAACCGGACTACGCCACATCCCGAGATGTCAAATATAAATTTTCTTAAATGAATAAAATGCTAAATATAAAAAATTTGAAATCCAGAGAAATTATTTCTGGATTTAACGGAAAATTTGTTAATGGGGAAAATATAACTTGGGCATTTTGGGATATTAAAAAAGATTCATCAATCCCTGAACATTTTCATATACATGAACAAATTATGCACGTAATTAGTGGAAGTTTTAGTTTTACTCTAGAGGGTGAAACTAGTGTATTTGGAGAAGGTGATACTATAGTGATACCCTCAAATTATAAACACTATGGTACTGCACTCACTGATTGTAAAATAATGGATGTTTTTTGTCCTAAAAGAGAAGAATACAAATGAGAATAAATTTAAAAAATAAAAGAGCATTAATTGGTGGTAGTAGTAAGGGCTTGGGTTATGCAGTTGCCAAACAATTAGCAATTTGTGGTGCTGAAGTTACACTAGTTTCGAGAAATGAATCTTTACTCAAAAAAAATATAATAGAACTAAAAGAATTAACAGAATGTGATCATAATTATTTGGTAGTAGATTACAATAATTCAAAGGATTATAAAAAAATTATTGACGAATTCTTTAAAACGAATATAATTGACATTTTAATTAATAATACCCAAGGACCTCCAGCTGGGGATGTTCTGAATGTAGCAGAATCAGACTATGAACAAACATTTAATCTTTTATTTCAAAACACTGTAAATACATCAATGGCTGCAATTAAAGGAATGAAAGAAAATAATTGGGGAAGAATTATTAATATGACGTCTGTTTCAGTAAAAGAGCCATTATCATACCTTGCTCTTTCAAATACTATAAGATCTGCTGTAACAAGTTGGGGTAAAACTTTATCAATAGAATCAGGTAAATATGGAATTACTGTCAATAACGTTCTCACCGGCTTCTTTAATACAGAGAGATTGAATCAGTTAAACGAAGAAAAAGCAAAAAAATTTAATATAAAGACCAGTGAGGTGTTTGAAAAGATGTCAGAAATGGTTCCGTTAAAAAGGATTGGTGAGCCTGAAGAATTTGCATATTTAATAGCCTTTCTATCCTCAGAATATTCAAGTTATATCAATGGAATAAATATTCCAATAGACGGTGGTTTACTAAAATCAATGTAAGACTACTCCAAGGTAACTTTTCTTTCAGAAGGGTTAAAAGGAGTGTCAATCAGATTTCCTGATGAATCAATCAGCTCAAGTTTAATCTTTACGTCACCTTTTGCCAAGCCCTCAATATAATAAGGCGCCCATTCATCAATTATAAATTCTTTATCTTGAATTGTTGCTCTAACCTTATTTCCATCAGCTGAGATTTCAGTGTTTATTAAGTAAAAATCAAGTAATAATTTTTCAGTATCTGCTCCCTTGTATGTTCCTTTAGGCCTACTGTAAAATAAAAACTCATTATTTAAATCAATCTTTTGTTCACCCAATTGAGTTAGTATAAATGCATTTTTATTTTTTACGGATTCATGATATGATCTAGATAAAAATGCTAGAATAACGTTACTGTCACCTTCAAGTTTTTTGGAAAATTTTTCATTGTAATGAGCAGAATAAGGATCATTATTTACAATAAAGTGTATATGCTGACCTTTTGCAGAGTTGGCAAGACTGTATTCAAAATCATTTAGAGTCTGAAGACCAAGCTCATACTGATCAACGTTAAATGAAAACTCATATCCATCTTCAGAAATAATCGGATCTTCTAAACTAAGTTTTGCATTTACATACTCAGGAGAACCTGAAACCTTTGTAATAGTAATTTCTGTTTCCTTGTTACATGAAAGAGATAAAATAACTAATAATAAAGTGATATATTTTTTCATATTGTAAATCTAAAAATATTGTATAAAAAAAGCACCCAATGGGTGCTTTTTTTATGTTAAATAAAATTTATTCTTCGGAAGCCGTTGCTGGAATTGCCATGTTATAGACAAAAAATCTGTTGATTTTACCGTCAACAAATTCAGCATCAATCATTGAATTAGCTTTTACCTCTTCTCCATCAATTGTTAATGTCATTGTGTGACCAGCAACAATCCATGTTGAATTATCACTGACACCTGCATAAGGAAGTGCCCAATACATTTCCCACTTTGGGTCTTCTGAAGCAAACCACTCATTTAGTCTTTGCTCGTGCATTTCTTTGCCATTAACTCTACTTCCGTCAGGTCCAACAATTGCGATCTCATCTGTTTCCATTGATAAAATAGTCTCCATATCTCTTTCATTGTGAGCATCTATAAACTTTACCCAAGCATCAGTGATATCGTCAGAACCAACAACATATTTTTCGCCAGGAGCACCGGTGAAGAACCCTGCACCTTGTGGTTCAACAGGTGCATTACATGCTGTAAATGTTACAGCAAAAATTAAAATAAATAGTTTTTTCATGTTTTAAATATTTAATTAGTAATTGATTTATTCTTTATTATCCCTTCCAATTAATTTGTTGAAGGTGTCAGCATCAAATTCATTTCCATAAAGTAGTGTAGAAAATCTTTGAATCTCAGCAGCGATTTGAATAGCAGCTTTAATTTCTTCATTATTTGCCCCGGCTTTTTTAGCAAATTCAATTTGTGCAGCAATACAATACTCACATCTGATTGCAGCGGAAACAGCAATGGCCACTAATCTTCCTTCTTTAACATTGATTGGGCTTTCATCAGACCACAGCATATTAAACTCGTCAAAGTATTCAGCAGCCTCTTCGGCCATAAACTCAGGATACATTACATTCCATGGAGCTTCTTTTTTTTCTTGCTCTTGGCCAAAGGTTAGAGCAGTTATTAAAAAAAATAATAAGGTTAATCTTTTCATATCTATAGTTTTAAGTTAAACTACAATATAATAAATTCATTTAAAATTTTTTAAAAAAAACACCCCTAAAAAGGGGTGTTCTAATTAAAGTGGAAATATTAAATAGTTTTACGGTAATACAACTGTGTCAATTGCATGTATAATTCCATTATCAGCCTGAACATCAACTGCAATAATATTACTTGTTCTTCCATTATTATCAGTTAATATTCCCTCGCCATTATCCCCAACATTAAATGTTAAGTCAGCAATACTAGGATTCGCCTGTGCTAAAGAAGTTGTTATGACCATTCCGCCAGAAAGTGTATTAGACATTTGGTTTACACTCACAACCACATGGTAAGATAAAACAGCTCCTAGAGTTTGCTCATCTATATCATACAAACTGTTCAAAGCAAGTTCATCTAATAAACTTTCAAAACCAGAGTTCACTGGAGCAAACACAGTGAATGGAGATGGAGCAGAGCCAGCAGGGATACTCAATAATCCTACAAACGATTGCGGGTAGTCATAAGCTGTTAGTGCCTGAACTAAAGCGCTGAAGTTTGGATCAGCTAAAGCAAAGGTTACAACAGATGGTAATCCTATTACAGCATCTACAATATGAACGATTCCATTACTTGCAACTACATCAGCGCTGGTAACAGATGATACTCCATTAAATGTTACGCCATTATCAGTATTTATATAAATAGACATATTGGTACCAGATGCACCGCTAACAGCTTGTGTTGATGCATATCCATTAGTCAGTGAACTTGATTGAACTTCTCCAATGATAACGTGATTTAATAAAACATTAGTTAAAACATCAACTGGGATATCCTCCAAACTAGTGGCATTGATACTTGTTAAGAATGAATCAAAAGCATCATTTGTTGGTGCTAAAACAGTAAATGCACCCGGTGAACTAAGAGTTGCATCCAGACCAGTTGCTTGTAATGCAGAAACCAGAGTACTTAAACTTTCAGTTTGAGACGCTAAGTCAACGATTGAAGATCCCGCACAGCAAACACCATCATCATCATTATCATCACATGAAATTATAAATAATGATAAAAATAATATTGGTAAAATTTTAAAATAATTTTTCATGTTTTCTTTTTTTTAAAGAAAACTACATGACAAAAGCTATGCCAAAAACTATATAAAAAATATTATGGTGTAAAACAGCCCAAAAAACATTTGTAAATAAATTGTCTTTAGGTTTGAAAATATTAAATTCCTATTGTTATAATTTTTGAACAAATTGTAAAAAGCTAATAAACCATATGTGTACAATAGAAGATTACATATTAAAAATATAATCATATTAAAGTCTATAATATTGTTTTGAAAGATTTCTAGCATAAAATAAGAACTTAAAAAAGCTGCAGACAATATAATCAAATATCCCCATCTTGAATTTTTTTTACCAAATGTTACAACTAAGTGGTTTTTCCCTGTCTTAGCATCACTAGTAGTGTCAGGGAATTGATTAATAAATAAAATATTAGTAGTTAAAAATCCAAAGGGAATACCAATATATATAGCATTGTAAAAACCTTCAGAAAATAATTCAACGGTTGAAGATGATATTGCATAATAAGCACCTAATGTTAAAAGCGGACCGAATGTTAAAAAAATTGCTAACTCACCAAGCCCTCTTCGAGCAGATAATCTGATAGGTTTTGCGGTATAAAAATATCCTAAAAACCAACCAATAAAACCTATGAGCGAGGCCATAATCAAATTTTCAAAAGACTGAGTAATAATATAACTATTGATTAGCAACATCAAAGTGCAAAAAACTGTAAGAAACAACATTATATTTGCTAACCTTTTTGTACCCTTTAAAGTAATTAGTCCAAGTTCGATAGCTCGACTTCCTCCAGAAAGTTGAGCTCCTTCAAGCATAGTAGAGTTTAAACCAGCATTAAAATATTCATAATTTATCTCGTCAGTTCCATGTTTAACATCAAAATAATCATTGAATAAATTTGAAGATAAATGAAGAAAAACAACTCCGGCAAGGCAAAAAATTAAAGATAATGGGTTAAATAAGTTATCTCCAAATGCTGCTAACATTGATGCTAGAGCAAATATTGGAAATAATGAAGCACTGGTAAATCCTCCCCTTGTAATCGCAAAAACCCATTTGATAAATTTAGTTGAAAATTTAATCGGAATTTTAACTTCTTCATCAATCGGAATTGTGATACCACAATAGCCAGTTTGAGGGTTGCTTTTTCCGTTAGCAAATGTTGGTGTAATTTTTATTTTTGCGTTAAATCTAGAACCATCTTTTCTTATAAAAAAAGTTTTGGTTGTATGCTCACCATCCTTAGTTGCACCTTTAAGCCAAGTTCCTACATTTTGGATTACTATTTCTCCCGCAGAAAATAATGACACTCTTTTTTTACCAATTAGTTCTTCCTTTGGATAACCAAACAATTTTTCTCCGTCAGGATTAATAGTTTCAATAACTCCTTCCAAATCACACGTAATAACACTTTTCATCATTTATTTTTTTTGCAAATCTATTAAATGTAATTACATTAAAAAAAGTAAATTATTGTTTTTTGCAAACATAAATAGTTGATGACCCAAATAATTTTGGTTTAATTAAAATGTCAGCGAATCCAACAGCTTTTAAAATATTACAAAACTTAGTGCCCGATGGAAATAATTCAGCCGAGTTTAATAGATAGTTGTAAGCAGATTTATCTTTTGAAAAAATCCTTGCCATAATTGGAATATATGTTCTAGTAAATATTGAGTAAAACAATTTCATAATTATATTTTCTGGGAGAGATGTCTCGAGAATGATAAGGGTGCCATCTTTATTTAAAACCCTGAAGCTTTCTTTTAGTCCCATTTCTAAATCTTGAAAGTTTCTTACACCAAATCCAATAGTAACTAGGTCAAAATAATTGTCTTTGAAATTTAGGTTCTCTGCGTCTCCTGTTTCCAATCTAACAGATTCGTCTAATTTCATTTTTTTTATTTTTTTACGACCAACATTTAACATTTTTTGAGAGACATCTATACCAACTACCTGGCAATTTGGAATACTTCCTATATCAATTGCAATATCTGCAGTTCCGGTTGCAATATCAAGTGCATTTTTTGGCTTAAGCTTTTTGGCAATATTCAAAATATTTTTCTTCCATCTTTTATGACTGTTAAATGTCATTATTCCATTTAGAAAATCATACTCAAAAGATATCGTGTCAAACATTTTTTCAACTTGACTTTTTTTAGAGATTTTTGATTTTTGATTTGGTTTTAACATGAATATTTGAACTGTCTTAATAATGTAAAATATATACTAACTTTAATATTTAATTAACAATAATCATGCTTAAAACCAATGAATAGATTATAGATTTGTAAGAAACTAAATATGAAATATTTTTTACTTCCATTATTCATCCTGTTATTCTCTCAGGTATACAGTCAAGATATCCAACAAGTTGAAATTATAAAATCAGATAGACAGGTTTTAGAGCTTTTGGATGAAATTGGAAATCAAGAATTTAAATTAGATGTTATTGATCTTTTAACACAGCCAGCATTAAATGTTGGTTATGAAAAAATTAATGATGCTTATTCATCATTTGGAGCTGATTTATTTTTAAACTTAAACGATATTGGTTCGAATGATTCATGGGCTGAAAAAATTTCTGTAAACCCTTTTTATAGGTTTTACTTTTTAAACAAAACAGATTTTGGAGGAGAAGGATATTTTGCAGAAGTTTTTTTGAAATTATCCTATCTGCACTATGAGCGTAACACCTATTATTACGGCCCTGATCCTAGCATCCCATATAATAATTATGAAGAAATAAAAGCATTCGATATTGCACCTGGTGTTGGTGTTGGTAGAAAATGGGTTAACAAAAAGGGTTGGACCTTTGAATACATGATTGGATTTGGAAGATTCTTATTTACTAATAGTGCAAATGATGATATTCCAGATACTTATTATGGAGTTGACAACTACAGGCCTGAAGTTACCTTTAAAGGGGGTATTTCTATTGGAAAGAGATTTTAATCCATATTGACATCATATTTACTATGCGTGCATAGTAAACACATGCAAAAAATTTAATTAAAAATTTGTTTATTTAGTCTGGGAGTAATTGTTAGATTAAATGCTGTAGAGATAACTATGCAAGTTCTACCTTTGTAGCAGCTTTTCCTTTTCTACCTTCACCTTCTTCATACTCTACTTTATCACCTTCTTTAATGGTAAGGTTACCAAGCGCTGAATAATGAACGAAAAGGTCTTCTCCTGTTTCGTCGTTTGTAATGAACCCATAACCTTTAGATTCATTGAAAAATTTTACTGTTCCTTTCATGTAAATTATTAATTTCAGCAAATGTAATCTATATTCTTATAGCAAATGATATTTTCAAGTATTATTTTTTAGTTTTTATAATTATCATATAAATACAAGGGCATTGATAATGAAAATCCTACCAAAAACAATGATAACATATATTTGATAAACGATCGACCATCTATTTGTTTATTATAAAACTTATAGATAATAAAAACCAAATAAGAGGTTGCCGCAACTGTGATATCCATTGTTATCATTGAAATTGCGTAGTTAGAATAAATATCAGCCCAAAACCCACTCATTGACCAATTATTTTCAAGTAAAAAATAATACAAATGATAATAAGGTAAAATAACACCTAAAATACAGAGAACTAAGAATAATTTTTTCATAATATTTAATTAATAATTATTTATCAATTTAATGAATCATCTGAATCTTTATTATAATATTGTAAAATAAATTCAATATAGTGTTAGAAGAATATTTCGATTGTCCATATTGTTGGTAAAATCAATTAAAAATGGTAGACCCTTCGATTGAAAACCAAAATTTTATAGAAGATTGTGAAGTATGCTGTAACCCAATTGATTTTCATATTACGGTTGAAAATAACGAGGTTGTATTATTTAATTCCGAGAAAATAGATCAGTAAATTTTAAATATGTCAAACACAAAACAACTAGACTTAATAATCTGGGGAGCAACAGGTTTTACAGGCCAAATTGTTGCTGAATATGTTTATAAAAAATATTCTAGCACTGATTTAAAATGGGGAATTGCCGGGAGAAATGAAGAAAAAGTTGCGAATGTTGCTAGACGATTAAATATAGCTAAGGAGAGAATTTTCATAGCTGATTGTAACGACATAGAAAGTCTTATCAAATTGACTTCTAAAACAAAAGTAATTTGTACAACCGTTGGTCCTTATGCAAAATTAGGGACAAACCTTATAGAAGCCTGTATTAAAACAAATACTAATTATTGTGATATTACAGGAGAAACCCAATGGATTAGAAAAATGATTGATAAATATCATTCAAAGGCTAAAGAGGGGAAAATTAAAATCATCAACTCCTGCGGTTTTGATTCAATTCCATCTGACATGGGTGTTTTTTATTCCCAAAAAAAGCTTTTTGAAAAAATAGGAAAATATGCCAACAAGATAAATATGAGGGTCGCTGGTGCTAAGGGAGGTATAAGTGGTGGAACATACAATAGCCTTTCAAATGTTTTGGAGGAAGCACGTGTAGATAAAGAAGTTAGAAAAACTTTGACAAATCCATATGGACTGAATCCGATAGACAAACAAAATGGACCAGACAAAGCAGATCTTCAAAAAGTAATTTTTGATAAAATTTCAGATTCATGGATAGCCCCTTTTGTAATGGCAGGAATTAATACAAAAATTGTAAGAAGAAGTCATGCACTAATTGATTTCAAATACGGATCAGACTTTTCTTATGATGAGGCAACATTATCTGGAAAAGGAGTTTTGGGTCAAGTAAAAGGATACTTAAGTTTGATTCCTATTTTTTTAGCAACTAGAAAAAAAGGTAGTTTCATAAAAAATATTGTAGATTATATTTTGCCTAAATCTGGCGAGGGGCCATCAGAAAAAACAAGAATTAGCGGATACTATAACCTGCGATTTTATTTAACACAGCAAGATAAAATATACTTAAGTAAAGTAATTGGTGATATGGACCCTGGTTACGGGTCAACTTCTAAAATGTTGGCTGAAAGTGCTGTTTGTCTTGCCTTAGATAAAACACCTGAAACTTATGGGATTTTAACTCCATCAGTAGCATTGGGTGATCCACTTTTAAAAAGACTACAAGAAAATGCAGGGTTAACTTTTATTTTTGATTAACCGCCAAATCTACTTTTCTTAGAAATATGTTTTTGTTAAGCTTTTGGTTTTTTTCTTTAAAGAAGATTATATCATCAACCAAAACCCATTTATTATTTTCTGAACCTATATTTATTTTTTTATTTAATGAATCGTCAATTACTATTTCATCACCAACTATTGACCATTTGACTTCTTCTTGCTCGTCATAATCTAAAAAATTTAGAGTCAGTGTAGCTGTATTATTTTTTTTGAAAAGAATATAAATGTCAGCAGTATCCAAAATATCTTCTGCAAAACCTGACGCCAACTGAATCGCCATTTTCTCAAACATGTCAAGATCCTTTGTTTCTTCTTTCAAAATTTGTTTTACTTTAATTTTTATCTCCCACTTACCTATTACGTCAGATTTAGTTAGTTTATTTTGAGAAAACATTAATGAGGAAATCAAAAAAAATAAATATAAAATTCTCATAACATCAATTATATATAATTCAAACTTACCTTATAAATATCTTACAATTGTTAAAAAAAAACTAATCTTTAGTTAAAGCTGATTAATCAAATTTTTTGAATAAATTTCAGCAGTGAAAAGAATTATTTATACACTTATTTTACTTACAATACCCTTTTTGTCTAATATGTATATTAATGATTTTAACTGGAGTTTAGTTGATTTTATTATCATGGGTGTTTTAATTTTTTCATTTCTTTCTTTTATCAATTTTATCAGAAAAAAATTTAGTGGAATTAAAGAAATATTAGCTATAATCATTGTCGTTATAGTCTTTATTTTATTGTGGGCAGAGTTAGCTGTTGGAATATTTGGAAGTCCCTTTGCTGGAAACTAAATTAAAATTTTAAGTGTCTAACAGTATTAGTACCATCATATTTAATTATTTCATTAAGAGATGCTATTCCAAGTTCAAGGTGATTTTTATCATATAACTTTGAATTTTTATCATCCTCAATCTTAGTTTTAATTCCATCTGGTATCATTGGCTGATCAGTAACTAAAAGTAAAGCTCCTGTTGGTATCCTATTATGAAATCCAACAGTGAACAAAGTTGCTGTTTCCATATCAATTGAATATGCTCGGACTTTTTTAAGATATTTTTTAAATTTTAAATCAAATTCCCAAACTCTTCTATTTGTAGTGAAGATTGTTCCAGTCCAATAATCGGTTTTGTTATACTTTAAGGCTGAAGAAATTGCTCTTTGTAAAGAGAAAGAGGGCATTGCTGGAACTTCAATTGGAAAATAATCATTAGATGTTCCCTCTCCTCTTATTGCTCCAATTGGTAATATATAATCTCCAATTTTTATTCGATTTTTTAGACCTCCGCACTTACCTAAAAATAATACTGCTTTTGGCATTAATGCGGTAAGTAAATCCATCACTGTTGCTGCATTTGGACTTCCCATTCCAAAGTTTATAATCGTAATATTATTATGAGTGGAAGACGGCATGTTTTTTTCAAGGCCGTCAACAGAAACGCCGTTTAAAGAGGCAAATTCATCAACATATTTTTGAAAATTTGTTAGTAATATATATTCGCCAAAATCAGAAATTTCTACTCCGGTATATCTTGTAATCCAATCCTTTACTATTTCTTTTTTAGTTTTCATATGGTAAAGTTAATAAATAAAAAAACCCCGATATACGGGGTTTTTAATCTACAAAAACAAAAATCTAATCTTCTTGTGGAATTCCTTTTGAATTTGTTCTTGGTGACCAATGAGAGTGCATGACTTTCCACTCTCCATTTTCATTTACCCATGTTTGAGACGCTCTTGTTGCATAAGGCACATTTTGATCTCCTTCATTAAAATTAATGGAACCGTCTGCATCAAAGGTAATTACTGCCGTGCTCATATCAGATGACATAAAAACCTGATGATTTGACATTTCAAAAGTGCCAAAATCCCAACCTCTATCAGTGTTAACCTGCTCCTCAGTTTGAACTGCTAGAGCAGATCCATTTGAATTAAATATTGTAGTTCCTAATTCTGTAGAAATCCATTGACTTGCCATTTCCCAATCTTGAGAGATATAAGCTGATTGAAAATCATTTGAAATTTTTACAATATCAGCCACCAGTACATCAGCGTCAACTGCCGGTACATTTTCTGTAGGATTGGTACAAGAAAAGCTAATCATAATTGAAAGTAAAAAAATAAGTTTTTTCATAATTATAAAATTTATTAAAGTATTATAACTGAAAAAAAAAGAAGTTTATTGCGTGATTTAAATTATTTATTCAGAAGTGGATTTGTTAATCGTATATTCCAGAATATAAAGGAGAATAATTATAGATCCGTTAGCAATAACTAATTCCATAATACTAGCGTTGTTATTTGATAAGGCATTTATTGCTGAGACACCTATTACAACAAAGAAATATGTCATTTCCTTTACTTTAATTGTCTCTGTTCTAAACCTAAGAATCGCAAAAATTGCAAAGAGACCTAATGCAAAACCTAAATCTAATTTTACATTACTTAGTAAAAAACACAATAAAAAAGTAATCAGTCCTGCTGAATTGTATGTGAAAAAGAATTCATTAAGAGACTTTTTACTTTTGTTATTAAATTTCAAATAAATAAACTTTGAAATAAATAAAACAACAAAAATATTTAGGAAAAGAATTGAGACTAAGCCCATTAAATCATGATCATCTGCAAAAATCAATTCCAAATTTTTTAATTTTTTTGCTCCAATCGCAAGTACGATAAAAAATGAAACAATTCCTAGCCAAGTTCATTTAAATTCACTGTCTTTAAATTTTTATCAAAACTGTAAATAATAATTAAAAAAGAGATTCATAAATTTACGTAAAGCAAATTTTGAAAAGATTATTAATTTTTAAGTCAATTAGCGAATAAGTATGGAATGGTATAAAAAAAACAGAAAATATTTTTACGCAGCCATTATATGTTGGTTTCTTTACAGGGTTATTACATCTGTGATGTACTAATCTAGTATATATCTTAAGGCAAGCGAACTCTTTGTGAATGAAATTTTTAATTCATTTTCTCTTTCTCTTGATCTTCTAATTTTCAATGATATGTGATTAGTATTTGAAAATTTATTTATGAGTTCATTTAACGCTGTTCCGTGGAAGAAACCTCTTTTATCGGCTTTAACAAAAATATTATTAATTTCAATTTCAACCTTCTTTTGAAGTTTATATCGGTCAAATGAAATTTCGTTTAATTTTACAAATGCAGAATTATTATTTGAAAATAAAACTTGACAAAATAATAAACATAAAATAAGTAATCGATACATAATTATAATATAAAGAAAATTTACAAATTGGTTTTTGTTTTTTTAGAATAGTCAACTTTCCACATACCAAGCTTATACCAAAATGGACTATCAAACTCCAATTTTTCTGGGTATTCCGCTTCTCTTTGCTTAACTATTGACATTATTTTTTTCATATTTTCACCCTGACTCAAAGGGTTTTGTTTTGAAATTCTAAAACAAACTTTATCGTTAAAGTCTACAAACCAAATGACCTCATGCCTCTTCTCTTTACCATTATTGTCTTTTCCAATCTCAGTAACATTAATAAAATGCTTTATTTCACTCCACGTACGACTTCTAAACTTAATTTTTGGAAAAAGTAGCGACTTATCAATCCCATTGGAATTTACTGTAACTCTGTAAACTAATGAAGTAATTACCAAATAAAGAAATGGAATTGTAAACTCATAATTACTCTTAATTATTTCAAGTATTTCAATATTGCCATCAATTTGAAGTCTGAAAATTGCAAATAAAAGTAATCCATTAGCGCCTAATCCTATAAAATTTAATTTTAAAGTTGAAATATCTCTCATTCTTGAAATATAATACTTACAGTTAATTTTTATATATTTAGCAAAATAATAAATTTTATGAAAAAGTATATTAACTTATTACTAATTGCTGTAGTAATCTTTTCATGCTCTGAAACTGAAACTGATCCTGTATTAAATTTATCTGTTAGAGAGCATATTGAATTGATACAAAATCACGATAATAAAATCGAAATTTCTTTTGATGACCTTCCTGAAGTTTCACAGAATTATATTAACAGCTTAGAAAATAATATTACGGCTGAGCAAATCTTACATGCTCAAAATATTGGTTATGAAGTTAAAATTTCAAGAGAATCGAGAAGTTTAGTTTCACTTTTGAGTGCTCTTTACATATATTTTGATCAGAATGGAGGTATTCTTTTTGATGACAATTATGATCAAGATAATGATGGTGACTATGATGTTTTTGATGAATGGGAAAAGTTCATGTGTTTTGATATACAATTCCCCATATCTATAACTATGCCCGATGGCTCTCAAGTCTCTGTTGGTAATGAAGATGAATTGTATGAAGCAGTAAAATTGTATTATGAAATGAGTGATGAATATGATGGCTTACCAGAAATAAATTTTCCGTTTAATATTGTTTTTTATTACGAAGATGAAAACGGAAACGAAAATGAAGAGGTAGTTAGTGTTGGTAATTATGAAGAACTGGAAATGTATTTTGAAATGTGTGATGATGGATGGGATGACGATGATGAATGGGATGACGATGATGAATGGGATGACGAAGATTGGTTTGAAATTGACTGTGTTGATTTAGTGTATCCAATTTCAATTGTAAATCCAGAAGGTGATATTATTTCGGTAGAAAGCGAAGATTCACTTCACGAATATATTGATCAATATTATGAAAATTGTAATAGTGATAATTGTGGAGATTTCACACTTGCCTATCCACTGACAGTTGAGTACTACTCTGAAACTAACGATCAAGTTCAAACGTTGACAATTAATTCTGAAGAAGAATTAGAAGAATTACTTGATGAGTACTGTTATGATGATGAGGGTGAAGATGAAACCTGTGGAGAAATTGTTTACCCTGTAACTGTGGAAGCTCCAAATGGTGATCAGTTTACGGCTGATAGTGAAGAGGAAGTATACACTTTTATGGAAGAATGGTACTCAAATAATTGTAACACAGCTGAGTGTGATGATGAATTTGAGGTTGTATACCCAATCACTATGGAGTTTGAAAATGAACAAGGTGAAATTATTGTACTGACAATACAGTCAGAAGAAATGCTCGAAGAAATCACAGAACAATACTGCGGTGACTAAAGTTTAAATTAAACAATAACATACTGCAATTCAGCACTTCAAAATTTCAATTATTTATTTTTTACTAAATTGTTATCACTAACTATTTAATAACCATACAATAATGGGCTATAAAAATGATGTTTTTTTATATCTATGGATTGTGCTTATTATTTATGCAATGCTTTATTCTTTTTATAAAAAATATTTAAAAAAGTAATTACATAGATCTTACCACAGGAACCCCTAAAATACCACTAACACAATATTCCATTGTTAGTGAAACCAGCTCTCCAAACATTTTTTCTCTTGATTGGCCTAGAGCCATATGTGCTTGACAGCCTTCAGGACCTTGGTAAATTTCAGTTATTCCATATAAAGTATTTCCGGTTTCGCCGCTTGTTGGATCTAATGGGTTATTAAATTCAGGACTTTTCATCACCGCATAGCACAAGATAACTGGTTCAACATTTCCTTCAATATGGTGGGTTTCTCTCATAAAATCTTGATGACTATCAAGAAATGATTCCATTCTTTCCGATTGGTCATTGGGTACCTTAAAGGCTACATGGAATCCGTAATTTTCGGTTGTAATTTTAATTTTGGTTAATTTTAATTGTAAATCAATATAATGAAAATTTAATTTTTTGAAATTAGCTATTTGTTAAATATTTTAATATTTTGATTAAAGATTATGAACAGAAAAATTTCACATAAAATTAGAAGAGCACATAGATATCTTGGGCTATTTTTAGGTCTACAGTTTTTAATGTGGACGATAAGTGGATTATACTTTAGCTGGACTAATCTAGATGAAATTCATGGTGATCAATTTAAAAACCTTGACTATCAGCCTATAGCATTTGATAATTTAATTAGCCCGTCAGAAATTAACTTTCCAGAACCAATTAATAGAATAGAAATTAGAGACATAAAAGAAGAGCCCTATTTTCTTATTAATGAATCTTTTTTATTCCATGCCAGAACTGGCGAAATTAAAAAAACTATTTCTGAAGAAGATGCAATTTACATTGCAAATAATTATATGAAAGAGGGGTTAGAAATTTCAAATGTAGAAACGATATATGAAACTGGGAAACACCATGAGTATAGAGAAAAACTTCTTCCTGCTTATGTTATTAATTATAAGTCAGATGAAAATTTAAAAGCATACATATCAATTAAAAATGCAAAATTCCAAACTGTAAGACATAGAGATTGGAGATGGTTTGATTTTTTATGGATGACACATACTATGGATTATGAGGGTAGAGATGATTTCAACAATACTGTTCTTAGAATTTTTTCCTTGTTAGGTCTAATAACAGTAATGAGTGGTTTTTCACTTTGGTTTGTATCTTCCCCAACCGTAAGAAAATTTTTAAATTGAAAAATTATACCGATATAATAATTATTGGTGCAGGGCTCTCAGGAATTGGTTCAGCATGTCATTTAGAGAAAAAAAATCCGGAAAAATCTTACATAATTATCGAGGCTAGAGAAGAGTTAGGTGGAACCTGGAGCTTATTTAAATACCCAGGAATAAGGTCTGATTCGGATATGTATACTTTTGGATTTTCGTTTAAAACTTGGGACAATCCAAAATCATTTGCTGATGCTCCAAATATTCTTAAATACCTTGATGAAGCTGCAAACGAATATAATATAAAAGACAAAATTAGATATCATACCAAAGTAGTAAAGGCAAATTTTGATACACAGAAAAAGATGTGGTCAATATCAACAAAGAATAAAAATAATAGCGAAGAAATATTCTATTCCAGATTTTTATTTTCCTGTACTGGATATTATAATTATGATGAGGGTTATACTCCAGATTATAAAGGGATAAATAATTTTGAAGGTAAGGTAATTCACCCTCAACACTGGCCAGAAAACTTAGATTATAAAAACAAAAAAGTTGTAGTAATTGGCAGTGGTGCGACGGCCGTTACTATCGTCCCTGAAATGGCAGAAAAAACTTCTAAAATCACAATGCTTCAGAGATCTCCAACTTATGTTGGCGCTTTTCCTAATAATGATAAATATGCACAGCTTATCAAGAAATACTTTTCAAAAAAAATCGCTCATAAGCTAATTCGATTTAAAAATATTTTTGTTCAAATCTTATTTTTTCAAGCATGTAAAATTTGGCCTAATTATTTGAAAAAATTATTAGTGAATGCTGCTCAAAGGCAATTGGGTAATTTTCCTGCAAAACCTCACTTTGAGCCAAATTATAATCCATGGGATCAAAGATTTTGTGTTGCTCCTGATGGAGATTTATTTAAGGCAATCCGAAAGGGCAAAGCTAATGTAGTAACCGATAAAATTGATTCATTTGACAAAAATGGTATAAAACTTTCCTCAGGAAAAAAATTAGAAGCAGATATTATTGTAAGTGCGACAGGGCTAAAACTTTTAGCTTTTGGAGGCTCAAAAATAACTATCGATAATAAGGTTTATAACCCATCTGATGCTGTAACATATAAAGGGTTAATGCTTAGCGGTTTGCCAAATTGCATTTTTTTTGCTGGATATACCAATGCATCCTGGACATTAAAAAGTGATTTAACAAGTGAATATGCTAGTAGGCTTTTTAAACTCATGGATAAAAAGAATTATAAATATTTTGTGCCTAAAGTAAAAGATTCAAACATGAATATATCTCCATTATTAAATTTAAATTCTACATATATCCATAGAGCATCTCATTTGTTTCCAAAGCAGGGTTCAAAATTACCTTGGAAACTTTACCAAAATTATTTTTTAGACTACAAAATGCTAAGAATAAATAAAATTAAAGACAAAAATTTAACACTAAACTAAAACAATTATAAATTTGAAAAATGACTATGAAAAATTTATTTAAACTTTTAATTTGTACAATTTTATTGACTTGTAGTTCAGATGATGAATCTGAAAATAATGTAATCAATTTGCCTGCTAGTATTTCTTCAAATGTTAGCTCTTTATCATTTGAAAACACAATGGTAAATCAGATTTCTGAATCTCAGGTTATTATTATCAATGCTGAAAATACTTCATCTGAAATAAATGTAAGTGCACCTGAAGGATATGAGGTTTCATCAGATAATAGCTCATTCTCACAAAGTTTTTCTTTCACACCTGAAATATCAAATGAAGTATATATTAGGTTTACTCCGGCTGAAGCAATAAATTATTATTCAACGCTTACAATATCCTCAAATGATATCAGCAATAATATTAATATAAATTTATTTGGTTTAGGCACACCCTTAATTCATAATTATCAGGCTTTTCAGAATCAAGAGTTAGGCTATGGTGGTGGGTTAAGTCAATCAGCAATTCAAATGTTTAGTTTACACGATGATTTGTCTGAAATCCAACAAATAAAAATGTATTTACAAATTGATTGTCCTTCAACAGGTTGTGATGATTGGGATAGGTTTGCAAATGTAAAAGTTAAAGATCAAGCTACCGAAAATTGGTATGAGATAGCAAGATATATAACCCCATATTGGGTTGGCACTCAACAACTGCAACGAGGGTTAGAATTTGATGTAACCGATTTTAAATCATTTTTGAAAGACAATGTGGAATTGAGAATATATATAGAAAACTGGACAACTAAAGCTGATATAGTCAGTATAGATTTTGATTATATTGTTGGAACTCCGGATTATGAAAACTATGAGGTTGCAGAAGTATTAAGTCTTCACTCAAATTCAATAAGTGGAGTTCCATATGGGGTTACTCATAATTTAGATTTAGAAAAATCAATTCAAATTCCTAGTAATTCAGAAAACATTCAATTTAGGACTATAATTTCTGGATGGGGTCATGCTACACCTTATGACGCTGATGGGAGACCTTGTGCTGAGTGGTGCTTTAGAACCCATGATATTAAAATCAATGGATCTAACACATTTCAACATAATCTTGGCCCAATTGGTTGCTCTGCTAATCCGATTAATAACCAGAATCCTGGAAACTGGCAGCCTGATCGTGCAGGTTGGTGTCCGGGGATGGCAGTTCCAGTAAGAATGAATAGTCTTGATACAAGCTATAGTGGGTCAACGATATCATTTGAATATGATTTCGAAGACTGGACAAGTGACGGGAACGGTGGGAATGCATTTTATGCTATATCAAACTATATAATTGTAAAAAGTAATTCTGAGATTACTGCACCCATTGTTACAGACTAAAGGTGTTTTAGTTTTTCAGTTAGTTTCTTAAGCTTCATTTTTCTCCACCAGGTTTTATTATCATTTTCCTGGCTTTCAGATCTATGAATTTTTTTATTTAGTTTATTGATTTTTTTTATCAAATAAGATTTGTCGATTTCCTTCATGTTATCTAATTCTCTGTTTTAGCACTTGTTAATAGTGTAGTAATTATATAAATTAAAAAAATAGGAATTGGAGTAAAAAACAAAATAATCAATAACAATCTCCACAACAATGGATCTGTGTCAAAATACTCTCCTAAACCTCCACATATTCCAGCTAATTTAATATTTGATTTACTGCGATAAAACTTTTTCATAAACTGAAATTAATTTATAAATCAGAAAATTTGAGTTAAAGAAATATTAAAATTTTCCCCATTTATTTTTAATCATCAAGCCAAGACCAGCATTGATTAAAATTAATGATATGGTACCAACAAGGAACCAATTATTATTCTCATATTTAGAAATTAGTGCTTCTCCAAAAACACATAAACCTGATGAAAATAAAATCAAACCTAAAAGTGCTAAGCCATATCTCTTCATGAGTCGGATCCTTTCTTGGTTAATTCCCAAATCATCAATAGTGCCCATATTATGCCGAATGTTGGATCTTTATCTATCATAAATCCTGCATACACTCCAATTAGAACAAATAAAATTAATTTCCATCTTGGAAACACTCTTTTGCCAAAAAACCATTTTTTCATAAATACAATTTACAATAATTTAAAAAGAAGGAAATGTAATGTATGCTTTTGTTTTATTAAATTTGACATAATTATTTATTCCTATTGGAACTATTACTACTATACGTTTTTTTAACTATCAGCTTATCATTTTTATGCTCAATTCTTGAGGCTGTACTTCTAAGCATTAATACAACCTTTATAAAAATTGAAATAAAAGAGGGGAAAAATTATGCAAAGAAATTATCAGATTTAAAGAATTCTATTGATGAACCTTTGATAATTATTTTAACTCTAAATACAATTGCTCATACAGTTGGAGCTATTTTAGTTGGTGTTCAAGCCAAAGTAGCATACACCGAATTAAATCTTGAAAATACCTTTTTCCAAGGTGGAATATCTGATGAAGTTCTAGTAGGGTTTGTTTCCACAGTAATGACAATTATGATTTTACTTTTTTCTGAAATTATTCCCAAAACTATAGGAGCAAAATATTGGAATAGCTTAGCAAAGTTTACAACAATTTTTCTATCATCGATAATTCCAATCTTCAAATACACAGGCATATTATGGATTCTACAAGCATTCACTAAATCAATTGGTGCATCAAAAAAAGAGCTTTTTTTTAAAAGAGAAGATATTTCAACAATTGCAGAAATAGCAAAAGAAGAAGGTATTATTGAAGAAAAGGATTCAAAATTTATTAAGAATATTGTCAAGCTCAGAAATGTTACAGTTAAAGAAATCATGACACCATATTCGGTCATGGTAACTGCAGATGAAAATTTGACAATTAACGAATTTTATAAAAATAATCCTGAACTGGTTTTTTCAAGGATTCCAATTTTAAATAACGAAAAGATTGAAGCTTATGTGCTTAAGGATACAATCTTAGAAAGTATCATTAATAATAAAGGAGATTTTAAATTAACAGAAATAAAACGACCAATAATTATTTCAAGTGAAAAAACAAATATTCCAAAATTATTTGATAAGCTTTTAAAAAAACGTGAGCATATTTCGCTTGTGGTTGACAATTTAAAAAATACAATTGGAATTGTTACACTGGAGGATATTATAGAAACTATACTGGGGTATGAAATAGTTGATGAAACAGATATGGTGGATGATATGCAAATGCTTGCAAAAAAATTAAGCTCAAACGGAGGTAATTACTAATAATTTTATTTACTTTAAACTTTAACCAATACAAATACAATGAAAAAACTTTTTTATTCAATACTAATGGGAGTAATTATTCTCTCTTGTGATTCACAAACAAAATCAGATGATTCTATAAACTTATCTTTCGAGAAAAATTCTGCAACTATGCAAGCGTTATTAGATAGCTATGCAAACGAAGACGTCGATTACTCACGTTTTTCAGAAGAAGCTGTGTTTAGAGGTACTTTACTTGGTGCACCAGACACACTAAGATTAGATCAAATCAAAGCAATTCATAAAGACTTTTTTGCTAAATATGATGTAAAACATATGGCTCCATTTAATTTTCTTCAGGGAGTAAATCCTGAAACTGGAGAAGCTGACGGGTCGGTAAGATTTTATTATGATATGCAAGTAACTAATTCTTCAAATGGAAAGTCTGTAGTTATTCCTATTTATGAATCTTTTGATTTCGACGATGATGGAAAAGCAATTTATGTGCAATGGTATTGTGATTGGACCGCTTCGATATCCTCACTTGATTAAAGTATTAAAAGGCCTCTTTTTGAGGCCTTTTTTAATTTTCTAATTTGTTGTGATTATATAGGCTGACTAGGAAGAGTAAAATTGCGCCCCACATTATATAAATAAAATGAGAGGAAGGTATCCAGTAATAAGCAAGTAAAATATTGGAAAATAGTAATGTACCTAAAGCAATAAAATATCTGTTTCTAAAGCTTCTCTGATTAAATAAATCAATTTTAGAAAACATTAAAAAGACAAAGCCTGTACCAAAAACATATAGACCCAAAAATCTATAAATCTGTTTGAGGTATGCTGCTAATGTATTGTTACCTTCAATCGAAAATAATTCATTGAATGTCATAGCCAATCTTTCCTCATTTGCAGCTTGATCCAAAATCCACGGCTCTTGACTAATTAACCATCTTAAACCCGAAATACATATTACCACGCAAATAATAATGAGTGGTAATTTTACAAACCTATTTATTTTTTTATCCATTGATTAAATGAGTTTAAAACAATGTACAAAAAATATAAATGATTTGATTTGGGTAATTTTAATTTAGATAGACCTAAATCTTCTTGCCGCTGACCATGAAACTTTTTTACTTCTTCCTAAATAAGATTTAGCCTCAACTCTGTCATTAAATTCATTTCTTGCAGAATTTAATTGTACATTTCCGTTGTCTTGATTTTTCATTAAATTATTTTTTAAAAAAATTCGGCCGCAAAAGTACACATAAATTTATCTTTTATTATTATTTTGAATTAAATTTTTTTAAAAAAAATTAGAGATGAAAATACCAGAATCCCCAAAGTTTAATCATTATATTTTTTTTGCGCTTGTTATCCTTGATGTGTTTTTCTTATATAATTTAATTCAATACATCCGTTTCGGGCTCGATACACATTTATATGGGTTTCTTATTTCTTTAGGTGCCGGTATTATTATTCTTATTTATCTTTGGAAAAACGACTACTTTCCAAAACACGATAATAACTAACCATAAATTTTTTGCTAATTTTAAACTATGGAAAATAAATTTGAAAAATTCTTATGGAGTTTTAGATACATAACCATTCTTGCAGTGATACTCTCAATCTTATCAGCCTTTACTTTAATTGTTATTGGGAGTTGGGATATAATTGAGGCTGTTATTTTTTATAATCCACTTTTTGATAATTCAATAAGTAGTAATAATGAGCTTCTATTTAAATTAATTTCTGCAATTGATTTATTTCTTATAGGAATTGTACTGTTAATCTTTGGTTTTGGTATTTATGAGCTTTTTGTAAGCGAAATAGATTTTGCCAACTCAAAATTTACAGAGTCAACCTTAAAAATTAGAGATTTAGACCAATTAAAAAATAAAATAATTAAGGTTATAATTATAGTATTGATTGTTAAGTTTTTTGAAAAAGTTCTTAAGTTTTCAGAAAATTTCACCACCCCGATGGATATATTATATTTTGGACTATCTATTCTTTCAATATGTGTGGGGTATTATTTAATAAATAAGAAATAAGTTTATATTAAAGATAAATGGATAAACCTAGGACATATCAATATCCTAATTTCTTAGTTGACAAGTCCTAGACAACTTTTAAATTTTGAGAGATATAATTATTTTTCTCAACTAAATATAATTTAGTTTTGATTGAAAAACCTTTAGCTTTAAAAAAATGTAAAGTGGATTTATTACAATATGACTCAATTATAAAATTAGGATAATTTTCTTCAATGTATTTTTCTCGAGCATTGAACAATTGTTTGTATATTCCCTTACCTCTATTTATTTTTTCAATGAAAGCGTCTTGATACCTAATTAAATTATTCTTTCTTATTTTAAAAGCACATTTGCCAACAACCTCAGAAGAAGAAATATCAATTGCTATAAATAGTATTACACTTTTATCAACCTCTACAATATTAATCTTGATCATTATTTAAATTTTACAAATTTAATACAGCAAAAAAATAAGTAACTTGAATTTTATAGTTAATAAATTATCTAACAACAAGTTTAGATATTTTACTTTGTCCATTGATTGTAACTTTCAGCATATAGAAGCCACTATTGAATGAGCTCACATCTAATGTGTTTCCATTTATAGCAGTATCCATTACTTTTCTACCAGTTACAGTAAATACTTGGATTTCTTTTAATCCTTCTACCGGGGATAGAATAGTAACGTAGTTACCATCTACTGGGTTAGGATAAACCATCATATCAAGTATTTCATTATCACTAATAGATAACGAACCATCAATTTCGTGAGCTCCTAAATATGTCCAAGTATTTTGATCATAGACTATCCATTCAGAATCATCTGCATTGGTTCCAGCAGAATTTGCCCAGGTATTTCCATTTTGAACAGAGCTTTTTCTGACAAGTGTATGATCTTTAGTTCCCTGTGAAACACCAGCAACATCCCAGCCAGCACCTGGATCTCCTTGCCAATCACCAATTTCATCTAAAACAGTAAAACTATCCTCTGTACCATAAACCAGCTTAAAGCCATCATCCCCATTTGAAAAGTAGACAAAAGAAGTCATATCAGCTTCTGCTAGAATTGTTTCATCAGCACTTGGATGCGCAATAACAAATATTCCATATGGTTCAATTGTCGAACCAGCGTCGAATGTATTCCAATATTCGTATTCTCCAACTGTGGTCGGTGCATTGCTTACATTAGGGAATGCATAATCGGTTAAATTAATAGTTTGATCAGAATTATTATAAATCTCTAGGTATTTATTGTTTGAGGAGCCTTCTGCATATTCACTGAAGAATATATTTTCTTGCCCATTTGTAATAAAACAAGTTAAGAGAAACAAAAAGTAGTAATATTTTTTCATAATAAAGGTCGATTATATATAGTGTTCAATGTTACATATTTAAACTCAATTAGACATTAATAATTTATTAACTAGCAATTAATAATATATTATTTTTTAACTAATTCAATATGTAGTGTATCAATATCCTTGTATCTTACTTGACAAACCCTAAACAACTTACTATCTTGTGGATATATTAAACTATACATTATGAAAAACTTATTTTTATTATTATTTATCCCTTTATTCTTTTTTTCTTGTATTGAAGTTGAAAAAGAATTTGAAGTTGAAAGAGAACTTGAAGTTGTAATTGTTGAGTTTGGAGATTTAACAAGCCTAAGCGATGACAAACAATATGGAAACTTTGAAATTAAAGTTCCCGAAATTAATGATGATGTAATGGAAGAAGGTGCTGTACTTGCATATATTGAAAGAGCAGCAACCGAAGAAAGACCTCAAAGATGGAGTCAATTTCCTCAATACAACCCTGTTTGGACAGAAATTGGAGATACAACATTTTCTTATTTAAGTTATGGGGAAGGTTTTGTTAGAATTTCTTTGCAAAGTAAAACTTCTGTGGAGGGAATTGCAGAAACATATAAGGGGTTAAAATTGAAATTAGTAATATTTGAATAAGATATTTTAGCTAATTAATTCATCATTTCATATGAAAAAGCTAATACTATTACTATTTATTCCAATTTAATTTAATTTATATATATTCGCATCACACAAAAAGAATTGGTTTGATTGATTGCTATGGTTGGCTATCTTTCGAACCTTTTCAATTTTATAGAGCAACATAAGATAAACCATAAATAACTTTTCACTAACTTGTGGATAAATTAAAAAAACTAAAAAGGGTTATATGGCAAGAAAACAAAAAGATCTCATAAATAATTTAAACCAAACAATTTCTAAAGAATTAAAAAAACCCAATGGGGGTAATAAAAAACTGATTGACGCACTACAGAAGATTTTAGACAAGGCTTCCTAACCAACATATGACATATCAATATCCTCGTTTCTTACTTGACAAACCATAAACAACTTTTTCACTAACTTGTGGATGCATTAAATAAATTTGGATTATGGAAAATATTTCAATAGCATTTCAACTAATTGTTGCAATCTCTGTTCTTATTGTTTGGATTTTTAGATATGACAATATAGTAGTGGAATTTAAACATTATGGATATTCAGACTTGTTAAGAAATTTTGTTGGTGTGTCAAAAACATCAACCTCAACATTATTAATACTTGGTATATGGTATAATGAGATAACAATTTATGCATCCTTATCAATGGCATTCTTTATGTTATGTGCCCAAGTTTCACACATAAAAGTTAAAAACCCTTTTATAAAGTTTGTTCCATCACTAATATTTTTAATTATGTCTCTATTTATTGCTTCATTTAATTGTGGCTTAATTTGATGGATGTATACAATATAATTATAGTATTTGTAGCGATATCATTTATTGCATACGGAATAAATTCTTTTATTTCAAATAAAATGATTTTGGAGTTTAATAGATGGGGCTTGGAAAAAAGAAGAAGAGAAATCGGTGGTTTTCAATTATTTTGTGGTATAGGAATACTAATCGGGCTTTGGTCAAATCTTTTACTAATTGTTAGCTCTGTAATTTTAATAATAATGATGCTTGTAGCTGTTTATGTTAGAATCAAAATAAAAGACAATATTTCTGAAATTCTTCCTGCTATAGCTTACCTAATTTTAGGAATAATAATCTTGCAACATACGATATGAAAAAGCCCATACTATTACTATTTATCACTTTCATTTTAGAGCTAAATGATGAAAATTAATAATTGTCCAGTGTGTAGATCGACTTCTTTAAGATCTATTATTAAGACAACCTCTCAAATGCACCATAATGATAGGCTATTTAATTTTGATAAATGCAATAAGTGTGATTTTGTTTTTCTAAACCCGAGATTAAAATTTGAAGATTTGAAAAACTATTATACGTCTCATTACTTACCATATCGGGGCGCAAAGGCTTGGGGAAAATTTGGATGGTTTGTCTCACAAAGCCAAAAAAAACTAGATTTAAAGAGGGTTAAACTAATAAAAGATATTCAAAGTCTTTCTAAGGAGTCACTTATCTTAGATGTTGGCTGTGGAAATCCTACTTTTTTAAAAGCTTGTCAGCAAAAATTAAATTGTAAAACAATTGGAATTGACTTTAACGATGCAGGCTGGAGAAATCAATTAAAAAATTTTAAAAAAATTGATTTAAGAGTAGGTGAAATCAAAGATTTACCAGCCAATCTTCGTCCAGATGTAATTACAATGTGGCATTATTTGGAACACGATTATAATCCTCTTGAAAACCTAAAGTCATTAAAAAAAATCTCCAAACCATCCACTAAGCTAATAATAGAAGTTCCTAATTTCAATTCTTTAAGTAGAAAAAAATATGGGAAATACTGGGCTGGCTGGCACACACCTAGACACCTGTCATTATTCTCACCTAAAAATATTAAACTGTTACTAAAAAAAAGCAGATGGAACATTTCTAAAGTTTTTACATATGGGACTATGAATCCGTATTTACTATACTGGATGAGTGAAATGGAAAAAAAAGAGATAAGATGGGATAAGAGTATGGAAGAAGAATTTATTGGTTTTATAATTGGAATGATTAAATTTTTTCCTTTGAGATTTTATGAAAAAAAATCCTCACTTGGTATAATGACGATTATTGCAAATCCAAAATGATGTTTAAAAAATCAATTGATTATTATCATCCCAAGTACCAAGTGATTTATATGGGTGAAACCTTGAAAACAACTCTTCTTTATACCAATTATTTTTTCGAGTTTTTCTAATCGCCTCTTTGTGTTGTTTGCTTTTATAAGCATACTCCTTTACTGCATTAAAGTTTTTCCACAAGCTAAATGTTGCCATTTGGACAACTGGAACCTCACCGATTCCTTTTGTGTAGATCAAACCTTTATTTCCGTCTAAGGGTTCTTGAGAAGTTGGAACATATTTCCAAAATCGTAATAGCCAACTCAATTTAATAGTTGCTCTAGTAATGATAGCAATGGGTTGGTTAGGGTCTAAATCTGTCGCTTTCTGAAAAGGGGTTTTATCAATCCAGGTTCCTATAGAGGCAATATTTTTCATATATAGTGTATACGTTTCTTTTGTATGATTTTTGTATTTTTTGATTAATTTTGATCTATTAAAAAATTGATTTGCGATTTCTTCGGATTCCCAAACTTGTATTAAGCTGTATACAGACCAATCCGGCAGTGGATTAAAGCCTTTGTCCTTACCACTACCCATTAATCGATAAAAAGAAAGCCCTTTGACTTTATATAAGTCCTTATGAGCAAGTAACATCATTACAAAAGCCCAAATTTTATTTTGCAAAGATGAAAACTTAAAAAAGGAAATAGTTGTAATCTGTTTATTCATATTAGATTATAAACATTATAAAATTAAATTTAAAGAAACGAAAAATAAAAAAATTGCAGTATATAAATTAAATGAAAGCTTAAACTCTTTTTCCTTAAATTGAATGTTGTAAATAGTTTGTGTTAATATGCTAATAATTAGCCATCCTATGTAATTTGAGGTTGGTACTACTAAATTCTTAAATTTCCATAAATCTAATTTTGGTGCAATGGGCTCCATAACAAAATCCATAAACAACATTAGTAAAGTTCCTAAAATAATTATCTGTATAATACTATTATTTTTAATTAAAATTGAGGCAATATTTGCACAAATTACAGTCAATATTACCCAATTTAAGCCAATTAAGAATGGTACACCAAAAAGTTTGAATCCTAAATTATTTCCATAAATATATTCTCCAAAAATTAATCCGTAATTAACTCCAATAAACTCAGAAAGCATACCGATTAAAAAAATTAATAAAAGTGCAAATATTTGATTCTTGTTATTCAATTTAATATTTGCAAATAGAATTATTGACATCAGAAAAAGATTTAATGAGGTATAACCTGCAAAAAAATCAAGATCGTAAAACACCATACCCAAAAGACCAGAAATATGTACTAGCCAAATTATAAATATTGATATGTTTTTTTTATTTGCTTTCAATTAAATCAGAAACTATTTTTGATGATAAAATTGCTAAGGGTATCCCACCGCCCGGATGTACACTCCCTCCGCAGAAGAATAGATTTTTTATTCTTTTAGTGAAATTTGGATGTCTCATAAAAGAGGACATAATATTATTACTTGAGCTCCCATATAATGAACCGTTAAATGAGTTTGTATTTGATTCTAAATCAATTGGACTGTAAACTTTTTCTTTTATTATGTTTTTTCCAATCTCTATGCCAAGTATTTTCTCAAGCTTATTAATTATTTGTTTTCTACTTATTTGAATTTGTCTATCCCAGTTTTGATTTATATTATATGGTGAATTAATCATAACAAACCAATTTTCTGACCCTTTAGGGGCATCCGATGAAATATCCTTACACGAAATATTAACATAAACAGTGGGGTCGTCAAAAATTTGTTTTTTTTCAAAAATTGAGTCAAACTCCTCTTTGTAATTTGAAGAAAAAAATATATTGTGAAGATCTAACTTATCATAAGTTCCTTTTATTCCCCAATAAAAAATTAAAGCAGAGCTAGAGCTTTCGTTTTTCAGGGATTTATGATTAAATTTTTGTTTTAATAGTTTTTTATAGGTATAATTTATATCAACATTTGAAATAATAATATCAGACTCAATCAAGTTATTATTTACTTTTATCTTTTTCGCAGCTTTTTTTTCTAAGATAATCTCGTCAACGTTACATTCAAAATAAAATTTTACTCCAATTTGCTTCGCTAAATTGAATAAAGTATTTGTTATTTCGTACATCCCCCCTTCGGGCACAAATGTTCCAAAATGGTTTTCCAAGTGTTGAATTAATGTCATCATTCCAGGAGTTTTGTAAGGAGATGAGCCATTATATGTTGCATATCTATTAAATATTTGTATTAAGTATTTATTTTTTAATTCATCAGAATTTACTTCATTTAATGTTTTATTTATTTGAAAAATATTTAAATTAAAAAGAGCTTTGATTGTTTCAATATTTAAAAAACTAGAAAGTTTATGAAGTGATTTTCTTAAAAAAATCTTCTCCGTTAAATCATATTTTATTTTTGCCTTTTTTAAATAGTTATTCACTGTAGACTCGTCTACTTTAAACTTATTTTTAACCTCTTTTAAGAATTTTTTTCTATTTGAGTATGCAGTAAATTTTGTTTTATCATCCCAAAAATATTTACAATGTATTTTCTTTTTTTTGTACGTAAAATAATCCCTGGGGTTCAAATTGTTGAGCTCAAACAACTCGTCTACCAGTTGTGGCATCGTAAAAAGTGAAGGACCAGCATCAAACCTGAATCCGTCTAATTTGAAAGTATTTAATTTTCCACCGGGCATCTTATTTTTTTCATAGACAGCTACATCAAATCCTTTAGATTTTAGTCTTATTGCGGCACATATTCCACTTACCCCTGAACCTATTATTGATACCCTCATTGTTAAAAAAATTAATTTAACATACTATTCAAACAACTCAAAGAAAAAAGAGATGTGAAATTCATAATTTTTTACTCTAAAAATCATAAACATTACAAAAAGCAAACCATATTTTTATTATATTCAAAAATCAATGTTAAATCACTTAATTATAGATAAATAAAAACCAAGAAAAATACTTGTTCATAATTATAGTACTTTATTTCTAAACTTCGATATGAAAAAGCTAATACTATTACTATTTATTCCACTTGTCATTGCTTGTAGCAGTGATGATGAGGATGTGCCTAATATGTGTGTTGATGAAACATTAATCAGCTCAGATATACCTTGCCCCGCAGTTGTTGAACCTGTATGCGGTTGTGACGGAAATACATATAATAATAGTTGTGAGGCTTTTAATTGGTATGGTGTGATTGCATATGAAGATGGTCCTTGCAACTAAACCAACATACGATATGAAAAAGCTAATACTATTACTATTTATACTATGATTAACTTTATAAAAAAAATAGTCGCTCATATTGGCTCAGTATTCAGATATTTTTTGTGCTTATTTGGAAAGTTGTTTGGCTGAGTAATAAAATATATTAAAGCTGTTAAATAATATCTTGAACAAAACTCTTTTACATACGGATACACTTAAAGATTCTCTACTCAGTGATAATTCATTTGTTATTATTGTGCTTGGGCTTGGGCTTTGTTTAGCATTTTTAATATGTAAATATTTGAAAAAATGAAAAAGCTAATAATCTTACTATTTATTCCAATTGTCTTTGCTTGTGGTGATTATCAAGATATAAATAATGTAAAGATTGTTGGCCGTATGAGTGATGTTATGTGGCAAGGTAAATTGGATGGAATTATTTCAACAGATACAATTTTTTCAAAAGGCGCATATGGTTTAGGGCCATTAGAAAATCTTAGAGGTGAAGTATTGCTTTTTGAAGGAGATACCTATATTTCGGGGATTAATGAAGTTGATGAATTTTATGTCAAAAAAGTTAAAAATGCAAGATCTCCATTTTTTGTTTACGTTAACGAAAGTGATTTAAAAGAAAGTCATTTAAGTTCTAATGTTTACGACCTTTCCTCGTTAGAAAACTTTTTAGACAATAGGTTTAAAAAAGTAAACAGTCCATTTGTTTTTGTTTTGAAAGGAAATTGGAATAATATTAACGTTCATAGTGTTGACTTGCCTATTGGCAGTAAAGTTACCTCCCCTAAGGAAGCCCACGAAGGATTAAAAAATTTCACCTATGAAAATATTGATGGTTATTTAGTAGGTTTTTTCTCAAGAAAACACCAAACTATTTTCACTCATCACGACACCTTCATTCATTGTCATTTTATTTCAAAGGATAAGAAAATAATGGGTCACGTTGACGGATTTGAGATAGATTATCAGGATGTACTAATGAGTGTATCAAAAGAATTATAATAATAAACCAACATACGATATGAAAAAGCTAATACTATTACTATTTATTCCATTTCTTTCTTTTGGGCAATCTGAAACCGAAAATAATTCTAAAGTATCCTCTGAAGTGATTGAAAGTGTGCCTATTTTTCCAGGCTGTAATAGGGGAAGCGATAAAAATAAGAGAAAATGTATGTCTGAAAAAATCGCAAAATTTGTGCAAAGTAAATATAATACTGATATAGCTGCAGACTTAGGTCTAACTGGTCGACAACGTATTAGCGCTATATTTAAAATTGATACTTTGGGAAATATCACTGATGTTAGAGCCAGAGCTCCTCATCCTCAACTTAAAGATGAAGCCATTAGAGTAATTAATTTACTTCCAAAAATGAAACCAGGAAAAATAAATGGAAAACCTGTAATTGTCCCTTATTCTCTGCCAATTATTTTCCAAGTTAAAAAAAAAGAAGTAATAAGGATTAAGTATTAAAACCCATACTAAGAAACATACGATATGAAAAAAAAACTTGCTTTAAACCTAATTACAATAGTAATTGGTGTTGTTACATTTTTTTATGCACAAGAATTTGGTTTTAACTTTGATGGAGTAACGGGAATAGGACTTATTTTGCTATTATTTTTGTTTGCATTTTTTGGTATTTGGAGTAAAATAAATCAATAAAAAATTAAAAAGGTAGAGCAACACACGTTAAACCATAAACAACTTTTTCACTAACTTGTAGATACATTAAACTTAAATATTATGAAAAAGCTAATACCATTACTACTTATTCCATTTATTTCTTTTAGTCAGGCACAAAAGAAGGAGATGAATATGAATCAAATGATGAAGAAAAAAATGGAGGTACAAATGAAGAAAAAGATTACCTCTAATTCTCATAAAATGAAAAAAATAACCGAAAAGAAGATTATTGAAAGATGGGAAGAATATAGTAGAGCTTTTGAGTATTCAGATTTTGATAAGATAAAAACCTATTTTACATTTCCAGTTACATTATCTCTTTTTGACAATCCTATTATAATTAATAATGAAGATGAATTAATTAAATCCTATAAACAGATAAGAAAAAATATTCAAGATGGTTATAAATATAGCAAACTAAAAAAATCAAGGGTTGTTTGGATATCAAAAAATATTTGTGTTTTGGATGCTACATACTCCAGGTTTAATGATAATTATGAAAATATTTTCACAGGAAGAGGAATATATATGTATAAGAAAGTTGGTAATTCTTGGCAAATGTTTTCAATGTCAGGTATTAAAATGAACAATAAAAAATAAAACTATGAAAAGAAAAGTAAATGCAATTTGGCAAGGCGGTGGAGCAAATGGGCAGGGTATATTAACAGCTCAAAGCGGTGCTTTTAATGAAATGCCATACAGTTTCAAAACAAGATTTGAAAATGATAAAGGTGATCTCGGGACAAATCCTGAGGAATTAATCGCTGCAGCACTTGCAGGTTGTTTTAATATGAAATTAAGTTTTGTTCTTAATGAAAACAACTACCATCCTATTGAATTAAATACAGATGCTATACTAATATTTGAAGATGGTAAAATAGTTGAAATATCACTAAAACTTATTGCAAAAGTACCTGAAATTAGTAAGATTTTATTTGATGAATTGGTGCTTGAGGCAAAAAATAATTGTCCTATTTCAGGAGCTTTAAATTGTAATATTTCTGTAAATGCTACATTAGCATCAGGAGACTAAGTAACATACTATATGAAAAAAATAGTTACACAAATTAGATTCGTAGTCAGATATTTTTTATGCTTATTTGGGAAGATGCTTAGCTAAGTAATAAAATATATTAAAGCTGTTAAATAATTTCTTGAAGAAAGTACTTTTACATACTGACACACTTAAAGATTCTCTAATGAGTGATAATTTATTTATTATTACTATGCTTGGACTCGGACTCTTTTTAGCATTTTTAATATATAGATATTTGAAAAAATGGAAAAGCTAATAGTAAAACCAACATACGATATGAAAAAGCTAATACTATTACTATTTATTCCACTTATTTCATTTAGTCAGGTACAAAAGAAGGAGATATGCCTGTGATTTAATTTTTTATTGATATTACATAAACGGTAAACCCTGAAAGGAATGCTATAGCTCCAAAAATCATAAAACTATGAGAAATAGATAGTCCAGCACCAATTAGATAACCTCCGATTAATGGGCTTATTACTGCACCAAACCTACCTAAACCAATTCCCCATCCAATCCCTGTTGTTCTAAATTCTAACGGGTATATCCTAGCAGCAAATGCATATAAACCTACAAACCCACCTTGAATTGTAAAACCTAATACGCCAAAAATAAATAACATTAAATCAGAATCAATAAAATATTGGATTTGTGTCATCAAGATACAGGTTAAAATCATAAAAGCTGATATGACTCTTTGGAGACCTAATTTTAATGAGAAGTAGCCTTGTGTAATAATACCTAAAAATGCGCCAACATTAAATATTGTTCCTGAATAAATACCCAGCTCAATTGACAAACCCATATCAGTTACCATTTTAGGAATCCAACTAATTAAATAATATAAACATACAAATGCAGAAAAAAATGCAATCCAAAGCTTTAGTGTTAGGGCAATATATTTTTTATTTAATAATTCATTTATGGGAACTCGATTACTTTTATTCTCATAAGTTGGCAGGGTGTTGATATTTGTAATCTTTAGTTTATCATAAATCCTATTAATACGTGAAATTGCATTAATTGGTTGACTCTTAATTAAAAATCCTACAGACTCGAATAGAAAATAATAAACAACAGGAATGAGTAATATGGAGAAGCTTCCGAAGATTATGTAGACATAGTGCCACGAATATTTAAATAAAATAATATTTGTTAAATAACCAGCCAATATCGCCCCGACAGGATATCCAGCTAAAACAAAACTAATCCAAAAATCTTTTGACCTTTCAGGTGTATATTCTGAAACAAGAGAAACAGTACTTGCAAGCATAGTACCAATGCCTATTCCACTAAAAAACCTTAAAAAAGTTAGTTGAGTTATATTTTTAGCGAAAGCAGTGAAAAATACCCCTGAGGAAATAATTATGGTACTAATCAAAATAATTTTTTTCCTACCCACTTTATCCGCATAAGGAGCTAAAAAAAGTGCCCCAATTGCCATTCCAAATAAACCAGAGCTAAATACAATTCCCAAGGTCTCAGGCGAAATATCCCATATGGAAGCAATAGAAGGAGCTGTATATGAAATAACAAGAACATCCATACCATCTATTACATTTAACAAAAAACATATAAAAATAATAGTGAACTGAAAAGAAGATATTGGCTTTTTGTCTATTAAATGTTTGATATACTAAAGTTTAATGTTCAATCAATTAGTTGCAGATAAACAAAAACCCTCTGCAAATAGCAAGAGGGTTTAAATAAGCTTAAATAAATATAACTATTCAGGCATTATCACAGAGTCAATAACGTGAATTACTCCGTTTGTTCCAACCACATCAGTTGCAATCACCTCACTCATATTACCGTCTTTATCTTTTAAAAATATTTTATCACCCTTTGACCTGGCAATAAATTTTTGACCATTTAATGCAGTAAGCTTAGTTTTTCCATAACCGCTTTTCAAAGCTTTTGTAATATCGCTGGCCATTAATTTTCCAGAAACTACGTGGTAGGTCAAAATATTTGATAGTGCTTTTACATTCTCTGGCTTAAGTAAGTCTGCCAAAGCTTCCGAGTCAATTTTAGCAAATGCATCATTATTCGGTGCAAATACAGTGAATGGACCCTCTCCGCTAAGAGCGCCAACTAAATCAGCAGCTTTTAATGCTGTTACAAGAGTTGAAAAGTCTTTATTAGAAACTGCTGCATCAACTACAGTTTGTGCTGAAATTGTAATCGTTAATAATAAAGTAGTAATAGTTAAAATTAGATTTTTCATTTTTATATATTTAAAGTTCAGCTGGAATACAAACAAAGTTAATGCCAATTTTTATCAAAGTTGTTTAAGGAATGTATATATATCAAGTATATAGTATATATAATGTATAGAGCAACATACGACATATCAATATCCTCGTTTCTTACTTGACAAACCCTAAACAACTTACTATCTTGTGTAAATATTAAACTATACATTATGAAAAACTATTTTAAATTTTACTCACTATTAATTATTTCATTAGTATTTCTTGGATGCAACAATGCAGAACAATCAAATGTATTTGGATATGAGTCTGAGAATGGAAATAAAGTAGATATAACTATAGGAGACCAAGCCTCTCTCGAAGTAATTGTAAAGTATTTTGAGGGATATAACAATAAAGATCTTGAAACTGTTGAAAGTTTAGAACACGAGGATTTTTTAGGTTTTGCCCATACAGGTCAGGTTGTTGAAGGAAGCAAACAACATATCGAAATGTCTAAACAATTTTTAGATCAGTTTCCCAATGCAAAATGGGAAATATTATGGTCTATTTCTTCAGATATAAATTTTAGAGATAAGCCTTCGGAAAATTGGGTAACCACTTGCTTAAACACAAGTTATGGTGAGGGTGATAATGCAAAGAATTTTCAAAGAGTTTTTGACGCGCAAATTGTTGAAGGGAAAATTAAAAAGGCTTACCTGTATCAAAGAGATAAGTCTGATAGAGAAATAAATTAATTGGCTGACCAACATACGATATGAAAAGGCTAATACTATGACTATCAATATTTTTAAAAAAATCATTTTACTACAAGTATTTATCTTTCTTTCAATATTTTTATTAGTGATTGTCGAGGATACTTTTTTTCCATATGAAGAAGTTGAGTATAATGATACTACGATAGAAGTAGTTATTTATCTTGTCTATATATTATTGTTGCCTTTTATGTGGTATTGCTTATATAAACTAAAAAGGATTGGTAAGAAGTTATTTATATTTTATCTTATTTTCAGCTTTATTAGTCATTTTTTATTTTCCTTAGAAAGTTATAATGTCACAACCGTAACTTCTATAACTCCTTTATTTGAATTTAGTGAGAATGCATATGGACTTTTAGACGGAGTAATTTTAGCATTTTTATTTTTCACAGATGTAAAAGAAAAGTTTGAGTAATTAAACCAACATACGATATGAAAAAACTTCCTAATTGGGTTAAACTTATTATAGTTGTTATTGGGTTAGCAATTGGATATAAATTCGGCTATGCTATTATGGATTGGTTGTTAGACTTACTAAATTTCTAAATATGAAAAAGCTAATACTATTACTATTTATTCCAATAGTATTTGGTTGTAAAGATGATGATGAAGATACGCCTAATATGTGTGTTGATGAAACATTAATCAGCTCAGATATACCTTGCCCCGCAGTTGTTGAACCTGTATGCGGTTGTGACGGAAATAGTTACGGCAATAGTTGTGAGGCTCTTAATTGGTATGGTGTGATTGCATATGAAGATGGTCCTTGCAACTAAACCAACACACGATATGAAAAAGCTAATACTATTACTATTTATTCCACTTGTATTTAGTTGTAGTGATTTTTGGTGGGCCCACGATGATGATGTAAGTCAATATTTAGTTTTAAATGTTGAGAATTACAATTCAGGATTTTCTTTTTTTGAATAGTCTACTTTCCAAAGACCTATTCTATACATATAAGGACTTCTGAAAACTAATTTATCTGGATACTCAACTTCTCTTTGTTTAATAATAGATATTATTTTTTTGATATTCTTTGAGCTAAGCACATTATTTTTTTGAATCCTTAAGCATACTTTATCATTAAAATCAACAAACCAAATTGTTTCCTGTCTTTCCTCTTTTCCATATCTATCTTTAGTAACTTCAGTTACATTTATGAAATGTTTAATATCACTCCAGGATTTTACATTGTATTTGACATTTGGAAAGAATAAAGACTTTGAAATACCATTAGAATTTACTGTTACCCTAAATAAACTTAGATTTATTAATATAAATAATATTGGCAATAAAAATTCAATATAATCTAATATTTGGATCTCTCCATCATATTGCAGTCTTATTATAAAATAAATAATACCTATGGAAAACATTGTTCCCACAAAATTCAGCTTTAATGTTGATGTATCTCTCATTGTAGAATAAAATTACAAATAATACACACAGTGCAATTTTAGTATGTTGCACAAAATAATCAATTTTATGAAAAAGTTAAGTAGTGCCAAATGAGTTGCCATATAGTTGCCACTTTTTTACTAACTTTAAGCAAGTTCATTAATAATTGATGTAAAAAAAGAAACCTCCGATTTCTCGAAGGCTTTATTCTGTGTAGTGTAGCGGTTTCGCTTGCTCCCCCTCTTGGGCTCGAACCAAGGACCCTCTGATTAACAGTCAGATGCTCTAACCAACTGAGCTAAGGAGGAATTTACTTTTCAGTGAGGGCAAATATATGTAATATTTTTAAAATTTGATTTTTTTTTAATTAAATCTTTACATCTGAAAATTTAAAGAATAAACGGTATTACTGCTTTTCTTTTTTCAGGATATTCTTTAAATGAATTAATATACCAATTGTGATGGTTTAGGGCTCTTGGAATTAAGTTAAAAGCGGTCCATAATGCAAAGCTTAAAGCTCCAAGATTAAAAACTATTATAGCAAATCCTATCCATTCAACAATTTCACCAAAATGATTTGGACAAGAAATATATTTAAACATGCCACCCTGGGGAATTTGATACTCTTTATTTTCTTTACGCAGGTATATCAATTTATTATCTGATGTTCTGTTAATATACATTCCGGCAAAAAAGATAATTAGTCCAATTAATGTATTAATTCCAAAATCTAATTGTGATATATTTCCTATCTCATAACCAACAAAAAAACCGTTAAATAAATTAAAAACGAATGCACTAATCACAATCACTAAAGGCATCTTTTTTCCTTTGGTCTTTAACTTGATTGGAAATAGTATAGTTCTATAGAAATAGTGTAAAATCCATAATCCAATTATTAATATTATGATGCCATTTTTTTCAACAGGAGAAAATAAAATTATTACTGGCATTAAAACCAAAGCAGGTAATTCCATCCAAAACCACCCCCATTTGTTATCTATAGTAATTCCCCAATCTGAATTCGAATGTCTGCCGTAAGGAGCAATTGTTTTTGAAAATATGAGATATAAGAAAGTGCAAAGTCCTATAAAAATCCAAAGGTAAAGTAAGTTATAGAACCATGTCATATTAAACTATAAAATTAAATAACTTATATATATCATTTCCGTTTGCAAAAATCACTAATGATAACAGAATAATAAAACCTATTACCTGAACTGTCTCCATGAATTTGTCTGAAGGTTTTCGTCCAGAAATCATTTCATACATAAGAAACATTGCATGACCACCGTCTAATGCTGGAATTGGCAATAAATTTAAAACCCCAAGCATAACTGAAAGTAGAGCTGTAGTATTCCAAAATGACTGCCAGTCCCAAGTAGATGGGAAAATATTTCCAATTGCAATAAACCCGCCAAGACCTTTGTAAGCACCAGTACTTGGGTTAAAGATTGCAACAAGTTGATCAAAATAAAAACCCATAAAAGAAACAAAATTATTTGTTCCAACAGAAATACTTTCAATCAAAGAATATGAATTTTGTACAACTTCCATATATCCTAAATCTACCATATCTTTCACAGTGGCACCATGAAAAATTCCTAAATTTCCGTTTTCATCAACGTTTAGTGTTTTTTTCAATCTGAAAGAATCTCTCAAAAGCTCAACCTCTATTGTTCTATTAGAGTTTTCTTTGAGTAGTGTTGTTATTTGATCGGCGTATTTAATTTCTTGGCCGTTTAGTGATACTACAATATCACCTTGCCTTAAATCGTAGTCTTTATTTAAAGATTCTTCTGAAACACTCTGAATTATAAATGGCATTCTAAACTCAAAAGATGAAACATCATCACTTGAGGATAATTTACCTAAAAAGTCTACAGGTAAATTAATTTCGATTATATCTCCATCCCTGTCAACTTGATAAGTCGTTGATCCAATAATTGATTTTCTAAGCTCAGAATAGGTGCTTAGTTTTTCTCCATCAACAGTCAAAATTTTATCACCTGTTTTAAAGCCAGAATCTAATAAAACAGGATTACTAATTAAATATCCATCTTTAATTGAATCAGTTGAGATTGATGAAGAACCATAACTATAAGCTAGTCCGATATAGATGATTATTGCTAAAATAAAATTAACAGTAACACCACCCAACATGACAATAAGTCTTTGCCATGAAGGCTTAGATCTAAATTCCCATGGTTGTGGGGGTTTTGACATTTGCTCTTTATCCATACTTTCATCAATCATTCCAGAAATCTTAACATAACCACCTAAAGGTAACCAACCAACTCCCCACTCTGTTTCTCCAATTTTTTTCTTGAATAATGAAAAGTTTACATCAAAAAATAAGTAGAACTTCTCAACTTTTATTTTAAAATACCTTGCTGGCCAATAGTGTCCAAACTCATGTAGGACAATAATTAATGAGAGGCTCAAAATAAATTGCGAAATTTTAATTAAGATTTCCATAGATGTAATTAATTAGCTGACAAAAGTAATTGATTAATAATAAATTAAAAATATCTATTTTGATTATTTGATGTAAAACTGTTGTATTTTTGCATACCACAAAAATAATAGGCTTTGAAGTTATTTAGGAAAAGAGATTTTATTACAGTTGGATTTATTTTGGCTTTTTCAGCAGCTGCCATTACATTGTTTTACACGATTTTAAAACCTGTTGAGACATTGCCAATTTATCAACCTGCTGAAGTAAATGAAAAACTGGTTGATTCATCTATAATTCATGTATCTAAGTACCATAAAATTTCTGATTTTGAGTTAACGAATCAGAACGGGCAAAAGATAACTCAAGAATTTTATAGTAATAAAATTTATGTTGCTGACTTCTTTTTTACAACATGCCAAGACATATGTCCCATTATGACAAAAAATATGTACAAATTACAAGAAGAGCTAAAAAATGATAATGATATTTTATTTTTATCACACACTGTTATTCCAGAAGTGGACACGGTACAGCAACTAAAAAAATACTCGATTGAAAATAAAGTCAATGACTCAAAATGGAATTTGGTAACAGGGGATAAAAAACAAATTTATGATCTTGCCCGTAAATCTTATCTAGCTGTTGAAGACACTGAATATGGTGAATTTGATATGATTCATACCGAAAATTTTATGTTAATCGACAAAAAAAGGCAGATTAGAGGGTTTTATGATGGTACTAATGATTTAGAAATTGACAGGTTATTATCCGATATTGAAACCTTAAAAAAAATAGATTAATCTTACCAATTTCATTACATTTGGCTCTTTAAAATGGTTCTAAATAACTACTATGCCTAAATTAAGTGATTTAAAAAAAGGTGAAAAAGGTAAAATAGTTGATGTTTCATCACAAGAAATACCCATGAAGTTATTGGAAATGGGGTGTTTGCCTGGAAATAGTGTAAGGCTAATTCAACAAGCTCCCTTTCAGGGTCCTATTTATCTTGAAGTTAATGGAAGTTATGTGGCAATCAGAAAGGAAACCGCCAAATTAATTGAGATAGAACTAAGCAAATGAGTAAGCAAATAAAAGTAGCTTTAATAGGGAATCCTAATACTGGTAAAACTTCGATTTTTAACTCATTGACTGGTCTTAATCAAAAAATTGCCAATTACCCTGGAGTAACTGTTGAGAAAAAAGAAGGTGTCTGCCGATTAAGTCGTGGGACAAAAGCTCATATTTTCGATCTGCCTGGAACATATAGCCTGAACGCTTCGTCTATGGATGAAAACTTAGTGGTTGAACTTTTACTAAATAAAAATCACAAAGATTTTCCTGACTTAGCGATTATTGTTAGTGATGTTGAAAATTTAAAAAGAAACCTAATATTATTTACCCAGGTAAAAGATTTAGAAATTCCCACTGTACTAGCAATAAATATGTCAGACCGAATGAAATACAAAGGTATTGAGCTTAACATTGAAAAACTTGAAAAAGAATTAGACACCAAAATAATACTCACTACAAATAGGTCAAAAGAATGGGTAGGTGATATCAAAAATTTAATCGAAAATTACAAGGAACTTTCTTCAAAAATATTTCTAGATACAAGTATAATTGAACCCGAATATTTTAACAACTTAAAAAAGATTTTTCCAAACCAAAAATTATATAAACTCTGGGTTGTTATTTGTCAGGATGTAAATTTCAGTAATGTGTCAAGACAAGAAATTGAAAATACTGACTTTGAAATAAAATCAAAATCTCAACTAAAAAGATTACAACAAAAAGAAACAATAAAGAGATATCAACTGATCAATAATATTTTAAATGAAGGTCAAATAATTGATAGCTCAAAAGCACAAGGATTTAGAGCAAAAATTGATAAAATCCTTACTCATAAAATTTTTGGTTATTTAATCTTCTTGATGGTCTTAATGGCAATTTTTCAATCAATTTATGAATGGGCTAGTGTACCGATGGATTTGATTGACTCTTCATTTGCATCACTAGCAGACTGGGTTAAAATAAATTTTCCATCGGGTGCAATGACAAATCTTTTGGCTGACGGAATAATTACGGGCGTTGGAGGAATAGTAATTTTTATACCTCAAATAGCATTTTTATTTATGTTTATATCCATTCTTGAGGAGAGTGGATATATGAGCAGGGTTGTTTTTCTTACAGACAAGACTATGCAAAAATTTGGCCTAAGCGGAAAAAGTGTTGTCCCATTAATTTCTGGAGTTGCATGTGCGATACCTGCAATTATGGCAACAAGAAATATTGAAAGCTGGAAAGAAAGGTTAATAACAATTTTAGTAACACCTTTTATGACCTGTGCAGCTAGACTTCCTGTTTATTTAATAATAATTGCTTTAGTGATACCTGACGAAAAAATATTTGGGCTAAATTATCAAGCAATTGCACTTATGAGCTTATATATAATCGGATTTGTTACAGCTCTTTTATCTTCATTAGTATTAACTAAAATCTTAAAAATTAAAAAGAGATCAATATTTGTCATGGAGATGCCAAATTATAAGTTTCCAAGAATCAAAGATGTGTTTTATACTGTTTTTGAAAAGTCAAAATCATTTGTTGTTGAAGCTGGAAAAATAATCCTTGCTATCTCTGTAATATTATGGGTTTTAGCAACAAATGGAATTGGAGATAAGTTTGAAAATCCCAGAAATTATATTACTGAAAATGTGCAAGAAATTAGCCAAGAAGAAATCCAAACTTTGGAGGCTTCAATAAAACTTGAGAGCTCATTCATCGGCTATATCGGTAAAGGAATTGAGCCATTGTTCAAGCCACTTGGGTATGATTGGAAAATAGGAATTGGAATTATAACATCCTTTGCAGCTCGTGAAGTTTTTGTTGGCACATTAGCGGTCATCTATAATATTGATAATTATGATGATTCCGTTGGTAAAAAAGAAGAAATTAAAAAAATTATGGCAAGAGAAACAGACAGCAATGGAAATAAAATATTTACATTAGCATCAGGTATTTCACTTCTTTTATTTTACGCATTTGCTATGCAGTGTATGAGTACTTTGGCGATTGTAAAAAAAGAAACTAATTCATGGAAATGGCCAATACTTCAATTTATTATTATGACAGCATTAGCATATTTTATATCACTAATTTCATTTCAAATACTAAGCTAATGGAACTTAATATTCAGAATATATTAGTTGTTACTTCTTTGATTTTAGCTATAATTTTTCTAGTGAAAAAATTTAGTCCTAAGAAAACAAAAGGAAATTGTTTGAATAAAGATTGTGGTTGTAGTTAATTAGCCCAGTGCAACATCAAGACACATCATTACTATGAAACCTGCTATTAGACCCATTGTTGCAATATCTGCATTTCCTCCACTTTGGCTTTCGGGAATTACTTCTTCAACTACAATGAAAATCATTGCACCAGCTGCAAATGCTAATGCATAGGGTAAAATAGGATACACCAAGATTACTATTGCAGCTCCAATAACAGCAAAAATAGGTTCAACAATTGCTGATAGTTGGCCCCATTGCCATGATTTAAATCTGCTAAAGCCAGCTCTTCTCATAGGCATTGAAACGGCGAAACCTTCAGGAGCATTTTGTAATCCCATACCAATTGCAAGTGCTATTGCACCACCTAATGTAAAACCAATATCCATTCCAGAGGCTATTGCACCAAAAGCTACACCTACAGCCAATCCCTCAGGAATGTTGTGAATTGCAATAGCTAGAACTAAAAGCTCTGTTTTTTTTAAGTCGGTTTTAGGTCCCTCCGCTTCTTCAATTTTTTTGAAAAGATGTAAGTGAGGGATTTTCTTATCAAGAAAATAAAGGAAAAATGCACCCAAAAAGAATCCTATGGCTGGTGGTAAAAAAGATGGTAAACTAGTTAGTCCTAATTCGTGTTGTCTTTCAACAGCAGCGATTGCAGGGGACAGAAGAGACCAAAAACTTGCTGCTATCATAACACCACCGGTAAAACCAAGAGCTGCATCAAGAAGCTTCCTGTTTGCTGACTTAAAAAAGAAGACAAGACTAGCACCAAGTGCGGTTAAAATCCATGTAAATAATCCACCAACAAAAGCCTGTAAAATTGGACTTTCCAATGAAATAAAAAAATCTTTTAAGGCGTTTACTAATTGTTCCATACTTGATTTTGTGCGAAAATAATAAAAGTAAAAAGAAATTATATGAAAAGGTTATATATTTGTATTATTAATAATCATTCCAAATAAATGTATCCAGAAGAATTAGTATATCCAATGCGTAAACAACTCACTGATCAGGGGTTTGACGAACTTAAATCTATTGATGATGTTGAGAATATGGTTTCAAGTAAAGGAACAACTTTAGTAGTTGTAAATTCGGTGTGCGGATGTGCAGCTGCAAATGCAAGACCGGGTGCGATCACAAGTCTAGTAAATGATAAAAAACCTGATCATCTTACCACTGTATTTGCTGGAGTAGATCGTGATGCTGTTGAAAAAGTAAGGTATTATTTAGCGCCATTTCCACCAAGCTCACCGGCTATTGCTTTGTTTAAAGACGGTGAATTAGTTCATATGCTGGAAAGACACCATATTGAAGGTAGATCTGCTGAAATTATTTCACAAAATCTAAAAGGAGCTTACAACGAACACTGTTAGTTGTAATAATTCAATACATCTAAAGTAATTTTCTGTTTTAATTTATTTAAATCAATTACTTCAACTTTCTTAATTTCATTTGGCCTTCCATAATTTTTGAAAACAGTGTATTTAATATATGTAGGATTTGACTCATCCTGAATTGTGTAATTTTCAATATTTATAAGCCACTTTCCTTTATCAGATTTTTCGATTATGAACTCTTCTGTATTGTATCCATAGTATAACTCATCTTCTAACAAGTCTTTATCGTCAAGAACAGTGTGAGACCAATCATAATATTTCTTTTTTGGACCAACAAACTGAACGTTAAACTCAACTGCAGGGTCATTCCAATCAAAAATAATTCTATAATCAAACCCAAAGTTTCTCCAGTCATTTTTTGGAACATAAGTTTTTAAGGTTTTTAAAGGAAAATCTGTCAAAGTTAATTTGTCTAGCTGTGTAAAATATAAATGTGCAGCCTCATTAACAACTGTCTCCTGAAGGCCTAACATGTTAACATTTTTTAGCTTATTATTAAGCATAATATCAAATAAACTTGCAGCTAAATCATAATCTTCATTCTCTTTATATATCAGTGCTAAATCCCTGTAAGATTGCTCGTCTAATGGTCTAATAGATAATAATCTTTGATATATAATTTTTGCATTTTTAAATTCTCCAATTTCTTCAAGTTTATATGCAATGGTTTTTAAAGCTTTTGGATTGTCTTTTGCTTTTTCTGCAACTGATTTTAAAATGTTGATTGCAAATTCTTTATCAATATTTTTAAAATAGTCAAATGATTCGATGTGAAAAGGAACAGATAATTTGTAAACTCCGTCTTTTAAAGTGACAAACTGTTGCTTGGCTTCGGATAATGTTTTGGCTTGTATGAAATCTTTAACATAATAAGGTTTTAGTGAATCAAAATCAATTCTTGAAACTTGTTCCTTATAGTCATTACCTTTTACCTTTAAGGAATTTAATAATCTTTCTGCTTTTCTTGAAAGTGACTTCATTTTTATTAAAAAAACTCCTCCTCTACCTTGACTTCCGTAACGATTTGTAGCACCCATTGATCTAAGTAATGTAATACTCTCTATTTGCTGTGGATCAATAAAATCTGGTACTTCTGTATATATCAAGCCCTCAATATCAAATATCGCTGCAGCCGAATTGTTGATTGATAGACTTCCTCCTCTTACATAAATTTGTGGTTTATTTCCTGTTGCAGCTCCATCTTGATTATAAGCAACCTGAACATTATTAAACTTCCCTCTTATCGCATCAACTATTGTAACAGCACCAGGGGATATGTCTTCTGATGTAATTGTTGATGTTGAAAAACCAACCGATTTTTTCTTTTTCTTTCCGTAACCGGTTTCTACTTCATCACTTAATTCTGTAGTGCCAGTGATTGTAACTTGATCTAGAATCTGAGCATCTGTTTTTAGTAGTATATATTTATCATCAAGGTTTTCAATTAAAATTTGTTTTTCAATCATGCCTAAAAAATTGATTGATAAAACATCGTTCAAATTAGCTTTAATTTTGAAGTATCCTTCAAAATCAGACTTTGCTTCAACTAAGGAGTTTTTTACTTTTATTGAAGCGCCTTGAATGGGTCCAGACACACCAAAAACTTTACCAAAAATATAATTATCATTTGCATCATCTTCATCAAACCATTGTTTTGAGTTGTGTAACTTTTTGAGAAAAAATCTATTAGTATTATTTAAAAATTTGTAGAGTTTATCTGCAGTGGTTTTTATTGTGTCGTAACCATACGCGGTTATAGAAAAAACATCATCATCATTAATGTTTTGATCTAAAAAATTTAAAGAAAAATTACCTTCAGTATCTGTTAGAACACCAACATTTTTATCGATAAATTTGACTTCAGAAAATGATATTCCTTTTTTTGAATCATAATCTAAAACTGCGGCATTAATACTAATTTCAACTAAATTAGTTTCTTGCGATATAGATAATTGAAATATGGAAATAGAAACAAGTAGTAGAAACTTTTTCAATATATTAATTTTGAAGCGAATATCTTATTTTTTTAACTATTTAGGTGTTAAAAAACACATAATATTTAGTTAAAGTCTGGCTTTCTCTTATTTAAAAATGCTGAAGTACCCTCATTGAATTCCTTTGTTTCAAAACACTTACCAAACTCGTTAATTTCCACCTTAAAACCGTCAATTCCTTTTTCAAAATTTGCATTAACACTCTTTATCGCATTCTTTATTGCGTTAGAGGAATTTGCTAAGATTTTTTCTGAAAGATTTTTTACAAAATCCATTAATTCGGTTTGGTCAGTCATATAATTTATCAACCCGTAAGCTAAGGCTTCATCAGCATCAATCATTTTAGCAGTCAGAATCATATCCAAAGCCCTTCCTTTTCCGACCAATTGAGGAAGTCTTTGAGTTCCACCGTACCCTGGAATAACTCCAAGTGAAACTTCTGGTAATCCCATTTTTGAGTTTTCGGAAGCAACCCTTATATGACAAGCCATAGCTAACTCTAGACCCCCGCCCAATGCATAACCATTTATTGCTGCAATTATAGGTTTTGAACATCCTTCAATAGTTTCAGATAAAATTTTATGACCAGACTCTGAAAGCTCAGACCCTTGCTCCATGGTAAAATTTACAAACTCTTTTATGTCAGCACCAGCCACAAATGCCTTTTCGCCAACACCAGTAAGAATAATAATTCTGACTTCATCATTTGCTACTGATGACTTAATTGCATGATCAATCTCTGAAAATGTTTCAATGTTTAACGCATTTAATTTTTCAGGTCGATTGATTGAAATAATATTAATTCTATTTTTAATCTCATATGTTAAATTATTATATGACATCTTAATTAGTTTTTTGGGAAGGTAATATTAAATGTTGTACCAACATTACTCTTAGACGAAAAAGTTATATTTCCGTTGTAGGCAGAGATAATACTTTTTATCATTGATAAACCAAGACCCATTCCACTGGACTTTGTTGTAAAGCTTGGTTCAAATATTTTTTCTGTATCAGCAATTGAAATTCCATAACCATTATCAGCAATTGAAATATTTACATAATTACCTTTTTCTGAGATACTAACTTTAATTTCTGGTTTTCTGTCTTCAGGAATTGCTTGAAATGCATTTTTTAACAGATTAGTAATTACCCTTATAAGTTGGGTCCTGTCAAAATTTGCTTGGATTTCTTTACTAGATGAGTTAAAAGTGATGTGATTTTTATTAAAAATATCAATAGCAAGCTCTACAACCTCAACAACATTCAATAGCTCTTTTTTTGGCTCTGGCATTTCTGCAAAATCGGAAAAGGCAGTTGCAATGGAACTCATTGTATCAATTTGTTGAATCAATGAATCACTAAATTCTTTTATTCTTTGTTTACTAAATTCTTGACCTTTACTAAAACCTCTTTCAAATGTTTGAATACTTAATCTCATAGGAGTTAAAGGGTTTTTTATTTCGTGAGCAACTTGTTTAGCCATCTCTCTCCAAGCTGTTTCCCTTTCACTTTTTGCAAGCTTAACCGCACTACTTTTAAGCTCATCTATCATTGTATTATATGAATCGATTAATGCAACAACTTCTCTTGGTGTATTATCTACATTGATTTTTACATTTTGATTTTGAAGATTTGTTTTTTTAATGGTTTCTCCAATCGAATCTAAAGACTTTGTTACAAAATTTGAAATAAAATATGCAATGACAAATGCAATTAAAATCATATTTCCATGAACAAACCCAAGTCTTATCAAAAACCCTGTAAGCTCCTGTTTGCTGCTGGTATCATCAGCAAAATATGGAATATATATAATACCAAGTGGTTCATTTTTAAAATTAGTAACCAGATTGTAAGATGATTTGAAATAATTTGTATTTGTATCATCCTCGACGTATCTAGAAGGATTTTCATTTTTGAAATAATCAACTATTTGTTGGTCTATAATAGTTGTCCCTCTAACCCCGGTAAGGGCTGTTGAACTTTTCAATAAAATACCCTCTAAGCTGTATAGCTCAAACTCTAGATTATGAACATCTGCCGCTTCAAGGATCATACTGTTACTTAATGCATCGATGGAGTTAATTCCAGATTTATCTATTTCATACTTAAGGTCTGTAAGAAGGTTGTTTTCTTTTCTTTCAAGTCTACCTTCATGGTATTCTGAGTTTTGATTATTGAATTGATATAAAGTTACACCGGCAATCATAATTGATTCAACAACTATAAAAACCATCATATAATAAAAAATCCTAGAACTGAGTGATATATTATTTTCTCGCATCTATATAAATTGAGAGTTTATGATTTTAGTTCAATTAAATTTAAGAATTATTTGTTGACATCTGAATTTTGACAGTGCCTAAATAAAAAAAATTAGAATATTAAATTCATATCTTTGAGACAAACAAACTGATTATGAAAAAGATTTTAGTGTGGACAACAATTATTTTAAGTTCTATCTTAATATTGATTTATGCATTCAATGTTGAGTACCTACTTAAAGGAGTTAGAACAATTTATCTTACAGGAAATAATACAGCTTTTATTTCTGACTATGAATACTTTGAAAACAGAGAAATCAAAAACTCTGTTCCTCAACCATGGTTACTTCATGAAAAGTATAACTCTGTCAAACAGTCTGAAAATCTAAAAAAATTAAATGAAGAAAGAAAAACCAAATCCTTTTTAGTAATCAAAAATGACAGTATTGTTTTTGAAAAATATTTTGACGATCATAAATCAAGTAGTCTTTCAAACTCATTTTCAGTTGCAAAAAGCATTGTCACAAGCATGATGTTTAAAGCAATTATGGAAGGAAAAATCAAGGGACTAGACCAACCTTTAAGTGATTATTTTGATGAATATAAGGAAGGGCTTGCAAGTGAATTAACAGTGGGAGATTTAGCTTCTATGTCATCAGGAATGAAGTGGAGTGAAAAATATTACAGTGTTATTAATATAACATCTGAAAGTTACTTCACAGATAATATAAGATCGGTTGTTCTAAGGCAAAATATTATAGATAAACCCGGTCAAAGCTTTAGATATTCTAGCGGTGACACTCAGTTATTAGGAATGGTAATCGAAAAAGCAACAGGTACTACTCTTACAAATTATTTGAGTGAAAAATTTTGGCAACCAATGGGAGCTGAAAATTCTGCTCTTTGGCAAATTGACAGTGAAAAATCAAGAATGGAAAAAGCATATTGTTGTATTGCAAGTACAGCTAGAGATTTTGCAAGATTTGGTAAACTGTATATAAATAATGGCAAGTGGAATGATGAAATAATATTAGACCCCTCTTACATCGATGTTTCAATCAATCCAGTTTTTGAAGATAGTCCATATTATGGATATGGATGGTGGCTATATAATTATGAGGGTAAGAAAGTGTTTACCATGAATGGTCATCGTGGTCAATTTGTAATTTCTTTTCCAGATGAAAATATAATTATTGTAAGACAGGGCGAGTATAATAACAAAGGTGGTGATGATGGCTCCAGTGATTTATTTCAATATATAGCTGAAGGATACAAAATTGCAACTTCAATCGAATAGTCTTTGAAATCAAAAAAGAAAATATTACTTGATATAAAAAAGCTATGTGTTAGCATTGCAGAAAATTCTAAAAATAAAAAATTAATAAAGTCAGTTTCATTTAATATAAAAAAAAATGAAATAGTTGGTCTAATAGGTGAATCTGGTAGCGGCAAATCACTTACTTCTTTATGCATTTTAGGACTTCTTGAAAAAAAGAACTTCAATATTTCTGGGGAGATATATTTTAATCAAAGAAATATCATAAATCTACAGGAAAATGAAATAATGAAAATTAGAGGCTCAGAAATATCTATGATTTTTCAAGAGCCGATGACTGCACTAAATCCAACCATGAAAATTGGAGAACAGCTTTTTGAAGTATTCCGATCACATGAAAACAAAGACAGCAAAGAAATTTCATCTAGAATAGAAAAACTTATTAAAAAAGTAAAGCTTGATAATGTAGAAAATCTATTTGATAAATACCCTCACCAGCTATCTGGCGGGCAAAAACAGAGAGTTATGATAGTCATGGCTCTGTCTTGTAATCCTAAACTTTTGATTGCAGATGAACCTACCACAGCTTTAGATGTAACAATACAAAAAGAAATTATCGACATACTAAAAGATTTACAAAAAAGTGAAAATCTATCAATATTATTTATTTCACATGATTTAAGGTTGGTGTCAAAGATTTCCGATAGAATTATTATAATGAAGACAGGAGTGATAATAGAGCAGGGTTTAAATAAACAAATATTTAAATCCCCTAAAAAAGATTATACGAAAGCTTTATTATCTGTGATTATAAATGACAGTAAAAGATTAAAGGTTTTACCTACTATTGAGACTTATAATCAGAAAAATAAGAAAATTTCAGAAACAAAAAAGGAACGAGATAAAAGATTAAAAGGTATATATTCAAAAAACCCAATTTTAGAAATTAATAATTTGTCAAAATTCTATAATACATCGAAAAGCTTATTTGTAAAAAACAAAGGCTTTCAAGCTTTAGAAAAAATAAGCTTAAAATTATACAAAGGTGAAACTTTAGGTTTAATAGGAGAATCAGGGTCTGGAAAAACTAGCTTATCAAATGCCATACTGAAGATTCACAAATTTGAAGAAGGTGAAATTTTTTTTAATGGGCTTGATATTTCTAAAATTCAAGGGAAAGAATTATTAGGTTTTAGAAAAAATATTCAAATAGTTTTTCAAGATCCCTATGCATCATTAAATCCTCTTCATAATATATATCAAATTATTTCTGAACCCTTAATTTTTCATAAAATTTGTGGAAAAGAGGATTTATATGATGAATGTAAAAAACTAATTAACGACGTTGGTCTGAGCGAAAACTTTTTAAATAGTTATCCTCATGAACTTTCAGGAGGACAGAGACAACGGGTTTGTATTGCTAGGGCAATCAGCGTCAAACCTCAGGTTTTGATATGTGATGAATCAGTTTCTGCTCTCGATGTTTCGATTCAGGCTACTGTGCTTAACCTGCTAAATCAGTTGAAGAAAAAATATAGCTTTACCTATATTTTTATATCACATGACCTTTCAGTTGTTAGGCATATGTCTGATAAAATTTTAGTGCTTCATAATGGAAAAATAGTTGAATACAATGACGCTGATTTATTGTTCAAAAAGCCAAAGGATAGTTATACCAAAAAATTAATTAACGCGTCGTTATAATTATGGAAAAAATTTGGATTCCAGAAAATTATGAATCATCTAATTTATATCAATTTGAATCTTTTGTCTCAAAAAAATATAATTTAGACTTCCCAGAATATAATGAACTTCACAAATGGTCGATAACAAATCTTGATAAGTTTTGGGAATCAATAGCCGAATTTTATAAAATTAAATTTGACAAAAACTATGATTATGTTTTAAAAAAAGAAATCCCTTTTTATAAAACTAAATGGTTCAACGGTGCCGAGTTAAGCTATTCAAAACATATTTTACGTCATGCTAAAAGAAATAAAATTGCAATTAAATATAAAAATGAATCTGATGATTTTGTTGAAATTACATGGAATAGTTTACTTGAAAAAACAAAAGAAGTTAGAGATATATTAGTCAAATGTAATGTGACTAAGGGAGATGTAGTAGCTGGTTATTTACTAAATCATCCTGATACAATAGCTTCATTTATAGCTGCAAATTCTTTAGGAGCTGTGTGGTCATGCTGTTCACCTGATTTTGGAGTTGAAAGTATTGTAAACAGATTTATCCAATTAAATCCTAAAGTTTTATTAGCACATAAAAGCTATTCATATAATGGTAAAATATTTAGTCAAGAAAATAAAATTACTGAGCTTGAAGAAAAATTACCTTCAATAATTAAGACTGTTATATTTGATTCAAGTTTTAATTCATGGAATCTAAAATCAAACTATTGGATTGACTTTGAATTGGATCCAGTTGAGTTTAATCACCCTATTTGGGTCCTATTTTCATCAGGAACTACTGGAAAACCCAAAGCGATTACTCACGGAACTGGAGGAATACTATTAGAGCAATATAAATCTCATTCGTTACATCAAAATGTTGTAGAAGGAGATAAATTCTTTTGGAATACAACAACAGGGTGGATGATGTGGAATTACGCGATTGGCTCGCTTCTTTGTGGAACAACATTGTGTCTTTATGATGGGGCCGCTAATTATCCTGACATTGGAATACAATGGAGGTTTGCCAAAGAGGCTAAAATCAACCACTTCGGAAATGGTTCTCCTCTTTTTATTGCTAGTATGAAGCAAAATATTAAAGACGTTAATCAACAAGATTTGAGTTTTATTAAAACCATTGGAGCCACCGGATCTCCATTATCTATTGAAGCTTTTCATTGGTTACAAAAAAAGCTTCCAAATAGCCAAATCATTTCATTGAGTGGTGGTACTGATGTATGTTCAGCATTCATTGGTGGGTCAACAAAGTTGCCTGTTTACGCTGGGTTTCTACAATGTAAAATGCTTGGTGCTGCAATTCAATCATGGGATGAGAAAGGTCAAGAAATTGAGGGTGAAACTGGCGAACTAGTAATTACAGAACCTCTCCCGTCGATGCCTTTATTTTTTTGGGGAGATAAGAATTTTGAAAAATACCATGATTCCTATTTTGAAAAAAATAAAGGTGTTTGGACTCACGGGGATTGGATTTTAATTGACGATAAACGAGGAATATTAATGCAAGGAAGGTCTGATGCAACATTAAACAGAAATGGAATTAGGATTGGAACATCTGAAATTTATTCTGCTTTAGACAGTATATTAGAAATCAAAGATTCATTGATAGTTGATTTAAATTTTGGTAGTAATAGTAAACTAGTTTTGTTTATTGAAACTGAATCAGAGTTGAATGCTGAGTTTAAAAACACAATAATCAAAAAAATTAAAAATGAGTGTTCACCTAGACATACCCCTAACTTAATTTTTACAATTTCTCAAATTCCGTATACAATCAGTGGTAAAAAAATGGAAATTCCGTTAAAAAAGATTCTACTGGGGCAAAATGTTAATGATGTAATTTCAAAAGGAGCTATGAGAAATCCTGAATGTATTGAAGATTATTTGGTGATTAGAAATCAATATCTAAAATCTCTTGATCTGTAGTTTTTCCAGATCCTATAGAGTCTATAACAAATTTGTTACAGTCCAATTCTATACTCAATCTTTTTGGTCTTTCAAATGAGTCTTTAGATATCATTAAAGTTGAATCTTGATACACACTTTTCATATATACTCCCCAAATAGGTAAAGCCATAGAGGCACCTTGGCCGTAGGCAATGTCTTCAAAATGAATTGCTCTATCTTCAGCTCCAACCCAAACACCTGTTACTAGGTTTGGGACCATTCCGATAAACCATCCGTCACTTTGATTTTGGGTTGTACCTGTCTTTCCTGCAATTGGATTTGTAAACTCATAAGGATATCCGGTTACTACATTTTGATAGGCTCTGTTAAATTCATCAGCTCCAGTTGTTCTTAGCCTTGTTCCTGATCCTGCTTTTGTTACACCCTCTAATAAATTAACAGTAACATAAGCAGCCTCCTCACTTAAAACATCTCTTGTAACTGGCTTATTCTCGTATAAAGTAGTGCCATTTTTATCTTCAATTCTTTCGATAAAAACAGGTTGTGTATAAACACCTTTATTTGCAAAAGTTGAATATGCCGCAACCATTTCATACACGCTGAGGTCAGGAGTTCCCAAAGCAATGGATGGTACCGGAAGTATTCTTTGTTCGATTCCTAAATCCTTGGCTAATTTAACAACTGTTCTTGGACCAATCCTGTCCATTAATCTAGCAGTTACAGTATTTACCGAATTTGCCAGAGCATTTTTTAAAGTTCTTGTTCTACCATATTTGTCTCCAGAATTTTTTGGACACCATTGTTTAACATTTCCAAATTTATTCTTTTGAATACAAAATTGACTATCAGGAAATGTATCGCACGGAGACAATTTTAATTGATCAATAGCTGCAGCATATATGAATGGTTTAAAAGTTGATCCAATTTGTCTCTTACCTTTTTTTACCATATCATACTGAAAATGTCTGTAATTCATACCGCCTACCCAAGCCTTGATATAACCATTAGTTGGATCCATTGACATCATCCCGGGTCTAAAAAAAGACTTATAATATTTCATAGAATCTAAAGGAGTCATAATCGTATCAATTTCACCTTCCCAAGAAAAAACCGTCATTTCTTTTGGAACAAAAAATGATTCTTCAATTTCTTCATTATCTTTTTTTAAATCATATTTCATTTTTCTCCATCGTTCAGATCTTCTCATTGATATTCTTAATAACGTATCAACTGCGCCACTGGTTAATTCACGAAATGGAGCAATGGAGTCATCTAATGTTTCATTCTGCTCAAAAAATTCTTTTTGAAGTCTTGGCATATGAGTTAATACTGCATTTTCTGCCATTTCTTGCATCGAATAATTTATTGTTGTATAAATTTTTAAACCATCTGTATTTAGATTGTATTTTGATCCGTCAGGTTTTCTGTTATTTTCATCATTTATCCAAGCTTTCATATGTGCTCTTAAAAACTCTCTAAAGTATGTAGCAAGTCCTTCTCTGTGAGATTCAGGTGTGTAATTTAGATTTAGGGGTTGTAATTGAATAGAATCAACAATAACCTCTTCCAAATAATTATATTTTTTCATTTGACCCAACACAACATTTCTTCTGTTTTTAACTCCAACTGGATTTCTATGAGGCCTTGGATTGTACAATGAAGAGTTTTTTAACATGCCGACTAAAATTGCGGATTCGTTTATATCTAAATCTATTGGTTCTTTTCCAAAATAGATTCTTGCAGCGCTTCTAATACCATCTCCGTTATTACCAAAATCGTATAAGTTCAAATATTGAGTTATAATTTCATCTTTTGTATAATGTCGCTCAAGTCTAACTGCTATAATATATTCCTTAAACTTTTGAGTTAACCTTTCTAATATATCTCTTGAACCTTCTCCGGTAAATAATAACTTTGCCAGCTGCTGAGTAATAGTACTTCCACCACCATCTTTACCTAACTTTAAAGCTGCTCCAAATGTTCTCTTAAAGTCTATCCCAGAATGAGAATAAAATCTGATATCTTCAGTAGCAATTAGGGCATCAACGAGATGTTTTGGAAGTTCGTCGAAAGTTACAGGAGTCCTATTGTCATTAAAATAATATTTGCCAAGAGTCTTACCATCAGAGCTTATAACTTCGCTCGCCAAATTTGTTTTAGGGTTCTCTAACACTTCTAAATCCGGCATATCTCCGAAGCCACCAATAGAGGCATAATAGAATATTAAAGCAATAAGAGAAATCGGGGTTAAAAAGAATAACCACAATAAAAAAGAATATAATTTATATTTTTTTTCCAACCCTATTTAGCTTTTTCAATTTTAAATCCAACATCAACAACACCTTCTAATAATTCTAATCCACCAACTTTATTTATAACCCTCATTGCATGTTCAATTGAAACAAAGTATCTTTTTTCATTATCTAAGCTAATGTTTTCTTTATGTAATAATGAATTATCGACAATGTTAATTCTCTTGCTTCCTAAAAACTTTCCATACTTATCTGCTAATTTATGCTCAATTGTGTCAATAGAAACGATATTTATCGAATCTTTAATTGTAACAATTAGAAAGATATTATTAAAAATATAGTCCTCATTGATTCTTAAATTAACGAAGGAATTATATGTGGTTTTTTCATTTTTAATCAACTCAATATTAAAGTTTTGAATAGAGTCTTTATGCCATAGCCCATCAATCGAGTTGTAGTCAATATATTGAATATCTGGATTACAAGACATCAAAAAAATCGAAAAAATTATAGCTAGTTTATTGTGCATATTTTTTTCTTTTTTTTCGATCAAATCTTGTTATACTATCCTCAAATGCCTTAATAGTTTCTTCTGAGCTTATAAGTGTGTAATCTTCCAAAGATGACACTTCTTTGTCAGATTTATTTATGTCAATCATCCTATTTAATGATTTTAAATCAAATTCAAACCATTGCATAAAATTATCTTTATAAGCGTACCAAACGCGCTTTTTAAAAATATCCGTTTTTTGAAGTATGGCTATTCCTTTTTTTGTTTTTACTTTAAAATCTTTTTTTGGAAAATCCTTTAATGCATCTAAGTATGTTTCTAATTCATAGTTTAAACAACATTTCAATTTCCCACACTGCCCTGCCAATTTTTGAGGATTAATTGATAGTTTTTGATACCTCGCAGACGAAGTGTTTACCTTTCTAAGATCATTCAACCATGTTGAACAACACAACTCTCTTCCACACGAACCAATACCTCCAAGTCTTGATGCTTCTTCTCGCAGTCCAACTTGTTTCATTTCAATTCTAGTTTTAAATTCTCTAGCATATCTTTTAATTAGCTCTCTAAAATCTACTCTTCCTTCAGCAGTGTAATAAAAAATTACTTTTGATCCGTCGGCTTGAAATTCAACATCAGAAATTTTCATTTTTAAACCCAATTCTATGGCAATTTGTCTGGCCTTAATTTGTACCTCGGATTCTTTTTTAATTAACGCCTGCCACTTATTTATTTCTTTCTCATTTGGGTAACGTAATAATGACAATAGATCATCTTCTATATTAATTCCTTTTTTTTTCATTTGATTCTTAACAAGTTCTCCAGTCAAGGTAATTTCCCCAATATCGTATCCTTTTTCTGACTCAGTTATAATTGGGTTTCCTTTAGACACTTCTAAATCATTATTTCTAAAATATTCTTTTCTTCCGTTCTTAAATCTAACCTCTACAATTTTAAATAGATCGGAAGAAATAGAAATATCAGCAAGCCAGTCAAAGACAGTAAATGTTCCACAGCTTCCACTTGCACAATTACCATTGTTATTACATCCCCTTGGGAGTCCGTTACTTCCTTTATTACAACTATTACATCCCATTAATTATCAAACGTTGTTATATTGCTTGTTCTCCCCTTTTTAAAAATATCATTAATATTCTTTTGTCCTTTTCTTAGTTTTTTTTGAACCTCATAAGGCATTTCATTAATTTCTAAACAAGCGTAAGAACAACAATTTTTCATTTTTGATTTGCAATCATCACATTGAATAAATAATAAGTGACAAGCATCATTCGCACAGTTAGTATGTATGTCAAAAGGTGTTCCACATTGATGACATTTTGCAATAACTTCATCACTTACTTTTTCAACACGTCTATTATCGAAAACGAAATTTTTTCCTATAAAATTGTTCTCTAATTTTTTATTTTCAACCTGTTTTACATATTCGATAATTCCCCCATCTAATTGATATACATTTTTAAAACCTTTGTGTTTAAAATAAGCGCTTGCTTTTTCGCATCTAATACCTCCTGTACAATACATTAACAGCTTTTTATCCTCTTTATGATCTTTAAGCTTATCTTCTATTATATCTAAAGAATCTCTAAACGTATCAACATCAGGACAAATCGCATTTTTAAAATGTCCTATCTCACTTTCATAGTGATTTCTCATGTCAAGAATTATAGTGTCTTTCTCTTGCATCAGTTTATTGAATTCCTCAGCATTTACATGAATTCCTTTTTTTGTAACATCAAAAGTTTCATCATTTAATCCATCGGCAACTATTTTATCTCTTATCTTAATTTTTAGCTTTAGAAAAGATTTTGTTTCGTGTTTTAGTGCAATATTCAATCTGACTTGACTAAGAAAAGAAATAGATTTTAAATGCTCTGTAAAGATTTTTAAATTTTCTTCAGGAAGAGATAATTGTGCATTGATCCCCTCTTTTGCAATATAAATTCTCCCTAATACATTTAGGTTATTCCAAAAAATAAATAAATCGTCTCTAAATTGTTTGGGGTCATCAATCTTGGCGTATTGATAAAATGAGAGGGTGATTCTTTTTTGATTCAAAGTGTCTAAAATCTTAGACCGCTCCTCTGAACTTAATTTATTGTACAGTTGCATGCTATACCTATTTAATTTAGTAACAAAAGTAGATAAAAAAGATAAAAATCGTCTACAAGTCTATTGTATTGTGTAAAAAGATATCCTAAATTAGTAATGATAAAAAATTAGTTATGGCCAACGATAAAGCAGATAAGTTAAAAGCACTAAAATTAACTCTTGACAAGTTAGACAAGACATATGGAAAAGGAACAGTTATGAAAATGGGTGATTCACCAGATGAAAATGTAGAAGCAATTTCATCAGGGTCACTTGGTTTAGATATTGCTCTTGGAGTTGGTGGATACCCAAAAGGTAGAGTAATCGAAATTTATGGTCCGGAATCATCAGGAAAAACTACATTAACATTACACGCTATTGCTGAATGTCAAAAAAAAGGAGGTATAGCAGCTTTTATAGATGCAGAACATGCATTTGATAGGTTTTATGCTGAAAATTTAGGTGTTGACATTGAAAATCTTATTATCTCGCAACCCGACCATGGTGAGCAAGCTTTAGAAATTGCTGATAATTTAATTAGATCGGGGGCTATCGATATGGTAATAATTGATTCTGTTGCAGCTCTAACTCCTAAAAGTGAAATTGAAGGAGAAATGGGTGATTCAAAAATGGGTCTACATGCGAGGCTTATGTCTCAGGCCTTAAGAAAACTTACCAGCTCAATAAGTAAAACTAATTGTACCGTGATTTTCATAAATCAATTAAGAGAGAAAATAGGAATAATGTTTGGTAATCCTGAAACAACAACGGGTGGTAATGCTCTTAAATTTTATGCCTCAATCAGACTAGATATTAGAAGATCAACTCAGATAAAAAGTAGTGATGGGGTTGTGATGGGAAATAAAACTAGAGTTAAAATTGTAAAAAATAAAGTTGCTCCCCCTTTTAAATTAGCTGAGTTTGACATCATGTACGGAGAGGGTATTTCTAAAGTAGGTGAAATAATTGACTTAGCCGTTGAGGCAGAAATAATTAATAAAAGTGGTTCTTGGTTTAGCTATGATGGTACAAAACTGGGTCAAGGAAGAGACGCCGTTAAAAGTTTACTAAAAGATAACCCAGATTTAATGGAAACACTAGAAACAAAGCTTAAAGAAATTATTTAAGAATTTCTTAAATCATCAAGCATTAATTTTCTTACGTCTTCACTTAATTTTATTCTATCTTCTTTGATCATCCCTTTGGTATCAATTGGGTCATGAATTTTTACTCGAAGCCTTCCAGGCGATCCTTTAGATCCTCCAACTAGTCCACCAAAACTCCATGGAAAGCGTTTTTTGTTATCCAAAAAAGTCATAGGCACTATCGGAACCTGATGTTCAATCGCCATGGTGAAAGCGCCGTGCTTAAATGGTGCTAATTCGACGTCTAAGTCAGGAACTGTCCCCTCAGGAAAAATTGCAATACTAATTCCTGAGTTTAATTTTTTCTTTGTTTGCTTAAAAACCTCTTTCTTACTCTCATTACTAGACCTGTCTACTAAAATCATTGTTCTTTTATAAATAGATCCGTAAATAGGAATTTTTTCCAATTCTTTTTTACCAATAAAAACCAACGGGTTTTTTCTTACTGTTGAAACTAACAACATTACATCAATCATTGAAACGTGGTTGGCAACAAATATATATGGAGTATCAGGTTTAATATTTAAGCTTCTGTCTCTTGATGGAATCATCCCCATAAAAAATAAAATTAAATCAGACCATAAAACCCCCATCACATAAAATTTACTATACCAATTCTTATTTATCAGAATAAAAATAAATGCAGGAAAAATGACTATGACAGTACATACAAATACCAATATGTAAAACCATATATTATAAAATGTCCAGAAAATGTACTTAGCTACTTTCACAAGTTTCAAAACTAGTTAATTTATTTTAATAAAAACTTTAACTTTGTTTTATGGGTAAAAAATTAAAAAGAGTTTTAACCGGAGTTCAAAGTACTGGTGTACCACACTTAGGAAATATTCTTGGAGCTATAATTCCAGCAATTAATTTTTCAAAAAAAGATGATGTCGAAACATACTTATTTATTGCTGATTTTCATTCATTGACTCAAATAAAAAATTCTAGATTATTACAAGAAAACACTTTACATACTGCCTCTGCTTGGTTAGCTTGTGGACTAGATCCGTCAAAAACTATATTCTATAGACAGAGTGATGTACCGCAAGTGGCCGAACTTACTTGGTATCTAAGTTGTTTCTTTCCATATAATCGTCTAACACTTGCACATAGCTTTAAGGATAAGAAGGACAGACTAGATGATGTAAATTCTGGGCTTTTTAACTACCCAATGCTTATGGCTGCAGATATCTTGCTATATGATGCTCAGGTTGTTCCTGTCGGAAAAGACCAGCTTCAACATTTAGAAATCACCCGAAATGTTGCTAGTAGATTTCATAATGTTTATGGTGAAACTTTTGTTCTGCCCCAAGAACATTTACAAGAAGAGGCTAAACTAATTCCAGGAACAGATGGAGAGAAAATGAGTAAGAGTAAAAATAATGTCATTGACATCTTTGCGTCGGAGAAAGAATTAAAGAAGCAGATACAATCGATTAAAACAGACTCTACTGCACTTGAAGAACCTAAAGATTGGAAAAATTGTAATCTTTTTAAAATATATAGCCTCATTGGAAATGTTGATCAAATCAACACGATGAAGAAAAATTATGAAAACGGAGGTTATGGATATGGACACGGGAAAAAAGATTTGCTTGAACTTATACTAAACAATTATTCTGAAGAAAGACAAAAATACAACCATTATATTTCCAACCCCAGTGAAGTAAATGAAATTCTAATCCATGGTGCTAAAAAAGCAAAACTTACAGCTGATGAGGTTCTTACAAGAGTTCGCAAAAAATTAGGTTATTGAAATGAATATTTCTTGAAATTTTATATCTTAGTTTCTTATAGTCATCACCATGAAAATTAGTTATCATATATTTAATTTGTTACAGGAACACGATTGTGTAATTGTTCCAAATTTCGGAGCATTTGTGGCAAGAAATATTTCTGCAAAAATTAGTCATGATGGGTCAAGAATTTATCCTCCAAATAAAGAAATAACTTTTAACAAAAGTTTGATTAAAAGTGATGGTCTGTTAATAAATGAGATTTCATCTAATGAAAATATTAGCTACGAAATTGCAAATAATAAATTAAATAACTGGGTTGTTAAATCTCATAAGAAAATAAGTAAACAAGGTTATATTGAAATAAAAAATATTGGTTCTATTTCCTTGGATAATGATAAATATATTTTTACCCCTAGTCAAAATTCAATCTTTTTGAAAAGTTCTTACGGATTAAATTCAATTAACTCAAACGAAATAAAAAGAAGTACAAATAGTATAAGTAACTCATACTTAAAATATGCTGCGATTCTAATTGTATTTTTATCTTTAGCTGGAATTTTTACAAAGAGTTATTTTGATAGTGTAAACGAATTTAATGAAGCATCTTATGCTCAAGCTAATTTAGAAATTGAGAAAAAAATACAAAAAGCCACATTTAATATTAACTCATCTTTGCCAACAGTAAAGCTTCCAATCAAAAAGCAATACGGGAACTTTCATATAATTGCTGGTTCGTTTATGCTCGAAGAAAATTCATTAAAAATGATTTCCGATTTAAAAAGTAAAGGATTTATTGAAGCTAGAAAAGTAGGTGTAAATAAATTCGGTTTGCTTCAAGTTGCATATAACAGCTACGATACAGTTGAAGAGGCCAGAGTGGCATTAGCTGAAATTAGACTTTCTCAAGATATTAACGCTTGGCTTTTGATAAAAAACTAAACATAGAAATTATCAAAACACCAAAAGATTCACTTACAATACTTACTGATTCTGTTTTACCAGGAGAGACAAATGCATTAAATAATTTATTTGGTGGAGAGCTATTAGCCAGAATGGATAGAGCTGCAAGTATTTCTGCAAGACGACATTCTGAACAAATTGTTGTAACATCGTCTGTTAATAATGTGTCTTTTGGGAAAGCTATACCAATTGGAACCACTGTTACAATCGAAGCAAAAGTTTCTAGAGCTTTTACAACTTCGATGGAAGTCTTTATTGATGTTTGGGTTGATGATGATAGTGGTAAAAAAATTAAAGCTAATGAGGCTATATATACCTTTGTAGCGGTTGATAGTTCTGGAAGGCCAACTAAGATTGATCCGATTCGCCCTGAATCAGAAGAAGAGAAAAAAAGATATGATGCTGCTTTGAGAAGAAAACAATTAAGCCTTGTACTGGCTGGCAAAATGAAGGCAGATGACGCAACTGAGTTAAAAGCTCTCTTTTCATAGATTACATTTTATAAATCCAAAATCTTGGGTTTTGCGGAACACCGTTATTAAAAATACTGAAACTTAAAATAGTTTGTCCATTTAAAGGGTCAGTTGCAATTTTTCCTATTGAGTCCTTAGTCTTAAGTTTATCTCCTTTTTTCACGTAAATGTCTGAAAGATTTTTATAGACAGTGAAGAAGTTTCCATGTTGAATTAAAATTGTATGAGTATTATTTTTAGATTTAATAATCGAATAAACCTCTCCGTTAAAAATAGTTCTTGCCTCAACATCAGGTGAGGTTCGTATTCTAACTCCATTACTTTGAATTGTAGTGGTTTTTACGATCGGATGAGGTTGTTTTCCAAACCCTAAAACTACACTGCCTCTGATTACCGGTGATGGAAGTTTTCCTTTATTGGCATTAAAATTTTTTGAAATTAATTTAGCCTCTTCGGTTAATTCAAATCTTCCATCCTTTTTTTTAGCTTTAGCCAAAGCCTCTTTAATCAATCTTTGAATTTTTTTATCTATCTCCCTAGTTAATTTCTGCTTTTGTTTGATTTCTGCTGAATATCTCTTTTGATTTTTATTAACCTCTGTAATTAAATTATTTAAACCTGTATATTCTATGTTTAAATCTCTTTTTATTTCTTCGTTTTCATCAATTAATAACTTCTTATTTGTTTTTTGTGAATCAAGGACAACGATAACATTTTTTATATCATTAGAATTGATCTTAATTTTTGATAAAGTTTTGTTTTGAAAATTTGCATACTGTTTAAAATATTGAATTCTTTTATATGCTTGCTGAAAGGACTTAGATGAAAAAACAAACATTAATTTATTTAAATTTGATTTTTTTTTATATGCTGATAACAGCATTTTAGAAAGTTCGTCTTTTAAAGTAAGTTCACGTTGTTTTAAATCGGATAAGCGGTTTTCATTTCTGTCGATTTCTCTCAATATTAAATTTAACTGGCTATTAATATTATTTATTAAATTTTCCTGTAGTTTTATTTTGTAATTTATATCCTCAGCATTAGAGACAATTAGTTTTTTTTGTTTAAAATTAGTCGCAAGCTTTAGTTCAATTTTTTTAATCTCTTCCTGAATTTGTTTTTTTTGATTTTCTAAATCCTGCTTAGTTTGTGAACTTAGACTTGAGGATAGCAGTACAATTAATAATAAAATTATTCTTGATAAATTCATTCTAAATCTATTCTCTTATAGTTTTTTGGAACTCGGAATGGAATATTAATTTTATCCAATGACGATATTGATTTTATTTCAATATTAAAGTTCTGAAGGCCGTTATTTATAAACCTAATTTTTGTGGGAAAATTTTGATTTTCAACTTTAATGTAGTCGTCATATATAACCTCAAATAAGTTTTCATCAGTAGCGAAAGTTTGCTTAATAATGGTAAAATCATAAGGGCTTATTGTCACTGTTGATTCTACAGATTTTGAATTTAAAATAAATTGATTTTCTTTAAAAATATAGCTGTCCTTTGATTTTTTAAATAATGAAGATGGAGAGAATTTTTCAATCAGGATACCCAAAAGAAAGTTTTCCAGAATTTCAAAATTTGCCTTTATTCCAATCTTGTCATTAACATAACTAAAATCAGTAACAAAAAAGTTTTTTTCTATCTTATTATAGTACTTTATAGAATCATCATCAATTAAAATTCTTGCAGCTCCAAGTGCAGCGTTAATCCACAATTTCTCGCCTGACGAAATTCTAAAAGTGACTGTGTTAGATTTCATCTTTTTGTTATCTCTAAAAGAAACTTTAGCTTTAGCTTGAATATATTCAATACTGTTTGCTTTCTTATTTATACTTCTTATTGATTTCTGAGCGGAGTATTTTCTTTTATTTTTTTCAGTACTCGTTGACGCATTATTCAGCAATGAACATGAACTTAAAGAAAAAACTGAAAGTAAAATAATTATTTTTTTCATACTTAAAATTCTAAACACCTGTACTTCCAAAACCTTTATCTCCCCTGACAGAGTCATCTAATTTATCTACAGCTTCCCATTCAATTGTTTCGTGTTTAGCTATAATCATTTGCGCTATTCTATCTCCTGTATTAATCTCAAAATCTGAATCAGATAAATTTATAAGAATTACTCCAATTTCACCACGATAATCAGCATCAATTGTTCCAGGTGAATTAAGAACAGTGATGCCTTTCTTTAATGCCAAACCACTTCTTGGCCTAATTTGGGCTTCATATCCTTGCTGTAAGGAAATAAATAATCCTGTTTTTACAACTAATCTTTGGAAAGGTTTAAGTAAAATGGGTTCCTCTAAATTAGCCCTCAAATCCATACCTGCAGATAAAAGTGTCTCATATTTGGGAAGTTCGTTTTTAGATTTATTTATTATTTTAACTATCATCAAATTAATTTAAGTAGGTTTATTATTCTTGTTTTTTCTTTTATTAAAATTACTAGATTCATAATCAATACACATGAAATTCCTACTAATAAGTTATCTCTAAATCCGTAAAAAGATATTGAAGAGAGTGAAATTGACAATACCAAATAAAATATTATTTTTCCCAAATTATAAGGTATTGGATAATGCTTTTTCCCAAAATAATATGACAGCAAAGCCATTGTTAAGTATGCTAATAGTGTTGCAATTGCTGAGCCTAAGTAGCTAAATTTTGGGATTAAAATTATATTCAATAACAAAGTAATAATTGCTCCTAATGATGAAATGTATGCGGCAAACTTAGTTTTATCTGTAACCTTATACCAAACAGATAGGTTTTGATAAATCCCAAGACAAAAATTAGCAAGCAGAATTATTGGAACAATATACATTGCCTGCCAATACTCGGGGTCCCCTATAAAAATTACTTTTAAAACATCTAGTGAAACAACAACTAAAACTAATATAGAAGATCCTAAAATAATGAATGTTTCAAGTACTAAAGCATAACTATTAGCTGAATTTTTCTTATCAGCTTCGCTAAAGAAAAAAGGTTCGATTGCTAGTTTATATGCAGTTGAAAATAGTGTCATAAAAATTGCTAGTTTATAGCATGCAGCATACATACCTATTTGGGTTTTAGCAATAGAAGCGGGAAGAAGAAAGTCTAAAAGAATTTTATCAAATGTTTCATTAATGGTAAAAGCCAACCCTGAAATTAAAATCGGGAACCCATACGCCAGCATTCTTTTTAGTAATTCAATATTAGCTTTGTAATTTATTTCAAAATAAAAAGGTAGTAACAATAATAAAGAAGAAATACTAGCTATTAAATTAGCAATGAAAATATAAGCAACCTCATAATTTTCAACATATATACTTTCAAATATTTCATATGAATGAATAAGGTCTTTAAGAAAAATTAATAGAAAAATATTTAATGAAAAGTATATTATCACATTAACTATTTTAACAACTAAATATTTAATCGCAGATCCTTTTAATCTCAAATAAGCAAATGGAATAACGGTTAGTGCATCAACAACTAGTATCCATACAATTATGCTTAAATAACCTGTACTAATACCTGTGAAATTTGAGATATTTATTTTGAAAATGCTAAATATAGATGCGAACAAGAACGAAGAAATAAGTATTGAAACTGCAGCTGTATTCAAAACGTTCTTTTTATTTTTTTCTTTGTTATAAAATCTAAAAAAGGATGTTTCTAAACCATAGGAAAGGATAACATTAAAAAGAATGATATATGAAAAAATTAGTGAAAGTGTACCAAACTCTGAAACCTCACTTATTACGCTTTTATCAGTATGAACTCTGACAAGAATAACACTAATTATTCGGGGGAAAACAGTCGCTATTCCGTAAGTAATTGTTTGTTTAAATAATTGCAGAAATTTTCCCAATCTTAATTAGTTTATTCACTAAAATAATCGAATAATACTTGGAATGCAAAAAGAGAGTAACTAACTATCCATTTAATGCCTCTGCACCACCAACAATTTCAAGAATTTCATTTGTGATAGCTGCTTGCCTAGCTTTGTTGTAAGTAAGCTTAAGTTGGTCTCTAAGCTCTGTGGCATTATCAGTTGCCTTGTGCATTGCTGTCATTCTTGCCCCATGCTCCGAAGCATACGAATCTCTAACAGATTTGTATAACTGAGTTTTTAAAGATTTTGGAATTAATTCAGAGATAATTTCAACCTGAGAAGGTTCAAAAATATAATCAGAAGATTCCTTTTGATCATTTTCAGAATCATTATTTTCGATTGGAAGATATTGCTCCTGAATTACGATTTGGGTGGCTGCATTTTTAAACTTATTGTACACAATTTGAACACTATCAAACTCTTTATCAAGAAACATGCTCATAAGTTTTTCAGCGATTGCAGAAATATTTTCAAATGTTAAATCATCAAATATCTCATTATTAGTCTGAACAACATTATAGTTTTTTGAAAGAATATCAGCCCCTTTTTTACCTATACATAGGAACGATACACTTTCATCGGAAGAATTAGCAATCTCTGTGCATTTCTTTATTACGTTAGAATTAAATGCACCACACAAGCCTCTGTTTGAGGTAATGCAAACAACTAATTTATTTTTCACTTTCCTAGGGCTCAAATAAACATTTTCAAAATCAACAGAAGATGATAAATTAACCAACATTTGAGTAAGTTTATCAGAATAGGGTCGCATAGCAGTAATAGCATCCTGAGCTTTTTTTAGTTTTGCTGCAGAAACCATTTTCATAGCACTTGTAATCTGCATCGTTGATGATACAGAAGATATTCTATTTCTGATTTCTTTTAGGTTAGCCATAACTTAAAACTTTGAAACTAAATCAGCACATACCTTTTCTAATGTGCTAGTAACCTCGTCTGTTAATTTTCCTTGTTTAATAGTAGATAGAATTTTTGAGTGTTTATCATTCAAAACCCTAATGTATTCAGATTCAAATTCTTTAACCCTATCAACTGGAATATCTCTTAATAAATTCTTTGAGCCTGCATAAATAATTGCAACCTGATCTTCAACCTTAAAAGGATCATTTTGAGCTTGCTTTAATATCTCAACATTTCTTTTACCTTTTTCGATAACATTTAAAGTGGCAGCATCTAAATCAGATCCAAATTTAGCAAATGCTTCAAGTTCTCTGAACTGAGCCTGATCTAATTTAAGAGTTCCTGAAACTTTTTTCATCGATTTAATTTGCGCTGATCCTCCAACTCTTGATACAGAAATCCCAACATTAATAGCAGGCCTAACACCTGAGTTAAATAAATCAGACTCTAAAAATATCTGGCCATCAGTGATAGAAATTACATTAGTGGGAATATATGCTGATACGTCACCAGCTTGCGTTTCAATTATCGGAAGTGCAGTTAAAGAGCCTCCTCCTTTTACAATTTTCTTTAAGGATTCTGGAAGATCATTCATTTCTTTTGCAATAGCATCATCGTTGATTACTTTTGCTGCTCTTTCCAATAACCTTGAGTGTAAATAAAATACGTCTCCAGGATATGCTTCTCTACCTGGTGGTCTTCTTAATAATAAAGATATTTCTCTATATGCTACTGCTTGTTTTGAGAGATCATCATAAATAATCAATGCTGGTCTTCCAGTATCTCTAAAGTACTCCCCAATTGATGCTCCTGTAAATGGTGCATACACCTGCATTGCAGCAGGATCCGATGCATTTGCTGCAACAATAGTTGTATATGCTAATGCTCCTTTATCTTCTAATATTTTTGCAATACCTGCTACTGTTGAAGCTTTCTGTCCAACTGCAACATAAATACAATATACAGGCTCACCCGCATCATAAAATTCTTTTTGATTTAGAATAGTATCTATACAAACGGTTGTTTTTCCGGTCTGTCTATCACCAATAACTAATTCTCTTTGACCTCTACCAATGGGAATCATTGCGTCAACAGATTTAATTCCAGTTTGTAATGGCTCATTTACTGGTTGTCTAAAAATTACACCTGGAGCTTTTCTTTCTAGAGGCATCTCATAAAGGTCTCCTTTTAATTCACCTTTTCCATCAATTGGATTTCCTAATGTATCAACAACTCTACCAACAATCCCTTCTCCAACTTTAACTGAAGCAATCCGAGATGTTCTTTTTACAGTATCTCCCTCTTTAATATCAGTTGAAGATCCAAGTAGTACAATACCAACATTGTCCTCTTCTAAATTCAGAACAATTCCTTGTGTACCATTCGAAAATTCTACTAATTCACCATACTGGGCATTTGATAACCCATATGCTCTAGCGATTCCATCACCAACCGTAAGAACACTGCCGATCTCATTTAGAGATGATGTTGAATCAAAATCTTTTAGTTGTTTTTTTAAAATAGCTGAAATCTCAGCTGGATTTACTTCGGCCATAGTCTTTAATTTGTAAGTTCTTTTTTTAAGTTATTTAAGTTTTGTTTTACACTGGCATTATACTCTTTTCCGTCAAACCTAATTATGAATCCACCAATAATACTTGAATCTATAATATTCGTTAAGCTAATAGACTTGGGGTCAGAAATATTAATCTTAGATAGTATTATTGATTTTAAATCATCATTAATAGGTGAAGCGGTTATTACGGTTGCCTCTTTAATGTCATTGTGTTTGTTATAAAGCTGTATAAAACTAATTGCAATATCGCCAATAATTGGAACTCTTTTATTGTGAATTAATAAATCAATAAGCTTTTCAGTTATAGCATTATTATTTTCTAATAGAGATAAAATTGAGTTTTTCTTATCCTGATAATTAATTTGAGAGTTTGACAATAAGCTTTTAAAATCTAATGAATCACCATATAGATCTTTAATGAGGCTCATATCTTTATAAACTTCGTTTATAAAATTTTCCTCATTAGCAATGTCATACATTGCTTTTGCATATCTTATGGCGGCTCTAGATTGCATTAATTAAGTTTGGTTTTATCTAGAATATCTTGGATATTATCTAGTTGTTTTTCTTTATTGTCAAGCTCTTTCGAAAGGAGTTTTTCAGCGATGTTAAGAGATAAATCTACCACTGTATTTTGCAATTCTTTCATTGCAGCTGATTTTTCATTTTCTATTGCTGTTTTTGCAGCCTCAACAAGCTTATTAGCTTTTTCTGTTGCCTCACTTTCAGCATCAGCAATAATCTTTGATTTTATCTCTCTGGCTTCCTTAAGTAAAGACTCTCTTTGAAGTTTTGCTTCATTTAAAATCTTTTCATTGTCAGCTTTAAGATTTACCATCTCTTCTTTCGCTTTTTCAGCAGCAGAAAGAGCATCTTTTATCGATTTTTCTCTTTCATTAACCGCACCTAAAATTGGCTTCCATGCGAATTTCGCAAGAATGAAATATAGGATGGCAAAGGAAACAGTAGTCCAAAAGATAAGTCCAATGTCTGGGGTTACTAAGTCCATATTAATTAATTATAATGGTTTCTATGTCTACTTAATAAGCGATACTACTACAGCAAATAATGCAACTGCTTCAACGAAAGCAATTAATACAATTGCTGATCCTTGTAACTTTCCTTGCATTTCAGGCTGTCTTGCCATAGCTTCCATAGCTGACCCTCCAATTTGACCGATACCAATACCTGCACCAATGGCAGCTAAACCTGCACCAATAGCAGCGAAAGCTCCATAATCAACTAATGTTTCTTGTAAAAAAATAATTAAACTCATGTTTATAAAAATTTAAAATTAATGTTCGTGTTCTTCAATTGCACTACCTATATACAAGGCAGACAACATTGTAAATATGTATGCCTGAATGGCAACAACTAAAACCTCAATAAGACTGATGAATACCGAAAAGAATAATGACGCCGGAGCTAACCATAAACTTTTAAAAATAAATATCAGTGATATTAAGCTTAATATTATAATATGTCCCGCAGAAATATTTGCGAATAATCTTATCATTAATGAAATTGGCTTAATGAAAATTCCTAAAAACTCGATTGGGGCTAAGAATAATTTCATAGGAACTGGGATGCCGGGCATCCAAAAAATATGTTTCCAATAATCTTTATTACCGACTACAGTTGTTATAATAAATGTAATTGCTGCTAATACAAATGTAAAAGCAATATTTCCACTCAGATTGGCACTAAATGGGAAAAACGGAATTAAGCCCATTACATTATTTATCCATATAAAGAAAAATAGTGTTAAAAGAAATGGCATATATTTCTGGTAGTTTTTTTCGCCTATCATTGGTAAAGCAACCTCATCCTTTATGAACATAACCAATGGTTCAGTGAATTTACCAAGGCCTGTTGGTTCTCCTTTTTTTGATTTAGAATATGTCCTTGCTGTTGCGACAAAAATTAATATCAATAAAAGCATTGATAGAAACATAGAAAAGACCATTTTTGTTATTGATAAATCAAGTGGTTTTTTATTTGTTACATTTCCGGCAGCATCATAAGCAACATACTTGACTCCGCCTGTATTATTTGCGTAAAATATCTTTTCGTGATATTTGATAAACTCTTGTCCTTTTCTTTCTACTATAACTTCTCCTGAATCATTATGATTAAATTCAGATGAAAGAAATGTAACTAGTCCGTTGTCTGTCCAAAGAATGATTGGCAAGGGGAAAGAAACCGCATGTCCGTCAATATCCATAATGTGAAATTCATGTGCATCTTTTATATGATGCATAATCATTTCATTTACATCAAACTCTTTATTTTCGTCAGTTTTACCAGCAGGATTAGCAAAAATATTTACAGAAAAAATTATAAAAAAAATCAAGGTAAAAAAACCGGAAAATCTCAAAAGCATTTTTGCTAAAATTTCTTCTTATTAATATGGTTGCAAATGTAAGCACATAAAAGGAAATTTCAAACAAAATAAAACAAGAAGTTTTAAATATTATCTAAGGATTTTTTTAGGTCGAGAATTTCAAATATCAATAATAAAAAATACACAGGGAAAAAATTGTAGACCACTATCACAATATGATAGGTGCCATAGCTCTTGAAACAAAGAAAGAAGATGATAGTTGAAAGCATTTTTATAAAGGTGAGTAGGATAAAAAAAGTCAAAATATTAACAAGCTTGTATCTCAAATTTAACTTTGAGATTACCAGGAAAAAAATAACTGCTGAGTAGTTAAAAACATATATCGATTTAAGTGGAGAATCTATATCGTAAAGCTCACATATAAATTCGTGAATAAAAAAGACTAAAACTACTAGGACAGTCAGGGTAATGAAACTCTTAACTTGATTTAAATAATTAATCATCTTTTGTAACCTGACTTATTATGTAATAAATAGAAAGTGTAATAGAAATAATCGAAAATAAAAGTGTAAATAAGGAATAGGGATTAGGATAAATTTTATCTAATTTATAACCGATAAATATACCCCCTGCAATTACAACTAGCATTTGAAAAGCGAGTTGAGAGTAAATAATAAAACTATGCTGACTTTTCCTTTTTCTCTGAGGTGTCTTTTTCTTCACTATTATTTAATTCTTTTACTCCACCCTTCATAGAGCATGTAGCATTAAAAGTTGCCCCCGGTTCTACAGAAAGTTTAGCGATTTCTACCTCACCTTCAATATACGCAGATGATCTTAATGTAAGCATACCAGAAAGTTTAAGTTTCCCAGAAAAACCCCCTTCAAAATCTGCATTTTCACCTTCAAGGCTGCCGTTAATTACCCCTGTCTTGCCAACAACAATTTTACCTGAAGTTTTAATATTTCCTTTGATATTTCCCTCAATTCTAAAATCTCCTTCACTAAAAATATCTCCAACCAGTGTTGTTCCCTGAGTAATCATATTTTGTTGATTTGTGTTGCTCATAATAAACTATTTATTTTTCAAACTTATCTAAATTTTTATGAATTTGAATCGTTTTATAATTGTCGGTTGATATTACAAAAAACGATTTTGCCTGAATGTCAATGGAGTTTTCAAGTCTTTCGGCTAGTCCTAGACCACCATCATAGCTTTTAAGTCCATGTACTACAACAAATGTAACAATATTATTGTAAAAATCTTCAGAAACAGTTAAATCTAAATAATCCACTTTATCAATATATTTTTTAAGGCTTGTTATCTGACTATCTATATCGCTGTTTGATACTGTGTCAAATTGATAAACGATTTTATAATTGTCAGATAAATCATTCTTTAAAAACCTGTCATTTTTGACAGTAGGCAAAACATCATCTAAAATTCTTTCTGCCTCTTTACCTTCAATAGTACTAGAATAATTTAATTTAATAAAAGTTAAAGCTTTTTCATACTCTTTAAATCCATAAACTCTTGCAATTGCAAGTGCTTTTAAAAATTCGAATTTTGTGACAATTGGCTCTCCTTGAAAATCTATTATATATGTATCACACTTTTCAATCACATCAATGTATTTCTGATTGTTAAAATCAGTATATAGGTTTTCATAAATTTCATTAGAGTTTTGTTTTTCTATAGATGCTGAACTTGGGTCTAATAATATTTCTGCATACTTTGAGTCTCTATAATTTAGAATAATATCCTCTTTGAATTCTTCTGCTTTTGTAAAGTTGTTAAGAGATAAAAAATTCTTGTAAATAAAATACTTAGAGGTAGGAATTAGATTTTCTTCAGGATTACTTTGTAGCAATTCAAATAGCTTGGCGTTTGAAATCTGAAATTCTTCAAATTGATCTTTATATATAGAGCCTAGTCTAAAATAGGCATCATTTCTTTTTTGATTCAAACTATCGATAGTAATCTTATCCTTTGGGATTAAACCAATATAATAGTCTACAGAAAAAATACTGTCTTGGTTAATAGCAATTTCTTTATTTTGGGGGTCTTTATCCTCAATTGAAGCCTTAGAAATAGACCACCTCCAATTATCTTCAAGCCTTCTTTCACCCCATCTACTTTTGAAATCATTTTTCCCGAATGCAACAGCTGTTGAGTTATAAAAATAAAACAATGCGGATTCAGAATCTGTGTTGGAGATTATAGAATTAGATGACCCAAAATTATTATTTTGTTTATCAGACTTTTCTTTTTTTTCCTTAAGATTATTGATGTAATTACTAAAATATTCTTTTCTTTTTTCATCGGTCATATTGACCAAATTAAAAATACTGTCTAATTCAATCGTTAAAGTTTCATAAAAAATCAAATCATCTAAATTTTCTCTTTTCTTTTTTATTTTTCTAAACTCTCTTGACCTACTATTAAGTTCATTTAAAGTACTGTCATAATATAATCCTGCTTGCAAGTATTCTTTATTGTCAAAGTTTAATTCAGCTAGCTCGTTATAGTTTTTTGCAATCAAAATCTCATCATCAGGATCAGACCTTAAAGATTTATTAAAATAATGGACGGCTAGTGAATCTTTGAGTCTCTTGATAGAATCACTTTTTTTCAAATTCAACATTGCTATTTGATGGTAAATAATATCAAAGAAATTATTGTTCTCAAAATTGATAGCAAGCTCTTTCAATTCCATTATTGAATTTTCAATTGAGTCTGAAATACTTGATTTATTTATATATGAGTGTATATAAAATTTTCTGGGGATTTTTCTGTTTAAATCAATAATTTCCGAATATAATTCAGATGCTGTATCCTTAACCTTCAACTCTTGATAAAGCTGGGCTAATAAAAAAGTGTTTCGCGGATTATTCTTAATATTTTTAAACTGCTGATTTGATTTTTTTAGAAAATAAGCTGCACTATCAATTTGTTCTATATTGATAAACGCTTGAGCCAAATAGGAGTTTGCTAACGATCTTTCTTCAATCAATAGATTTTCTTCTTCTAATAACTCCTTTAAGTTATCTATTGCATATTTATTTTGATCTAGTCTTATATTTATTTTTTCTTTCCATATTTTAACCTTGTTAATATATTCACTTGTAGGGTATTTGTAAAGAATATAATTAAATGCTTCAAGAGCAGGTATGAATCTATTATCATAATATCTTGCCTTTCCAAGCAGAAAATAAGCCTGATCCATAATTGGATTTCTTTCTTTGCCATCAACATTCATTGAATGTTTTTGGATAGCTAGTGTTGCTTTTTCTTCAGCTCTTGTAAAATTTGTCTCTCTTTCCTCATCATCGATTCGATAAAACTTAAATTTTTCAAGAGGTAGTAATGTCCAGAAATTTTCCCTTACATCGTTTTCTAAATCTGATAAACCTTCGGCATATAAATTGTTACCGTTAAATAAAAAGTTGTACTTGGTTGTTACAGAGTGAAAATTTTTATTTAAAAATTTATCTTTTTTTCTTGAGCAACCAGCAATTAGAATTGCAAGAAAAAAAAACGAAATAATATTAATTATTGGTTTTTTCAATTTATAATATTGATTATATGATTAAAACAGAATATAAATAATGATATTGTGCTTTTGACAAAAATAGTCATCTTTTTATTATGAAATTGAAAATATTTAAATTCGTAAATAAACATAAAAATGGGGTCTGTAAAAATTACTTTTAAGGTTGATGGAGTTGAAACAACTATCGATGGTGAGATGAATAAAACAATACTGGATTCAGCTATTGAAAATGATATTGATGCTCCTTATTCATGCAGGGGTGGGGCTTGTGCTACTTGTATTGGAAAATTGAAATCTGGAACTGTTGAGCTAGAGCAAAATTATATATTAACAGATAGCGAAATCGAAGAGGGATTAATAATTACTTGCCAAGCATTTCCCACATCGGAAAACATTTATGTTGACGCTGATGATATTTAAATAATTTTATCAAGCCTCTCTAAAATTCTTTCGCACTTTATGCTATTAATAGCCTCCTCATAGTCGGCAGGGCAATCAGATCCATAAATTGTAACTGGTAAATCAGGATATTTATTCAAATCTGGAACTATCGAATTTTCTTTTGGCTGATTTAAAGGTCCATACCCAGAATTTGGATGAGTTGCTCCCCAAATAGTGATTACATCTATTCCAAATAATGAAGCGATATGCCCGTTGGCCGAATCCATTGAAATCATAGCATCAAGATTTGACATAATAGCCATCTGTTGTTCTAAATTATAATTAGAAGAAATGACGTGTCTATTACTTTTATTGTTGCAAAGTTTTATTATTTTCTGCTCTTCAATTCCAGGCGCACCAAAAATTAATATTTGCCAGCTTTTATCCAAAGAGTCAATAAAATTAATAATACTATTTAATGAATATTCCTTGCACTGATGTTTGGCAAAGGGGGCAATCCCTATTAATTTATCTTTAGAAGAAAAGGCATAATTGTGATTAGTGATTTTGATTTTCTTGTAATAAGAAAAATCATCTATATTAATTTTGATGTTTAACGCTTCGAATGTCTCTGCGTATCTACGATGCATTGATTTTAAAGGCTCTGATTTAATTCCTCGGATTAATAATTTTTTTTCTTTTCTTCCTTTGTTTACAACAGCTGTATGACCGAATTTGTTAATTAAAAAAAGTCTTAGAATCTTGGTTCTCAATACATCATGTAAATCAATTATAAAATCCGGATTTATTTTATTTATTTTTCTGGAGAGACCAAATAACCCTTGTAAAGTTTTATGTTTAGGTTCAAAATATAAAAAGTTAATTTCTGGTATTTGATTATACAGTGTTGAAAAAAACTTTGTAGTTAATAACGTTATTTTAATTTCAGGGTGAGTACTTCTCAAAATGCTAATAACAGGGACTGTCATAGCGACATCTCCAAATGCTGACAATCTAATTATTAGTAAGTGTTTGGTCAAGTTTAAATTTAATTATTTGTAATCCTCGTATGACTTTTCTTCAACAAAACCTGATTCAGTTAGTAAATTAATAGATTTTTTTACATCACTTCTTTTATCGTTTGTGAAATACACAGCCCTTGCCAATCGAACAAATTCGTCTCCAAAATCTTTATTTCTTTCACACTCTCTTATATCATCTTCAATTTTCCATAATTCAGCATTTATTTCAGAAAGCTTAGCATAAAGACTTCTCAGCTCATTGCCATAATTATTAAACAAATTATTACAAAGTGGGCTTAGACCGCCATGCTCATTTTTAATATTTATTAATTTTTTATCGTCTTTAATATTTTTCAACTTCAATTCTAAAATTGATAGCTTATCTAGCAATTCACCATTTGAGACTTCTACTTTCATTCTTTAGTTTGTTAAAAAATTATAAGGATAAGAGTTTAGTATTATTGCTATTAAAACAACTGTTTCAAAAAACAAATTATCCTTTAATTCAGAAATTATTTTTACCAAAGTTACCAGAAATGGAAAAAATAAGAAAATAGAATATTCATTAATTACAAAAGATAGGAGAATGGAATTAATAAAAAAAGTAATAAGAAATAGGTTTTTTATTCGTTCCCCAAGATTATTTCCAAAAAATCTAAATGAATAATATAAGAATATTAAAAGGCTAATTGATGCAAACAACCAATAGTCAAGATTCTGATTTAGAAATGTATCATTAGCGCTATATGCAATCCAAATTTGATCAATAATATCGATAAAGTAATCTTGAGTTAATTGGATATTTTCTGTTAAATCAAAATAGAAAAGAGCAATCAGCGTGGCGCCTAGCATTCCTGCAACTATTTTTAATACTACTACAGGGCTGATTTTATAAAAAATAAATATACCCGTCAAAATCGTAAAGATAAAAAATAGATTAACAGGATTAAAAATAATCGAGATCAAATACCAAAATCCAATATCAAACAATTTTTTATTTTGATTTTTTTTTGATTTTAAACTATAAATTTTTCTGATAGATAACAAGAGAAACAAATAAGAAGCTGTAATATTTATTTCTGATGGCATTTTAAAATAAACGCCACAAAAGATAATAAGACCTAATGAAATATATTGGTTATTTTTTAAAATTGAGTTTTTGGAAATTATAAAAAGAGATAGAAAAAAAATTGCTACTAAGAGAGAAAGAGAATATATTTCAGCGACTAAATTATCTATGTTTTTAAAAGCGAGCATTATTAGAATTGAAATAATTATTGCTGCTATTACTTGAGGTAATTTTGTGAATTTAAAAACTCTGATTATCATTTAAAGATTTGTATATTTGCAAAGTAAATAATTATGATTCATAATGAAAGAGATATTTTACGCTATTGAAAATCTTTTTGTTAACTATTTTTTTATCCCTTTTGATATATTAAGAGAAGTTGGGGACTACAACTGGTGGTTGTCAAATTTCATGGTTTGGATTTTTATGACAATAGGAACTGCTGCATTTTGTTATTGGATGATTCAACTGAAGAAATTTGATGACAATAATGAAGAAGATATGACAATAACAGCTCATGATTTTTTATAAATCGAAGCCTATATCTTTTCTATAATTCATCTTTTCAAATTTTATACTCTTAATCGTTTCGTAAGATTTCTCTAGGGCATCTTTTACAGAATCTGCCATTGAAGTAATAGCGATGACTCTACCACCATTTGTCTTTATTTTTCCATTTTCGGATTTCGCTCCAGCATGAAATAATATAGAGTCTGATTTTATATCCAGTCCAAAAATTTCCTTGCCTTTTTCATATTTTTCAGGGTAGCCTCCTGAAACCAAAAAAACTGTGGCAGCTTGTTGACTATCAATTTCAACTTGATGGTTGGATAATTCACCGTTGCTTACCGATAATAAAAGCTCTAAAAAGTCAGATTTTATTCTAGGCAAAACAACTTCAGATTCTGGATCTCCCATTCTAACGTTGTACTCGATTACATATGGCTCCTCTTTAACTTTAATTAGTCCAAAAAATAAAAACCCTTGATAATCTATATTATCATTTTTAAGTCCGTCAATAGTAGGCTTAATTACTTTTTTTTCAATCTTATTAAAAAAGTCTTGTGTTAAAAATGTGGGGGGAGAAACTGCGCCCATTCCGCCAGTATTAAGCCCTGTATCGCCTTCTCCGATTCTTTTATAATCTTTTGCACTTGGCAATAATTTATAATCTTTTCCATCTGTTAAAGCGAAACAACTTAATTCAATTCCGTCAAGGAATTCCTCTATAACTACACTATTTCCAGCGTCTCCAAATTTGGATTTTGTCAACATTTCATTCAGCTCATTTTTGGCTTCATTAGGATCATCAATAATTAGCACACCCTTACCAGCTGCAAGACCATCAGCCTTTAAAACATATGGCGCAGGCATTGAATCAATATATAAAAATGCATCATCAATTGTTTGGGCCGTAAATGTTTTGTGTGCAGCTGTTGGAATATTATGACGATTTAAAAAATCTTTAGCAAAATCTTTACTTCCTTCAAGCTGAGATGCGTGTTGGTTTGGTCCAATTACTATTACATTACTTAATTTTTTGTGACTTTTTATGTAATCATTTAGGCCATTAACTAATGGTACTTCAGGCCCAACAATGACCATCGAAATAATATATTTTTGAATCGCGTCTGCAATAAGCTCAAATTGATTAACCTGAATTTCAAGATTAGTCGCTATCTCACTTGTACCCGAGTTTCCTGGGGCTACGTATAAATTTTTACACAGCGTGCTTTGCTTAATTTTATACGCAAAAGCATGCTCTCTTCCACCTGAGCCTAATATCATTATATTCATTGTGAACTAAAATTTAGTATGCCTTTTTATGGCCGGTTAAAAAATTTATTGCAGTCAAAAATACAATATTTAAATCCAAGATTAAAGACCAGTTTTCTAAATAATAAATATCGAACTTAACTCTATTAATTATATCCTCATTTATTTCAATTTCACCTCTAAATCCCTTCACTTGTGCTAATCCAGTAATTCCTGGTTTAACAAAATGACGTACCATAAACTTGTTTACTGATTTTGAGTACCTTTCGTTTTCTTTTATCATGTGGGGTCTTGGACCTACAACTGACATATTCCCAATTAATACATTGTAAAATTGTGGTAGTTCGTCTAAGCTGGTCTTCCTGAGAATCTTACCAATCTTAGTCACTCTTTTATCGTTTTTAGTTGCCTGTTGAATATCAGCGTCAATATTTTCAACCATTGATCTAAACTTATAACACGTAAACTCTTTATACTTAATTCCGTTTCTAGTTTGTTTAAAAAAGACTGGGCCACTGCTTTCAATTTTTATCAATAAAGCTATTATCGGAGTAATCCATGAAAGAAAAAACATAATAATAAATAATGAAAAAACTATATCAAAAAATCTTTTTACAAGGGTGTTGTAATCATTTGAAAGAGGCATTTGTCTTAAAGACTGAACTGTTGAAAGCCCGTATGTGTCAGTTTTTAATTTTTTGGAAAGTAAGCCTCCTCTTTTAGAAATAAATTTTAGGATTTTAAAATTATTTTCACAGAATTCAATTAAAAGATTTAATTGATTTTCCTCAAGTTCATTTGCAGAGCAATAAACTTCATCAATATTCCTTGATAGAATAAAATCAAAGCATTCTTGCAAATCTAAATCAGAAGGGGATTTGAAACTAAAGGTCTTTCTGTTTTCATAACCTAGCTCCTTTTGGGTGATAAAAAATTCTTTTAGCTCCTCAACAGATTCATCATTGCCAATAATTATCGTCTTTCTAAAGTTGCCGCCAAAACCCAGCCTATAACTTTGTAATCCATAAAAAAGGGTAAACTTAAACAGGGATACGAGGAGAAAAGTATATAATAGAAAAATTAAGGTTTTTGACAAGCCAGGGTTTAGAGTTTCTGCCACACCAAAAAATGCAAATACAAAAATTGAAAACAGTAATAGTTGGTAGAAAACATATGAGACAATTTTTATAAATTTTGTAAACCTGTAGACTTCGTAAAACTTAGTTATTAACGCTGAAATGATCCAAAGAAAAGAAAATACAGCAATTATAACAGGTTGAATCAACTCCTTACCTAAGTATAAATAGACAAAAGAATTCAGCACTAATAAATCAAAAAAAATAGAAATTGGCCTTAAATATTTTGAATATCTCCCTGCGTACTTTTTTACCATAAGGTAATTTTATTGTTTTATTTTCAAGTCAATGAAATTCTGAAAGTTTTGGGCGAACCTTTCTTCAGAGAACTGCTCTGCATGTTCACTTATTTTTCTCAGATTAAATTTAGTTTTTTTAAAACGTTTTAATGCGTCTAAAATTGCATCTGTTGTTTGAAAATTAAAAAGTATTCCTGTTTTTCCATCAATTACTGTTTCCGAAAGTCCACCTAAATTATAGGCAATGACAGGTGTGCCACATGATTGAGCCTCAACCGGTGCGATACCAAAATCCTCTATTCCTGCATGAACAAAAGCTTTTGCTTTACTCACCAACTCCATAACCTCTTTAGGCTCAAGAAAATCAAAAAACTTAATGTTTTGCTTTGCAGTTTTCCTCAATCTTTTTTTCATGGAACCATCGCCAACCACATATAATATATCTCCGGTCTTATTAAATGCCTTAACCAGTAAGTCAACCCGTTTATATGGTTCTAATCTAGCTGTAGTAATAAAGTAATCTTGTTTGTTTTTTTGAAATTTAAAAAGTTTTGTGTCAACAGGCGGGTATATAACAGATGATTCTATGTTGTAGTTTTTTTTAATCCAATCTTTTACAAACAAAGAATTTGCAATAATATAATCTGGTCTTCCTGAATGTTTAACATCAATTTTACGCAATAAATATAATAGTGGAGCTAATAGGATTTTTTGCCACCATGAAAAATATATGTTTTCTTTATCCCAAATATACCTTTGATTTCTTGCCTGATAGTAACAAATATGTGTTTGATTGCTCTGCTTTTTAAAACCTTTAGCAACAGAAAAAGAAGACGAGATTATGAGGGCATTAGTGTCATCCGACTTAAATCTAGAAATGAAAAAAGGGAATAAAAAAAACAAATACCTAAAACCTGATCTAACCAGCCTTAAATTGGATTCTACAATCTTGATTTTTTTATCATTAAAAACTCTATCGAGATCGTTGCTAGACATTATATTAATTAAAGTGAAGCATTTATCAAAGTCAAACTGTTTGTTTAAAACAGTTAAAACTCTTTCTGCACCACCATACTTGTCTAGCCAATCAACAATTAATATTTTTTTCATTTTTCGATTTGATTAAAAATAAAGCCAAAACTAAAGTTAGAGCAAAAATGAAAGAACCGAGTTGCCTGTGAAATATATTTTCGACAAGTAAAAATAAAAGTAGACTAAGAACTAAATTCAAAGAATGTATGTTCTTTAACGAAAACTTGACTGTTTCCTTAACGAAAACTAAAAAAATTAAAAGACCAATAATTCCGTATGAAATGGTAATGTCAATATACTGATTGTGCGTATTAAAATTCCTTTCTATAAACCAATTCTTTCTTTTTTCAATTGGCATTAGCTGATATTTGGAGACCAATAATTCCTGTGTTTTGAATGTACCAATTCCAAAAAAATACGGTTTTTCCTCTTTAAATATTTGGCCCGAAAACTTCCATATATCATATCTAGGCTCATGCGTTTTTATCTTGTCAATAAAAGAAGATCTAATCGAATCTTCAGAATATAAGAATCTATTTGATAAATTTTTGTTTGTATAAATAATTGAAGAAAAAATTAAAACAGCTCCTACAACTAACAGAAAGCTATGTTGAGGTTTGAGTTCATGAATAATAGTAGTTAAAAAAACTACAACTGCAATTAACAAGGCGCTTCTAGATGAAATTAGAAACAACACAAATAAAAAGTATATAATCAGCAAAAGACTTGAATATTTTTGAACATTATTTATGCTAGTTTGATAAATGTTAAAAAGTAATATAGCTGAAATTACTATGAAAAACCCAAGGTACAACCTCTGTGTAATAAATAGATCTTCAATCGATGATTTTGATATCAATAGCTCAAAAGAATTTAAATAATAATTGATAATATTTATTCCTGTTATGAGACTGCTAATAAAGACCCCTAAAATAAATCCATAAATCAAAAAGCGCTTATCATTAACGAATGAAAATAAGATAAATAAAAGAGCAATTTGCGCTATTTTTCTCGTTTCAGAAAAATCAAGAAAGAATGAAGAATTAAAAACTGTAAATAGGGTTACAAATAATAAAAATATCAAAAATGTTTTAAAAAAATTGTTCTTTATAATTTCTAAAGCTTTTTGCGTATTTAGTAAAACAACAAGAATTAGAAACAAGCAAATCATACATATATTCACAAAAGCCTTTGCATATGTCATAAATGGAATTGAAAGGCATATTAAAAAGCCTATATAATTATATGTTTTTTCTAGTTTGTTATTCATATTAATTTAATCGCTTTTTAATAATAGTTGTTGAGCTTCTTGAGAAGAAATATAGCACAAGACTCCTAAGTAATCCATAAATTGGATAAATACCAAGCTTAAAGTTTTCAGCTATAATTTTAATTCTATTCTTTACTTGAAGTTTTCTTTTTTTGGTTGAAATAGAATTTTTATCAATAATATAATCAAGCAAAACCTCAGGAATATTTGCACATTTAAAATGCTTAATTACTTTGAAAAAAAAAGCATAGTCTTGAGCTGCATCTTTATATTCTATAGGATACTCAGAAACAGTTTCTAGGATTGAAGTTTTAAATAACACTGTTGGGTTTACAAACATACTGTTTAAATACATCTTTCTTTTAATATTGTTATGATCAGTTGGATGTTTTATATAAAACAATAAATTCCCTTCATTATCTAACACTCTCGCCCATGTGCCGACTAGCATAATTTGATTGTTTTTTTCTAAAAACTCAATCTGTTTTGAAAATTTGTTTTTGTAGCTAATATCTCCAGCATCAAGTCTAGCTACATATTTGTAACTCTTATTTTTAACATATTCTAAACACTTATTAGCTGCAATACCAACTCCGTAATTTTTGTCTAAGTATATAAAGTGTATGTTTCCTTTGTTGTTATATTTCGATCTAACTTGGTGCTCATCAAGCTTAATTTCACTTCCATCATCTGTAATAACTATGTCGATTTTAATTGGATCATTAATTGATGATATAGTATTAATTAATCCCGCTGGATTATTATAATGGGGAATGGTAATTATTATTTTTTTATCCATTTTGTGATATTTTTCTTTGTTCAACAACCCAGATTAAAGCTAGACAAAGCCAGAAAAAATAAATTCTAAATGAGTCCATTTTAAGCCAATTGAGTGAAAACCCTATCATAGATATCAATATAATAAAAGCGATTATTGAATTTTCAGATTTCAAATTATTAAAACACCATAAAAAAATCTGTAATAACATTAATCCAAAAAACAAAAAGCCGACCAACCCTGTTTCACTTAATATTCTTAAGTACATATTATATCCCGGAGGAAATCTTTTGTCATTTTGGTTTAAATATTTTAGTCTAAATTCCCAATTATTTTTCTTAGCCCATGTAGGATATTTTTTTCTTGATTCAAATGCTTGAAGGCCATATCCGGTTCCTGAAATTGGGTTTTCTAGAAATACATAAAACATGGCTTGCTGAATTCCAAATCTAGATTTGTTAGAAAGGGAATGTGTTGAATCATCTAACTTGAAGGAGTTTATCTCCTTTTTTATATAATTATAGATTGGTTCACTGAAATAAGTAATGGTTAAAATTGAAGCTGTAGAAAATCCAATGATTATTCTGTAAATGTTTCTAGTTAATTTTTTGTTTTTTAAGAAGATTATTGATGCAATAATAAATTGAATTATTATTGCAAAAAATGCAGCCCTGGATCCGGACATAAAACCTAAAAACAAAACAATTACTATAGGAAGATATTTAAAATTTTTCTTCTCAGTGAAAATATAGCTAAACATCCAACCTGCAATTGATAATAAATAAGTGCCCAGAGCTGGGGGTTCAAAAGTTACTGATGAAATTCTTCTGAGTCTCATGTCAGTTTTTGCTTCCGTGAACGGAAAATAGTCAAAGAGATTTAATATTGGTTTTTTTAAATTGACCATATCAAACTTCACTATTAAAATCTCAATTATTGAATACATTAATACAATAATTAAAGACGCTAAAACTACTCTTCTGATCAACCTAAAAGTCTTGTTAATGTTAATCCACTTAAAACCGTTATAAAAAGTTAACGGGATTATAATTGATGCAATAATGAGCGAGCCAAATTGGTTTATAAATCTTGACAATCCTGAAGTTTGTTTAAAGTAATAATCAGCTATATTGTGAGCGTTAAACAAAGTTGCTAAAATAGACCAGAGTATAAAGAGAATTAAAAATTGAAAAATTAAATTTTTTATAGGGATGTTGATTCTTCTTTTGAAAAGTACCAGAACAAAAGCAAAAGAGAAAAACAAGAAACAGGAGTCTCTATAATATTCGCCTAAAAAACCAATACCGGACCATGAATTAAACGGAATAAAAAATATTCCAAGCAGCAATGTGGGTATGATTATATTTTTGATTGTTATTAATCTCATTGTTAATAGTCTCTCCATTTAGAAGTATCAATATTTAATGTTTCAAGCTTTTCAACTTCTTTTTTGAAATATTTTTTTAAATATTTTAACGATTCTGCATCTATTTTTTTTGGCTTTTTACTAAAAATATTGGCTATTTTGGATATTATAATTTTTAAAAAAGGCGTAGGCTTAATAAACTTTTTAATTGTGTTTTTTAACGTTGATGGTTGAAAAATTATTTTAGTGAAAATATTTTCTTTGAAATGTCCTCCTTTATTAAAGTTATTAAATTTTCTCTTCAACTTAAAGGTGTCGTTAACCTCTAAAAATTTATACACTTTTTTCAATGTAGCATCTCCGTTATTGCTGAGTTCCTCACTGGTTAAAATTAACACGTTACTAAAGGTTTCTTTAACCTTAATTATTTTATCATAATAAGTCGAATTAAATTTATAATACCAGAAATCTGAATATTTATTTGTTTTTCTTTCATCTTCCTTGAAAATGGCTTCTTCGAAAGTGAGGGTTTCCCTATGCTCTCTTTTCAAATGTAAATAGTTAGAATATGCTCGATCAATCGGATCTCTTAAAATTACTATAACCTTGGGGTCATTTAAATACTCTTTAATTTTTTTAAATTGACTTGGATAATTAATATATGAAGGTGAGGCATCTCCAATTGCAATCTCATTTCTTATGCTCTTATAGAAATTCAAATACTTTTCTGAACTATTAATTTGTGTTTTTTTTACAATAATATCCTTAGGCCCCTTATTAAGTTTGGAGAGAATATCACAGGTGAAAAAATGTAGCTCTTTTTGAGCGGGCATATAAATCTCAGGATGTTCACCTAAATAATGATGAAGCGAGGTGGTGCCACACTTTGGAAATCCTGCTATAATGAAATTTGGTTTTTTCATATTAATTCAGAAATATCCTGATTTTATCCTTCGAAAATATAAGTAAAGTTGTAATTGAATTCCATATAATAAGACTAATCAAAGTAGCCATTGCTGCGCCATTAATTCCGTGAGTTGGGATCAGATAAAAGTTTAATGCTATATTAATGGCTAGTCCAGTAATCAATATTTTATTTAAAGTTTTTTGACGACCTGTCATATTTAGATATATGGCTCCTGGCCCTGACACGGAATTAAAAAACTGGGCTGCTAATAGAAAAATCAAAGCATTTTTTGCAAAAACATACCCTTCTCCGAATAATTGTAATATTTCTTCAGAAAAGAAAAAGAGAATGCTTAATACACAAATACTTATCAAAAAAATAATCCTTGTTGAATGTTTGATAAGTTGTTGTAAGCTTTGAAATTCTTTCTTCTCATATATTTCAGCAATTCTTGGTGCAATTACAATGTTGACAGACATTAATGCAAGTGTAGTTACCATTGCTAGTTTCACAGAAACAGAATAGTACGCAATTTGATCAAACCCCTCATAAATTGATAAAATAATAATATCTATGCTTTGCATTATAAAATATGCGATTGCACTAAGAGCCATAGGAAAGGATGTTTTAAAAATCTCTATCGTACTAAATATTTCTAAATTTTTATTGGGCTTTTCAAGGGCATTAAATAGCTTGTAAACCCGAAAGCTTGATAAAAATGACAATAATAAAAAACCTGATAAATATACTTCAACTAACAAATGCTCATTATTAGTAAGTAATAAAATAATTGCAAATACTAAGACCGGTAAATATCTGAATAAACTTCTATACATCTCAGATAGTATAGTTTTATTCAATGACCTAATTGTGTCAATATTTAACATTGTAAGGGAGAAGAAAAATAATGCTAATATAGATTTTTGCATTAGTGAAAAGGAATCAGAACTTTTAAAAACTTCATTTATAATTGACTCGTTAAAAAGAACAATGAAAAGACTTAAAACAATAAGGCTTAAGAGAAAAATTATTCTTAGCATCTTAAAATATATTATCCTAATTGACTCTATACTTTTTCTAGCTTTTAAAAGTCCTGAATAATAAATAATTGACTGGTTTGTTCCCATCAGAGTAAGCCCTCCTAATACCATTATTGTAGATCTTACAAAGTCGTAGCGACCAACATTTTCGGGAGAATAAAAGTTTGTTAGGAACATGGTAAGCCCAAATAAAAGCAGCACACCAAAAGACCTGATTATTAGAACCGAAAAACTCTTTTGTGTAAGGTCTTTTATTGACATCTTAGCTAGCTCTATCTAATTTATCAAGATAGGAGTAAAGTCCAATTAAAACAGAAACAATAAAGTAAATAAGTAAAAATAAAAATGGGTAATACACCATTTTATTTGAGGCAAGTGAATTATTTTCAATTAACACATTTGATTCATTAATTGTTATGACTGTTTGCTTTGAAGTTAGACTTTCTCTCTTTAACTCTTGGTTTTCGCTTTGAAGAGTGATTTTTGTTTTAATAAGTTCATTAGGGCTCAAATTTTTATTGTCAATATATAACTGAGAATTATTGGCAGAAGTTTCGGTTGTATAGTAGTCGAGAAGTCTGTCAATTTGTTTAATTGTTTGTTCGTTGTCTGAAATAATACTTGAAATTCTTTGGAGATTTCTTTCTTTAAGTTCAGCAAATAATGGATTGTTGTTAAAATAATCTATGACTTTATTTATAGTTTCAATTGATGAATTGTTTGAAACATTTACTTTGATAAAATGGTAGTCATAATCTGATTTAAAGCCCTCAGTTACTGAAAACCCATCTTCATATTCAAGGTTTTCAAAGAGCGCTCTTATTTCATTAGCTTGAATATCTTTAGCCATAATATCCTTTATATCTATTACTGGAGATATAGAAACCTCGTCTATTGTTTCGTCTTCATTTAATTTTATTTCTTGGGTAAAAAAATCAGTGTCTTCACTTGAAATTTTAAGATTTATAAGATCAACTGTGTCATAGACATAATTTCCTGCGTCAAAATTTATCTTCACCAATACAGTAGCTTCCTTTGATGATGGTTTATCATTGTCGGTTAGAAAGTATCCAAGTAAAACTCCTACAAGTATTACAGCTAATAGCCGCTTCCATTCTGATAAAAAATTTTTGGATCTTCTGAATATTTGAAGAAGGATACTTAAAAGCATCAACTTTATTTTCTCGATTAGAACTATAATGTCTAACTCTTCGGTTTCTTTAAAATTATTTTTCATTTGTTAGCTTTGAATTAATTAAACGATTTTTTTTATAAATTATTTTGAGGTTTTTTTAATAAGGTTTAGGTTTTTTAATTGGCTTGCTATCTTTCTATCGTTTGCTATTTTTGGAATTTTGTTTTGACCTCCTAGTTTTCCGATACTATCCATGTATTTTTTAAATCCGTCCTTAACAACATTTCTTATTATTGGTTTTTGAATAATTTTACCAACAATTAAATCTTTGTAATATTTATTTTGTCTTTGTAATTCTTTATCAATCTCATTAGCAAATTGTTTAGTGTCAGCCTGTATTACATCAAACTCGATAAACCATTCATGGCTTGCCGATGATGTCTTTGATTTAAATCTGGGAGCGACAGTAAATTCTTTAACTAAAAAACCTGTTTTGGATATTGCATTCCCTATCGCCTGCTCGACTTCTTTAACTATTACATGTTCTCCAAAAGCAGATAGGCTTTGCTTGATTCTTCCAGTAACATCAATTTTGTAAGGGCTTAAGCTTGTAAATCTTACAGTATCCCCCGTGTTATACCCCCATAAGCCTGCGGAGCTAGAAATAATCATTACATAATTTTTATCCTTTTTTACTCCCCATAAAGGGATTCTTTGCATTTTGTTGTTTCGAAAATCCTCGACATCAATAAACTCATAAAAAATTCCTGCATTTAGGATCAACAATAAATCTTTTTTTTCTTGACTGTCTTGAAAAGCAAAAAAACCCTCACTAGCGGGGAATAATTCAATACTGTCGATGTCTTTGCCGATCAATTCTTTAAATTTATTTTTATAGGGATCGAAGTTTACTCCTCCATAAACTAAAAGATTAAAGTTTGGGAAAGTCTCTGAAACTTTCTTATTTGTTTTATCAACTATTTTTTCAAAATACATTTGTAACCATGAAGGAATTCCACTAATAATTGTCATATTTGCCTCTATTGTTTCTTTAACAATGCATTCAATTTTATTCTCCCATTCCTCTATAATGTTTGTACTCCATGATGGAAGCATGTTTTTTTTCATATAAAAAGGGATGTGGTGTGCAGAAATTCCCGAAAGCCTTCCCGTTAAAATACCTGAAATTTTACTTAATACTGGGCTGCCTTGAATAAAAATAAACTTACCATTAACAAAATCTACTTTTCCCGTTTCGGCAACATACATGAGTAGGGCAATCTTAGCTCCGTTAAGATGATTGGGTAAACTTTGTTTAGTTATTGGAATATATTTTGAGCCAGAGGTTGTTCCAGAAGTGACTGCAAGATAAAGAGGTTTTCCAGGCCACAATACATTTTTCTTTCCTTCTTTTATCTGCTCAAAATATTCCCGTAAGCCTTCATAATCTCTTACTGGAATATGATTTTTGAAATCATCGTAGTTCTTTATTTTCGAGAAGCTATGCACTTGTCCAAATGATGTATTCAATGCGTTTTTGATTAGATAGTTCAATTGCTTTTTCTGAGTTTCAATAGGGTTTGACGCCCACCTGTCAACCTGGCTTTTTGTAAGCCTAGCCATGATTTTTATAGCTACTTTTTTTAGCATTTTATTGAAAATTAAGTAGGGGCTCTGGGTCTATAGGAGTTCCGTTTTTCCAAAGCTCAAAATGCAAATGAGGACCAGAACTTAAGCTGCCTTGATTGCCTGAATATGCGATAACTTCACCGGCCTGCACAAAATCATTTTGTTCTTTTAATGATTTTGAGTTATGCTTATATACAGAAACTATATTGTCCCCATGGTCAACTATAATTACATGACCTGTATCAACTGACCACTCAGAAAAAAGAATTTTACCATCAAGAATAGACTTTACCGGAGTTCCTATGTCTGCTGCGATATCTATAGCAAAATGATTTTCTTCAAAATTAAAAGTCTGAGTAATATCGCCTTTAATCGGAGAAAAAAACATTTTATTTTCGATGACAAGTTCATTTTTTGTTAAATTAAATTTGTCTTGACTGTCAACATAATTACGAAGAATAGAGTCCTCAGAGTTTGGAGAAATTGAGAAAAGGTTTTTATCATTTAAACTACTATCAATTGGAATATTATCACGTTCAATAAACTCATCTGTTTTTCCAGATAAAACATCTTCAATAGATTTGTAAAATTTATTGTTAAGTTCAATTTGACGCTCTAATGAGTCTGTTTTTTGTGTTAGATAAATTGCTCTGCTTAAAAGATCAGAAGATGAATAACCGGGCACTAATTCTCTTAATTGTGTAAAAAAAACAACGCTTATGGTAAATGAAATTAGAATTACAGAATACACAAGCATTAATACAAAAACATTGATTTTACTAGCTTTGAAAGCAAACTTCTCCTCAAAAGTATCTTCGCTTGAAACAACTACTTTATAATCATTAAAGAGCTTTTTGAAAAATCCTTTATTTACTTTTTTATTTTTCACAGTATTCAAAAATACTTAAAATTAGCTTACTCTTGAATAGAATTGGACTATATAGCAACAATTACATCTATTATTATTAACTTAGCTTAAAATTTTTGCAATGGATTTATTTATCACGCCTCTTTTTACAATCGGGCCATTTCAGATTGTTGTTATTGTGGTTGTTGCCTTAATCGTATTTGGACCTGTTGGCCTTGGAAAAAAACTTGGTAATCTTGTTAAAGGAACAGGTCAAGGTGTTAAAGAGTTTAAAAAAGCTTTAGAAGAAGGTAAAGAAGACGAAGAAAAAAAAGAAGACTAGTCTTTTAGGCTTCTCATTATAGCTTCCAGCTCAAAAATGTACTCTCTTTTTGTTGAGCCTGGTGAATAAACAAAACCGTCTAGCATTATAAAATCATCATCACCTAATTTTATCTGGAAATTTAAAAATGGGCCTGCCATAAACTGACCCTCAATTTCCCATAACCCTCTAGTTTCAAACACCTGCTTCCCTCCCACGTTAATCTGCTGAGTATTAGGAGTATATATTAAGTCTGTTGACATATATGTGTTTTCAACGGGTCCAGGAATGTAAATTTTAGATATTGAATCCCTTTTCTCAATAATCGACTGTTCGGTTTGATTTCTTTGTCTCTGTATAAAAAGGTTAACCGATCCTGTTTCAATATCCCTTCTAATCCAGACAAAATTAGTGTCAGCTTTTGCAACTCTGTAGGCAGATGGAAATCTCAGTGACACCCCTGTATTGTTTTTAATTGTTTGTGTTTTATTTAGGTTTTTAGAAATTCTACGCTGTTTTTCCTGAATCTCATTAAAGTACATTGTAGAGTAAATTGAATTTAAATTTTCATTAATAATTTCAATTATTTTGTCAGGCGAGTTTGCTGTGATTTGAATTATTCTTTGGGGGGAAGCATATGTGTTTTTGAAGTTGAAAACCCCTTCGTTTTCAGAAACATCAATCTTTAAAATTGTTCTTGATTTTGTGGCAAATCCTGAAAACACTTTACTTGGAATATGGCTTAGAGAAAAAACTGGTTCTATTTGAGGTAGGCCATAAATTGGTCTGCCAAAATTTTCTCTTATAACTTCTCCAACTGCACCCTCCCATAACTCATCGTTTGTAACCACAGAAATATTGTTTATGTTGCCGCTTGATGCGGGTAATAGTTTTTGCTGATTACCAGAACATGATAAAGCAGTGATTAAAAGAAAGAGGATAATTTCAGTTTTCTTCATAATTGCAATTTACAATAATTTAACCCAATAGTTTTTGCAGTATTTCTTTTAGGTTTTGGGAATTCTTTTTGGAAAAATTATAAGCTTTTGATTTTCTCTAATATTATCGTTTTTAAGATTGTTCCATCGTTTGATATCTGAAACTTTAACACCAAATTTTCTGGCAATCTTTCCTAAAAACTCTCCATACTTTACCTTGTAAACCAATTTTGAGTCAATCGAATATAGGTCCGGTAAAGGCTTTTCTCTTTTATCAAATTCAGATTTTACAAAGGCATAAAACTCCTCTTCTTGCATAACGAACCTGTCAACCAGCTTGATTGGAAGGCTTACCTCGTTTTTGTTGTTACCCGGAACAATGCCGTGTATATAAGATGGATTAAGACTGTTGATTGAATCCCTTGAGTAATCAAAGAAATCTGAAATGTGTTCAAAGGCTGTTTTCTCTTTGATTGTTATCTTTTCTGTATTTCGTGTTGTTTTTTTGTTCTCATAAATATTTATGCCGTGTTCATTACCGTACTCTAATATATACATCGTGGCAATAAATGAAGGGATGTAGTTTGCTGTTTCAGAAGGAAGAAAAGGCCTCATGTTCCAGTAATTTGTATAGCCGCCTGATTTTTTTTTGGCTCTAGATATTGTTCTTGGTCCTGCGTTATAAGATGCCAAAACAAGATTCCAGTCATTATGTATTTTGTAAAGCTTGTTTAGAAATAGTGCTGCTGCTGCCGTAGACTTGTAAGGATCCATTCGTTCATCAACATAACTATTCATGGTTAAACCATTTTCAAGGGCCGTATAAAACATAAACTGCCACAAACCTGTAGCGCCAACCTTCGAAACCGCAGAGGGATCTAGTCTCGATTCAATAATCGGTAAATATTTAATTTCTACGGGTATTTTTTGATTTTGAAGTTGCTCCTCGAAAAGAGGAAGATAATAATTTAATTTATCGATGTTTTTTTTATAAAATTCTACTCTAGTATTCAAGTACCTCTTGATTGTTTTTTCAACGCTTGGTGTAAAATATAGCTCTATTGGGGTTTTGGCGTTAAGCCTCTCAAGTCTGTTTTTGATAGTATCCGAATTAAAATTTGATTCATCAATTTGAGAATAGATAGAGCAAATGAAAAATGAAAATATTATCAGAAAGAATTGGTTAGTTTTCATTTTTTTAATTCAATACTTTAATTCCGGGGAGTATTTTGCCTTCTAGACTTTCCAGCATTGCTCCTCCCCCTGTGCTTATAAAACTAACTTCGTCTTGTAAATTAAACTTTTTAATTGCGGCAACCGAATCACCACCTCCTATTAATGAAAAAGCCCCATTACTAGTTGCTTTAGCAACTGATTTTGCAATTGCCAAGGTTCCTTGTTCAAAAGACGGCATTTCAAAAACTCCCATTGGACCGTTCCATAATATAGTCTTACTTTCTGTTACAATCTTTTCGAATTTAGATATTGTCAAAGGCCCAATATCTAATCCTTGCCAACCCTTAGGAATGTTGTATATATTAACGGCTTTTTTTAAACCTTCGTTAGAAAACTCGTTTGACGCAACGACGTCTTCTGGTAAAAAGACATTAACATTTTTTTGTTCTGCTAAAGAAATGATTTTACTACAATCGTTGAGCTTGTCTTTTTCAAAAATAGAGTCACCAATAGCGCCTCCATTATTTTTTATAAACGTATAAGCCATGCCACCACCAATAATAAGATTGTCAACAACATCAAGCATATTTGCTATCACAGGGATTTTTGAGGAAACCTTGGCTCCACCTATGATAGCTGTTACTGGTCCACTAGGATTATCCATTAATTTTTTGAGGCTTGCTATTTCATTTTCTAGTAGAATCCCTGGGCTCTTTAAATCAAAGAATTTAGCCATTGTTGATGTTGAAGCGTGTTCTCTGTGGGTAGTGCCATAGGCGTCATTTACATATATTTCTGCAAGATTAGATAGTTTTTTAGCAAAGCTCTCATCAGCATTAGTTTCTTCTTTATAAAACCTCAAGTTTTCCAATAATATGACTTCTCCTGGCTTTAGGCGAGAGCATTGGCTTTCTGTTTTTTCACCAATACAATCATCGGAAAATAAAACTTTTGTGCTGAGCAATTTTTCTAACTCTGGGACAAGCTTTGAAAGTGAAAGATCTTTTGTTTTACCTTTTGGGCGCCCTAAGTGTGATGCTAGTATACAGGAGCCACCACTTGATAAAATATACTTAATTGTTGGAAGTGCTGCAACAATTCTAGAGTTATCGGATATCCGACCTGCATCGTCAAAAGGAACATTAAAATCTACTCTTACAAAGGCTTTTTTTTCTAAGAAGTCAATTTGATTTATTGATTTCATATATATATATAACGTGGCAAATATAATTCTTTATCTTTGTTTTTAATCTAATCGGATGGGTCAAATTGAGTTAAATAAAGCAAAAAAAGCAATTGATGGCGGCAGGGTTGCCAACACATACTTGATGGTTGGCAAGGCTGATTCAGATGTTCTTGGCTCATCGTTTGAGCTAATTAAATTCATAATCAAGAGCCCCTACTCAAGTCTAGAAATACCTGAACAGCAAGCTGCTCTACAAAAACTAAAAAGTTTAACAAATCCAGATATTCACTACTTCTATCCAGTAAATACAACAAGTGAAGTAAAGACAAAAGCAAGCTCAAAAGATTTTATAGAAAAATGGAGAGAGCTTGTTTTGAAAGAGACAAAAATCAAGCTGACAGACTGGTATGATAAAATTGGTCTAGGGAACAAACAGGCTGTGATTAATAAAGATGAGGCAGAAAAAATAACAAAGCTTGCTTCCTTAAAATCATACGAGGGTGGAGTAAAAATATTTTTGATTTGGATGGCGGAAAAAATGAATATTAGCGCCTCAAACAAACTTCTGAAGCTACTTGAAGAACCTCCTCCAAAGACTATTTTCATTTTAGTTTGTGAGCAAGAAAATAAACTTTTAGACACAATAAAATCTAGGTGTCAAAAAATTTCAATAAGACCACAAACTGCTGAAAATCAAGACCTTAAGGCTGATTTTGAAATTCTTTTTTTGGAGTGGGTAAGGGCAGCTTTTAAGGTCAAAGGAAAGAAGTCTGCAATTAATGAACTGGTTAACTTTGCTGAAAAAGTGAGTAAAAAAACGAGGGAGGAGCAAAAGTCATTTTTAATCTATTGTTCTAATGTCATTAGAGATTCTATGCTTTATGGCTACAGGGCTGTAAACAAAAAAGACAGCTATAACTCGGGGCTAGATCTTGAAAAATTTGCTCCGTTCGTTCATGAAGAAAACATTTTAGATTTTTATAAAGAAATTCAAAAAGGGTTTTCCGATATTGAAAGAAACGGGAATCCTAAAATTATATTTCTTGACATTTCTATAAAACTTGCCAGACTGCTTCATATAAAACCAACCGAGAATGTCTAATGTGTGGTTTATAATAGCGAACAGGTTCTCTAATTCTGGAAAAGCAATAAGTGTTATTGATAAAGTAGTAGAGAAGCTTAAAGCAGAAAAAATAAAATATAGTTTCAATCTAACAATTAACAGTGGTGATGAAATTGATCTAGTAAAAAGCGCTACAAAAAATGGCTACAATAAAATATTGGCCATCGGGGGAGACGGGACAGTGCAAAAGGTTGTTGCGGGAATAGTTATGCAGCAGAGTATCAGTCTTAAAAAAATGGTCTTTTCGTTGATTCCAACTGGGACAGGAAATGACTGGGCAAAATCAAAAAATATTTCCTCAAACCTTGACGAGTGCTTAGAGATCTTAAAAGACGGTAAGATAAAAACTCAAGATATTGGAGTTGCCAGGATAAGAAGTGCTAACGAAAATAAGACAAGGTATTTTATTACATACTCTGGGATAGGGTTTGATTCTTTTATGTTAACTAAAATTGATAAGTATAAGTGGCTCGGCAAACTTTCATATTTGGTTTGTGCAATTATGAACTTCTTAAAGTTTCAAAATATTGCTGTGAGAATTCTAACTTCAAAAACTGAAATTAACACTAATGTGTTTTTGCTTGGGATAGGAATATGTAAGTATACAGGCGGGGGGATGCAGTTAATAAAAAAACCTAAGGGCAACGACGGCCTTTTGAATATTACAATTGCCCAAGAATTTAGCAAATTTGATATAATCCGAAATTTTTTTAATCTTTTTAATGGGTCTATTTTTAAAGAACGTAAAGTTTTTACACTTACGGATAGCGAGGTGAAAATAAGCGCTAAAAACGGCGATTTAGTGTGTCAGGGGGATGGTGAAATTTTTGGGGCTGGAAAAATAGATTATTCTGTGATCAAAAAAGGACTTAGGTACTTATCTTAATTTTTTAAAAACAAAAATATTTGAAGAATATTCTTTAGTGAAAAGAGCCAATATGTTTGAAATTGTGCCTATAAAAATGGACTTAAGGATTTTAAATGTTGATTTTTTGTATGATTCGGAAAGCAAAGAAACGTAATATGCATCTAAGATCATCGGTCTGGATTTAACGAGCTTAAAGCCTTTGTTTTCAAAAACCTCTTTTAATGATTTTTTATCGAAATGCCACAAATGTCTTGGCACATCATAAGCGGCCCAAAATCCTTTATAGTATCTGGCATCAAAAGATAAATAATTGGGTACAGCAACAATTGTGGTTCCTTTTTCGTCAAGCAAATCATACATACGAGAGATTGTTTTTTCCAACTCATGAACATGCTCAATTGAATGCCATGCTGTTATATGGCTGAACTTTTGACTGTTCAATTGTTCAGCAAAAATAGATTTATAAACGGTGGTTAAAGAAGTTTTAGCAGACGATTCAACTCCGCACGCCTTTATTCCGCTTTTTTTAAGCTTGTTTAGAAAATAGCCTTCCCCTGAACCGAAGTCCAATACGTTTCGATTGTTTTTGTTACTTGATAAAAACCGGTGTTTAGCATAAAAATTAATAGCCCTTAAAAATCTGTAAAAGAAAAAAAACACCCCCTTTTTTCTAGAATTATGAGAAATATATCTTTCTGATTTATAATATTTAATTATGTCTTCTTTGGTGGGTGTAGGGATTGTCTGTAGTAGGCCTGAAACAGAGGTTTTTTGAATTTTGAATTTTTCTTTTGTGAGAAAATGATCAACGACTTCAATGTATGTTTCTTTTTGTTCCACGTGAAACATTTAGCGACCCATATAAACAAGAAGAACAGAAATGTCATTGGGTGATACGCCGCTAATTCTTGATGCTTGCGATATGGTTTCAGGTTTAATTTTATTTAACTTTTCTAATGCTTCAGCGCTTATCGATTTAAGTTTTTTGTAATCAAAATCTTTAGGAATCTTTACAGACTCCAGTCGGTTTAATTTATCAGCGTTATTTTTTTCTTTTTGGATGTAGCCACTGTATTTTATTTGGATTTCTGCTTGATCCTGTACCTCTTCAGAAAGATGGTTTGTAGAAATATATGAATTAACGCTACCGCATTCTTTAAGGTCTGACAAATATATGTTTGGCCTTGACAAAATTTTGTCAGCTTTGCCAGACTGCTTAATTAACGCTGATTCTTTAGAGGAAAGAATGGGGTTAATTTCAGCTGGTAAAATACTTTGAGATTTTAAAAAACGAATTAAGCCTGCGGACTGTTTATATTTTTGATCACATGCGGCTAACCTTTCATCACTAGCCAAACCTAATGAATGACTAACCTCTGTAAGTCTTTGATCAGCATTATCTTGCCTTAAAAGCATTCTATATTCTGCTCTTGATGTAAACATTCTGTAAGGCTCTTCAGTTCCTTTTGTAATTAAATCATCAATCAAAACGCCAATGTATGCTTCATCTCTTTTAAGTACAAAAGGATTTTTTTCTTTGATTTTTAAAACCGCATTTATCCCTGCCATTAAACCTTGGGATCCAGCTTCCTCGTACCCCGTGGTTCCATTAATTTGACCTGCGAAGAAAAGATTGTCGACAATCTTTGTTTCTAAAGAATACTTGAGTTGGGTAGGGTGAAAATAGTCATATTCGATAGCATAGCCTGGCCTAAAAAACTTTACATTTTCAAAGCCTGGAACTGCACGTAAGGCGGAAAACTGAACTTCCTCTGGTAAGGAAGTTGAAAAACCGTTTACATAAACCTCTACAGTGTTCCAGCCTTCGGGCTCAACAAACAATTGGTGTCTTTCTCTTTCTGAAAACCTGTGAATTTTATCTTCAATTGAAGGGCAATAACGGGGGCCGACACTTTTTATTCTGCCGTTAAACATTGGAGACCTGTCAAATCCTTCTCTGAGTAAATCATGAACCTCAGGGCTCGTATAAGTCATATGACATGATAATTGTTCTTTTAACGGGGGTGATGAGCTTAAATATGAAAATTTTTGAGGGATTTCATCGCCTGGTTGCTCAATCATTTTAGAATAATCAAGCGATCTTCCATCAACTCTTGGTGGTGTTCCTGTTTTCATTCTTCCTGATTCGAAACCAAGAGAAACGAGTTGCTCTGTAATTCCTGTTGCTGCATTTTCTCCGGCTCTACCACCACCAAAATTTTTGTCTCCCACATGAATGAGGCCGTTAAGAAATGTTCCGTTTGTGAGAACTACTGTTTTACCTTTAATCTTTTGGCCTAAACCTGTAACAACTCCACATAGCTTGTTTTTTTCAATCCAAAGGTTCTTAACCATTTCTTGATAAAAATCAAGATTTGGTGTGGACTCAAGCATTTCTCTCCAATACTGAGCAAATAAAGTCCTGTCATTTTGGGCTCTTGGACTCCACATAGCTGGGCCTTTTGACAAGTTAAGCATTTTAAATTGAATTGAAGATTTGTCGGTTACGATTCCACTGTAACCACCAATAGCATCAATCTCTCTAACAATTTGACCTTTCGCAATTCCACCCATCGCTGGGTTGCAGGACATCTGACCAATGGTTTGGAGGTTCATTGTAACCAATAGTGTTTTTGCACCAAGGTTAGCTGCGGCCGCTGCAGCCTCACTGCCAGCATGCCCACCACCAACTACTATTACGTCATATTCTTGATTAAACATATTCTTGTTTCACGTGGAACATTTGTGCAAATATAATTTATTTATAAGTGGAATGAAAAGCAGCTATAGCTTTGTCCTCAGCCGACCTCATAACAGCTAAATCTTTACTGCTCTTGTCTTTATAGCCACAGAGATGAAAGAGAGCGTGACACAACACCCTAAGTGTCTCATTTTCAATAGTTTGTGAATAGTTAATGGCATTTTGCTCGACTATTTGTTGACTGACAAACACCTCTCCGGAGAGCTCTTTATCTTGACAATAATCAAAAGCAATAACATCGGTAGGGTAATCGTGATTGAGAAACTGGTTATTTATAGATTGTATTTTCTCAGCTGAGACAAAGCTATAATGAAGGTTTTTGATACTAAAACCTTCATTGTTAGCCAGAGAGAGAAGCCATTCTGAGATCTGTTTTTTATTGTCAAGTATAAAATCTGTATTAAAAGTAAACTCAATCATAGAAACAAAACTACACAATCAATTGAAGAATTAATGTTTTATATTTGACAAAAGTAATCATTACACTATTGTGATACGAGTAAGATTTGCACCAAGCCCAACAGGTCCACTTCATGTAGGTGGTCTACGAACAGCTCTGTTTAACTATCTGTTTGCCAAAAATTCAGGAGGTGATTTTGTTCTTAGAATTGAAGACACTGATAAAAAAAGAGAGGTGCAAGGAGCTGAGCAATATATTGTTGACGCACTAGATTGGTGTGAAATCACTCCAGACGAAGGCCCAAAAACGAGCGGCAAGCTGGGTCCTTACAGGCAGAGCGAGAGAAATCATTTGTATGAAGAAAAAATTAAGATCTTGGTTGATTCTGGGCTCGCCTATTATGCCTTTGATTCAGAAGAAGAACTTAGTTTGTGTAGAGAAGATTCTGAGAAAAGGGGAGAGACCTTTATGTATAATTGGAAAAACCGCAAGTCTCTCAAAAATTCTCTATCGCTTGACAAAGAATCTGTGGAAAAGCTACTTGAAAAAGGAGAAGAGCATGTAATAAGATTTTTATCACCTGAAAACCAGAAGGTTAAAACCGTTGATGTAATAAGAGGGGAGTCTATTATTGACTCTAGTTTACTGGATGATAAAATATTAATTAAGGCTAACGGAACTCCTACGTATCATTTTGCAAATGTTGTTGATGATCACTTAATGAAAATTACCCATGTAATTAGAGGAGAAGAGTGGTTGCCTTCTCTTGCGCTACACGTTCTCTTGTATGAAGCGTTTGGCTGGGAAAAGCCTGTTTTTGCTCACCTACCTTTAATCCTCAACCCCAACGGAAAAGGAAAGCTCAGCAAGAGGAGTGGTGAAAAAGGAGGGTTTCCGGTGTTTCCAATCGACTGGAGTGGGGGTACAAAGCTAAAAGGTTTTAGAGAGACCGGCATCCTTCCAGAGGGATTAGTTAACTATTTGGCAACGCTTGGCTGGTCGCCTGAAGAAGGCCAAGAGGTGTTGACCCTGGATAAGCTAACGGAATTATTTTTATTGAAAAATGTTGTTTCATCTGCGGCAAATTTTGATTTTGAGAAACTAAAATGGTATAACCACAAGCATATCCAAACAACAGACAGCACTAAGCTGGCTGAGCTACTTAAGAGTCTAAATAAGAATGCCGGTGAAATTGTAAAAGAAAAGTTGGTAGACGCCGTAACACTTGTAAAAGAAAGAGCCAATACTGTTTCTGATCTGTGGGGATTAGTAAGTTATCTGTTTTTTGACCCAACAGGCTACGATGAAAAGAGTTTAAAGAAGATATCTAAAGACGGACTCGAAAAAATAGTTTTCGAAATAATTAATCAATGTAAGAAAAGAGAAGGTGCTACGGGTTTCGTTGAAGGTCTTAAATCTTGGGGCGAAGAAATTGGAATAGGGACTGGTCAAATAATGATGACTACAAGAGTAATCTTAACAGGTAGTCTGACAGGTGTTGGTGTTCAAGAAATAGTGTCATTCATTGGGTTTGAAAGCGTTGGTCGTCGTGCGGAAAATTTTAAAACAGAATTTAACATTATTTTAAAATAAATTTTTTTACAAAAGCTTGTCTTTTCTGTATATTGTATGTTACGAACCAAATTTATTTAAAATGATATTTTATACTATTATTCTGCCTATAGGGCTATTACTTCTTTTCTTCACGTTTTTCATTGTTAAGCAGCAATCTGCTGCGGTTATTGAAAGATTTGGAAAATTTATAAGTGTTAGACAATCTGGACTTCAATTAAAAATTCCTATTGTTGATACTGTGGCGGGAAGGCTCAGCTTAAGAATTCAACAACTTGATGTTGTGGTTGAAACTAAAACAAAAGACGACGTTTTTGTAAAACTAAAAGTCTCCGTACAATTTAAGGTAATTAAGGAAAAGGTTTATGATGCTTTTTACAAACTAGACAACCCTGGTGATCAAATCACAAGCTTCATTTTTGATGTAGTGCGTGCTGAGGTTCCAAAACTAATTCTTGATGATGTATTCCTTAAAAAGGATGATATTGCAATTGCCGTTAAATCTGAGCTTCAAGATGCTATGACAGAGTATGGCTTCCAAATAATTAAAACACTAGTTACTGATATTGATCCAGACGCACAGGTTAAAGAATCAATGAACAGAATTAACGCCTCAGAAAGAGAAAAAGTTGCTGCCCAATTTGAGGGAGAAGCACAAAAGATTTTAATCGTTGAGAAAGCTAAGGCTGAAGCGGAAAGCAAAAGGCTTCAAGGTCAGGGTATTGCAGATCAAAGAAGGGAAATTGCGAGAGGATTAGAAGATTCTGTGAAAGTGCTTAACGGAGTTGATATTAACTCCCAAGAGGCTTCTGCACTGATTGTTGTTACTCAGCATTATGACACGCTTCAATCAGTCGGTGCTGAAGCAAACAGTAATTTAATTTTGATGCCTAACTCTCCTCAAGCTGGATCTGAGATGCTAAACAACATGGTTGCATCTTTTACGGCCAGTAATCAAATTGGAGAAGAAATGAAAAAAGCAAGAATGCAACAAAAAGGAAAAGAGTCTAAATAACTCTTACTTTTTCCAAGAGGCTCTAAGGCCGACAGTTTTGTTAAAAACAATATTGTCGGCTTTACTTTTTTTGTCTACTGTGAAATATCCTTTTCTTTGGAACTGAAATGTGTCTCCTGGAACCACATCTTTTAATGATGGCTCTGCTTTTGCATGAATAACTTTTAATGAGTCAGGGTTTATGTCGTCAAGGAAGCTGCCTTTTTCATTTGATCCTGGCGCTTCTTCTTTAAACAACCTGTCGTAACTGTTAACGATTATGTTTATACTTTCTTTTTGAGTTACCCAATGAAGGGTTCCTTTTACTTTCCTCAGGCTTTCCTCTGTTCCAGAGCCACTTTTACTTTTTGGGTCATACTCACAAAGTACTTCAACTATATTCCCGGTAGCATCTTTAATCACACCTGTGCCTTTAATTATATACGCGCTTTTGAGTCTAACCTCTTTGCCTGTAGTTAGTCTAAAGAACTTTCTATTGGCCTCTTCTTTGAAGTCTTCTCTTTCAATATATAAGTGTTTATTGAAGGGCATTATTCTTTTTTTAATACTGTCTTTCTCAGGATTGTCCTCTGACTCAAGCTCTTCAGTTTTAGCTTCTGGATAGTTTGTTATTGTTAGCTTAAGAGGGTCAACAACAACCATTTTTCTGTCTGCTTCTTTATTTAAGTCTTCTCTAACACAAAACTCAAGCAAAGAAACATCAATTACATTTTCTCTTTTTGCAACTCCAACCTTATTTATAAATTCTCTGATGGATTTCGGTGTGTAGCCTCTTCTTCTTAGCCCTGAGATTGTTGGCATTCGTGGATCATCCCAACCGTCAACCAACTCTTTTTCTACTAAAACCGCAAGTTTTCTTTTGCTCATTATTGTATAGCTTAGATTCAACCTTGCAAATTCTCTTTGTTTTGGTAAAACAGACATGTTTTGTGTCTCAGGCTTTATTGACTCTATAAACCACTCGTATAAGTCTCTGTGTGGTTTAAATTCTAAAGAGCACAAAGAATGTGAAACTTGTTCAATGTAATCGCATTGTCCGTGGGCCCAATCATACATTGGATATATTTTCCAATCTGTTGAAGTTCTGTGGTGCGGCTTATTTAATACCCTGTAAATAATCGGGTCTCTCATAAGCATGTTTGGGTGAGACATGTCAATCTTTGCTCTTAAAACATGAACCCCTTCTTTATGTACACCATTTTTCATTTCGGTAAAAATGTTTAGGTTTTCTTCAACACCCCTATCCCTGTATGGGCTGTTTTTACCTACAGTGGTGGGGGTGCCTTTTTGTTCCGCCATTTCCTCAGAGGTTTGAGAGTCTACGTAGGCCTTTCCTTTTTTTATTAGTAAGGTTGCCCAGTCATAAAGTTGTTGAAAGTTGTCAGATGAATAAGTGACTTTGTCCCAGTTAAACCCTAGCCATAAAACATCATTTTTAATTGCTTTTACATATTCAACTTCTTCTTTCTCAGGGTTTGTGTCGTCGAATCTAAGATTAACTGGGGCATTATATTTTTGCCCTAATCCAAAATTTAAACCAATTGCTTTGGCATGTCCTATGTGTAAGTATCCGTTTGGTTCAGGAGGAAATCTAAACCTCAAATCTTTTGAGTCAAAACCAGAAGACAAATCTTCTTGAATAATTTGCTCTATAAAATTTTCCGGTTTATTTTCCACAATAGTTTGTTTTTAATAAGTTTACAAAGTTATCAAAAGAATAATTAATGAGGGCTACTGTTAAAGTTGAAAATCTGAAAATATATGCTTTTCACGGATGCATGGAAGAAGAAAAGGTAATAGGAAGCGATTATATTGTAAATATTGAGGCAGAATGTTTTGTGGGAAATGATGCTTTTAACGACAAAATTTCAGACACCATAGATTATGTTGATTTAGCCAGAATAGCGAAAATGGAGGTGTTGACAAGGTCTAAGCTGCTTGAAGCTGTAGTTAAAAGAATAATTGATAGGTCATTTGAAGAAATTGATGTTTTGAATAAAATTTCTGTGACAGTTTCTAAGTTAAACCCTCCCATAAATGCAGATGTTGAGGCTGTTTCAGTAACAATGGAAGAAGAAAGATAAGCGGAGATAAATAAAAAATTTATCCTACATTTGCGCTCACCATATGAAAGGGCGCCTTGGCCGAGTGGCTAGGCAGAGGTCTGCAAAACCTTGTACGGCGGTTCGAATCCGCCAGGCGCCTCACTAAAAAACCCCTGCTAGTTACAGGGGTTTTTTTCGCCTCAGTTCTTGGCTTATTATTCCTCCGCTGCCATAGACTGAGCAAGTTCAACTTCCTTTACCATAGCGCTTGTATCATTGTGTAAGAACGATCTTTGTATTTTGTCTTTATTTCCCCAGAAATATGAAATGTGTGTAGGTACTGTAATAGTGTCTCCACTTGCTTTTCCAATCCCCTTCCATAAAAACCATGCTTTACTCACCTTGCCAAAACCAGGGTATGTTACTGTTTCAACCCAAGCTGACCTGCCTTGGTCTCCCCAAACACACTCAATATTATCAAACATCTCGTGATGTGACGCAACAATGGCAAGGTTATCCTTAATAGCAATAGAGTCAGAGCTGTTAGAGAAAACATATGCTTCTTCCGCGTATACGTCTGCAATGGCCTGCATGTCATTTGCCATATAGGCTTTAAATAATCCCAGCACTGCTTGTGATTTAGGATCGTCAAATTCAATTGTGGCTTTGTTTGCACAACTGAAAGAAAGGGTTATTACTGTAGTTAATAAGAGTAGTTTTTTCATAATTTGAATTTATTTGTTAAATGTTTGATAGAAGACTGTTTTTAACCCCATTGGGATTCCAAAATCAAATTCTCTTGACCTTGACATAAATAGTCCGTATAATTTATTTTCAGGATCTACCCAAAAATGTGTGTTGTGGTATCCTGACCACCCGTAGACACCTGCTGGTGCGCCTGTTAAATCAACCTCTTCATTTTCCAAAACAGAAAAATTAAACGCGAAATAATGTCCCGGCATGTCAGGAAACAAATAAGGTTCATCCTCATTTGGATATGGTTCTGTGTGCTTTTGTAGCATTAAGTCAAAACTTTTTTCGGAAATGATTTGTGCGCCGTTAAAGTTTCCTCGGTCAACTAGCATTTGGCAGAAGTTTGAATAGTCTGCCATAGTTGAGACTAAGCCACCAGAACCCATATAAGCCTTATTGTCAACAGAGTATGAAAGTTGGTCAAGCTGGTTTGTAAAACCTTTTAAGCTGTTGTTGCTTGGGTTCATTGGTGAATTTGCTATTCTATTGATAAAAAGCGGTTGAAACCTTTCTCTTTCCTCAATCGTTAGGTGGAATTTTGTTTCATTCATTTCCAGAGGCGTAAAAAGGTTCTCAACTAAGTATTCGTAAAAGCTTTTTCCTGTGATTACTTCAATAACTCTCCCTAGTATATCCTGATTGAGGCCATAGAAATAGTGTTTACCTGGCTCAAACTCAAGTACTTGTTTGGAGACAGCCAAAGAAAACTCATTTAGGTCTCTGTAAATATATGTGTTCATGTATTTATTTAACGGAGAAGGTGGTCCTGCAAAGCTGTTTTCTCCGTAAACGTCTGTATAATAGCCAAAACCTGCTCTATGGGTTAAAAGGTCTACTATCTTAATTTTATTTTTACATGGTTCGACAAGGTCTTCATTTTTGCACATCATGTTTTCAAATTCAGGCAAGTACATTGATAAGTTGTCGTCTAAGTTGAACCCTCCTTGATCGTATAATATCATCATTGCAACTGTAGTTATGGGTTTTGACATTGACCAAATAGGAAAGATAGTTTGTTCGTTAATTTCTTTGTCACCTAGCTTTCCAGAGTTTTGAATGTTTTCATATAAAACCTCTCCGTCCTTAACAACTTTAAAAACGTTTGATGCAGTAATTTCAGAATCAATAAGTCTTTGTTGTTCTTTTTGTAGTGGGTGTTGTTTCTCACAGTTAAAAACAAAAGCTAACAATATAAGGGTTAAAAGTATTTTTTTCATTAAATAATATATTCTTAGTTAGGGTCTTAAATATAATAAATTATCTAACATATTGTATTACAATAACATTATACTCCTTTTAAAATTAAAACTACTCCAGAAACTATAAGTATAAGAGACACTATAGAATTCACTATTACTATTCCTTTTCCTGTTAAAAGAGATTTAAACCTGTTTGCAACAGATATTTTTAAAAGGTCGGTAATAAAGTATGAAAGAAGCACTATTGAAAAAAACAAAACAAAATTTGTGAATGATTTACCGCTTGCAGGCGATGAAACAATAGTAACCCCTCCCCAAAAAATAAACACTCCTACGTTTAGAATATTAATGGCAAATCCTTTTGCTGCCAATCCGAGATAATTTTCTTTAGATTCCTGAATTTCTGGTTGATCCTTACTTTTTTTACTTCTATTAATCCACGAAAAAACACCATATAATAGTAGTATTGTTCCGCCTAAAACAAAAAGACCTTGCTTATTTTGATCATCCTCTAAAAGCTGAAAACTTCCCAAATAACAAACACCAATAAAACAAACGTCTGCTAACATAACCCCTAGGTCAAATGCTACGGCTGCTTTAAATCCTTTTGTAATACTTGTTTCTAATAAAACCCAAAAAACAGGACCCATTATAAATGCAGTAAAAAATCCTAAAGTGATAGGTGTTAATATGCTGAAATCCACTATTCGTTATAAATATAATTCACAATGCCTCCTAAAGAAATACTCTCAACTATTTTATCTGTTTTATAATGTACGTTTATTATGCCGCCCAACTTGCTGTTTGCTTCAAGTTCTTTTGTAGCTGACACCTCAATCAAACCTCCTGTTGTAGACGTCGCATAAGTTTCGGTAGTTACAAGTTTTTCTGCATCTATTTCAGCACCCGTTGAAGTAGAACAATCATGATATTCAGCATTACCTGAAAGGTTTACTGTTGACCCTGTTGCTGTAGTTGTGTTTAAAGTATTTAGAGCAACAATAAAATTCACAGTTGACCCCGTGTTAGCCTTTAAATTTAAATCTGCCTGCTTTATTGTATCTTTTGAAAAGACATTAGATCCTTCGTGTGAGATTATATTATATAGTGTTTTATAAAACAAGGTAACTTTTGTTTTATCACCTGAAAATCTTCTTTCCAAATTTAATCTGATTTTTAAATCTCCGTTTTTATTTTTTACAACAACGAAATTTGTGTTTTTACCTGTAATTTCTACTTTGTTTTCTTCAGACTTAACAAGCTCTAAATTTATTCCGTCATAAACCGCGACTTTTGAAAAATCTCCTAAATCTCTATCAATCTTAGACTGTCCTAAAAATGTAACTGTTCCAAGTAAAAAAATTATAACTATTTGTTTCATATCTTAAAATTATTAAATAATTGTAAAATCTAAATGTTTTTTAACTAAATCTGCTTTTTTTACTTCAACAGCAATACGATCCCCGAGCTGATATTTGTTTTTATTTTTCTTTCCTATCAGTGACGCTTCTTCACTATTATAGTAATATTTATCGTCTTTTATGTCTCTGACATAAACCATTCCTTCACATTTACTGTCTTCTAATTCAACATATATTCCCCAATCTGAAACTCCTGAAATAATTCCGTTAAATTTTTCTCCAATTTTATTTTGCATATATTTTATCTGCATAAACTTTATTGACTCTCTCTCTGCTTTAACAGCAATGTTTTCTTGTTCAGAGCAATGGACTGCTTTTTTCTGTAGGTTTTTATCCAGTCTTCCATATTTTTTTTCAAGAATATCTTGTAGTAGTCTGTGTACAAGTACATCGGGATACCTTCTAATTGGAGAGGTAAAGTGTGTATAGTTTACAAAAGCTAATCCGTAATGTCCAATATTATTTGTTGAGTACTCTGCCTTGCTCATACTTCTTAAAGCCAAAGACTCAATCAAATTCTGTTCTTCTTTTCCACGAATATTATTAAGTAGCTGATTTAAAGATTTAGATATTCCTTTTGAACTTGTTAAATCTAAAGTATATCCAAAGCTTTTAACAATGTGTTTTAATGATTTTAACTTTTCATTATCAGGTAAATCATGAACTCTATATATATACTTTTGTTTTTTTATTTCTGTGAAGAGTTCAGCAACTTTTTTATTTGCTATTAACATAAACTCTTCAATTAATTTATTTGCATCTTTTGATTCTTTTAATAGAACGCCTGTTGGATTTTTATTTTCATCTAACTTAAAATAAACCTCTTTTTTATTAAAATTTATAGATCCTTTTAACTCTCTTTTTTTTCTTACCTCTTTTGCTATTTTATCCATTATTAAAACAGCGTCTACTACTTGATCATCAACTTTATATTGTTTACCAGTTAAAGAATTTTTTTCACTTATTATATTTTGTTTTGTATCTATAATTTCTTGAGCTTCCTGATATGAAAATCTATAATTACTGTTAATTATCGTTCTTCCGAACCAGTACTCTATTATGTTTCCTTTGTTATCAATTTTGACAGAAACCGAAAAAGTTAATTTTTCTTCATTTGGTCTCAACGAACAAACTTTATTAGATAATTTTTCTGGTAACATTGGGATTACTCTGTCTACTAAATAAATTGAAGTTGCTCTGTTATAAGCTTCCTTATCAAGTAAAGTTCCAGGTTTTACATAATGTGAAACGTCTGCTATATGAATCCCTATTTCAAAAGTTTCTTTATCTATTTTTTTAAATGAAAGAGCATCGTCAAAATCTTTAGCATCTACAGGATCAATAGTAAAAGTTAAGGTGTCTCTAAAATCTCTTCTTTTCTTTATTTCCTCAGCTGATATTAACTCGCTTATATTTTTAGTGAACTCTATAACTTCGTTTGGGAAAGATATATTAACATTATGTTGCGTTAATATAGAATCAATTTCCGTTTCATGATCACCTGGCTTTCCTAAAACTTTTTCAATTTTTCCAATCGGAGAAAGATCTTGTTTTTTCCAATCTAATATTTTAACAAGTACTTTATCTCCATTTTCTGCCTTATTTATATTAGTGCTCGGAATAAAAATATCAGTTTGTACTTTTCTATCATCTAATAATGCGAAGGCAAAGTTTTTATTTATTTGAATAATTCCAACATACTCTTTTTTATCCCGCTTAATTAAACCTATAATATTAGCTAAATAAAATCCTTTTCTTTTTCTACTTAATATTTCAAACTCTACAAAATCATTATGTAAATAATTAATTATTGGGTATTTTAGTTTTATAGTGTGATTTATTTTTTCACACAGAATAATAGGATCTTTTTTATTTGAGAAATCTATATAACCGTTGTAGTATTTACTACTGCTTTTTTTTTTATATTTTTTTCTCATAAATACAAAAGTAAGGCTATTAGTATTATTTAATATTAA